>NZ_JAJTTE010000012.1 GCF_021343995.1 Pseudonocardia terrae | reverse complement strand
CCGGCTACACCTGGTGGTCGGCCAGGAAGCCGAGCACGGTGCTGGTGAACACGTCGTTGTCGTCGCCCGCGACCATGTGGCCGGTCGCCGAGACGTCGATGTGGACCGCGCCGGGGATGAGCTGCAGCAACTCCTGCACCCCGTCGGAGCTCACGATGTCCGACTGGGCGCCGCGAACCAGCAGCGTGGGCACGGTGACCCGGGCGGCAGCGGCCGCGGCGCGCTCGTGGGTCGCCGAGCGCCGCGGCTCGTCCCCGACCCGGAGGAAGGCGGGATCCCAGTGCCAGTACCAGCGCCCGTCCTCGCGGAGCCGGACGTTCTTGCGCAGGCCCTCCGGGTTCGGCGGCCGCTTGCGGTGCGGGTTGTAGGCGCGGACGGTCTCGGCGACCTCCTCGAGCGAGCCGAAGCCGTCGGGGTTCGCACCCATGAACGCCATGATCCTCGCGACGCCGTCGGGTTCGACCCGAGGGACGATGTCCACCAGCACCAGGGCGCGGGCCACGCCGCCGTGCTCGCCCTCGGTGACCAGCGCGGTCATCCCGCCCATCGAGGCCCCGAGCAGCAGCGCGGGTTCGCCCACCTGCTCCGCGACCGCGAGCAGGTCCGCGTTCAGGGCGTCGGTGCCGTAGTCGCCGTCGGGCGCCCAGTCGCTGTCGCCGTGCCCGCGGGCGTCGAGCGCGATCGCGTCCCAGCCGGCGTCGGCCAGCGCAGCGGCCGTCCGGAACCAGGAGTGCCGGGTCTGGCCCCCGCCGTGCAGCAGCAGCGCGGGCCCGCGGCGCTCACCGGCCGCGGGCCACCGGTCCCCCACCAGCTTGCCGGCGGTGCCGTCGAACACCACCCGCTCGCCGCCCGCGGCCCGTCGCGCCGACCCCGGATCGTTCGCTTCCGACATGTACCGCACCCTAGGCGGGTCCGCCGGCCGGCGACGGGAGGCGTGTCCGACCCGACACGGTGGACGCGGCGATACCGGCCCCCTGGCTCGCGGCCCGTCGGAGGGCCAGGCTGGGAGCATGAGCGACAGCACCAGGGACGGCGCGAAGGACGGCGCGAGAGACAGCGCCGTCTGGGGCCGGGTCGACCGCTACCTGGAGGCCGCCCTCCTCCCCGAGGACCCGGTGCTCGGCGCGGCGCTCGCCCGCAACGCCGAAGCCGGGCTGCCGGCGATCGACGTCTCCCCCGCCCAGGGCCGCTTCCTGCACCTGCTCGCCCGGATCGCGGGCGCCCACCGCATCCTCGAGATCGGCACGCTCGGCGGCTACTCCACGATCGAGCTGGCCCGCGCCCTCCCGTCCGACGGCACGCTCGTGACCTGTGAGTACTCTCCCGAGCACGCGGCGGTCGCGCAGGCCAACCTCGAGCACGCGGGCCTCGCCGACCGCGTCGAGATCCGGGTGGGAGCGGCGCTGGACACCCTGCCGACGCTCGAGGGCCCCTTCGACCTCGTGTTCGTCGACGCGGACAAGCAGAACAACGCGGCCTACCTCGACCACGCGATCCGCCTCGGCCGTCCGGGCACCGTGATCGTCGTCGACAACGTGGTCCGCGGCGGCCGGGTCCTCTCCCCGGGCGACCCGTCCACGGACGGCACGCGGCACATGTTCGCGGCGCTGGAGACGGAGGACCGCGTGGAGGCGACCGCGCTGCAGACCGTCGGCACCAAGGGGTACGACGGGTTCGTCCTGGCGCGGGTGCGCTGAGCGGAGTTCGGAGCGCGCGGAGTGATCCATCAGCGCTGAGCTAGCGTCGGTGGCGAAGGAACGAAAGGAGCAGCCGGTGGACGTCGACGACCTGACACACGTGCTGGAGTCGGTGCGGGACTTCATCCGCACCGAGGTCGTGCCGCTCGAGGAGCAGATCGACGAGCAGGACGTCATCCCGGAGCGGATCGTCACGCAGTGCAAGGAGATGGGGCTCTACGGCTTCACCATCCCCGAGCAGTACGGCGGGCTGGGGCTCTCGGCGTACGAGGAGGTGCAGCTGGCCATGGAGCTCGGCTGGACCACCCCCGCGCTGCGGTCGCTGTTCGGCACCAACAACGGGATCGCCGGGCACGTGCTGCTGGAGGGCGCCACCGACGAGCAGAAGAAGGCGTGGCTGCCGCGGCTGGCGTCGGGCGAGGTCACGGCCTCGTTCGGGCTCACCGAGGCCGACGCCGGCTCCGACCCGTCGGCCCTGGCCACCACCGCGAAGCGCGACGGCGACCACTGGGTGATCAACGGGTCGAAGCGGTACATCACCAACTCGCCCGTCGCCGACGTGATCATGCTCTTCGCCCGGACCACCCCCGAGGCCAAGGGCAACCGCGGCATCTCGACCTTCCTGGTGCCCAAGGGCACGCCGGGGCTCTCGATCGGGCCCAAGGACAAGAAGATGGGGCAGTCCGGCGCCTGGACCGCCGACGTCCACCTCGACGACGTCCGCGTCCCGGCCGACGCCGTGATCGGTGGCGAGGAGGGCGTCGACCAGGGCTTCCGGATCGCCGCGAAGTGCCTGGCCCACGGCCGGCTGCACATCGCCGCGGTGTGCGCGGGTATGGCGGCGCGGCTGGTCCACGAGACCACCGAGTTCGCGAAGACCCGCGAGCAGGGCGGTGCCCCGATCGCGCGCTTCCAGCTGATCCAGGGCCTGGTGGCCGACTCGGTCACCGACTACTACGCCGGCCGTGCGCTGGTGCTCGAGACCGCCAAGGCGTTCGACGCCGGCACGGACCGGATCGCCGGGCCCGCCGCCGCGAAGTACTTCTGCTCGGAGATGGTGGGCCGCGTGGCCGACCGGGCGGTGCAGGTGCACGGCGGCGCCGGGTACATGCGGGGGGTGCCGGTGGAGCGCTTCTACCGCGACGTGCGGCTCTTCCGGATCTACGAGGGCACCAGCCAGATCCAGCAGGTCATCATCGCCCGCGACGCGCTCGGCCCGGCGGCCCGTGGCTGACGTGACGTTCCGGGTCGCGGGCCGGGAGGACTGGCCCGCGATCTGGCCGATCTGGCACCGCGTCGTCGCGGCCGGCGACACCTACACGTGGGACCCGGAGACCTCGGAGGAGCAGGCGCGGGCCCTCTGGATGCCCCCGCCGCCCGCGGCCACGATCGTCGCCGAGCGGGACGCGGCCGTCGTCGGGACAGCCCTGCTCAAGCCCGTGCAGCCCGGGCCCGGCGACCACGTGGCCAACGCCGGGTTCATGGTCGACCCCGACCGTGCCGGCGGTGGTATCGGCCGGGCGCTCGCCGAGTTCACCCTCGACGAGGCGCGCCGCCGCGGCTATCGGGGGATGCAGTTCTCGGCGGTCGTCGCGTCGAACGTCCGGGCCGTCGGGCTGTGGGAGTCCCTCGGCTTCACGATCGTCGGTACGGTGCCCGAGGCCTTCCGCCACCCGCGGGACGGGCTGGTCGGGCTGCACATCATGCACCGCGCCCTCTGAGTCCCCGAGAACGCCGAGTCCCCGAGAACGCCGACGGCGCCGGATCCCCGCGGGGGTCCGGCGCCGTCGACCGTGGCTCAGTGGCTCGCGGGGCGGATGTGGTACTCGAAGACGAGCCCGCCGACCGCGATCAGCAGCAGCACGCCGGCGATCACGATCAGCCACCAGAAGAAGAACGCCAGGCCGACGCCGACCAGCGCGGCGCAGCCCGCCACGGCGATCGGCCAGTAGCTGCCGGGCGAGAAGAAGCCGACCTCGCCGGCGCCGTCGGAGACCTCGGCGTCCGGGTTGTCCTCGGGCCGCTCCTCGAGCCGGCGGGACACGAACCGGAAGTACGTGCCGACGATCAGCGACAGTCCGCCGGTGAGGAACAGCGCGGCGATGCCCACGGCCTCGTGCGTCAGGACCGTGTAGACGATCGCGGCGACGAAGAAGAAGGCGGTGCAGATCTCGAAGATCCGGGATTCGACCTTCATCGCTGGTCCTCCCTCAGTTCCCGGCCGCGACGGGCTGGGCCTCGGCCTGGGCACGCTGCCCACGGTCGGTGAACGGACGGGTCGTGATGGCCTCCGGGGCGCACCACTGGCCGCAGTTCAGCGTGGCCAGGGCCTCCTGGGCGGTGTACGGCACGCCCGTGGCCGGGTTGTTCGCCTTGCGGAGCGCGATGTACCGGTCGTACAGGTCCGGGTTGAGCGCACGGACCTCGAAGTTCATCGACGCGTGGTACGTGCCGCAGAGCTCGGCGCAGCGGCCGACGAACGCGCCCTCGTGGTCGATCCGGTCGATCACGAAGGTGTTGTCCGTGTCGTTCTTCTCCGGCATCGGGAAGACGTCCCGCTTGAAGAGGAACTCCGGCACGTAGAAGCTGTGGATCACGTCGTTGGACGCGATCGTGAACTGGATCGAGCGCTGCGTGGGCAGGACCAGCAGCGGGATGGTGTTCGACGTCCCGATCGTCTGGACCGGCTTGCCGTCGGCCGCGATCTGGCCGGGGTAGGTGAACTCCCAGTTCCACTGGAAGCCCGTGACCGCGACGTTCATGTCGGTCGGCGTGTCCTTGTCGACGTACTGCTGGACGGCCACCGTGAAGCCGAAGAGCACGGCCACGATGATCGTCGGGATCACCGTGAAGACGATCTCGACCGGCAGGTTGTACTGCGTCTGCCGCGGGACCGACTCGTCGTCGCCCTTCTTCTTGCGGTGGAACGCCACCGCCCAGAACATCGCGCCCCAGGTGATCACGCCGACGCAGAGGGCGGCGATCGCCGCCCAGGTCCACAGGTGACGCATCTGCTCGGCCTCGGGCGTGACGCCCACCGGCCACCCGAAGCGGATGGCGTCCTGGACCGAGCATCCGGCCAGGAGCGGAATCGTCAGCAGCCCGAGACCGGCGAGCTTCGCCGCCCGGACGTACCCGGTACGGCCACGCACGGTCGTGCCGCCGCGCTCCGATCGGCTCACTGCCCGCCGCCTTCCCCTCGTCCGCGTGGTGTTCCCACCACACCCTTTCCTCGTTCCGACCAGCGCAAACCCGATCGGCCCGGGCCGGTCAGGCCGAGGGTCCGGACGCCCGGGACGGGGCGGACCTTCGACCACGCGTAGAGACTAGCCGAGCAGATCCGTCCGACGCGCCCCCGGGGGTCCGGCCCCTGCCGCATGACCCGTCCGGGGGTCCCCGGTCCGGGACCGCCATACTTGCTCCCTGTGTGCGGACTGCTGGGACTGCTGACCGCCGGCGCTGACGCGGCCGACCGGACCGAGGCCATCGCCGGCGCCCTGAGGTGCGCTCGGCACCGCGGGCCGGACGAGAGCGGCACCTGGAACGACGCCGACGTGGTGCTGGGCTTCAACCGCCTCTCGATCATCGACGTGGCGGGCTCCCACCAGCCGCTGCACTGGCCGCCGGCGCCGGCCGAGGACGCGGGGCGCTACACCATCGTCTTCAACGGCGAGGTCTACAACTACCTCGAGCTGCGCGACGAGCTCGCGGGGCTGGGCGCGGAGTTCGCGACCGAGGGCGACACCGAGGCCGTCGTGGCCGCCTTCCACCACTGGGGCGCCGAGGCCGTCACCCGGCTGCGCGGGATGTTCGCCTTCGCGATCTGGGACGCCCGGGAGCGGCAGCTGTTCGTCGCGCGGGACCCGTTCGGCATCAAGCCGCTCTTCCTCGCGTCCGGGCCGACCGGCGTCGCCTTCGCGAGCGAGAAGAAGAGCCTCCTCGAGCTGGCCCCCGAGCTGGGCATCGCCGGGTCGGACGAGCTGGACCCGGCCGCCCTGCAGCACTACCTGATCCTGCAGTACGTCCCGGAGCCGGAGACGCTGCACCGCGCGATCGGGCGCGTCGAGTCCGGCACCTACGCCACGGTGAAGGCCGGCCAGCAGCCCGTGCACCACCGCTACTTCCACCCGCAGTTCGTGTCGCTGCCCTCGCACGCCCCGGCCAGCGCCGAGGCGGAGGCGATCGTGCACGGCGAGATCACCGAGGTCCTGCGGGACTCGGTGGCCAAGCACATGCGCGCCGACGTCACCGTGGGCGCCTTCCTCTCCGGCGGCATCGACTCCACGGCCATCGCCGCGCTGGCCAAGGAGCACAACCCGGACCTCATCACCTTCACCACCGGGTTCGAGCGCGAGGGCTACTCGGAGGTCGACGTCGCCGCCGAGTCCGCGGCGGCGATCGGCGTGCGGCACGTGGTCCGCACCGTCAAGCCGGACGAGATGATGGAGGCCCTGCCGCTCATCGTCTGGTACCTCGACGACCCGGTGGCCGACCCCGCGCTCGTCCCGCTCTGGTTCATCGCCCGCGAGGCCCGCCAGTACGTCAAGGTGGTGCTCTCCGGCGAGGGGGCCGACGAGCTGTTCGGCGGCTACACCATCTACCGCGAGCCGCTGTCGCTGTCGCCGTTCGAGAAGGTGCCGGGCACGCTGCGGCCGCTGCTCGGTCGGGCGTCCCGCCGGCTGCCGGAGGGCATGCGCGGCAAGGACCTGTTGCGCCGGGGCTCGCTGCGGCTCGAGGAGCGCTACTACGGCAACGCCCGGATCTTCCGGGACGACCAGCTGCACGAGATCCTGCGCCAGTACGACCCGCGGGTCTCGCACACCGACGTCACCGCCGCGCACTACGCGGCCTCCGAGAAGTGGGACCCGGTGGCGCGGATGCAGCACGTCGACCTCTTCACCTGGCTGCGCGGCGACATCCTGGTCAAGGCCGACAAGATGACCATGGCCAACTCGCTGGAGCTGCGGGTGCCGTTCCTCGACCCGGAGGTGTTCCGGATCGCGTCGGCCCTGCCGCTGGCGCAGAAGATCACCGGCGGCGCGAGCGGCACCACCAAGTACGCGCTGCGCGGGGCGCTGGCGCAGGTCGTGCCGTCGCACGTGCTGAACCGACGCAAGCTGGGCTTCCCGGTGCCGATCCGCCACTGGCTGCGGGACGAGATGTACGCCTGGGCCCGCCAGATCATCCGCGACTCCGGGGCCGGTCACCTGGTCGACCTGCCGGCGGTCCAGGCGATGCTCGACGCCCACCGCGAGGGCCCGGTCGACCACAGCCGCCGGATCTGGACGCTGCTGGTCTTCCTGATCTGGTACGGCATCTTCGTCGAGCGCCGGATCACGCCCGAGGTCCCCGAGCCCGCCTACCCCGTCACCCTGTAACCGCGAGTCGGCACTCCCGGGCGACCGAACTACACATCGCGGTCGCCCGGGATGTGTAGTTCGGTGACCGGAGAGTGCCGACTCGCGGACCGTGCAGCGGTCAGGCGGGGAGGGCGGCGGCGATCTCGGCGGCGGCGTCGGGGCCGTAGGCCTGCTGCAGGCGCTCGAGGGCGCTGCCCCGGTCCCACCGCCACTCCTGGGGCCCGTCCGTCTCCAGCACCAGCACCGCGACCAGCGAGCCGAGCTGCGCGGCACGCTCCAGCGACAGGCCCCGGCCGGTAGCGGCCAGGAAGCCGGCGCGGAAGGCGTCGCCGACGCCGGTCGGGTCGACCTTCGCCGTCTCCGGCACAACCCCGACCTCGAGGGCGACGCCGTCGCGCCCGACGATCTGCACGCCCTTCTCACCCAGCGTGGTGATCCGTGTGCCGACCTTCTCCCCGACCTGCTCGGGCGTCCAGCCGGTCTTCTTGAGCAGGAGCTCCCACTCGTAGTCGTTGGTCAGCAGGTACTGCGCGCCCTCGACGAGCTTCCGGATCTCCGAGCCGTCCAGCCGCGCGAGCTGCTGCGACGGGTCCGCGGCGAAGGCGTAGCCGCGCTGCCGGCACTCGTCGGTGTGCCGGACCATCGCCTCGGGGTCGTTGGCGCCGATCAGCACCAGGTCAACCCCGCCGACCCGCTCCGCGACGGGCTGCAGCTCGATGAGCCGGGCCCGGGCCATCGCGCCCGCGTAGAACGAGGCGATCTGGCGCATGTCGTCGTCCGTGGTGCAGACGAACCGGGCGGTGTGGACGTCGTCGAACACGTGCACGCCGCTGGTGTCGACGCCGTGCCGGTCGAGCCACGAGCGGTAGTCGGCGAAGTCCGCGCCGACCGCCCCGACCAGCACCGGCGACTGCCCGAGCACGCCGAGCGCGTAGGCGATGTTGCCGGCGACGCCGCCACGCTTGATGGTCAGCTCGTCGACCAGGAACGACAGCGACACCCGGTCGAGCTGCTCGGCGACGAGCTGGTCCGCGAACCTCCCCGGGAAGTGCATGAGGTGGTCCGTGGCGATGGATCCGGTGACGGCGATACGCACGTCGGGACACCTTACGTCAGACATGACGGAACCCCCGGGTGAAGAAGAGGTGACCTTCTCCGACCCGGGGGCCCGCGACGCCGGGACTCAGTTGAAGGAGTCGCCGCAGGCGCAGGAGCCGCCCGCGTTCGGGTTGTCGATGGTGAAGCCCTGCTTCTCGATCGTGTCGACGAAGTCGATGACCGCGCCCTGCAGGTACGGCGCGCTCATCCGGTCCACGCCGACCTTGAGGCCGTGGAAGTCACGGAACAGGTCGCCGTCGAGCGAACGGTCGTCGAAGAAGAGCTGGTAGCGCAGACCGGCGCAGCCACCGGGCTGCACGGCGATGCGCAGGTGCATGTCGTCGCGGCCCTCCTGCTCGAGCAGGGAGCGGGCCTTGAGGGCGGCGTTGTCGGTCAGCTCGACGCCGTGGGTCTCCTCGGCGGCGCCGGCCTCGACGGTGTTCTCGACGGTCATGAACTCTCCCAACAGCGCACGTGACGGAACTGTTCCCGGCGACCCGGGAGTCGTACCGCGACCCATAGTAGGCCCTCCCGCCGACACCCTCCCGGGCCTGCGGGGATCCACCCTCCGCCGAGCGGGTGATCCGGGTCACCGGCTCAGCGGGGAACCGCCCCACCGGCGCGCGACGTGCTCGGCCAGCGCCGACAGCGTGCCCGCGGGGTCGGCCATCGAGGCCTCGATCCCGCCCGCGTGCTCCGAGGCCGAGTAGGCGGCGTCGACACCCGCGGCGGCCGCCTCCCGCCGCCCCACGCTGACCCGCCCGGCCAGGACGACGCACGGCACGCCCCGCTCGGCCGCCGCGCCCGCGACCGCGGTGATCAGCTTCCCGCGCAGCGACTGCCAGTCGAAGCTGCCCTCGCCGGTGACCGCCAGGCCGCCCTCGGCGGCGACGGCGTCGAGCGCGGCGTCGAGCCCCAGGAGCCGGCGGACCAGGCCCGCCCCGGACTCCCGGCGCGCACCGAGCGCCAGCAGCGCCGCCCCCAGGCCACCGGCGGCACCGGCGGCGGGCTCGTCGCGCACGTCCCGGCCCGTCGCCCCGGCGAGAACCCCGGCCCAGACCGCGAGTGCGGCGTCGAGCGCCGCGACCGTCGCCTCGTCGGCCCCCTTCTGCGGACCGAACACCGCGGCGGCGCCGTGCGGGCCGAGGAGCGGATTGTCGACGTCCGCGGCCGCGACCAGCGACAGCCCCGCGTCCGGGGTGCCGGACAGGCGGACGCACCGGCCCAGGTCCGCGCCGCCCGGCGGCAGCTCCGCGCCGGACGCGTCGAGCGGGGCGGCGCCGAGGGCCGCGAGCATGCCCGCACCCCCGTCGGTGGTGGCCGATCCGCCGAGCCCGACGACGGCCTCCGTGCAGCCAGCGGCCCGGGCGTCGAGCAGCAGTTCGCCGACCCCACGCGTGGTGACGCGCCCCGCCACCTCCGGCGTCCGCCGCTCGCGGGGCACGTGGTGCAGCCCGCACGCCGCCGCCGACTCGACGTAGGCGACCGTGCCGACCTGCAGCCACGGCGCGGTCACCGGGTCGCCGAACGGCCCCGTGACCTGCGGTTCGTGCAGGATCCCGCCCAGGCGCTCCTGCAGGACGTCGACGAAGCCGGTGCCGCCGTCGGCCAGCGGGAGGCGCTCGATCCGGGCGTCCGGCACGGCGCGCAGCCAGCCCTCCGCGATGGCGCCGGCCGCCGCCCGCGCGCTCAGGGTTCCGCCGAAGGAGTCGGGAGCGACGACCACACGCACACCGCGCACGCTATCGCCCGTACCCTGTGGACCTGTGAGGTTCCTGCGCCGCTCCGACGATCCCCCGGCATCCGCGTCCGTCGACACGGACGAGGCCGAGGGCACGCAGGAGAAGAAGCCGCTCGATCCGCGCTGGACGCAGGGCAAGGGCAAGCCCACGCCGAAGCGCCGGGACGCCGAGACCAAGCGCCGCGGCCCGGCCCCGCCCCCGCCGAAGACCCAGCGTGAGGCCTCCCGCCTGGCCAAGGCCAACCGCCCGAGCAAGGACGAGCGCCGCGCGCAGGCCGCGGAGCGCCGGGCCCGGATGGACGCCGGCGACGAGCGGGTGCTCCTCCCCCGCGACCGCGGGCCGGTCAAGGCCTACATCCGCGATGTCGTGGACTCCCGCCCGCACCTCATGGGCCTGTTCATGCCGCTCGCCGTGGTGGTGCTGATCTCGGTGCTGCTGCCGATCCCGTCGGTGCAGCAGTACCTGAGCCTGTTCAGCCTGGTCGTGCTGTTCGTGATGGTGGTGGAGGGCGTCACGCTCGGCATCCGCATCACGAGGCAGACGCGGGCCAAGTTCCCGAACGAGCAGATCAGCGGGCTCGGCACCGGCTGGTACGCCTTCACCCGGGCCAGCCAGATCCGCAAGCTCCGCGTGCCCAAGCCGCGGGTGCAGCGCGGGGCGCAGGTCTGAGAACCCTCGTCCTGGGCGGCACCCGGTCGGGCAAGTCGGGGTACGCCGAGGCGCTGCTGCCCGCCGACGCCCCCGTGCGCTACGCCGCCACCGCCCGCCGCCGGCTCGACGACCTCGAGTGGGAGGCCCGGATCGCCCGGCACGCCGCGCGTCGCCCGGCCTGCTGGACCACGGTCGAGGAACCCGACCTCGTCGCCGAACTGGCCCGCGGCGGGCCGTTGCTGGTCGACGACCTCGCCACCTGGCTCACCGGCGTCCTCGACGACACCGAGGCCTGGGAGGCGCCCACCACCCCGCCCGGGGTCGACGACGCCGTCGCGACCCTGGTCGAGGCCGTGCGCCGGGCGCCGTCGTCCGTCGAGGCGTCGTGCGTGCTGGTGTCGGCCGAGGTCGGGCTGGGCGTGGTGCCCGCGACCCGCGCCGGCCGGCTGTTCCGGGACGAGCTCGGCGCCCTCAACGCCGCCCTCGCCGAGGTCTGCGACGAGGTGGTGTTGCTGGTGGCCGGCCTGCCACTGCGCCTGAAGCCCGCCGCAGGCCGAGTGATCGCCGCCTCGGACCGCTGAAGGCCACGGGCGGCCGCGGACGGTCCGGGACAGCGATCAAGGGCAGGCGAGCCGACGGGTGGGCTGCCGCGGCGCCTGCCCAGGCCGGACGGTAGGAAGGGCGCGTGAGCGAGAGCCCCTTCCCTGCCGTCCCCGCACCCCATCTCGAGGCGCGGCGCGAGGCCGTCGCCCGGTACGAGGCGTTGGCGGTGCCCGCGGGCGGGCTGGGCGTGCTCGCCGACCTGGGCCTGTGGCTGGCGTCGATGCAGGGCGTCTGCCCGCCGCGGCCGCCCTCCCGGGCGCGGGTGGTCGTCGTCGCGGCCGACCACGGGATCGCCGCCGCCGGCGTCTCGGCGTACCCGCCGGAGGTCACCGCGCGGCAGGTCGCGGCCGCGCTGGAGCAGTCCGCGCCGGTCGCGGTGGCGGCGTCGGTGTCCGGGGCGTCGGTCCGCGTGGTCGACGTCGGGCTGGACCGCGAGGCGATGCTGCCCGGGCAGGAGCGGTTCAAGGTCCGCCGGGGCAGCGGCCGGATCGACCGCGAGGACGCGCTCACCGCCGCCGAGGTCGAGAACGCGATCCGGATCGGCCGCGCCCTGGCCGACGAGGAGGTCGACTCCGGCGCCGACCTGCTCGTCCCCGCCTCGCTGGGCGTCGGCGCGACCACCCCGGCCTCGACCCTGGTCTCGGCGGTGACGGGGGCCGAGCCGGTCGCCGTCGTCGGGCGGGGGTCCGGCATCGGCGACGACGCGTGGATGCGCAAGGCCGCCGCCATCCGCGACGCCCTGCGCCGGGCGAAGCCGCACCTGCGCGACCCGCACGCGCTGCTGCGCACGGCCGGCGGCGCCGATCTCGCGGTCCTCACCGGGTTCCTCGTGCAGGCCGCGCTGCGGCGCACCCCGGTGCTGCTCGACGGGCTGGTCGTCGGGGCCGCGGGGCTGCTGGCCGACGAGCTGGCCCCGGGCGCGCACCAGTGGTGGCTCGCCGCGCAGCACTCCCCCGAGCCCGCGATGACGCTCGTCCTGCAGCACCTGCAGCTCGTCCCGGTGCTGGACCTGCAGGTCCGCCAGGGCGACGGCACCGGCGCGGTCACCGTGCTGCCGCTCGTCCAGGCGGCCGCCCGGCTGCTCGGCGAGACCGCGACCGCGGAGGCGAGCGGGATCGCGCCGGTGCGCGCGGTCAGCGGATGAGCGGGGCATGAGTGCGCTCGCCCTCGCGCTGAGCTGGCTCACCGTCCTGCCCGTGCGGACCGGCGCCCCGTCGGCGCGGACCGCGGCCGGGGCGTTGCGCTGGGCTCCGCTGGTCGGGGCCGGGCTGGGTGCCGTCGCAGGGCTGGTGGTGTGGGGCCTCACCGCGCTCGGCGTGCCCGGACTGGTGGCCGGCCTGCTCGCCGTCGGGGTGCTGGCGCTCGGCACGCGGGGGATGCACGTCGACGGGCTCGCCGACACCGCCGACGGCCTGGGCTGCTTCGGCCCGCCCGAGCGGGCGCTGGCGGTGATGAAGGACGGCGGCGCGGGGCCCTTCGCCGTCGTGACGCTGCTGGTGGTGCTGGGCATGCAGGCGGGATCGCTGGGGGCGCTGTCCGGCTGGCAGGTCGTCGCCGGTGCCGCGGTCGCCGTCGCCGGCGGGCGGGCGGGGTTCTGCTGGATCGCCCGGCGCGGGGTACCGGCGGCCCGGCCGGGCGGGCTCGGCGCGATGGTCGCCGAGTCACAGCCCGCCTGGGTGGCGCCGCTGTGGTGGGTCGTGCTGGCCGCCGCGGGCTACGCGGTCGCGGGCTGGCGCGGGCCGGCCGGAGTCGCGCTCGCGGCGGTCCTCGTGGTGGCGCTCTCGGCGCACACCGCGCGCCGGTTCGGTGGGATGTCCGGAGACGTGCTGGGTGCGGCGGCGGAGCTGGGCACCGCCGCCGTCCTGCTGCTCCTCGCCGCGTGATCGCGTCGTGGCTCCATAACGCGCTCCACGCCTCGGTCCGAGCGCGTTATGGCTCCATGACGCGCTCCACTCACCGGCCCGACAGCGTTATGGCTCCATGACACGACCCACGCCCGGGCCGTGCGTCAGGGGTCCCTGCCGCTGCACCAGGGAGGAGCCGGCGTCAGATCAGAGCGCCGTCATCCACCCATGGGTGTCCGTGCCGCTGCCCCGCTGGATGTCGGTGAGCAGCGTGCGCAGGCGCGTGGTGATGGCGCCCGGCTGCCCGTCGGCCACCCGGACCGACCCGACGCCGGCGCCCTCGCTGAACTTGACGGCGCCGACCGGGGTGATCACCGCGGCGGTGCCGCAGGCGAAGACCTCGGTGATGGTCCCGTCCGCGCACCCGGAGAGCCACTCCTCCGCCGAGATCTTGCGCTCGGTGACCTGGCAGCCGATCTCCTTGCCCAGCGTGAGCAGCGAGTGCCGGGTGACGCCCTCGAGGATGCTGCCGGACAGCTCCGGCGTGACGAGCTCCGCGGAGTCGCCCGAGCCGAGGACGAAGAACAGGTTCATCCCGCCCATCTCCTCGACCCACTTCTTCTCCGCGGCGTCGAGGTAGGCGACCTGCGCGCACCCCTGCTGCGCGGCCTGGGCCTGCGGCAGCAGCGAGGCGGCGTAGTTGCCGCCGCACTTCGCGGTGCCGGTGCCGCCGAGCGCGGCGCGGGTGAAGTCCGTGCACAGCCAGACGTCGACCGGCTTGACCCCGCCCGGGAAGTACGCGCCGGCCGGCGAGGCGATCAGCAGGAACAGGTACGAGTCGGCCGGCTTCACGCCCAGCCCGACCTCGGTGGCGATCATGAACGGGCGCAGGTAGAGCGACTCCTCGCCGCCGGCCGGGGGCACCCAGGCGCGGTCGACGTCGATCAGCTCGCGCAGCGCGGCCATGAACTGCTCGTCGGGCAGCTCGGGCATGCCCAGGCGGACGGCGGACCGGCGGAACCGGGCCGCGTTGGCCTCCGGCCGGAACGACGCGATCGTGCCGTCCGGCTGCGTGTACGCCTTGAGGCCCTCGAAGATCTCCTGCCCGTAGTGCAGGACCATCGTCGCGGGGTCGAGCGCGATGGGCCCGTACGGCTCGACCTTGTGGTCGTGCCAGCCCTCCGCGGACGTCCAGCGGATCGTGACCATGTGGTCGGTGAAGTAGCGGCCGAACCCCGGTGCGGCCAGGATCTCGCTGCGCCGCTGGTCGGAGGCCGGCGCGGGGTTCGGGATTCGGGTGAACAGCGGCGCGTTCATGAATGAACGGTAACCCGACGGGCAAGGAGCGCGTCAGCCGGTCGGGAGTCCGATCATCGGACGTGCGACGGGACGAACGGCGGCTTCACGACCTGCGTCTCCAGGGCCCGTCCCCGGACGTCCACGGTGAGGACGTCGCCGGCCGACACCCCCGCCGCGGTGTCGATCAGCGCCAGCGCGATGCCCGTCCGCAAGGTCGGCGAGAAGGTGCCCGAGGTGGTCACCCCCACCGGCTCGCCGCCGGTCAGCACGGTCATGCCGGCGCGCGGGATCCCGCGTCCGGTGGCCCGCAACCCGCGCAGCCGGCGGGCCGGGCCGGCCTCCCGCTCGGCCAGCAGCGCCTCGCGGCCCCAGAACGCCGGCTTGGACCAGCCGACCGCCCACGAGCTCCCGGCCTGAACCGGCGTGATGTCGGACGAGAGGTCCTGCCCGTGCAGCGGGTAGCCCATCTCGGTGCGCAACGTGTCCCGCGCCCCCAGCCCGCACGGCCGAACACCGAGCGGCTCCGCGCCCGCGAGGAGGCCGTCCCAGACCGCCGGGGCCTGCGCGGCCGGCACGAGCAGCTCGTAGCCGCGCTCGCCGGTGTAACCGGTGCGGCAGACCCGGACCTCGCCGGCGTCGGCGAACGCCATGTAGTCCAGCCCGGCCACGCCGGCGGACCCCGCGAACGTCGTGGCGAGCAGCTCGGCCGAGCGCGGCCCCTGCACCGCGATCACGGCGAGCTCGCGGTGCCGGTCGACGACCTCGATCCCGGCCGGGGCGGCGTCGCGCAGCAGCGCGGCGACCCGGGCGGCGTTGGCGGCGTTGGGGACGAGGAGGACCTCGTGCGGGCCGTCGAGATAGGCGATGAGGTCGTCGACGACACCCCCCGACTCCGTGCAGCACAGCGTGTACTGCGCCTTCCCCGGCGTGATCCGGCCGAGGTCCGCGGTGAGGCAGGCGTTGACGAAGGCCGCCGCGCCGGGGCCGCGGACCAGGAGCTTGCCGAGGTGGCTGACGTCGAAGACCCCGACGGCCTCACGGACCGCGGTGTGCTCGGCCACCGTGCCGGCCGGGTAGGCGATCGGCATCGACCAGCCGCCGAACGCGCCGAGGGTCGCCCCCAGGGCGACGTGCCGGCCGTGCAGCGGCCCCGTGATCAGCTCGTCCACGCCCGGAACCGTACTCAGGCGGCCTGTTCCCCCGGCGGCTCCTCCTGCCGGGCGGGCGGTCTCCGGCGACCGCGCAGCGCCGACAGCTCGGACAACCCCCATCCGACGACCAGGACGCCGAGGGTGATCAGCACCGTGGTCCGCGGCAGCAGCGCCGCGAGGCCCAGGCACAGCACGAGCCCGACGGCCGCCACCCAGGCCGGGGTCCGCCGGTCCGGGACCCGCAGCGCGGCGGCGTGCACGAGCGCGTAGTGCAGCAGCATCGCGCAGGCCGACAGCGCGATGGAGGCGATGGGCCCGGCCAGCACGGCGACGAGGATCGCCAGGGCCGCGCCGAGGACGTCGGACCGCCAGGGGGCGCCGCTGCCGCAGACCGTCGCGAACGAGCGGGGCAGGTCCTCCCGGGCGCCCATCTGCATCGCCGTGCGGCTGATGCCGATCAGCACGGCCAGCAGCGTCGAGCCGGCGGCCGCGGCCGCACCGATGCGCACCAGCACGCCGAGCGCCGGAGCCTGGCCGGTGTCGACGAGCGCGACCAGCGGGGCGTGCTCCTCGCCGATCCGGCCGGTGCCCAGGCCCACGAGCAGCGCCCCGGCGACGGCGAGGTAGGTCAGCGTGCACACGGCGAGCGCGATCGGGATGGCGCGGCGCAGGGTCCGGGCCGGGGTGCGGACCTCCTCGCGGAAGGTCGCGACGTTGGCGAACCCGACGAACGCGAAGAACACCAGGCCCGCCGCGGACAGCACGCCGAGCGCACCCGGCGAGGCCTGCGGGACGGGCACCGCGACCCCGCGGGCCTCCCCCGCGGCCGTCACCGACGCCGACACCGTCTGCTCCCCGCCCGGCCCCAGCAGCCCGACGACGACCACCACGACCAGCACCGCGAGCGTCCCGCCGGCCAGCAGCCAGGAGGACCGGGCGGTGGTCCGGACCCCGACGATGTTGAGCACCGTGGCCACGACGATCACGACGATTCCGGCCACCAGCGGGTTCGACGGCAGCACGTACGCCCCGAACACGCCCGCGGAGGCCGCCGCGGAGGCGACCCCGCCGATCAGCAGCGTGACGCCGGCGAGCCGGCCCGCCACCGGGTGCAGGCGGTCCCGGGCCCCGACGTAGCCGGCCGTGTACCCGGCGGAGAAGGTCGCGCCGCCCGCGCCGCCCGCGAGCACCAGCTCCGCGGTGGACAGCACGCAGGTCCCCGCGACGACGGCGGCGAGCAGCACCGCCAACAGCAGCCACGGCCCCGCGGCGGCGCCGGCGGGGGCGAAGACGGCGAAGACTCCGGATCCGAGCATGGCGACGAGCCCGAGCACCACCACGTCGGCGGTGCCCAGACGACGGCCGAGGGTCGTTGCCACGTGCACCACCATCGCATCCGACCCTGCGCGATACGGCCCCGCGACGGTGTCATTAGCATTTCGAAGAGGTCTCGCCGGGCGCTCGGACCGCCCGTCGACGGGCGGTGCGGCGCCCGGGCCCGGCGATGCCCCACCGAATCACGCCGCCGCGCGGCGGTGCGACCCGCCCCAGCCGACCCCGACCGAGGAGACCCGCCTTGACGACCACCGTCCCGCAGACCGGCACCCGCATCGGCGCCCTGGAGGGCCCCGCCGCGGCGGCCGAGGCCGACGTCCTCGTCGTCGGCGTGCTCCCGGGCGCGAACGGCAACGGCGGGAACGGCGAGGAGACCGAGCCGGTCCTCGCGCCGGGAGCCGAGGAGATCGACGCCGCGTTCGACGGCACGCTGGCCGGCCTGCTCGCCCTGGCCGGTGCCACCGGCAAGGTGGAGGAGGTCGTGAAGCTGCCCTCGCGCGGGGCGGTCGGCTCCCCGCTCGTCGTCGGGGTCGGGCTCGGCAAGGCCGACGAGTCCGGCGCGATCCCCGCCGACCAGGTACGCCGGGCGTCGGGCGCGGTCGCCCGGGCGCTCGCGGGCAGTGGCCGCGTGGTCAGCACGCTCGGCGCGGTCGACCTGGCCGCCGCCGCGGAGGGCGTGCTGCTCGGGGCCTACCGGTTCACCGCGTTCAAGGGCGACCCGACGGCCGGGAAGAAGCCGATCGAGTCGGTCGAGTTCCCCGGCGGCGACGCCGACGTGCTGGAGCATGCCTACGCCGTCGCCCAGGCGGTGAGCACCGCGCGCGACCTGATCAACACCCCGCCCAACGCGCTCTACCCCGAGAGCTTCGCCACCCGTGCCCGCGAGCTGGGCGAGACCGCCGGGCTGCAGGTCGAGGTGCTCGACCACGAGGCGCTGGCCGCCGGCGGGTACGGCGGCATCCTCGGCGTCGGGCAGGGGTCGTCGCGGCTGCCGCGGCTGGTCCGGCTGCGCTGGTCGGGCGGGGAGAACCCGGTGAAGAAGGTCGCCCTGATCGGCAAGGGCATCACCTTCGACACCGGCGGAATCTCGATCAAGCCCGCCGCCAACATGGACCACATGACCTCGGACATGTCCGGGGCTGCCGCGGTGATCGCGACGACGGTACTGGCTGCCCGGCTGAACCTCCCCGTGGCCGTGACCGCGACCGTGCCGATGGCCGAGAACATGCCGTCGGACACCGCGTACCGGCCCGGCGACGTGCTGTCGATGTACGGCGGTAAGACCGTCGAGGTGCTGAACACGGACGCGGAGGGCCGGCTGATCCTGGCCGACGCCATGGTCCGCGCGGCCGAGGACGAGCCCGACTACCTCGTCGAGACCTCCACCCTCACCGGTGCGCAGATGGTCGCCCTGGGCACCCGCACGGCCGGCGTGATGGGCAGCGACGACTTCCGCGACCGGGTCGCCGCGCTCGGCCGCTCGGTCGGCGAGGACGCCTGGGCCATGCCGCTGCCCGAGCACCTGCGCGGCGAGCTCGACTCACGCATCGCCGACCTGGCCAACGTCACGGGCAACCGCTTCGGCGGCATGCTCGCGGCGGGGATCTTCCTGCGCGAGTTCGTCGCCGACGGGCTGCCGTGGGCGCACATCGACATCGCCGGCCCGTCGTTCAACACCGGCGGCGCCTGGGGCTACACGCCCAAGGGCGGCACGGGCGTGCCGGTGCGCACCCTGGTCGCCCTCCTCGAGGACATCGCCGCCAACGGCTGACTTGCCGGTCGGCGCCGGGCTGCCGGGAGTCGGGAGCTCCCGCACCGCGAGTCGGGAGCTCCCGCACCGCGCCGGAGTCGGAGGCGTCGGGGCGGTGGCGCCGAGGCGCGCTCGAGGTCGCCCACCTGTCGGTGATCGACGATCCTGTGTCATGAGGCCGGTGTCCGCGGCCACCACTGCACGCGGACGCCGATCACCCGCCCGTCCGCGCGTCCATGATCGACACCTGCGTGCACCCACGGTTCGGCTGCGCACCCTGGGAGCATGCCGATGGCGATCATGCGTCCGCGCATCGGGCCGCAGAGGCACCGCACGGGGCACCGCCTCGGCGTTCGGGGCTCCCCCGAGGGCTACCCGCGGGTAGGGTCACGCCCGTGATCCGTCGTCGTGTCGCCCACTCGGTCCCTGCCGGCTCCCGCTCGGCCGTCGTCACCGGTGGGGCGCGCGGCATCGGGGCCGCGATCTCGCGGGAGCTCGCGGGGCGCGGCTACCGCGTCCTGGTGACCGACGTCGACGCGACGGCGGCGGAGGTCACCGCCGCGGACATCGGCGGGGAGTCCGCCGCCTACGACGTGACGGACCCGGCCGCGGCGCACGCGATCGCCGCCCGCGCCCGGGAGCTCGCGCCGCTCGGCGCATGGGTGAGCAACGCCGGTGTCGGCACCGGCGGCCCGCTCACCGAGCTGACCGACGCGCAGGCCCGGGCGCTCGTCGAGATCAACCTCCTGGGCCCGGTGTGGGGCTCGCGCGCGGCGATCGCCGCCTTCCGGGAGCAGGGCGGCGGCGGTGACCTCGCGATCACCGCGTCGCTGTCCGGGCTCGGCCCGGTGCCCGGCCTGTCCCTCTACGCCGCGACGAAGGCGGCCGTGCTCTCCCTCGCCTCCGCGCTGTCGGCCGAGGTCCGGGCGGACGGGATCCGGGTGCACGCGATCAATCCCGACGGCGTCGCGACGGCCCTGCTCGACACCATGGAACCCCGGGCGCGGGCCCTCGTCCGCTCGGGGGTGCTGCTCACCCCGGACCGGGTGGCCTCCGAGCTGGTCGGCCTGTTCGGCACCGGGCGCGTCTACAAGACGGTCCCGGGCTGGCGCGGCGCGATGATGCGGCTGTCCGCCCTGGCGCCCGGCCCGCTGCTCCGCGCCGCACCCGTGCTGCAGGCGATCGGCGCGCGCAAGTCCCGGTAGCCGGCTCAGCCCAGGCCGCCGAGCTCCTCCAGCCCGCGGCGCCGCTCGCGCTCGCGCAGGATCCGCTGCCGGGCGTCGTGGTCGCGCATCCGCTGCGGGTAGCCGACGATCTGCGCGTCGTAGACCGGGATCCGCAGCGACCGCGCGAGCGCGCGGGCCCCGGCGGGTCCGGTGACCCGGCGCCGCGTCCACTCCCCGTCCTTGGCGACGAGGACCATCGTCGTCTCGGTCACGGTGGTGCGGGGCTCGACGAACGCCTCCACCCCTTCGCGCACCATCGCCCAGTCGCGCAGGTACTCGGCGTCCGCGGCCGCGGCACCACGCCGCCCACCGGCGCGCTTGCGGCCGAACAGTCCCATGAGCCCTCCGCTCTCCACGACGGTCACCAGGCCAACGCGCGGCCTGTCCGCTTTTCTCCCGGACCTGTTCCAGCGACTGCCGCCGCCGAGTGACAAGATGGGGCCGCCCGGACGGAGCACCGGGCGCGCGAACCGCACGGACCAGCACGGACCAGCACCGACAGAGAGCACCGAGACCGCGCGAGCGAGGAGGACGGACGTGCCCGAACGGACTGCCGATCTGGTGATCCTCGGTGGCGGCTCGGGTGGCTATGCCTGTGCGTTGCGCGCGGCGGAGCTGGGCATGTCGGTGGTGCTGGTGGAGAAGGACAAGCTCGGCGGCACCTGCCTGCACCGCGGCTGCATCCCCACCAAGGCCCTGCTGCACGCGGCCGAGGTGGCCGATGCCGCCCGCGACGGCGCCAAGGTCGGCGTGCTCTCCCAGCTGGTCGGCATCGACATGACCGGGGTCAACACCTACAAGGACGGCGTGGTCGGCCGCCTCTACAAGGGTCTGCAGGGGCTGGTGAAGTCCCGCCAGATCGAGCTCGTCGAGGGTGCGGGCACCTTCGTCGGCCCGACGTCGGTGGAGGTGGACGGCACCACCTACACCGGGCGCCACGTCGTGCTGGCCACCGGCTCGTACTCCAAGACCCTGCCCGGGCTGGAGATCGGCGGCCGGGTCATCACCTCCGACCAGGCCCTCACCCTCGACCACGTGCCGCAGCGGGTGGTGGTGCTCGGCGGCGGCGTGATCGGCGTCGAGTTCGCCTCCGTGTGGCGCTCCTTCGGCGCCGAGGTCACCCTCGTCGAGGCCCTGCCCCGACTGGTCCCCAACGAGGACGAGTTCGCCTCCAAGCTCCTCGAGCGCGCCTTCCGCCGCCGCAAGATCACCGCCAAGACCGGGGTCAAGTTCACCGGCGCCAAGCAGGTCGGCTCCGCGGACAACGGCACCGTCACCGTCTCCCTGGAGTCCGGCGAGGAGATCGAGGCCGACCTGCTGCTCGTCGCCGTCGGCCGGGGCCCGAACACCACCGGCCACGGCTACGAGGAGGCCGGCCTCGCGATGGAGCGCGGGTTCGTCACCACCGACGAGCGGCTGCGGACCAACCTCGACGGCGTCTACGCCGTCGGCGACATCGTGGCGGGCCTGCAGCTCGCCCACCGCGGGTTCGCCCAGGGCATCTTCGTGGCCGAGGACATCGCCGGGCTCGACCCGGCCCCGATCGACGAGGCCGGTATCCCGCGGGTCACCTACTGCGAGCCCGAGGTCGCCTCCGTCGGCCTCACCGAACCGGCCGCCAAGGAGAAGTTCGGGGAGATCGAGACCCTGACCTACGACCTCGGCGGCAACGGCAGGTCGCAGATCCTGCAGACCTCCGGCGCGATCAAACTCGTCCGCGCCAAGGACGGCCCGGTGGTCGGGATCCACATGGTCGGCGCCCGCGTCGGCGAACTCATCGGCGAGGCCCAGCTCGTCTACAACTGGGAGGCCGAGCCCGGCGACGTCGCCCCGCTCGTCCACGCCCACCCCACCCAGAACGAGGCGTTCGGCGAGGCACACCTCGCCCTGGCCGGCAAACCCCTGCACACCCACGGCTGAGGTCCCGAACGGACCACACCACCGCACGTCGAAAGAGGATCCGAGCAGACATGGCCTTCTCCGTCCAGATGCCCGCCCTCGGTGAGAGCGTCACCGAAGGCACCGTCACCCGCTGGCTCAAGGCGGAGGGCGACACCGTCGAGGTCGACGAGCCGCTGCTCGAGGTCTCCACCGACAAGGTCGACACCGAGATCCCGTCCCCGGTCGCCGGCGTCCTGCAGAAGATCGTGGCCGGCGAGGACGAGACCGTCGAGGTCGGCGGCGAGCTCGCCGTGATCGGCGACGCGGGCTCCGACGAGGGGTCCGCGCAGCCCGAGGCCCAGCCGCAGTCCGAGGCCGCCGAGCCCGAGGCCGAGCCGGAGCCGGAGCCGGAGCAGGCCGAGGCGCCGCAGCAGGAGGAGCCGCAGGAGGCCCCGAAGGCCGCGACCGGGAAGTCCTCCGGCGGCGGCACCCCGGTGACCATGCCCGAGCTGGGCGAGTCGGTCACCGAGGGCACCGTGACCCGCTGGCTCAAGCAGGTCGGCGACACCGTGGAGGTCGACGAGCCGCTGCTCGAGGTCTCCACCGACAAGGTCGACACCGAGATCCCGTCGCCGGTCGCCGGCACGGTCCTCGAGCTGTCGGTCGGCGAGGACGACACCGTCGAGGTCGGCGGCCAGCTGGCCCTGATCGGCGACGCCGAGGCCGCGCCCGCCCCGGCCGAGGAGTCGACGCCGGAGCCCCCGAAGCAGGAGGCCCCGAAGCAGGAGGCCCCGAAGGAGCCGGAGGCGCCGAAGGAGCCCGTCAAGGAGGAGCAGGCCGCCCCGGAGCCGACGAAGCCGGAGACCGAGGACACCGCCCGCGCCGCCGAAACCGCGCCGGCTCCGTCGGGCAACGGCAAGGCCGAGACCAAGGGCACCTCCGCCCCGCCGTACGTCACCCCGCTGGTGCGCAAGCTGGCCGCGGAGCACGGCGTGGACCTCGACTCCCTCGAGGGCTCGGGCGTCGGCGGCCGCATCCGCAAGCAGGACGTCCTCGCCGCGGCCGAGTCGGCCAAGGCCCCGGCGCCCGCCGCCCAGCCCGCCGCGGAGCAGCCGGCCGCGCCGAGCGCCCCGACCGGCGCGCCGAAGGAGCCCACGAAGGTGCCGGCGCGCGCCGCCGACGCCCCGCAGCCGGGCACCACGGTGAAGATGCCGCGCCTGCGTCAGGTCATCGCCCAGCGCATGACCGAGTCGCTCAAGGTCTCGGCCCAGCTGACCACCGTGCAGGAGGTCGACGTCACCCGGATCGCCAAGCTGCGGGCCCGGGCCAAGGCGGCCTTCGAGCAGCGCGAGGGCGTCAAGCTCACCTACCTGCCGTTCTTCGCGAAGGCCACGGTCGAGGCCCTCAAGGCCTATCCGGCCGTCAACTCCTCGATCTCCGAGGACGGCAAGCAGATCGAGTACCACGGCAACGTCCACCTGGCCATCGCCGTCGACACCCCGCGCGGCCTGCTCGTCCCGGTGATCAAGAACGCCGAGGACCTGTCGCTGGCCGGACTCGCCCGCAAGATCGCCGACGTCGCGGCCCGCACCCGCAACAACACGATCAAGCCCGACGAGCTGTCCGGCGGCACCTTCACGATCACCAACATCGGCAGCGCCGGCGCGCTGTTCGACACGCCGATCATCAACCAGCCGCAGGTCGCGATCCTCGGCACCGGCGCGATCGCGAAGGAGCCGAAGGTCGTGGCGGGTCCGGACGGCGAGGACGTCATCGCCGTGCGGTCGGTCTGCTACCTGCCGCTGACCTACGACCACCGGATCGTCGACGGCGCCGACGCCGGCCGGTTCGTCAGCGCGATCCGCGCCCGGCTGGAGGAGGGGGCGTTCGAGGCCGAGCTCGGCCTCTGACACCCGTCCCGCTCAGCTCACACCCGGAGGGGTCCCGCAGGTCGCGGGGCCCCTCCGGCCGTTCTCACGCGCCCGTGTCGGCGTGCCCGGGTCGCGCGTCCCGGCCGCGTTCGGAAGGATCCGGACCGTGCGCGTCGTCGTCGCCGGTTCGTCCGGCCTGATCGGAACCGCCCTGGTCGCCGGCCTCCGGGAGGCGGGTCACGAGGTCGTGCGGCTGGTCCGCCGCACCCCGTCGGCCCCGGACGAGCGGGGCTGGGACCCGCCGTCGGGCGCGATCGACGAGGGCGCCCTCGACGGGGCCGACGCCGTGGTGAGCCTCGGCGGCGTCGGCATCGCCGACCGGCCGTGGAGCGGCGCGCGCAAGCAGGCGGTCCGGGACAGCCGCAACGTCCCGACCGAGGTCCTGGCCACCGCCGTCGCGCGGGCCGGCGTGCCGGCCTTCGTCAGCGGCTCGGCGGTCGGCTACTACGGCGACGCCGGGGCGACGGAGATCGACGAGTCCGCACCGTCGGGCGAGGGGTTCCTGGCCGAGGTCTGCCGGGACTGGGAGGCCGCGACCGCGCCGGCCGCCGACGCCGGTGTCCGGGTGGTCCGGCTGCGCACCGGGCTGGTCCTCTCGCCCTCGGGCGGGCTGCTGGCGCTGATGCGTCCGGTGTGGAAGGCGTTCCTGGGTGCGCGGATCGGCAGCGGCGAGCAGTACATGCCCTGGGTCTCGCTCGACGACGAGGTCGCTGCGATCCGGTTCGCCGTCGAGAACGGCGCGCTGCGCGGCCCGGTCAACGTCACCGGGCCCACGCCGGTGACCAACGCGGTCTTCACCCAGACCCTCGCGAGCGCCGTCGGGCGCCCCGCGCCACTGGTCGTCCCGGCCTGGGCGGTGACCACCGTGCTCGGCGACATGGGCTGGGAGATGCTGCTGTACTCGCAGCGGGCGATGCCGCGGGCGCTGCTCGGGGCCGGGTTCGCCTTCCGGCACACCACCCTCGCCGACGCCCTCTCCGCCGCCGTCCGGGCATGACCGCCGCACGCACCCCCGACACCGACGTCGCCGTCGTCGGGGCGGGCGTCGCCGGGCTGCGGGCCGCGCGGATCCTGCGCCGCCGCGGGCTCGACGTCACGGTCCTCGAGGCGGCCGACCGGGTCGGCGGACGGATCGCGACGGACGTCGTGGACGGCTTCCGCTGCGACCGCGGCTTCCAGGTGCTCAACACCGCCTATCCCGCGCTGCGCACGGTCCTCGGGCCGGACGGGCCGGAGTCGCTGGCGATGCGCCCGTTCGTCCCGGGTGCGGCGATCCGGACCGCCGACGGGGCGCTGCGCCGGTTCGTCAACCCGCTGCGCAGCCCCACCGGCGCGCCCGCGTCGCTGCGCGCGCTCCCGCCCGCGGACCTGGCGCGCCTCGCTGCGTGGACCGCCCGGGTGCTCGCCACCCCGCTGGCACGCACGGCCCTCCGCACGGCCCGTTCGGCCGCCGCGGACCTGGTCGCCGCCGGGCTGGCCGGCACCGCCACCGAGACCTTCCTCCGCCCGTTCCTGTCGGGGGTGCTCGCCGACCGCGAGCTCGTGACGAGCGAGGCCTTCGTCCGGCTGGTGTGGCGGAGCTTCGCGCTCGGCCGGATCTTCGTGCCCGCCGACGGCATGGAGGCCCTCCCCCGCCGGCTGGCCGCCGGGCTGCCGGTGCGGCTCCGGACCGGGGTCGAGGCCGTGACCGGCGGCGCGACCCCGGTCGTCCGGACCGCTGACGGCGAGATCGCGGCCCGCGCCGTCGTCGTGGCGACCGACGCGGCCACCGCGGCGAGGCTGCTCCCCGGCGTGACCGCACCGCCGACCCGCACGCTCACGACCTGGTACCACAGCATGCCGGAGCCGCCCGCCGACGAGCCGGTCCTGCACCTCGACGGGACCGGCGGGCCCGTCGCCAACACCGTCGTCATGACCGCGGCGGCGCCGGAGTACTCGGCGTCGGGCCGCCCACTGGTGTCCTCGACGGTCGTCGGCGCGGCGCTGCCCGAGTCCGAGGTGCGCCGCGAGCTGGGCCGGATCTACGGCACCGGGACCGGCGACTGGGAACTCGTGCACACCGTGGAGGTCCGTGCGGCGCTGCCCGCCTTCCTGCCCGGTCGGCCGGTGCAGAGCGGGGTCGCTTCGGGCGACGGGATGTTCGTGTGCGGCGACCACCGGGACACCCCGTCGACCCAGGGCGCCCTGGTCAGCGGGCGGCGGGCGGCCGCGGCGGTGCTGCACGCCCTCGCCTGAGTACGGGCTGTGCGGTCCCTGTGGTGTGACCATGCCCGCCCTGCCGTGCCGGGACCCGGGCGTACTCTGGGCCGGTGGCCAGCCAGGGAACCTCGTGCCGCCGCTCCCCCAACCCCGTTCGGGTGGACCTGCTCGGCACGGTCGACTACCTCACCGCCTGGGACGTCCAGCGCGCCAACGCCGAGGCACGGCGCGCCGGCACCGGACCGGACGTGCTCATGCTCCTCGAGCACCCGTCGGTGTACACCGCGGGCAAGCGGACCCGGCCGGAGGACCGCCCGACGGACGGCTCTCCCGTCATCGACGTCGACCGCGGCGGCCGGATCACCTGGCACGGCCCGGGCCAGCTCGTCGGCTACCCGATCGTCTCGCTCGGCGAGCCGCTCGACGTCGTCGACTACGTGCGGCGGCTCGAGGAGGCGCTGATCGCGGTCTGCCACGGCCTCGGCGTGACCGCCGCCGGCCGGGTCGACGGTCGCAGCGGCGTGTGGCTCCCCGCCGACGACCTGCGCCCGGAGCGCAAGATCGCCGCGATCGGCGTGCGCGTGCAGGGCGGGGTGACGCTGCACGGCTTCGCCCTCAACTGCGACCCCGACCTCACCGAGTTCGGCCGGATCGTGCCCTGCGGGATCACCGACGCCGGCGTGACCTCGCTGTCCGCCGAGCTGGGCCGCGAGGTGGTCACGGACGAGGTGCTCGTGAGCGTCACGGACGCGGTGCTGGGTGCCCTCGAGGGCGCCCTGCCGGTCCGCGAGCACGTGGTTCCCCGCCGCGAGGAGCCGGTCGCCGCCGGGGTGGCGGGCCTGGACCTGCAGCTGCACCCCTCGCTGCACTGACCGTGAGCCGACGCCGTGGGTGGCGGCGGCCCGCCGCCACCCACCCCCGGGTCAGACGCCGGCACCGACGCCCTTCTCCACCGGTGCGCCGCCGAAGTCGCCGGTCCGGCGCAGCTTCTGCCACTTGAGCCGGATGCCCGCCAGTGCGGTCATGATCGACTGGATGAGCACCGCGTACATCAGTTGCCGGTAGACGATCTGCTGGAACGGCAGCAGCCACAGCACGCCGATCTTCTCCCGCTCCAGCCGGAACGCGTAGACCGCGGCGAGCAGCTGGATCAGCTGGACGCCGCCCCAGGCCGCGAGCGTGGTGACCGGGTCGAGGAAGAACAGGCCGTACACCAGGAACACGTCGACCAGCGGCGCGAGCAGCGGCAGCACCACCTGGAACAGCGCGATGTTGAGCAGGCCCACGCGCCCGAAGTGGCCCGCCGGGCCGCGCGCCACGACCGTCGCGCGGTGCTTCCACATCGACTGGATGGTCCCGTAGCTCCAGCGGTAGCGCTGCCGCCACAGCTGGCCGAGCGTGCCCGGCGCCTCGGTCCAGGCGCGGGCGCGCTCCTCGTAGACCACGCGCCAGCCGGCCCGGCACAGTGCCATCGTGAGGTCGGTGTCCTCGGCGAGGGTGTCGTCGCTGACGCCGCCGACCTCGAGCAGGGCGGTGCGGCGGAAGGCGCCGACCGCGCCGGGGACGGTGGTCATGCAGCGCCACAGGTCGTAGACGCGGCGGTCGAGGTTGAAGCCCATCACGTACTCGATGTGCTGCCAGCGGGACACGAGGCCGCGCCGGTTGGCGACCTTGGCGTTGCCCGCCACCGCGCCGACCTCCGGCCGGGCGAACGGCTGCACGAGGGTCCCGACCGTCGTCGGCTCGAACACGGTGTCGCCGTCGATCATCACGACGATCTCGTGGCTCGCCGCCCGGATGCCGGCGTTCAGCGCGGCCGGCTTGCCGCGGTTGGGCTGGCGGATGACCCGCACCCCCGGCAGGCCCAACCGCTCGACGATGTCCGGCGTGCCGTCGGTCGAGCCGTCGTCGACCACGATGATCTCGACGGGATGGTCGCTCGCCACCAGGGAGCGCACCGTGTGCTCGATGCACTCCTTCTCGTTGTAGGCGGGCACGACCACCGACACGGGGTCGGTGTACCAGGGCCCGCTGCGGCGGCGGGTGGCGAGCCGGCTCTGCTTCGCGTGCCGGCGGGCGACCACGATCATGATCAACAAGCGCGCGACGACGAGCGCCCCGACCAGCAGCAGCAGCCACTCCAGCGTCCGGACGATCGAGGTGGAGACACCCGCGGCGGCGACGAGGATCGTGCCGAAGGTGCGGTCCCAGGCGTCGGCCGGCGTGTTCGCCGTGGGCAGCCCGAGGCCCTCGCTGACCGTGGTGAACCGCCAGCCCTGCGCCTGCAGCTCCGGGATCAGCTTGTCCAGCGCCGCGACGGTCTGCGCCCGGTCGCCGCCGGCGTCGTGCAGCAGCAGCGCACCACCGGCGTCCGAGGGCGGGGTCGAGGCCTTCTCGATGACGTCGACGCCCTTGCGCTCCCAGTCCCGGCTGTCGAAGTCGGTCAGCGCGGTGACGTACCCGCGCTCGCCGAGCTCCC
This sequence comes from Pseudonocardia terrae, assembly GCF_021343995.1. Classification (GTDB taxonomy): domain Bacteria; phylum Actinomycetota; class Actinomycetes; order Mycobacteriales; family Pseudonocardiaceae; genus Pseudonocardia; species Pseudonocardia terrae. Next base: position 119,253 of record NZ_JAJTTE010000012.1, on the reverse strand, counting down.
GGACGACCGTGTAGTCGTCGTTGGTGAGCGCGTCGGACCGCGAGGAGTACGGCGGCCGCACCAGGTAGGAGATCTCGCCGGTCGCTCCCGCCAGGGCCAGCTGGGTCAGGGTGAGCTCACGGTCGAGGCGGCTCGCCGAGGCCTCGGCGAGGTTCGGGTGGGTGAAGGTGTGCAACCCGATCTCGGACCCGGTGGCGCGCATCTCCCGGACCAGGTCGGGGTGCTGCGCGGCCAGCGAGCCGAGCACGAAGAAGGTGCCGGGGACCTGGTACTTCTCCAGGACGTCGAGGATCTGCGGCGTCCACTCGGGGTCCGGCCCGTCGTCGAAGGTCAGCGCGATCGTCTTCGCCGGGTAGCTCAGGGTGCGGGGCGGGTCGTGGATGGTGTCGACCGCCGAGCCGCCGTCGTGGACGGCGACCGGCACCTGGTCGTCGGGGCCGCGGACGAGGTGACCCTCCGCGTCGGAGGAGGTCTTGGCGGTCAGGACGCCGTTGAGGAGGAGCACGGCGACGAAGGTCGCGAGCACCACCACCGCGACCACGAACTTGCCGGGGGAGAACGCGCTCCCGCGCCGGCGGATGCGACTGCGCATGGGCTGCGTGCTCCTAGACCGGGACGACCAGGGCCGTGGTGGTGGTGGTGGTGACCACCGGGGTCGTGGTCGGTACGACCGTGGTGGTGACCGGTGGCGTCGTCGTGGTGACCGGCGGCTTCGTGGTAGCGGGCGGCGTCGTGGTGGCGGGCGGCGTCGTGGTGACCGGTGGCTTCGTCGTGGTCGGCGGCGGGTTCGTGGTCACCGGCGGGGGCGTCGTGGTGACCGGCGGCGGGGTGGTCGTGACCGGCGGGGTGTCCGGTCCGCCCTCGGAGTTCGGCGGGGTCGTCGGGTCGGTCGCCGGCGGCGTCGTCGGGCCGGCCGGGGCCGCCGGGTCGGTGGGGACGGGCGCACCCGGCAGCGGAGCCGCCGGGACAGGCGCTGCCGGGACCGCCGCGGGCGCGCCCGGGGCGGCCGGGGCCGCGGGGAGCCCGGCCAGCGGCGCGAGGACGTCGGCGGCCCCGCCGCTCGGCGTGCCGCCGGTCCTCCCCGCCGAGGCGGCGGTGACGCCGCCGATCAGCCCGCCCTGGGAGGGCGGCGCCGCCGGCCGCACCTCGCCCTCGGTGTCGTCGGCCGCCTCGGCCTCGGGCGCGGGCAGCAGGTCGCCGAGCACGGGGATGTTCAACATGGGCGTGCGCTGCCCGGCCGCCAGGCTCGTCCCGACGACGACCAGGAACACCAGGCACATCGAGACCAGCCCGTACACGGCCATCCGGATCCGGCGCTGCCGGCGGCCGGTGCCGTCGACGAACACCGGGCCCCGTTCGGGGACCTCCCGGGATACGAGGGTGTCGTCGTCGTTCATCGGGGACCTTCCTCGGGGGACGCGGCCGCGTCGCGCGCGGCCAGGGTGAAGGCGAACGGCGACTGCGCGATGCCGCTGCAGTCGAAGGAGGCGGTGGGGCGGTCGGGGCACCCGCCGTTGTCGCGGCCGACGGACCAGAAGCCGACGGTGCCGAGGCCGCGCTCGCGGGCGTCGCGCACCACGGCGGTGGCGTCGTCGAGCGTGGTGACGGCGCCGACGTCGGTGCGGCCGAGCATGAACACCACACCGGCGCGGGCGGCGACCGCGGCGTCGGACATCTCGGAGCCGGAACCGGACCAGACCTCGCCGAGCTGGCCGAGGACGGTCTCCGTGGCGCCGGTCATCGCGTCGGCCCACGCGCCGGTGTACGGAAAGTTCATGACCATGGCGTCGACGTGGGCCTCGACGCCGGCCGCGTCCGCCGCCCGGACGAGGTCGAGGGCCTCGGCGGTGAGCCCGCGCTCGGCGTCGTCGACCTTGAGGGTCAGGGTGACCGTGGCGTGCCGCTCGTCCTGCACGGTCCGCAGCGCCTCGACGACCGTGGCGACGGGGACGTCCTCCTCGACGTCGACGACGAGGGCGGTGCTGCCGACCGCGTCGAGCGCCTCGCCGTAGGCACGGGCCAGGGACGGGGCGTCGGGGCAGGCGCTCTCCAGGTAGGTGCCCGAGGCGCCGCCGGTGGCGACGGCCACCGCGCCTCCCCTCCCGGTCAGGTCGCGGGCGGCGGTCACCACCGCGGGGGCGGTGACGGGCTGGGTGCCGCCCCAGCTCGGCGTGCAGCCGCCGGAGCCGGCGAGGACGAAACCGAGGACGGCGTCGGTGACCCCACTCGCGTCGGCCATGGCCGGGAGCGGGGAGGGCACGAGGGAGGCGTCGACGTAGGGCCGCAGCCGGGTGCCGGCGGTCGCGGTCGTCCCGGCGGTGGCGGCGGTGCCGGTCGTGGTGGAGACGCCGGACGGGCTCCCGACCGCCGTCGGCGCCGACCCGCATGCCGCGAGGAGCAGCGCCGGGAGGGCGAGCAGGGCCAGCAGGGCCGAACGGCGCCCAGGGGCGGAGTGCGTACGCACGAGCAGTTGTTCCCTCGTCTGGTGAACCAGTACTACGGATGGCCTAGACCGCTACCCCGAGAGGGAGACAGAGAGTGGCCAACGCTTGCGTCTGGCAATCGACCGAGGGAACGCGTCCGTTACGGACGGTTCATCACGGAGTGATGACGACGCGTCGGAGCGCGCCGACCGGTCGCCGCGCGGGGACCAGAGGGGACCGGAGCGGGACCGGCGAACGATCGGCGCAGGATCGGCGCACGATCGGCGCACGATCGGCGCACGATCGGCGCAGGGTCAGCGCGGGATCAGCGCCGGATCACAGCAGGTGTGAGGCGATGAGCTCGAGGTGGTCGAGGTCGCCGAGGTCGAGCACCTGGAGGTACACGCGCGTGATGCCCGTCCGCTGCGCCCACTGCCCCAGCCGGTCGGCGACCTCCTCCGGAGAGCCCGCGAGCCCGTTGGCCCGCAGCTCGTCGGGCTCGCGGCCGATGGCCAGCGCCCGGGCCTTCACCTGCTCGTCCGTCCGGCCCACGCACACCACCTGCGCGATGGAGCGGACGATCTCCTTCGGGTCGCGGTCGGCGGCGGCGCACGCCTCGTCGACCCGCCCGAACTGCGCGGCGACCTCGTCCATCGAGGAGAACGGGACGTTGAACTCGGAGGCGAACCGGGCCGCCAGCCGCGGGGTGCGACGCTTCCCCTTCCCCCCGACGATCACCGGCGGGCCGGGCTGCTGGACGGGCTTCGGCAGCGCCGGCGAGTCCGTGACGGTGTAGTGGTCGCCGGAGTACTCGAACCGCTCTCCCGGCAGCGTGCCCCAGAGCCCGGTGACGATCTCGAGCTGCTCGGCGAGGATGTCGAAGCGCTCGCGCAGCCGCGGGAACGGGATGCCGTAGGCCGCGTGCTCGGCCTCGAACCAGCCCGTGCCGAGGCCCAGCTCGACCCGGCCGCCGGACATCCGGTCGACCTGTGCGACCGAGACCGCGAGCGGCCCGGGCAGCCGGAAGGTGGCCGACGACACCAGGGTGCCCAGCCGGATCCTGGACGTCTCGCGGGCCAGCCCGGCGAGCGTCAGCCATGCGTCGGTCGGACCGGGTTCGCCGCTGCCGCCCATCGCGAGGTAGTGGTCGGAGCGGAAGAAGGCGTCGAACCCCGCCTCCTCGGCGGTCCTCGCCACCCGGAGGAGGTCGGCGTAGTCGGCACCCTGCTGCGGTTCGGTGAAGATCCGGAGGTCCACGGCGGGCAACGCTAGCCCGGTGCGCGACGGGCCGCCGGACCGCCGCCGGGACCGGCGTCACGCCTGCTCCCGGGGCGTAGGCTGGTCGCCGTGACGATCGCTCCCGAAGGCCGCAAGCTGCTCCGCCTCGAGGTCCGCAACGCCGAGACCCCGATCGAGCGCAAGCCCTCGTGGATCCGGACGAAGGCGCGCACCGGCCCGCAGTACACCGAGCTCAAGGGCCTGGTCCGCGCCGGCGGCCTGCACACGGTGTGCGAGGAGGCCGGCTGCCCCAACATCTACGAGTGCTGGGAGGACCGCGAGGCCACCTTCCTCATCGGCGGCGAGCAGTGCACCCGGCGCTGCGACTTCTGCCAGATCGACACCGGCAAACCCGCCGACCTCGACCGCGACGAACCGCGGCGGGTCGCCGAGTCCGTGCAGCAGATGGGCCTGCGCTACTCCACCGTCACCGGTGTGGCCCGCGACGACCTGCCCGACGGCGGCGCCTGGCTCTACGCCGAGACCGTCCGCCAGATCCACGCCCTGAACCCCGGCACCGGCGTCGAGCTGCTGATCCCGGACTTCAACGCCAAGCCCGACCAGCTGGCCGAGGTGTTCGACTCCCGCCCCGAGGTGCTCGCGCACAACCTCGAGACCGTGCCGCGCATCTTCAAGCGCATCCGCCCCGCCTTCCGCTACGAGCGGTCCCTGGACGTCCTGACGGCCGCGCGCGAGGACGGGCTGGTCACCAAGTCCAACCTCATCCTCGGCATGGGCGAGACCCCCGACGAGGTCACCGAGGCACTGGCCGACCTGCACGACGCGGGCTGCGAGATCATCACGATCACCCAGTACCTGCGCCCCTCCAAGCGCCACCACCCCGTGGAGCGGTGGGTCAAGCCCGAGGAGTTCGTCGAGCACGCCGAGACCGCCGAGAAGATCGGTTTCGCGGGCGTCATGGCCGGGCCGCTGGTCCGCTCCTCGTACCGGGCCGGGCGGCTCTACGCCCAGACCGTCGCCCACCGCGGCGAGGAGCTCACCCCCGAGCTCGCGCACCTCGCCGCCGAGGCACCGGCCGCCCAGGAGGCGCGCTCCCTGCTCGCCCGCGGCTGAGTCCTCCCCGCGCACTCCCGGGCCGTTCCGGGTCGCACTCCCGGGCCCGTCCGGGCCTTCCCGGGCGCTCCGCCGATCCTCGCGGCGCGACCCGGCCTGCTCGACGTATCCTGGCCCGCATGGCCGGCAAGCCCGACAAGGAGACCCAGAAGCGCCTGAAGGCGGAGAAGCGCGCGGCGTCGAAGCAGCGGCGTGCGCAGATCTGGCAGGCGTTCCAGATGCAGCGCAAGCAGGACAAGCTCCTGCTGCCGCTGATGATCGGGTCGGTGGTGGGCGCGGCCGTCGTCGCGTTCCTGATCGGGCTGATCTTCGGCCTGCAGTGGATCTTCCTGGTCTTCGGTGTCGCGATCGGCGTCATGGCCGCGATCAGCATCTTCGGTCGTCGCGTCCAGAGCACCGTCTACGCGCAGGCCGACGGGCAGCCGGGCGCCGCGGGCTGGGCGCTCGACCAGCTGCGCGGGCAGTGGCGGGTGACCCAGGGCGTCGCCGGCACAACGCACCTCGACGCGGTGCACCGGGTCGTCGGCCGGCCGGGCGTCGTCCTCGTGGCCGAGGGCGCGCCGCACCGGGTCAAGTCGCTGCTGGCGCAGGAGAAGAAGCGCACCGCGCGGGTCGTCGGCCAGACCCCGATCTACGACATCGTCGTGGGCAACGAGGAGGGCCAGGTCCCCCTCAAGGGCCTGCAGCGGCACATGATGAAGCTGCCGCGCAACATCAGCGCCGCCGAGATGGACTCCCTCGACGCCCGGCTCGCCGCGCTCGGCAACCGGGCCGCCGCGCTGCCCAAGGGCCCGCTGCCCCAGGGCGCCAAGATGCGCAGCGTCCAGCGCACCGTGCGCCGCCGCTGACGCCGGAGCGCATCCCCGACACACACCGCGGCCAGGACCCGATCGGGTCCCGGCCGCGGTCGTTCTCGGATGCGTTCTCGCGTGGCCGTCCTCGGGTGGTCGTTCGCCGGCCGGTCGTTCGTCGGCTGGTCGTTCGGCGGCCGCTCAGGCGCGGGAGCGCACCACGATCGTCTGGGTGGCCCGGTCGTGCCAGCCCCGCCCGTCCGCGTCCCGGATCAGCGCCGGGAGGACCACGCCGAGCAGCACAGTGCGCAGGATCGCCCGGAACCCGACCGTCGCGGCCATGTCCACGCGGGCGACCCGGATGCCGACGGCGACCATCCCGGGCGTCATGCCGAAGAGTGCGGTCGGGATCACGGTCAGCACGAACCAGACGACCCACACCCACCAGCCGATGCTGGTCCCGCCCAGCGCGTCGAGCCCCATCACGGCCAGGGTGAGCACGTACGCGAGCAGCCAGTCGACCGTGACGCCGACCAGCCGCCTGCCGAACCCGGCGACCGCGCCCACGCCCTCCGCCGGGAGGCCGAACCGCTCACCCGGGTGGTCCTGGTCGTGCGCGGACGGTGAACCGCCCGTCCAGGAGTCGAGGAACCCCGCCATGCCCCCTACCCTAGTTGTCCCATGTGAGAGAGGACGCGATGCGGCTCCGTTAACGTCTGTGAAACCCGCGAGTGATGAACGGGCAACACGGCGGCCATACCGTCGCGGCCGATACAGAGGACGACTGAAGGAGCCAGCGCTCGTGTTCAACAACTCCGAAGAGGTACTCAAGTACATCTCGGACGAGAAGGTCGAGTACGTCGACATCAGGTTCTGCGACCTGCCCGGCGTGATGCAGCACCTCACCGTCCCCGCCTCCACGGCCGGCGACCTGCTCGAGAACGGCGCCGCCTTCGACGGCTCGTCCGTCCGCGGGTTCCAGGCCATCAACGAGTCGGACATGGCCCTGCTGCCCGACGCGGCGACGGCCCGGCTGGACCCGTTCCGCAAGCACCGGACCCTCAACATCAACTTCTTCGTGCACGACCCGATCACGGGCGAGCCGTACTCCCGCGACCCGCGCAACATCGCCCGCAAGGCGGAGGAGTACCTGGCCGCGTCGGGCATCGCGGACACCGCCTTCATGGCGCCCGAGGCCGAGTTCTACGTCTTCGACTCGATCCGCTTCGGCTCGAACCCGCACGAGACCTACCACCACATCGACTCCTCCGAGGGCTGGTGGAACACCGGCCGCGAGGAGGAGGGCGGCAACCTCGGCTACAAGGTCAACTACAAGGGCGGGTACTTCCCCGTCCCGCCGGTGGACCACTACGCCGACCTGCGCGCCGACATCGTGTCGACGATGATCGACTCCGGCTTCACCGTGGAGCGCGAGCACCACGAGGTCGGCACCGCCGGCCAGGCGGAGATCAACTACAAGTTCGACACGCTGCTCCACGCGGCCGACGACATCATGCTGTTCAAGTACATCGTCAAGAACGTGGCCTGGCAGGCCGGCAAGACCGCCACCTTCATGCCGAAACCGCTCTTCGGCGACAACGGCTCGGGCATGCACGTGCACCAGTCGCTGTGGAAGGACGGCCAGCCGCTGTTCCACGACGAGTCCGGCTACGGCGGCCTCTCGGACATGGCGCGCTACTACATCGGCGGCCTGCTGCACCACGCGCCGTCGCTGCTGGCCTTCACCAACCCGACGGTGAACTCGTACCACCGCCTGGTCCCGGGCTTCGAGGCGCCGGTCAACCTGGTCTACTCGGCCCGCAACCGCTCGGCCTGCATCCGGATCCCGCTCTCCGGTGACAGCCCCAAGGCCAAGCGCATCGAGTTCCGTTGCCCCGACTCGTCCGGCAACCCGTACCTCGCCTTCTCGGCGATGCTGATGGCCGGCCTGGACGGCATCAAGAACAAGATCGAGCCGCCGGCGCCGATCGACAAGGACCTCTACGAGCTCCCGCCCGAGGAGGCCAAGGACATCGCGCAGGTCCCGGGCACGCTCGCCGCGGTCATCGACAAGCTCGAGGAGGACCACGACTACCTCCTCGAGGGCGGCGTGTTCACCCCGGACCTCATCGAGACCTGGATCAGCTACAAGCGGGAGAACGAGATCGACCCGCTGCGGCTGCGCCCGCACCCGTACGAGTTCGCCCTGTACTACGACGTCTGATCGCATCGACGCGACCTGACCTGCGGGTGCGCGGTCAGGCCGCAGCGGTCGGACGGTCGGCCCCGGCGACGGCCCGTGCACCCCGTTCCGCGGGGGTGGCGGGCCGTCGCCGCGTTCGCGGGGCCGTCGATCCCGGTGTCGTCGTCACGGCTCCGCGAGGCCGGCCGGGCGGGAGCGCGTCAACGCGACCCCGGCCAGGATCAGCGCTCCCCCGGCCAGCTGGACGGCCGCGGGGACCTCGCCCAGCAACAGCCAGCTCGCCACGGCCGAGGCGACGACCTCCAGCAGCGCGACGAGCGAGCCCCGGGCCGCCCCGATCCGCCGGATCGCGAGCACACCGGTCAGGTAGGCGACGACCGTCGAGACCAGCACGAGCAGGCCGGCCGCGACCATCCAGCCGACGTCGGCCCCGGCGAGGACCACCGGCCCGTCGGGCGGCGTGGTCACCACCAGGGGCAGCAGCCCGGTCAGGCCCAGCACCGCCACGACGACGGTGCCCACCGCCATCCCGACGCCGGCCAGCACCAGCGGCGGGGTCGCCGCGCCCGCGCGGTCGGCGAGCAGGAAGTAGCTCGCCTGGCAGACGGCGGCGAACAGTCCCCACGCGAGGCCGGCCGGCGGGACCGCGGTGCCCGACCAGATCTGCACCACCAGCAGCAGGCCGGCGATCGCGACGGCCGCGCCGGCCAGGGTCCGGCCGCTCGGGGGCTGCCGGCGCACCGCCCACACCCAGGCGATGACCAGCACCGGGCCCAGGTACTCGAGCAGCAGCGCGATGCTCACCGGCATGTACCGGACGGCGTTGAAGAACGCGACCTGCACGCCGGCCATCGCCATCAGCCCGTAGAGCAGCAGCGCCGGGGCGTCGGACCGCAGCGCGGCCAGCACCCCGGGCCGGGTCACGGCGAGCAGCACGAGCACGACGACGGCCGAGCCGCCGATCCGGACGAGCGCCGCCCCGGCGGAGGACCAGCCGGCGTCGATCAACGCCTTCGCGAACGGGCCGGAGAGCCCGAACGACACGGCCGAGACGACCGCGAACGCGAGGCCGACCTGCGCCGCACGACCGGCGGGATCGGCGGGATCGGCGGGGTGGTGCGGCGCGTCGCGCCCGGTGGTCACTCCGCGCCGGTGACCGCGACGAGCCCCGCGGCCTGGATACCGGCGACGGCGGCGGCCTCGTCGTTGAGCGAGGCGTCGCCGGTCACGCCGACGGCGCCGAGCAGCGTGCCCTCGCCGTCGCGGACGAACACCCCGCCCGGCACGGAGAAGATCTTCCCGCCGGCGAGGTTCGCCACCGAGGTGAAGAACTCGGGCGAGTCCGCGGCGCGGGCGGCGATGGCGCGGTTGGTCATGCCCAGCGCCAGCACGCCGTTGGCCTTGGCGACGGCCAGGTCCGGCCGCAGGTAGCCGGAGCCGTCCTGGCGGGCGAGGGCGACGATCGCCCCGCCCGGGTCCAGGACGGCGACGGTCAGCGGGTTGAAGCCCTGCTCGGTGCCGTGCGCGAGGGCGGCGTCGACGATCGTGCGGGCCTGCTCCAGCGAGATGCTCACGGGAACCGAGCCTGTCAGACGCAGGGTGGCGAGGGCGACCTGCGTCGGGATCGAAGTCGTTCCTCGCCTCACCCAGGGTGTTCGGCTCGCGGAGGGCGGTGGGTCAGGCCGCGGGGTTGAGGGCGAAGACCGGGATGGTGCGGATGCCGTCGGTCTTCTTCTCGTAGTCGCCGAAGCCCGGGGCCGCGGCCTTGATCTCCTCCCACTTGCGGTCCCGCTCGGACCCGGTGAGCTCCTCGGCCTCGACGGTCAGCTCGCGGACGCCCTCGGAGGTGCCGAGGTCGACGGAGATGCGCGGGTTGGCCTTGAGGTTGTGGTACCAGGCGGGGTGCGACGGGGCACCGGCGGCCGACGCGACGATCAGGTAGCGGCCCTCGTCCTCGAAGTACACGAGCGGGCTGGTGCGGACCTGGCCCGACTTGGCGCCGACGTGGTGGAGCAGGATCATCGGGGCGCCCTCGAAGGGCGGGCCGACCTTCCCGTCGTTCTCCGTGAACTCACGGATGATGCGGGCGTTGAAGTCCTCGGGCACGGCGTTCCTCTCGGTCGATCACGCTCAGCGCATGAACGTGATCAGGGCATGAAGACGATCACGGCGGCGGCCAGTGTGGCCCCCAGCCCGATCAAGCCGAACACCCCCGCCCACATTCCGCCCGGCACGCCCGTGATCGCGGCGAGCTGGTCGGCGTCGGAGGTCGTGGTGCGGCGCCGGCGGCGGCTGCGCTGCAGCTCGCGCACCGCACGCAGGCCTCCGAACAGCAGGAACCAGCAGAGCGCGGCCGCGAACCCGGCGCGCCAGTCCGGCGGCGCCCACGTCGCGACCACGCCCAGTACGGCACCCGTCACCAGCACGGCGAACGCCCCGTAGAGGTTGCGGACGTAGACCAGGGTCGCGACCAGCAGCGCCACCCCGAGCCACAGCAGCGCGCTCGTGTACCCGTTCGCGACGAGCGCGGCCCCGCCCAGCCCGAGCAGCGGCGGGAACACGTAGCCCGCGAGGAACATCAGCACCACGCCCGGTCCGCGACCCGCACCCGTCGAGTGCGTGACACCGGAGGTGTCCGAGTGCAGCCGGATGCCGGTGAGCCCGCGCCCGACCAGCACGGCGACGAGGGCGTGCCCGCCCTCGTGCGCGATCGTCACGACCGTCCGCGTGAGCCGCCAGGACACCGTCCACAGCACCACGAGCAGCGCGGCGCCCGCCGCGGCGAGCTCGGCGGGGCGTGCGGTGAGGCCGTTGACGATCGCGTCGACCACGCCCTGGACCTCGGTTGGCAGCACCCGCCGAGTGTCGCAGCGCTGCCTGTGTGCGGGCTGAGTACCGAATATCTTGACCCTCCAGCCGCTGGAACCTCGAAGGTGGATCCCGTGACCGCGACGTACGACCGGACGGACCGCACCCTGATGACGATCGGGCAGCTCGCCCGGCGCTCGGGGGTGCCCGTCCGCACCATCCGCTTCTGGTCGGACGAGGGCCTGCTGCCCGAGACCGACCGGACCGCCGCCGGCTACCGGCGGTACGACGCGGCCGCCGTGGCCCGGCTCGATCTCGTCCGCACCCTGCGGGAGCTCGGGATGGGGCTGGACGACGTGCGGGAGGTGCTGCTGCGTCGCCGTCGCGTCGGCGAGGTGGCGGCCGCGCACGTGCGCGCCATCGACGAACGGATCCGCGCCCTGCGGGTGCAGCGTGCCGTGTGCACGCTGCTCGCCCGCGACGGCAGGGATCCCGCACCGAGGGAGCTGAGACTGATGAACGACCTGGCCAGGCTGTCCGCCGAGGAGCGGCAGCGGATGATCGACGAGTTCGTGGCGGAGGCCTTCGCCGGGACCGACCCGGACGCGCCCGGCGCCGGCATCGCCTCCGCGATGCGCTCGATGCCGGCCGAGCTGCCGGACGAGCCGACGACGGAGCAGGTGGAGGCATGGGTCGAGCTGGCCGACCTCGTCGCCGATCCGGACTTCCGGGCCCGGGTCCGGGAGATGGCCGTCGCGGGGTCGGAGACCACCGCGCCGCCGCCCTACGACCCCGCGCAGGTCCTGGAGCACGCCGGTGCCGCGCGGCGCGAGGGCGTCGATCCGGCGTCCCCGGAGGCGGCCGCGGTGCTGGAGCGGATCGGCGTCGACGAGACCGCCGACCGGGCCGCCCTGGCGGCCACGGTCGACACCTTCGCCGACCGGCGCGTCGAGCGGTACTGGACCCTGCTCGGGCGGCTCAACGGCTGGCCGGAGCGCCCGCCGACCGTCCCCGCCTTCGAGTGGTTCGCCGCGGCCCTGCTCAGCAGAAGGTGACGACGTTGCGGTCGAGCGGCATCTGACCCCGCCGCTCGCCCGTGTCCGTCGACGGCGTGTACGGCAGCTCCGGGGTGGGCTGCTCGGCCAGCACGTCGTCCCAGATCCGCTCGGTGACCTGGCCGTCCACCCGCATGCAGTCGAAGGCGAACGGCGTGCTGTCCGTCGGGAAGAACGTCGGTTGGGTGTTGACCTGGAAGTGCAGGTGCGGGGCCGTCGAGTTGCCGGAGCTGCCGATGTGGCCCAGCACGTCCCCCTTCTTCACCTGCTGGCCGGTCTTCACCGCGACCGAGTCCTTCGTGAAGTGGGCGTACATCACGTACACCCCGGGCGCGATCATCAGCGTGACGTGGTTGCCGACGGTCTCGACGATCGGCGGGATCGGCGGCGGCTGCGGCAGGGACGTGGTGTCGGCGAACCCGTCCGTGGCGTCGACGACGACGCCGTCCGCGACCGCGATCGCGGGCTTGTCGTAGGCGAGGAAGTTCGTGATCTTCGAGGGGTCGTCCACCCAGGCGCGGTGCTGGTCGTCGAGCAGGTACCAGTCGATGGCGTAGCGCTGCGGGACCAGCAGCTGTCCGTTGGTCGGGGCGAGCCCGCGGCGGTGGTGGGTGTCGTCGACGCAGCAGCCGTCGCTGGCGTACCAGGGGCCGCCCTGCAGCGGCGGGCCCAACACGGGAGCCGCGGCGGAGCTCACCGGCACCGACCCCGTGTCCACCTCCGTGGTGGGCCCGCCGCCGATCGAGCCGCTGACCCGGTGGGTCAAGGCGGTCGGCACCGAAGTCGCTCCGGGCCCGTCGAACAGGACGTCCAGCCAGACGATCGCGGTGCCGCCTCCGGGGATCGATGCCGCGGACCCGGTGGGATCGCCGACGCCCTCGTCCCCGGTCTGGGCGGCGAGCAGGTTGGACTGGGCCGCCAGCTCGGGTCCGCTCAGGGAGAGCACGACCTCCTGGTCCGCCAGGACGTCGACCTTGCCCATGGTGAACGGCGCGGGCGTGGCGTTGGTGAGCAGCAGCTCGTACGTCACGTGGGTCTTGCCGTCCGTCCCCAGGACGGGCGCGGGGGTGGTCACCGTGGTGGCCGACAGCGGCGTGAACTTCGTGGTCGGGGCGATGCCGCCGGTCGGCACGGCGGGCGGTTCGAGCTGCTGGGCGGTCTCCGAAGGCGCGCTCGCGCACCCGGCGACGACCAGCAGGAGCAGGGCGGCGACTACGCCGATCCGACGAGCAGGCATGCGAACTCCCGGGGTCATCCCCGACCCGCACACAGCCTAAGAGGTCCTGCTCCCGGGGAGAAGGGGGCAAGGTCCTGTGATCAGTCGTGCCGGCCGGTGAGGGCCAGCCCGACCCCCATCCCGACGAGCACCAGCCCACCCGCGCCGCCCATCCGGCGCAGGCGGGCCGGGCTCGTCGCGAACCAGTCCCGCGCCGTGCCCGCGGCGAGGCCCCAGGCCGAGTCCAGCACCGCCGCCGTCAGGCAGAAGAGCAGGCCGAAGACCAGCAGCTGCACCGACGGGTTCGGCGTCTGCGGGCCGAGGAACCCCGGCAGCACGGCCGCGAAGAACACCAGCGCCTTCGGGTTCGTCACGCCGACGAGCACGCCCTGCAGGTACAGGCGCCGGTCGGTGCGGGGCGCGGCGAGCGCCGCCACGAGGTCGCCCCGCCGCCGGATGGTGTGCACGCCCAGCCAGACGAGGTAGGCGGCACCCGCGAGCTTGATCACCGTGAACACCTCGGCCGACGCGGCCGCCACGGCCCCCAGCCCCAGCGCGACGACCACCACCAGCACGGCGACGCCCGTCGTGTTCCCCGCGACGCTGGTCAGCGCGGCGCGGCGGCCGTGCGCGAGGGCGCGGCCCACGATGAACAACACGCTCGGGCCGGGGATCACCACCAGCACCAGCGACGCGGCCAGGAAGGCGAGGATCGCGCCGGTGGAGGGCATGCCGGTGACCGTAGGACGGCGGTCCGTGCGCCGCCACGGATTTCGCAGGGCCCCTCACTGGTAGTAGAGGAGGCACCAGGAGAGGGTGTCGCCGGTGGTGCAGGCGGGCTCGGGCAGGGACCTGACCACGGCGGAGCTCGTGAAGGGGATCCCGCCCCACTTCGACCACAGGTCGGTCGCCATGCCCACCACGTTCACGTTGCCCGCCGGCCGGTCCGTGCCGACGTAGCTGTGGACGCTGGTGCCGTAGTCGCGGCGACCGTGGAAGTACCACCCGCTGTCGAACCAGTCCTCGGTCCCCGTCGCCTCGATCTGCGCGGTCGGCTCGCCGTCGACGGCGACCGAGAAGTTGCGCTCCAGCCAGGACAGGTTCGTGGCCCCGACTCCCCCGACGTAGGAGTGGTGGACGATCGACCCGGGGCCGCCCGTGATCTGCGCGAGCGTGGTCGTGGCGCCGGCCGTGCGGGTGACCTTCTGGTCGACGTACCGCACCCCCTGGCAGCGCAGCCGGCGACCGTCCGCCTCGTCGGTCGAGGTCAGGCTGTAGGTCGCCATCGAGTAGATGCTCGCGGTCTGCCCGGCGTCGATGTTGAGGTAGGCGATCCTGATCGAGCTGCCGAAGGGCAGGGGGTAGGTCGACAGGAACGCGGTCTGGTAGCTCGCACTGTCGATCTCGACGTGCAGGTGCGTGCAGGAATGGCTGGTGTTCGCGCTGCCGGCGCCCCAGTGCGTCGCCAGCAGCGTGCCCATGTCGATGTCGATCGCGGGCGTCGGCGCGTCGTCGTAGAAGACCCGCAGGCGCGCGTCCAGGGCCGGGGCGTTGCCCCCGCCCAGCGCCATCCAGAGGGAGACGACGACCCCCGGGCCGGTCCGCGCGAACACCGTGCGCTCCGTGTTCGGCGGCACCCGGACGTTCTCGAGCTTGTCCGTCCGGAGCTTCGCCTGCCGCAGGGAGGCCAGCGGGTTCGCCATCGGTCGTCCCTTCGTCCCGGGCACCGCCCTGTCGACCGGCCCGAGGCTACTGAGGACGCGCGGGGCGGGGAAGGCCGACACGCACCGGGCCGCCGGGCTCCCCGCTACGATCCGCCGCGTGTTCGGCATGGTCCGGCCCTGCCGGCACACCCTGGCCCCTGCCCTGCGCGCCGAGTGGATCGGCCACCTGTGCGGGCTCTGCTACGCGCTGCGCGACGAGCACGGCCAGGCCGCGCGGATCGCCACCAACTACGACGGGCTGCTCATCTCCGTCCTGCTCGACGCCCAGTCCCCCGGCGCCCCGGGCCGTCGCACCGCCGGGCCGTGCCCGTTGCGCGGCATGCGGACCGCACGGGTCGCGACCGGCGACGGCGCCCGGCTCGCCGCCGCGGTGAGCCTGGTGCTGGCGTCGGCGACCCTGGCCGACCACGTCGCCGACCGGGACGGCGCGTTCGCCCGGCGCCCGGTCGCCGCCGCGGCCCGGCGGCTGGCGGCCGGGTGGGCCGGGCGGGCGTCGAGGGGGGCGGCCGGGCTGGGCCTGGACCCGGGAGTGCTGCTCGACGCCGTCGCCCGCCAGCCGGCGCTGGAGCGCGCCGGCTCGCCCCTGCTCACCGTGACCGAGCCGACCGAGACGGCCACCGCGGCCGCCTTCGGGCACACCGCCGTCCTCGCCGGGCGGCCGGACAATGCGGCACCGCTCGCCGAGGCCGGGCGGCTGTTCGGCCGGCTCGCCCACTTGCTCGACGCCGTCGAGGACTTCCCCGCCGACGTCGCCGCCGGAGCGTGGAACCCGCTGCTCGCGACCGGCACCGACCTCGCGGCGGCGCGCGCCCTGGCCGACGACGCCGCCCTCGGGATCCGGCTCGCCCTCGACGAGGTGCGCTGGACGGACCGGCGGTTGGCGCATCGGCTGCTGGTGCACGAGCTCGAGCGGTCGATCGGGCACGCGTTCTCCGATGCCACCGTCCATGCCGAGCGGAAGCCCGGTGAGGACGTCCCTTCACGACCCGGCCCGCGCCCGCCACGTGGGGCACTCGCGGGGTGCGCCGTGGCCGTCGGGCTGTTCTGCAGCTGCCAGATGTGCTGTGCGGACACCTTCGAGGACCCGTGGACCCGCGAGGCGCGCGAGGGCTTCTGCCGCGGCGACACGTGCGCGAACTGCTGCGACTGCTCCGAGGCGAGCTGCGACTGCTGCGACTGCTGCTCGGACTGCGACTGCTGCGACTGCGACTGCTGAGCCCCGACCCGCGCCGCCAGAACTCGCGACTCGCGGGAGCCCACAGCGCGACTCGCGGAAGCCCACAGCGCGACTCGCGGAAGCCCACAGCCCGACTCGCGGGTGGGTCAGTCAGGAGTCCCAGCCGTAGAAGACCCGCTCCACCACGGTGCGGGCGCGGCGGGTGGTGCGGCGGTAGTCGTCGAGGAACCGGCCGGGATCGCCGTCGGCCGGGTAGCCGAGCGCGGCGGCGACGGCCGCCAGCTCCCGGCCCGAGCGCGGCAGCTGGTCCCCCGGCTTGCCCTTGACCAGCATGATCGCGTTGCGGGCCCGGGTCGCGGTCTCCCAGCCGGCCCGCAGCTCCGCGGCGTCCTCCGCCGCGATCAGGCCCGCCTCGGCCGCCTCGCGCAGTCCCTCGAGCGTCGACGTGGTGCGCAGCTCCGGGATGTCCCCGGCGTGCTGCAGCTGCAGCAGCTGCACGGTCCACTCGACGTCGGCGAGCCCGCCGTGGCCGAGCTTGGTGTGGGTGGAGCGGTCCGCCCCGCGCGGCAGGCGCTCGTCGTCGACCCGGGCCTTGATCCGCCGGATCTCGGTCACCTGGGCCGTCGTCAGCCCGTCCGCGGGGTACCGGATCGGCTCGATCAGCTCCATGAACCGCCGGCCCAGCTCCGGGTCGCCGGCGACCGGCCGGGCCCGCAGCAGCGCCTGTGCCTCCCAGACCTCCGCCCAGCGGGCGTAGTACTCGCGGTAGGAGTGCAGGGTCCGCACCAGCGGGCCGGAACGCCCCTCGGGCCGCAGGTCCGCGTCGACCTGCAGCGCCGGGTCCGGGCTGGGCGCACCGAGCTGCCGCCGCACGGCCTCGACGACGGTCGTCGCGAACTTGACCGCCTGCGCGTCCGTGATCGACTCGTCGGCCGGCTCGCACACGAACAGCACGTCCGCGTCGGAGGAGTAGGCGAGCTCGGCGCCGCCGAGCCGGCCCATCCCGATCACCGCGATCCGGGCCTTCGGCGGCTCGCCCGCGGAGATCTCCTTGACCGTGGCGTCGAGCGTCGCGCGCAGCACCGCGACCCACACCGTGGACAGCGCCTCGCACACCTCGGCGACGGTGAGCGCGCCGAGCAGGTCGGCGCAGGCCACCCGCAGCATCTCGTGCCGGCGCATCGAGCGCGCCGAGGCGACCGCGGAGGTGAGGTCGTGCTGCCGGGCGACGGCGGCCAGGAGCCACTGCCCGACGACGGCCGGGTCGCGCTTCAGCTCGTCGGGTTGGCCGGGGTTGGGCGCGGCCAGCACGCGCAGGATCTCCGGGGCGCGCACCAGCAGGTCCGGGACCAGCGCGGACGTGCCCAGCAGGCGCATCAGCCGCTCGGCGACCAACCCCTCGTCCCGCAGCAGCCGCAGGTACCAGGGCGTGGTGGCCAACGCCTCCGACACCTGCCGGTAGGCCAGCAGGCCGCGGTCCGGATCGGGTGTGGCGGCGAGCTCCTCCAGCAGCACCGGCAGCAGCGTCTGCTGGATCGACGCCGCGCGGGACACCCCGCCGGTCAGGGCCCGCAGGTGCCCGAGCGCGCCCTCCGGCGAGGCCCAGCCCAGCGCCTTGAGCCGGGCCGCCGCGGCCTTCTCCGAGAGCCGGGACTCCTCCGGCGACAGCCGCGACACCGACTGCAGCAGCGGCCGGTAGAACAGCTTCTCGTGCAGCCGCCGGACCCGCCGGGCGTTGCGCGACCACTCCGTGAGCAGCACCCCGACGACGTCGTGCCGGCCGTCCGGGCGCAGCCGCGCGGCGCGGGCGAGCCAGCGCAGCCCGTCCGTGTCGTCCTTCGCCGGGAGCAGGTGGGTGCGGCGCATCCGCTGCAGCTGCAGCCGGTGCTCCAGCAGCCGCAGGAAGCGGTAGGAGGCGGCGAGGTTGGCGCCGTCGTCGCGCCCGACGTACCCGCCCTCGGCGAGCGCGGCCAGCGCCTCCAACGTCGACGGCGAGCGCAGCGACTCGTCCGTGCGGCCGTGCACGAGCTGCAGCAGCTGCACCGCGAACTCGACGTCGCGCAGCCCGCCGCGGCCCAGCTTGAGCTCCCGGTCGGCGTGCTCCGGGCGGACGTGCTCCTCGACGCGGCGGCGCATCGCCTGCACGTCCTGCACGAAGTCGTCCCGGCTGGCCGCGTTCCACACCATCGGCGCGACGGCCTCGGTGTAGGCGGCGCCCAGCTCCTCGTCGCCGGCGATCGGCCGCGCCTTGAGCAGCGCCTGGAACTCCCAGGTCTTGGCCCAGCGCTTGTAGTAGCTGACGTGCCCGTCGAGCGTGCGGACCAGCGCGCCCTGCCGGCCCTCCGGCCGCAGGTTGGCGTCGACCTGGAAGCAGGCCTCCCCCGCAATCCGCATCACCCGGCTCGCGAGCCGGGAGGCGGCCTGCGTGTCGCCCTCGGCCACGAAGATCACGTCGACGTCGCTGACGTAGTTGAGCTCGTGCCCGCCGCACTTGCCCATGCCGATCACCGCGAGCCGGACGTCGTCGGGCGGGTCCACCTCCTCCAGCGCGACGGCCAGCGCCGCCCGGATCGCGGCCGCGGCCAGGTCGGCGAGCTGCGCGGCGACCTCGTCGACCTCCATCACCGGCAGGGACGTCTCCCCGACGGCGGCGAGGTCGGCCCCGGCGAGCCCGAGCAGCTCGTCGCGGTACGCCGTGCGCAGCGCGGTGATCGCGGCCGCCCCGGTCATCTGGGCGCGGGCCCCGCCCGGACCGCCCGACGCCGGCGCGTCGGGATCGGCGCCGACGGCGCGGAGGAGGTTGGCGGCGCGGCGGGCGAGGTCCGGCGGCGGGTCGTGCCGCTCCGGGCCGTCGGCGAGCAGCCGCCAGCGGTCGGGGTGTGTGACCAGGTGGTCGCCCAGCGCCGTGGAGGCCCCCAGCAGGGCGAGCATCCGGCCGCGCAGCCCCAGGTCGGTGCGCAGCTCCGCGTCGACGGCCCGCCAGTCCCCGGCGGCCTTCGCGAAGCGCTCGACCTGCCGCAGCGCGAGATCGGGATCGGGCGAGCGGGCCAGCGCCCACATGATCGGCTCGGCGCCCGCCACGGGCCGGTCCTCGACCCACCAGCCGAGCTCGGCCAGGGTCTGCTCCGCCCACGGCTCGGTCAGGCCGAGGCGGGCGAGCGAGGTCCGGGTACGTTCCGCCACGTCGACCGATCCTGCCCTATCGCGGCCCCGTTGCGGGCACGGTTCACCGCCCGTTACGCGCCCGGGTAGAGATCCGGATCGTCCAGCGGCGCGCCGAGCCAGCCGAGCAGGGCGGCGAGCTCGCGGTACGCCGCGAGGCGCGCCTCGTCCGTCCCCTCCGCCTCGGCCCGCCGGACCGGCTCGCGCAGCCGCTCGACCATCGCCGGGCCGAGCTCGAGGAGCCCGCCCGAACCCGTCGTCGCGAACCGGGCGAGGACGTACCGGGCCAGCGCGCCGACCGGGACGCCGGTGTGCGCGCTGAGCCCGCGGAGCGTCTGCAGCGGGTCGAGGCGGCCGTAGTCGGCCACCTCGGCCTTGAAGTTGGCGTCCGGGTCGTCCGGCTCCCAGGGCCCGTCGTACCGCTCGAGCCGGACCCATTCCGAATGCATTACGGAACCATGACGACGGAATCGACGGCCAGAATCGACATTATGGTTCCATACTGCGTCATCGCAGGTCAGAGGACGGGCAGGTAGGTCGCCAGCTCGTACGGCGTGACGTTGCGCCGGTAGTTGTCCCACTCCGCCCGCTTGTTGCGCAGGAAGAAGTCGAACACGTGCTCGCCGAGGATCTCCGCGACCAGCTCCGAGTGCTCCATCGCGCCGAGGGCCTCGGTGAGGTTCTGCGGCAGGGCCTCGTAGCCCAGGGCGCGACGCTCGGTGTCGGTGAGCGACCAGACGTCGTCCTCGGTGGCGGGGGGCAGCTCGTAGCCCTTCTGCACGCCCTGCAGGCCGGCCCCGAGGATCACCGCGAACGCCAGGTACGGGTTGCAGGCGCTGTCCAGCGTGCGGATCTCCACCCGCCGGGTCGACGACTTGCCGGGCGAGTACATCGGCACCCGGACCAGCGCCGAGCGGTTGGCGTGGCCCCACGACACCGCCGTCGGCGCCTCGCCGCCGGAGATCAGCCGCTTGTACGAGTTGACCCACTGGTTGGTCACGGCGCTCATCTCGCGCGCGTGCCGCAGCACCCCGGCGACGAACGCCTTGCCCGTCGCGGAGAGCTCGTACGGGTCGTCCGGGTCGTGGAAGGCGTTGCGGTCGCCCTCGAAGAGCGAGAAGTGCGTGTGCATGGCCGACCCGGGGTGGTCGGTGAAGGGCTTGGGCATGAACGACGCCCGCACGCGCTGGGTCAGCGCCACCTCCTTCACCACGTAGCGGAAGGTCATGATGTTGTCGGCCATGGTGAGCGCGTCGGCGTAGCGCAGGTCGATCTCCTGCTGGCCCGGCCCGCCCTCGTGGTGGCTGAACTCGACCGAGATGCCCATCGACTCGAGCGTCTCGATGGCGTTGCGGCGGAAGTGCGGCGCCACGTCGTGGCTGGCCTGGTCGAAGTAGCCGCCGGAGTCGGCGGCGATCGGCGGTGACCCGTCCGACGGCAGGTCGCGCAACAGGTAGAACTCGATCTCGGGGTGCACGTAGCAGGTGAAGCCGGCCTCGCCGGCCTTGGACAGGGCGCGCCGCAGCACGTGCCGCGGGTCGGCCCACGACGGCGAGCCGTCCGGCATGGCGATGTCGCAGAACATGCGCGCCGAGTAGTGCTCGCCGTTGGCGGTCTCCCAGGGCAGCACCTGGAAGGTGGAGGGATCGGGACGGGCGACCATGTCCGACTCGTAGACCCGGGCGAAGCCCTCGATCGCCGAGCCGTCGAACCCGATGCCCTCCGCGAACGCCCCCTCGAGCTCGGCGGGGGCCACCGCCACCGACTTGAGATAGCCGAGCACGTCGGTGAACCACAGCCGCACGAAGCGGATGTCGCGTTCCTCGAGCGTGCGCAGCACGAATTCCTGCTGGCGGTCCATGGCCGCCAGGCTAGGAATGCCGTGTTACGTGAATGTTTCGTGGCTGCTCAGGATGTGCGACACCGCGGCGCGAACGGGTGAGGCTCGGTGCGGGGTCACTGCGCCGGCAACGTGCACTCGGCGCCCTCGGCCGGCAGGGTGCCGTCGACCAGGTACGCCGTGAGCTTGTCGTCGATGCAGCCGCTGCCCTGGTAACCGGCGGTGTGCTGGTTGCCGTCGACCTTCAGCAGCCGCCCGTTCAGGTCCTGCGCGAGGTCGACGCCGGCCTGGTACGGCGTGGCCGGGTCGCCCGTCACCGAGACGACGACGACCGGGGCCAGCCCGTTCGCCTCCGGCCGGTGCGGCTCCATCGTCGGCGGGACGGGCCAGAACGCGCACGGGTCCTTGGCGTCGACGGCCCCGCGGCCGGTCGCCGTGAACGGCGCCGCGGCCACCACGCCCTCGTTGAGCTTCGCGACCTGCGCCGGGTCGGTGACGCGGTCGTTGTCCATGCAGGTGATCGCCTGGAAGGCCTCGAGCGTGTTGTCGTACTTCCCGTTGGTGCGCTTGTAGTAGAAGTCGGCGAGGGTGAGCAGGACCGAGCCGTCGCCCGCGGCGAGCTTGGAGATGCCCAGCGACAGCGCCGGCCACAGGGAGCGCAGGTACAGCGCCTGCTGCACTCCGGTGATCGCGTCGGAGAAGGACAGCGTGCGGGTGGGGTCCGAGGTCTTGGCAGGGTGGTCGATCAGCGGCTGCGCGATCTTCTGCCAGGTCGCGGTCGTGGCCTTCGGGTCGGTGCCGAGCGGGCAGTTCGGCTGGGTCGTGCACCAGGTCGCGTAGGCGTCGAAGGCCTGCTGGAAGCCGGCGCTCTGGTCGATGTTGGTCTCCACCGTGTCCTGGGTCGGGTCGACCGCGCCGTCGAGCACCATCGCCCGGACCCGGGTCGGGAAGGCCTCGGCGTAGGTCGAGCCGATCGACGTCCCGTACGAGTAGCCGTAGTAGGTCAGCTTCTCGTCGCCCAGGGCCGCGCGCAGCACGTCGAGGTCCTTCACGACCTCGCGGGTGCCCAGGTGCGCGAGCACGTCCGCGCCCATCCGGGCGGTGCAGCGGTCGGCGTACTGCTTGTTGTGCGCCTCCAGCGCGGCGACCCCGGCCGGGGACGGGTCCGCGTAGACCGTGGCCCGGTACTGGTCCTGCTCGGCGTCGGTCAGGCAGTCGATCGAGGGCTCGCTGACCCCGACCCCGCGCGGGTCGAAGCCGACGAGGTCGAACCGCGCCTGCACC
This sequence comes from Pseudonocardia terrae, assembly GCF_021343995.1. GTDB lineage: Bacteria > Actinomycetota > Actinomycetes > Mycobacteriales > Pseudonocardiaceae > Pseudonocardia > Pseudonocardia terrae. The sequence goes on along the minus strand of NZ_JAJTTE010000012.1, from coordinate 97,218 downwards.
GGCGAGTTCTCCGTGGACTTGACCATGGACGGCACGAGCTCCGTGCCGGAGACGCCGGGGCCACCCGGGTTGACCAGCAGCGAGCCGATCCGGTGGGCCTGGTCGGTCGCCTTCGAGCGCAGGACGGCGATCTTCACCGTCTTGCCGTCCGGCTGCGCGTAGTCGAGCGGGACCTCGAGCTTCGCGCACTGGTAGCGCGGGTCGCGGTACTGGTCCGCGACGTCGGGCGAGGCCGCGTAGTCGGTGCAGGCGCCCCACTGCAGCTTCTGGCCGTAGAAGCGGGCCAGCGCCGGATCCTGCGCAGGATCACCCGCCGGGGTGGCGGCGGCCGCGGTCGGCGCGGGCGTGGTCGGGGCGGAACACGCCGCGAGGGCGACGGCGGCCACGACCGCGACCAGCGCGGTCAGGGCCCGTACGCCCAGGTGGGGCAGCCCGAACGGGGAGCGACGGCGCGACGACACGGAGCCAGGCACCGCGCCAGCATGACAGTGGCGGCGCGGGCCGCCACCCGGGGTGCGGTGAGCGGGACCCGGCGCCGCGCACCCCACCGTGTGAGGTGCGTCGCCGGACCGTGCGCCCGGCGGGCGCCGGGTGTCACGCTCACGGCGCACGACCCGAGAAGGACCCAGACGACCCGGGGACCTGCTGCGCAGGCCTCGAGGGAGGACGGACGACGATGTCCCGCGACACCACCGGCACGCCCGGCGACGGCACCCCCGCGAACGGTGCGGACGGCTCTGCGAACGGCTCTGCAGTCGGCTCTGCGAACGGTGAGGTGCAGGCGCCCTACCGCAGCGCCGCCCGGCAGAAGCGCACCCGGGTGCACCACCTCACCGAGATGAAGCACCGCGGCGAGCGCTGGCCGATGCTCACCGCCTACGACGTCTACTCCGCGGAGATCTTCGACGAGGCCGGCATCCCGGTCCTGCTCGTCGGCGACTCCGCCGGCAACAACGTCTTCGGCCACGACAACACCCTGCCCGTCACCGTCGACGAGCTGATGCCGCTGGTCAAGGCGGTGGTCCGGGGCGCGAAGCACGCCCTCGTGGTGGCCGACCTGCCCTTCGGCAGCTACCAGGTCTCCCCCGCGCAGGCCCTCGAGACCGCCTTCCGGTTCATGAAGGAGGGCGGCGCGCACGCCGTCAAACTCGAGGGCGGCGCCCACTACGCCCCGCAGGTCCAGGCGCTCACCGCCGCCGGCATCCCGGTCATGGCGCACCTCGGCTTCACCCCGCAGAGCGAGCACGCCCTCGGCGGGTTCCGGATCCAGGGTCGCGGCCAGTCCGGCGAGCAGCGCCTGGTCGACGACGCCCTGGCGCTGCAGGAGGCGGGCGCGTTCGCCGTCGTGCTGGAGATGGTGCCGGGCGAGGTCGCGAAGCGGGTCACCGCGGAGCTCACGATCCCGACGATCGGTATCGGCGCCGGCCCGGACTGCGACGCGCAGGTGCTCGTCTGGTCCGACATGGCCGGGATGAACCGGGGCCGCAAGCCGCGCTTCGTCAAGCCCTACGCCGACCTGGGCGGGATCCTGCTCGACGCGGCCCGCGCCTACGCCGAGGACGTCCGCGGCGGGGCCTACCCGGACGAGGCGCACACCTACCACTGACCCGGTGGACGGCGCCCCCGTTCGTCAGGGAAGGGGGCACCGTCCGCTCCGCTCACGTCGTGACCGGCCGCCGGGCGAGCATCGTCGCGGCCGGGCAGTCGCGGGCCCGCCACCGCTCGCGCAGCGCGACCATCCGGGCCAGGTCCGCCGGCCGGTCCGCCAGCGCCCGCTCCGCCGCGTCGAGCAGGGCACCGGTCCGGGCGTGTGTCTCCGGATCCGCCAGCCCCTCCACGGCGACGTGCCGGTGCAACGCGGCGTCCGGGGTGCGCCGCCGGCCCGGCAGGGTGTCGTCGAGCACGAGGCCGGTCAGCAGGCTGAGGAGCTCGCCGTACAGCACGGGGTCGGGGCAGGTGTCGAACGCCTTGAACTCGATCCGCCCGACCTCCGCCGGCAGCCGCGCGGGCTGGGTGAGCGAGGGGTCGGACGCGACCGCGTGCGGTGAACCGGGCTCGAGGAACACCATCGCCGCGGGTCGCAGCCCCGTGCGCACGGCCGTCCGGGCCGACAGCCCGCCCCAGGGCACCCCGTCGCGGAAGGGCGAGGAGAAGGCCAGCGGCACGAGCCAGGGGCTGTAGTGGGTGAGCTTCTCCCCGACGTCGACCAGGGCGGCGCCGCCGAGCCCCGCGACGGACAGGTTGAGATCCGGTCCGTGGGTGACCATGTGCAGGTGCGCGGTGCGCTCCTCCGGCGAACCCGTGCGGTGGGCGCGCTCCCAGGCGTTCAGCTCCGGGACGATCGGGTAGCTCGACCGCACGGGATTGAACCCGATCGGGTACGGCTCCAGCCCGCGGGTGGCCGCCTCGCGCTCCAGCGCCCCCAGGTCGGTCGTCAGCGCCGCGACCGTCTCCTCCACGGAGTCGTGGATCCGGGTGCGGATCTCGATGCCCTTCGGGTCGCACCGCACGAGCCCGCCCGCGTCGTCGAAGCGCTCGAACCCCTCGACGTACCACCGCTTGCGCTTGATGCCCTGGTCACCGATCCGCAGGTCGGGATAGTCGGCGGGGTCCTCGGGCAGGGCGTCGACGATGCCCTGCAGCTCCTCGAAGGTGGTGTTCGTGAAGTCGGCGAACGCGCCGTCGGCGCGGCGGAACGCCAGCTCGTGCTCGATCCCGTACCTGACCTGCGCCACCCTCGTCCTCCACCCCGCCGGTTCGTGCCGGCGGCCGACGCTAGCCCGCTGGGGGCCGTCGCGGAGCGTGTCGGTGCGGACACTCGATCGGGGTTGAGCAGGGAGGGGTCAGTCAGGTAAGGCGAACCTCACCCGACCCGTCGCGGGATCGGCCTCGACGAGCCGGGCGCGGGCGAGCGTGCCGGGCGCGAGCGCGCCGTCGCACTTCGCCAGGACCGGCGGATCGGCGAGGAAGACCTCGCCCGGTTCCCGGCGCAACACCACGACCTCGAGCTCCTCCCCCACCCGGCCGGCCAGCACCGCCGCCTCGGTGCGGTCCGTGCAGGCCCGGTCCACCCGGGCGGCCTGGGTGTCCGACGCGCTCATCACGCCGGGCAGCGTCGGGAGCGCCTCCGCCAGCCAGCCGGGCACCTCCCGCCCGGCCGCGAGGGCCAGGCAGACCTCGCTGCCGAACCGGTCGACCAGGCGTCGCAAGGGTGCGGTGACGTGCGCGTACGGCGCCCCGATACCCCCGTGCCCCGGGTCCGCGGGCGGCGGTGTCCCCGCGCCGATGGACGCGTAGGCCGCACCGCGCAGCAGCGTCGTGGCGGCCCGCCGGACGGCCAGCGCACGCCGGTCGGCCGGATCGGCGCCGTCGGCGGGGCGGGGCAGCCCGGCGAGCACCCGCGCCGGCGACTCGCCCTCGGGCCAGTCCAGCCCCAGCTCGAGCGCGGTCGCCCGCAGCGCGGCCACGGCCTCGGGGTCCGGCGCGGGGAGCGTGCGCAGCACCCCGATCCCGGCGTCGAGCATCATCTGCGCCGCGACCTGCCCGGTGAGCAGCGAGATCTCCGCGTTCCAGTCCTCCACCGCCGTGCGGCGGCGCACCCGGACCGTCCAGCCGGTCCCGTCCGGCACGACCTCCTGCTCCGGCAGCTCCAGCTCGATCGCCCCACGCGCGACGGCCCGGGCACGGCGCAGCGGGCCCAGCTCGGCCAGGGCGGAGATCGCCGGGTGCGGGCAGCCCGCGTCCACCGCGGCCTGCACCCCCGCGTAGTCCAGCCGCGCCAGGGAGCGCACCAGCGCCCGCCGGACGTCGGCGCTCACGACCGCGCCCTCGCGGTCGAGCTCGATGCGCCAGAGCACGGCCGCGCGCGGCCCGTCGGGCAGCAGGCTCGCGGCGTCCTCGGACAGGACCGGCGGGTGCAGCGGGACCGCGCCGTCGGGCAGGTAGAGGGTCTGGCCGCGGCGGCGGACCTCGGTGTCGAGCGGCCCGCCGGGCTCGACGACGGCCCCGAGGTCGGCGATCGCGTAGTGCACGAGGAAACCGCGGGGCGTGCGGACGAGGCCGACCGCCTGGTCCAGGTCCTTCGAGCCCGACGGGTCGATGGTCACGAGCGGGACGTCGGTGGCGTCGACGCGGGGGCCGGAGCGGGGGTCGTCCGGGCCCGCGGCGGCGGCGCGCTCGGCCTCGGCGAGCACCGCCGGTGGGAAGGCCGTGCCGTCGGCGGGCAGGCCGAACTCGGCACGGACGGCGGCGAAGTCCGGGACCGCACTCATGGCGTGCTCACGCGCGCACCCTACGGCGGGCGGACCGACTTGGGCGGTGGAACGCGGGGTGTTGTCGTCGTCGGGTTCCCCGCCGCCGGACGCCCTGGGTCCCGGCCGACCGGGACCGGTGCCGACCCGGTGGGCGCGGGAGACGCGGACGTCGTGTCGACCGGGGACACCGTGGTCTCCCCGGTGCCCCGGGCCTCGGTGCTGCCCGCCGAACCGGGCGGCGGCGCCGTCGCGGGGAACGGCGCGGCCGCGGTGCAGGTCGTCTGCCCCGGCCGGACGGTCGAGCGCGGTCTGCTTAGACCGTTCGACGCCGTCTCCTTCGCCCTCGTCGTCGACGCCTCTCCGGCCCGGCCACAGCCGTCCACACCTGCCACACCCTATCCGGGCCTGCCACACCCCATCCGGGCCTGCCACACCCCATCCGGGCCTGCCACACCGATCGGGGCCCGGCACACCCCCCGAGCCCGGCCCCACATCCGCCCGTCCCGTCGCACACCCGGTCGACGGCCCGCACGACGCCCGGCGCGGGTGGGCGGAAGGGCGCGGGCGGCCTACGCCCGAGCGGCGGAACCGGGGGCCCGAGCCCCGCATCACCTCGAACGGGCGAGGAATCCCGTCATTGCGCACCCGCTGCAGGCAGGGGTGCCGCCGTCCGGGCGAGGAGGTACACGGTCGGCATCGCCTCCTCTGGACAACTCCGCGGCGAAGGATCAGCCTGATACGCAAGCGTTCACCGCTACAACCGGGAGGCGTCATGAGGTTGGGCAGGAAGCTTGCGGAGGGTGTCGCGGTCGACCGGGAGGCCGAGCGCCTCGCCGAGACCCGCGAGCCCGCGTCACAGGCGCACGACACGGTCCCGGTCGTCACCGCCGCCCTGGCGGAGGACACCCCGGCCGAGCGTCCCGCCCGGGTCTGACCGGGCCGGGTCGGTGGGCGGTCCCTTCGCCCGCAGCCCGCGCGAACATTCCGACGAGCCCCTGCCGGGGTTCAAGCTGGCGTACCCGATGCTCGCCGCCGACGGCGCGAGCTGCGGGTTCAGCGGCGTGACCCTCGGCAGGGCGCACGTCTACCGCGCGGTGGACGACGCCATCTGCGCGCACGGCTCGCGGCACGCCTGCCCGTCGCGCTGGTGTGACTGCGGGTTCTACTGCTTCCACGAGATGGGTGCCGCGCGCGATCTGGCGTGCGAGCCGGACCATCGCAGCGCCGTGCTGCTGGAGATCGCGGCGTCGGGCCGGTACCGGCGCTACGAGCGCGGCCTGCGGTACGCCCGCCAACGGGTCAAGATCGTCCGCATCGGGCGCTGCGAGTGCGGCCGCCCGGCCGACCTGCTGGCGGACTCGGGGGCCGGAAGCGTCGGCTGGCGGCGGCTCCTCCCGGTCTGCCGCAACTGCGCCGCCGACCGCCCGGTGCTCGGTCCCGACCGGTTCGCCGAGCTCGCGGGCGGGGTGCAGGTCGTGCTCGAGGGCCGCCCGACCGGCCTCGAACCCGGCGTCCCGGCTGCCGCCGCCGCGTCGCCGGAGGCCTCGGCCGAGGACCCGGGCGCGGTCGCCCTGCTGACGGCCGAGGTGGCGGTCCTGCACGCCCGCCTCGACGAGACCCTCACCCGCCTCGAGGAGGTGCAGACGAGGCTCGACGAGCTCACCCGCCGCGACCGCCCCTGACCGAGGGCTCCGACCGTGGGCTCTGACCGAGGGCTGGGACCGAGGCTGCGGCGAAGCGGGCCCTACAGCCAGGCGGGCAGCTCCGGGACCTGCGTCGGCTCGCCCTCGGGCGTGACGGCCCTGATCCGGCGCGAGCGCCCGCGCCCCGACACCCACTCCGCCAGGTCGGCGACGGGCGCCTCGACCGAGAGGGCAGGCGAGGTGCCCTCGGCCGCGGTCGTCCACGCCTGGTCGCGGTCGCCCGCGACGAGCCGCACCGCCGGGGTTCCGGGCCGCGCCGCCAGGTTCGCCGCCACGTCGGCGACGAGTTCGCACAGCATGGGCTGCGGGAAGTCCTCGAAGGAGGCGCCGACGTCGAGGTCGACGGAGTGGATCCACATCTCCCGCGCCCGCATCCAGGCGATCTCGGTCGCCGGCACCTCGCGGCCCTGCCGGTCGCGGATGCTGCGCGACCACGCCTCCTCGGGCATCGCCTTCACGACCTGCGCGAGCTTGTCCGAGGTCGCGACCACGTCCTCGCGGATCGCGGCCGGGTCGCGCTGCGCCCCGGTGGCGATGTCCGCGTCCCGCTGGGTGTCGTCGGCGTAGGCGGGGGTCTCCTCCCCCGTTCGCGCCCAGTGCAGCAGGTTCATCATCGCCTCGGCGTTGCGGGCGACGTGGCTGAGCACGTGCGCGCGCGTCCAGCCGGGCAGGGCGGACGGGGCCTGGAAGGCCTCGTCGCCCATCCGGTCCATGAGCCCGCGCAGGTGCGCCGCACCGTCGCCGGCCCACGCCAGCGACAGCTCGAGCGTCCGGGTCATTTCGTGAGCCGACAGACGTTGCGGCACTCGCCGATGCCGGCGATCGCGGTGACCAGCTCGGCGCCGTCCGTCAGGTACCGCGGGGGCCGGCGCGCGTGGCCCACGCCGCCCGGGGTGCCGGTGGCGATCACGTCGCCCGGGTTGAGCGTGAGGATCGCCGACAGGTAGACGATCAGGTCGACGGCGCCGAACACCAGCTGGTCGGTGGTCGAGCTCTGCATGACCTCGCCGTCGAGCGTCGAGGAGATCGCCCAGCCGCCCTCGGGCAGCTCGTCGGGCGTGACCAGCACCGGGCCCAGCGGGGTGCTGTGCTCGAAGGTCTTGCCCTGCAGGAACTGCTTGGTGCGGTTCTGGTAGTCGCGCACGCTGACGTCGTTGAGGATCGTGTAGCCGGCGATCGCCGCCGCCGCCGCGGCCTCGTCGGCGTGACGCACGGGCTTCCCGATGACGACGGCCAGCTCGGCCTCGTAGTCGACCTGCTCGGAGACGGTGGGCAGCTCGATCTCGTCGTGCGCGCCGACGAGCGCGGGCGCGTACTTCGCGAACACCGTGGGGTACTCGGGCAGCTCGTTGCCCATCTCGAGGACGTGGTCGCGGTAGTTCAGACCGACGCAGATGATCTTCTCGGGAGAGGGCACCAGCGGCGCGTAGTCGAGCCCCTCGACGGGGTGCGACGGGCCGGCCGCGGCCGCCGCGTGCTCGGCCCAGTCCGGCCGGGAGAGCAGGGCGCGCAGGTCCGCATCGCCGGTCTCGGTCGCCCCCGTCGCGTCGACCCGGACGGCGCGCGTCCCCGCGGCGGTCCGGATGGTGGCCAGCCTCATCGCGTGCGCTCCACGCTCGCTCCTCGAGTCACGGGCAAGAGTCTGCGCCACGACGGGCCGGTTCACAGCCCCGGGGGTGGGTGCCCGGCGCACCCACCCCCGGACGGCCGAACCGGCCCGTCGATCATGCGGCCGTCCGGCCGCCGGGCGCCCTCAGATCGCGCCGGACTCGTCCTGCGAGTCCCCGCCCCGCAGCGGCAGCGCGCCGAAGACGTCCGCGGGCTCGCGCCACGGGTCCCCGCCGCCGGCCTGGATCGCCCGCCAGATGCGCTCCGGCGTGCACGGCAGATCGACGTGCGTGACCCCGTACGGCCGCAGCGCGTCGACGATCGCGTTCTGCACCGCCGGCGTCGAGCCGATCGTCGCCGACTCGCCGATGCCCTTCGCCCCGAGCACGTTGCGCGGGGTGGGCGTCTCGGTGGTGACCGCCTGGAAGGCGAAGAGGTCCGCCGCGGTGGGGATGTGGTAGTCGGCGAGCGTGGCGGTGGTCGGGTTGCCCTCCGGGTCGTAGAGGACCTCCTCGTAGAGCGCCTGGGCGATGCCCTGCGCCAGCCCGCCGTGCTGCTGCCCCTCGACCAGCAGCGGGTTGAGCACCCGCCCGCAGTCGTCGACCGCGATGTGCGTACGCGGCCGCACCAGCCCGGTCAGCGTGTCCACCTCGACGACCGACAGATGTGCGCCGAAGGGGTAGGTCGCGTCGGCCTGCTGCTCGTCGACACCCGCGAAGATCTCGCCCTCGGCCGCGACCTGCTCCCAGGTCACGGTGGCCGACGGCACGCCGGTGACGCCGAACTCCCCGTCGTCGGTCAGCGCGACGTCGTCCGGGTTGGCCTCGAGCAGCGCCGCGGCCCGCTGGACGGCCTCCTTGAGCACGTCGTCGGCGGCGACCCGCACCGCGGACCCGCCCATCTGCAGCGACCGCGAGCCGCCGGTGCCACCGCCGCGCGGGACGCTGGCGGTGTCGGACTGCTCGTAGGTGATCTTCTCCATGGGGATGCCGAGGCGGTCCGACACGAGCATCGCGAACGACGTCGCGTGCCCCTGCCCGTGCGCCGAGGTCCCGGCCTGCACCGTGGCCGTCCCGTCCGGGTGCACCCGCACCGACCCGTACTCGCTGCCCCCGCCGCCCGCGGTGATCTCCACGTAGACCGACATGCCGATACCCAGCTGCACCGGGTCACCGGACTCGCGGCGGGTGACCTGCTCCTCGCGGAGCTTCTCGTAGTCGGCCAGCCGCAGCGCCTCGCGCAGCGGCAGGTCGTAGTCGCCCACGTCGTAGTTCGCGCCGACCGGCGTGGTCAGCGGGAACGCGGCCGGGTCGAGGAAGTTGCGCCGGCGCAGCTCCGCCGGGTCGATGTCCAGCTCGGCCGCGGCGATGTCGACCAGCCGCTCGAGGTGCGCGGCCGCCTCCGGCCGGCCCGCCCCGCGGAACGCCCCCATCGGCGTGGTGTTGGTCAGCGCCGCGACGGCGTCGTACCCCACCTCGGGGATGTCGTAGACGCCCGGCGCCATCACGTAGGTCATGTGCAGCGGCAGCGCACCGCCGAACCCGGCGTAGGCGCCCGCGTCGCCGACGACCCGGCAGCGCAGCCCGGTCATCCGGCCCTCGCGGGTCAGGCCGAGCTCGTAGTAGGCGACCTGGCCGCGGCCGTGCGGCATCGAGACGAGGTTCTCCGAGCGCGTCTCGACCCACGCGACCGGCCGGCCCAGCGCCCGCGCGGCGCCCACCGTCGCGGTGTGCTCGGCGAGCACCCCGGCCTTGCCGCCGAAACCGCCGCCGACGTTGGGCGCGATCACCCGCACCGCGTCGGCCTCCAGCCCGAACAGCCCGGCGAGCTGGGCACGGAAGCCGTGCGGCATCTGGGTCGAGACGTGCACGACGAGCGTGTGGTCGGCGTCGGTCGGGTCGGCCAGGATCGCGTTGCCCTCGAGCGGCACGACCGCGATGCGCTGGTTGACCATGCGCGCCCGGACCACGACCTCGGCGCCGTCGAGCACGGCGGCGCCCTCGGCCGAGCGCAGCCCGCCGGCCACGTTGGACCCGGCGTCGGGGAACTGCAGCGGGGCGTCGGGTGCGAGCGCCGCCTCGGCGTCGACGACGGCGGGCAGCGGGTCGTAGTCGACCTCGACCAGTTCGGCGGCGTCGACCGCCGCCGCCTTCGACTCGGCGACGACGAGCGCCACGGCCTCGCCGACGAAGCGGACCCGGTCGGTGGCCAGGGGCGGGCGGGGCATGTCGGGGTTGAGCACCATCAGCCCGTGGTGCGCGGGGAGCCCGAGGTCCGCGGCGGTGTAGACGGCGACGACGCCCTCGGCCGCCGCGGCCGCGGAGGTGTCGATCCCGGTGACGAGCGCGTGCGCGAGGGGCGAGCGGACGAACGCCGCGTGCAGCACGTCCGTGCGGCCGGCGACGATGTTGCCGACGTAGGTGGTGGCTCCGGTGATCAGGTCGGGGTCCTCGATCCGCCGCACGGCGGTCCCGAGAATGGAATGAGGCATGTGACTCACATTACGACGTGCGGGTGGAGAAGCCAGCCGGATGTTTGACGCGGGCCGCCCACGTCGGGGAGGGTCGACGGAGTTCCCCTCCTACCCCGCACCGCGGCTGCCGGTCCTCCGGCGCGCCGTCGGTGTCGCCCGGGGTGGCCGGACCGGACGGGGGCCGGTCCGGCCACCCGCCCACACTCAGCTCGCGGCCTGATCCGTGAACGGCTCCGTGACCGGCTCGGTCTCCGGAAACGGTTCCGTCAGCGGCTCCGTCACCGGCACCGGCCCCGGGCCGCTGGCCTCGAGGGCCGCGCAGGCGCCGCGCAGCGGGGCCCGGACGTTGCGCCGCACCCACACCGGGTTGGCCGAGGCGCGCGCCGACTTCCGGGCCACCTCGGAGACGTGCTGCAGCCAGCCCAGCGCGATGAGCGCCCGGGGGTCGACCGGGTCCCCGCCGAGCCGACGCTGGGCCGCACCCAGCCGCCGGCCCACCGCGTCGGGCGCGCCGGCCAGCCAGTCGAGCACCAGCGGGCCGAGCTCGCGCCCCGCCCCGTGCATCACGGCGAACTGGTGCAGCGCCACGACGTCGAGCACCTGCAGGCCCGCGGGCCGCGCCTCGCACCAGTCGACGATCCCGCTGACCCGGCCCGCCGGGTCGACGAGCAGGTTGACCGGACTGAAGTCGCCGTGGACCCAGCCGACGGACGCGCGGCGGCCACGCAGGGCGGCGTCGAGCATGGCGCCGAGGGCACGAGTGTCGGCGTGCAACGCCCGCGGGACCAGCGACCGCACCCGCGACAGCGGCTCGTGCACCCACGCGTCGAGGTCCTCGGGCCCGACCTGGCGGACCTCCCCGGTGTGCCGGTGGAGCTCGCCGATCACCTGGACGGCGTGGTCGACGAGGGCCGGACCGCGCAGGGGGTCGCGCAGCACGGTCAGCCCGCTCTCCCCCGGCACCAGCGACTCGATCACGCAGTAGCTGCGCCCGATCTCGCCCGCGCCGAGCACGCGCGGCAGCAGCGGGTGCAGGTGCCCGATCCGGGGGTCGGCGTGCAGCCGGTCGAGCACCTCGGTCTGCCAGGCCAGCCCGCGCCGGCTGCGCGGGGTGTCGCACGCCTTGAGCAGCGCCCCCTGCGCGACGGCGCCGCCCTCCGGGCCGACCCGGACGACCACGGACTCCGAGCCGCCGCTCAGGCGCTCGCCGAGGGTCCAGCCCGCGCCGCCCGGGACGACGTGCAGCAGGGTGCCGGCGCCGCCGATGCGGCGCAGCAGCCCGGCCGAGCGCAGGGCGTCGACCCGGCGGGCCAGCACCGGCGGCAGCCACCGCGCGGTCAGGAGCATGATCACGAGTGCCACCAGCGACTGCCCGACCAGCCACGCCAGGCCGGCCCCGACGATCCCGAGCACCGGCAGCAGCACCCAGGAGCCGCCGATCACCAGGACCGCGGCCGCGGCGGGCACCGCGAACTGGACGACGCCGCGGCGGCGGACCCGTGCGGCGCTCACGGTCGCGGAGGTCACCGCGTACGGCACGGCGGCGAGGGCGGTCAGCGCGAGCGCGGCGGTGCCCTCGCGGGCGTAGCCGGCGCCGAACACGGACAGGATCAGCGGGGCGCCGACGGCCACGACCAGGGCACCCGGCAGGACGAGGGTCAGCGAACGGCGGATCGTCGCCCTTCGGGCCGCCTCGACCGTCTCGGCCGAACCCGCGTCGGCCGCGGTGTGGGCGACCATCGACTGGTTCATCCCGGACGAGACCACGAACAGCGCCTGCGCGATCTGCCAGACGATGCCGTAGGCGCCGTTGGCCTCCGGCCCGAGCCGGCCGAGCACCAGGACGGGCATGCCGAACATCGCGGCTTGCTGGAAGATCGCCCCCGCGTAGTCGGCACGCACGAAGCCGCCGAGATCGCGCACCGTGATCCGCTCGACGGGTCCGCCCGCGGCCTCGTGCTCGCGGGTGAAGCGGGGCAGCGCGCGGGCCAGCAGCCAGACGTTGACGACCAGGACCAGCAGCGCCGTCGCGACCATCCAGGAGACGGCGACCGCCCCGGTCACGGTGGCGGCCAGCGCCGCCAGCAGCAGCCCGACCTTGAGCACGGCGAACACGCCGTTCTCCAGCGGGACCACCGTCGCCCGCCGGATCCCGGTCAGCACGTAGTCCTGCACCGTGAACAACGCCCACACCGGCGTCGCGAGCACGAAGAACACCGTCAGCCGGTCCTGGCCGACCGCCGCCACCAGGTCCGGCGCCCACCACCGCGCGCCGGTCGCGAAGGCCAGCCCGACCAGGGCGGCGATCGCGCCCGCGGCCAGGTACCCGCCGATCACCAGGCGGCGCGCCGCCCGCCCCGCGACCGGGACGAAGCGCAGCAGCGCGTACGTCATGTTCAGGTGCGCGACGCTGCCCAGCAGCATCACCGCGGAGAGCGCCGCCTGGTTGAGGCCGACGACGTCGGCGGGGAACAGCCGGGCGGCGAGCACCCAGTAGACGAGCCCGACGGCCGAGGTGAGGCCGGAGCCGAGGATGAGCGCGAGCCCGTCGCGATGGGCGGCGCTGCGGATCAGGGAACCGCGGACGAGACCCCCGCGGGTCCGGGACGGCGACGGGTGGGACCGCCGCCCGGACGATCGCGGGGCTGCGGGTTCCGGCGGGTCATCTGGCGCCCGTACGCCCCGGCTCTCCACGGCGGCACGCTAGCAACACGGTTCGGCCACGATCGGGTGGAGAGGGGGTGAACGCCACTCGAACGACGTGCGGCGCTCTGCGGGAGACGGGCGGTGTCGCCCGGTCGGTCGACGGGGGGATCCCGCTCACACCGGGACACGGCGGGCGACACGACCGAGTGGCGCGGCGGGCGGCGCGACGGGCGGCGCGGCGGGCGGCGCGGCGGGCGGCGCGGCGGGCGGCGCGACGGGCGGCGCGGCGGGGCGGGGCGGCGAGGCGGCGAGGCGGCGAGGCGGCGAGGCGGCGAGCTGGGCGGCGCGGGGCGAGCATCACGCCCGCGCCGTACCGGGGGCGGGGAGATCCGGAGGTAGCGTCCTCCCATGCCCGAGTTCCACCACACCGACGTGCTCCCGCTCGGGGACGACCAGACCGAGTACCGCGAGCTCGACCTTCCCGCCGGGAAGCTCGTCGAAGCGGCCGGCAGGACGTTCCTCGAGATCGATCCCACCACGATCACCGGCCTGGTCCGCGAGGCCGTGAAGGACATCCAGCACCACCTGCGGCCGAGTCACCTCGCCCAGCTCCGCGCGATCATCGACGACCCGGAGGCGTCCGGCAACGACCGGTTCGTCGCGACCGACCTGCTGCGCAACGCGTGCGTCTCGGCAGGCGGGGTGCTGCCCATGTGCCAGGACACCGGCACCGCGATCGTCATCGGCAAGAAGACCGAGACTGTCCTGACCGGCGGGAACGACGAGGAATCCGTCTCGCGCGGGGTCTTCCAGGCCTACGACGAGCTGAACCTCCGGTACTCGCAGATGGCGCCGGTGTCCTTCTGGGACGAGAAGAACACCGGCACCAACCTGCCCGCGCAGGTCGAGCTGTACTCGGTCCCCGGGCAGAAGCCGAAGTACGAGTTCCTGGTGATGGCCAAGGGCGGCGGCTCGGCCAACAAGACCTTCCTCTACCAGGAGACGAAGGCGCTGCTGAACCCGAAGAAGCTCGCCGCCTTCCTCGACGAGAAGCTGCGCTCGCTGGGCACCGCGGCCTGCCCGCCGTACCACCTCGCGATCGTCGTGGGCGGCATGTCCGCCGAGTACACGCTGAAGGTCGCGAAGCTGGCCTCGGCGCGCTACCTGGACACGCTGCCCACGGCGGGATCGGAGCTGGGCCACGCGATCCGGGACCCCGAGTTGGAGCAGCAGGTCCTGGAGCTCACCCGCAACTTCGGCATCGGCGCGCAGTTCGGCGGCAAGTACTTCTGCCACGACGTCCGCGTGATCCGGCTGCCGCGCCACGGTGCCTCCCTCCCCGTCGGCATCGCAGTGTCTTGCTCGGCGGACCGCCAGGCCAAGGCGAAGATCACCGCCGACGGCGTGTACCTCGAGCAGCTGGAGTTCGACCCGGCGAAGTACATGCCGGACGTGACCGAGGAGCAGCTGTCGGAGCCGGGCGCGGCATCCGGTGCCGAGGAGGTCGTGAAGATCGACCTCACCCGCCCGATGTCGGAGATCCGCGCGACGCTCTCGCAGCTGCCGGTGAAGACCCGCGTCTCGCTGACCGGCCCGCTCGTGGTGGCCCGCGACATCGCGCACGCGAAGATCGCCGAGCGCCTCGACCGCGGCGAGGAGATGCCGCAGTACCTGAAGGACCACCCGGTCTACTACGCCGGCCCGGCCAAGACGCCCGAGGGCTACGCGTCCGGCTCCTTCGGTCCCACCACCGCGGGCCGCATGGACTCCTACGTGAAGCAGTTCCAGGAGGCGGGCGGCTCGCTGGTCATGCTGGCCAAGGGCAACCGTTCGAAGCAGGTCACGGACTCCTGCGCCGCCAACGGCGGGTTCTACCTGGGCTCGATCGGCGGCCCGGCGGCCCGGCTCGCGCAGGACTGCATCCGCAAGGTCGATGTCCTGGAGTACCCGGAGCTCGGCATGGAGGCGGTCTGGAAGATCGAGGTCGAGGACTTCCCCGCCTTCGTCGTCGTCGACGACAAGGGCAACGACTTCTTCGCCGACACCAGCACCCCGACCCTGCAGGTCACCTTCCGCACCTGACCGACCCGCACTTTGGAACCATAATGCGCGAAACGCCCGCCCTCTCGCGCATCATGGTTCCATAACGCGATCATCGAGGGCGGAATCGCGCATTATGGTTCCACAATGCGGCCTCTCAGCCGAGGCGGCGGGGGCCGTGGTCGTCGCGCGTCGGGGGCGGGCCGAGGACGACCCGGGCCCCGGTGACGAATGCCCCCTCCGCCGACGCCAGCACCGGGTCGAGCGCGAGCGAGCGCAGCTCCGGCAGGGCCTCGGCCATCGCCCCGACCCGCAGCGCCAGGTCCTCCATCGCGGCCAGGTCGGCCGGCTCGGAGCCCCGGTAGCCGGTGAGCAGCGGCGCGGCCCGCGGCGCCCGGACCAGCGCCGCCGCGTCCTCGGTCGACAGCGGCACCACCCGGAAGGCCCGGTCGTCGAGCAGCTGGGTGGCCATGCCCGAGATGCCGAAGGACAGCAGCGAGCCGAACGACGGGTCCTCGGCCACCTCCAGCACGCACGACGTGCCCTTGGGCGCCATCCGCTGCACGTAGACCTCGTCCTTACCGGTCACCCGCTCGATGTCGGCGAACGCCCGGCGGACCGCGGCCGCCGAGCCCAGGTCCAGGCGCACGCCGACGAGGTCGGTCCGGTGCCGCCAGCGGTCCCCCACCGCCTTGAGCGCGACCGGGTAGCCGAGCTCGTCGGCCGCCTTCTCCGCGGCCTCCGACCCGCGGACCCGCCGGAACGCCGTGACGGAGATGCCGAAGCAGCCCAGCAGCTCGACGGCCTCGTCGTCCGTCAGCGTGCGGGTGGCGCCGTCCGCCTCCGCGCCCACCCCGAGGCCCTCGATCGTGGCCCGCGCCCGGTCGAGGTCGATGCCGTCGGGCTGCACGAACTCCCCGACCGGCATCTCCCGCCAGGCCGCGTACCGGGCCACCCGGGACAGCGCCTGCACCGCCCGCTCCGGGCTGGCGTACGAGGGGACCGACCCCGGGCCGGGCGTGCCGTCGGGCAGCGGGACCGCGAGCTCGTCGGGCACACCCTCCATCGCGAGGAAGACCGCCGCCACCGGCTTGTCCGCGCCGCTGTTCGCGGTCTCGCGCAGCACCCGCGCGTACTCCGCGCCCGGCGTCGCGATCGGCGGCACGAACACCACGACGATCGAGTCCGCCTCGCCCGCGCCGCCCGCCTCCAGGGCTCGGCTCACGGCGGCGGCGAACTCCTCCGGCGACGCGGCCGCGCCGATGTCGACCGGGTCGCCCGCGGTCTCCATGCCCTCGTCCCGCAGCGCGTCCGTGACCAGCACGTTCAGCGCGGTCGAGTTGCCGACGACCGCGACCCGCCTGCCCTTGGGCAACGGCTGGTAGGCCAGCAGCAGCGCGGTGTCGAACAGCTGGGCGATGGTCTCGACCCGGATCACGCCGGACTGCTCGAACAGCGCCCGCACACTCGCGTCGTCGATCGGGACGGCGCTCTCGCGGAGCCGCTCGGGCCGCGCGTGCCGGCCGCTCTTCACCGCCACCACTGGCTTGGTCCGGGCGAGCCGGCGTGCGAGCCGGCCGAACTTGCGCGGGTTGCCGAAGGTCTCCAGGTAGAGCAGCACGACGTCGGTCGCCGGGTCGGTCTGCCAGAACTGCAGCAGGTCGTTGCCGGAGACGTCCGCGCGGTTACCGGCGGAGACGAAGGTCGACAGGCCGAGGCCGCGGGACTTGGCCGTCGCCAGGATCGCCGTGCCCAGCGCGCCGGACTGGCTGAAGAAGCCGACCCGCCCGCGCGGCGGCAGGTCCGGGGCGAGGCTGGCGTTGAGCCGCACCTCGTCGGCCAGGTTGGCCACGCCCAGCGCGTTCGGCCCGATCACCCGCATGCCGTGCGCCCGGGCCTCCGCGACGAGCTTGCGCTCGGCGATGACGCCGCGGCCGCCGGCGTCGGCGAACCCGGAGCTGACCACCACCAGCGCCTTGACCCCCTTCTCCAGGCAGGAGTCCATGACCTCGTCGATCCCTGAGGCGGGGATGGCGACGACGGCCAGGTCGACGGGGTCGGGGATGTCCGTGACCGAGGCGTAGGCGCGCACGCCGCGCACCGAGCGGGCGTCGGGGTTGACCGGGTAGACGGGCCCGGTGAAGTTGGCGCGCAACAGGTTCGCCAGGACCGCGTGACCGATCTTCGACTGGTCCGTGGACGCCCCGATGACCGCGACGGACGTCGGGTTGAGCACGTTCGCGACGCTGCGGGCCTCCGCGGCCTGCTCGCGCGAGTCCCGCACGGCGAGGGAGCGCTCGGTGGGGTCGATGTCGAACTCGAGGTGCAGCACGCCCTCGGCGAAGGCCCGCCGCACCTGGTACCCGGCCTCCCGGAAGACGCGGACCATGGTGTGGTTCTCCACCAGCACCTCGGCCTCGAAGCGGTCCAGCCCGTTCTCCCGGGCCGCCGCGGCGAGGTGCTCCAGCAGGATCGAACCCAGCCCGCGGCCCTGGTGGTCGTCCCGCACCACGAACGCGACCTCGGCCGACGTCACGGGGTCGTCGGGCCTGTCCGGGTCGCCCAGGCCCTCGTACCGGCCGACGGCGATGATCTCGTCGCCGAGCAGCGCGACGAAGGCGACCCGCTTGTGGTGGTCGACGGTGACGAACCGCTCCAGGTCGCGCGGGGGGATCCGCGGGTAGGGCCCGAAGTAGCGCAGGTACCGGGTGCGGTCGGACAGGTGCTGGTGGAAGGCCAGCAGCGCGTCGGCGTCGGACGGGTGGATCGGCCGCAGGTGCACGATCCGGCCGTCGGAGGCGACGATGTCCGCCTCCCAGTGCCGGGGGTAGGCGGGTTCGGCCGGCGCGGGAACGCTCGTCTCCGGGGCGCTGCCGGCTCCGTCCGTCGGCGGGTCGGCGGTCACGGTGCCGGTGTGGGTGCCGGGCTGCGTGCTGGGGTCGGTGGTGGTCTGGTCGGCCCGGTGGGGCGCGCGATCAGGCATGGACTTAGTCCCGGGGGTCGTCGGGGTCGAGGCCGTGCAGGGGGAAGACGGCCCGCCGGGTGTCGACGAGGCCGCCGTCGACCCGGTCCGCCACGCCGTCGCCCCACGGGGAGTAGGAGGGGTCGGCGTCGTCGGTCATGGCGACCGGCAGCGGCATCCGGGTGAGCGAGGTGGCATGGGCGGTCCAGTCCGCGGGGACGGACGTCGCCGGGTCGAGGTCGCGGTCGAGGACCGTCGCGAGGAGGTGGGTCCAGGCCCGCGGCACCACACGGAACAGCGCGTACCCGCCCCCACCGAGAACGAGCCACTTCCCGCCGGCGGTGGTCTCGGCCAGCTCGCGCATGGCCTGGTAGGTCGCGCGCTGCCCGTCGACCGACATCTCCAGGTTGGCCAGCGGGTCCTCGGCGTGCGCGTCGGCGCCGCACTCGCTGACCAGGATCTGCGGGCGGAACTCCTCGAGCAGCGAGGGCACGATCGCGTGGAAGGCGCGGCGCCAGCCCGCGTCGCCCGTTCCGGGCGGCAGGGGAATGTTGACGGCGAACCCCTCGCCCTCTCCCTTGCCCAGCTCCGCCGACCACCCGGTGCCCGGCCACAGTGTGAGCGGGTGCTGGTGCAACGAGATGGTCATGACCCGCGGGTCGTCGTAGAACGCGGTCTGGACGCCGTCGCCGTGGTGCACGTCGACGTCGACGTAGGCGATCCGCTCGTAGCCCTGCTCGAGCAGCCACGCGATGGCCACCGCGCAGTCGTTGTAGACGCAGAACCCGGCCGCCCGGCCCGGCATGGCGTGGTGCAGCCCGCCGGCGATGTTGACCGCCCGGTCGGCACGGCCCTCCGCGATCTCCCGCGCCGCGAGCAGCGAACCCCCGCAGATCAGGGAGCTGGCCTCGTGCATGCCGAAGAAGATCGGGTTGTCGTCCGTGCCGAGCCCGTGCCCGACGTCGAACGGCATCTCCGGGGCGGACTTCACCGCCGTGAGGTAGCCGGGTTCGTGGACGCGCAGCAGATCCTGCTCCGTGGCCGGCTCCGGCGCGAGCAGCTCGACGCCGTCGAGCACGCCCAGCCGGCTCGCCAGCCGCATCGTCAGGTCGAGCCGCACCGGATTGAGCGGATGGTCGTCCGAGAGCTGGTAGGTGAGGAACTCCGGTGTCCAGACCACCGAGGTGCGCGGGCTCATGACGCGGACGGTAGGCGAATCGCGCGCGTGCGGCCACGTGTCGGAGGTCCCGGGCGCCCGGTCACGCCGGTGTCGACGGCGAGGACCACGGCGCCGGCCGCTCCTGGGAGGAGATCCGGCAGGTGACTCCTCACAACTGCCCCGGGTCGCCCGGCTCCGCGCCGGTCGCGACGGGCCGGCGCGGATCGGAGCTCCAGTCCGACCACGACCCGGCGTAGAGCACCGCCGGCCGGTCGGGTGGGCGCAGCCCCGCCACCTCCAGCGCGAGCACGACCGACGACGCGGTGACCCCGGAGCCGCAGTACGCGCCCACCGGCCCGCGCCCGACCCCGAGGACGCGGAAGCGCTCGGCCAGCTCCTCGGGCGGGAGCCAGTGCCCGTCCGGGCCCACGTGCCCCGCGAACGGCGCGTTCACCGCCCCCGGGACGTGCCCCGCCCGCGGGTCGACCGGCTCCTGCTCGCCGCGGTAGCGCACCGCGGCGCGGGCGTCGAGCAGCACGCCGGCGGCGGCGACGACCGCCGCCCCGTCCGCGTCGACCACCGGCATGCCGCCGGGCCGGACGACGATCGTGCCGTGCTGCGGCGGCAGCGCCCCGGTGTCCTCGGGCAGCCCGGCGGCCCGCCAGGCGGCCCAGCCGCCGTCGAGGACCGCGACCCGGTCCGCGGGCAGACCGGCCCAGCGCAGCAGCCACCAGGCACGGGCGGCGACGGAGCCGTCCCCGTCGTCGTAGGCCACCACGCGGGAGCCGGCGCGCACCCCGCACAGCCGCAGCGCCCTCTCCAGCCGGGCCACCGACGGCAGCGGGTGGCGCCCGCCGAGCCCGCCGGCCCCCTGCGGATCGGCCAGCTCGGAGTCCAGGTCGACGAACCCTGCGCCGGGGACGTGCCCGGCCAGGTGGTCGGCGCGGCCGTGCGGCCCGCCGAGGCGCCAGCGCACGTCGAGCACCACCGGCCGGTCGGGTCCGTCGAGCACGGCCGCGAGGCCGGCGGGACCGATCAGCGGCGCGCTCCAGCCCGGTTCCGGTGCGGCACCGGAGCGGTCGGCGGTCGGGCCGTCGTCCGGCTCGAGGTGCGGATCGTCGTTCGGCGGGGACACGCACACCATCCTGCACGGTCTATCCTCGGGCCCGAAGCGTCCGCCGCCCCGGGCGCCGCCGCACCGCGCTGCTCGCGGCGGCACCCGGGCGGGTGACGGAGGGCGTCGCACGGAACCGGGCCCGCGTCCGGGCCCGCGGAACGTCCCCTGACCATCTCCCACCACGCAGCAGCGTCCAACCGACGACCACCGCGAGCCCGCCGACAACGCTGCGACGACGCTGCGACCGGCGCCGCTAGACTGGTCAGACGAACGAAGGGGCCGGCCGTGAACGATCTCATCGACACCACCGAGATGTACCTCCGGACCATCTACGAGCTCGAGGAGGAGGGCGTCGTCCCGCTGCGCGCGCGGATCGCCGAACGCCTCGG
Source organism: Pseudonocardia terrae (assembly GCF_021343995.1). Lineage (GTDB taxonomy): Bacteria > Actinomycetota > Actinomycetes > Mycobacteriales > Pseudonocardiaceae > Pseudonocardia > Pseudonocardia terrae. Next base: position 76,868 of record NZ_JAJTTE010000012.1, on the reverse strand, counting down.
GCAGAGCGGTCCGACCGTCAGCCAGACGGTGGCGCGCATGGAGCGCGACGGGCTCGTCGTCGTCGCCGGCGACCGCCACCTCGAGCTGACCGAGGACGGCCGCTCCCGTGCCGTGGCCGTGATGCGCAAGCACCGCCTCGCCGAGCGCCTGCTCATCGACGTCATCGGCCTCGAGTGGGAGCTGGTGCACGCGGAGGCCTGCCGCTGGGAGCACGTGATGAGCGACGCGGTGGAGCGCAAGCTCGTCGCGCTGCTCGACGACCCGCAGGTCTCGCCCTACGGCAACCCGATCCCGGGGCTCGACGAGCTGCGCGCCCCCGAGGCGGCGGGTGCCACCCGCACCTCGGCGCCGCCGACCCTCGAGGTCGGCCTGCAGCGGCTCGACGAGTTCGCCCGCCGCGGCGGCGGCCGGGTCGAGGTGCGCCGGATCGCGGAGCACGTGCAGGTGGACGCGGACCTGATGGCCGAGCTGAAGCTGGCCGGGATCGTCCCGGGCGGCGACGTCGAGGTCGGCGGCATCCCGCGCTTCGGCGACCCCGTGCCCGTCAACGCGAGCGGCGAGACGGCCACCGTCGCGCCGCTGATCGCCCACGCGGTCCTCGTCCGCGCGGTCTGAGCCGCGGTTCCCGCCCGTGCGGGCCGCCACCGGTGGTCCGCACGGGCACGCACGCCCGTCCCACCACGAGCCCCGGTCCGGCCGCCGGGGCTCGCGGCGTGTCCGGGGGCGGGCGCGGGGAACCGGGCCGGGCGTGAGACCGTTCCGCGCAGAACAGCCGGATCCAGGGAGGACCTCGTGAAGCTGCTCGTCTCCGGAGGCGCGGGCTACGTCGGCAGCGTCAACGCGGCCCACCTGGTGGAGGCCGGGCACGAGGTCGTGGTGCTCGACGACCTGTCCACGGGGCACGCGGACGCGGTGCCGGAGGGCGCGCGCTTCGTCGAGGGCGAACTGTCCGAGGCCGCGGGGCCGCTGCTGGCCGAGGGCTTCGACGGGGTGCTGCACTTCGCCGCCCGTTCGCTGGTCGGCGAGTCGGTGGAGAAGCCGGAGCTGTACTGGGACAACAACGTGGTCCGCACCTTCCGGCTGCTCGAGGCGATGCGCGAGCACGGCACCCCGCGGCTGGTCTTCTCCTCCACCGCCGCGGTGTACGGCGAGCCGGAGCAGGTGCCGATCCGCGAGGACGCGCCGACCCGGCCGACCAACCCGTACGGCGCCAGCAAACTCGCCATCGACACCATGATCACCTCCTACGCGGCGGCCCACGGGCTGGCGGCGGTCAGCCTGCGCTACTTCAACGTCGCCGGCGCCCACGGCCGCTTCGGCGAGCGCCACGCGGTGGAGACGCACCTGATCCCGATCGTGCTGCAGGTGGCCGCGGGCACCCGGGAGGCCGTCGCCGTCTTCGGCGACGACTGGGACACCCCGGACGGCACCTGCCTGCGGGACTACATCCACGTCGACGACCTCGCCGACGCCCACCTGCTCGCCCTGCAGAAGGCGGAGCCGGGCCGGCACGGGATCTACAACCTCGGCAGCGGCCGCGGCTTCTCGGTGCTCGAGGTGGTGGAGGCCTGCCGCACGGTGACCGGGCACCCGATCCCCGCCCGCGTGGCGCCGCGCCGGGCCGGCGACCCCGCGGTCCTCATCGCCTCCAGCGAGCGCGCGACGAGCGAGCTGGGCTGGAACCCGACCCGCACCGCCCTGGAGACCATGGTCGGCGACGCCTGGCGCTTCGCCCAGGGCCGCCTCCCGGTCTGAGCCACGCGAAAGGAGGGAGCTCACTGCTCCCCCTCCAGCCACGCCCGGATCTCTCGCGGGCCCCAGCCGCCGTCGAGCCCGGCCCGGAGGGAGTGGGCCAGGCGGTGGCCCGGATCGGCGCCGAACGCCCGGTCGAGGGCCACGTTGGCCAGCGCCCCGTCGCCCCGCAGCAGCGCCGAGACGGCGAGCAGGGCGGCCGGGGTCGCGGCGTCCGCGCCGGGGCTGGTCCGGGCCAGGGCCGCCCAGAGCTGCTCGGCCTCCGCTGCCCACGGCCCGGCACAGGCCGCGAGGGCCTCGTCCCGGAACCACGGCCGGCGCAGCGCCGACGCCATCGCCCCGGCGAACCGCCGCCCGACGACCAGGCGGCCAGCGGCGGCGTCGGCCAGCGCGTCGCGCAGCAGGCGGCGCGGGTCGGCAGCCCGTCGCCCCTCCGGTGACCCGGCGGACTCCGCCTCGCCCTGGTCGGCAGCGCACCCGGGAGCGGTCCCGCCGGCGTCGGCGTCCGGCGACGCGCCGGCCGGTCCGTCCTCGGGTCCGCCGGGCTGCACCACGCGCTGCAGATCCTCGCGGGAGTCGCGCAGCACGGCGCCCCGGGCCACCGCGGTGGCGGCGAGGACGGAGGCCGCCGGGTCCGGCAGGGTGCCCTCGCAGCGGCAGTCGTGCAGCGGGTAGCACCGCCACGGCGCGCCCGCGGCGATCTCGGCCGCCCACGCCACCGTGTGCACCCCGATCTCGCGCTCGAGCAGGGCGAGCGTGGCGGCGCCCGCGACGTCGGCCCGCGGCGGCCACCCCGGCTCCGCCGTTCCCGGCGGCGACGGTTCTCCCCCGCCCACGACCAGCACGGCCGCGCCCTCCGGGTCGTCCCGGCACAGCGCCGCGGCCGCGGACTCGCAGAGCGCCGCGACCAGCTCCGGGTCGTCCGGCGGCGGCAGGTCCACCCGCAACGTCAGGCCCACCCGGCGGCCGTGCGGGCCACCCGTCGCGACCAGGACCAGCGAGTCCCGCGGGCGGAACCCGATCAGAACCGGCACCGCGGCCAGCAGCCCCTCGGTACCGACGCGCACCGGGGAGTCGGGGTCACCGGGCAGCGCGGACGCGGGAGACGAAGGGCCGGACGGCGGGACGGGGGACGGCACGGGACTCATGCCCGACAGCCTCACCCCCGCCCCCGACGGCCGGCGGACTTCCGGCGTGGACTGTGGATGACCGCCACGCCGGGCACCGGGAACCGCGGCCCCGACCGGGTCCTGTGGACGGACGGGCGGGACGGGCACCGGAACGGTTCGCCACGTCGTCGCGCGGATGTAACGTCGAACGGTTGCTCCCGAGGGCCGACCCGGGAACCCTGATCGAGCGCAGACGGCGCACGAGCGCGCACGGGAGGGACGGTCGGTGTACGACTACGACCTGCTGGTGATCGGTTCGGGCCCGGGCGGGCAGAAGGCGGCGATCGCCGCGGCCAAGCTCGGCAAGCGGGTGGCGATCGCGGAGCGCCGCGACATGATGGGCGGTGTCTGCGTCAACACGGGTACGATCCCGTCGAAGACGCTGCGCGAGGCGGTCCTCTACCTCACCGGCTTCGCCCAGCGCGAGATGTACGGCGCGAGCTACCGCGTCAAGTCCGAGATCACCATCGCGGACCTGCTCGCGCGCACGCAGCACGTCGTGGGCCGCGAGGTGGAGATCATCCGCAGCCAGCTGCTGCGCAACCGCGTGGACATCCTCGGCGGCACCGCGCACTTCGAGGACCCGCACACCGTCACCGTGACCGGGACGGAGCGCGGCGACCACACCACCGTCACGGCCGGGCACATCGTGATCGCGACCGGCACGAGGCCCGCCCGGCCGCCGGAGGTCGAGTTCGACGACGAGGGATACCACGTCGTGGACTCCGACGCCGTCCTGCACCTGAGCCGGGTGCCCACCTCGATGGTCGTGGTCGGCGCCGGCGTCATCGGCATCGAGTACGCGTCGATGTTCGCCGCGCTGGGCACCAAGGTCACGGTCGTCGAGAAGCGACCGGCCATGTTGGACTTCTGCGACCCCGAGGTCGTCGAGTCGCTGAAGTTCCACCTCCGCGACCAGGGCGTCTCGTTCCGCTTCGGCGAGGAGGTCGCCCGCGTGGAGAACACCGCGAAGGGCACGATCACCTCGCTGGCCAGCGGGAAGAAGATCCCCGCCGACATGGTGATGTACTCCGCGGGCCGGCAGGGCGTGACCGACGAGCTGGCGCTGGACAAGGCGAACCTCACCGCCGACGGGCGCGGCCGGATCGCCGTGGACCAGCACTTCCGGACCGAGGTCGAGCACATCTACGCCGTCGGCGACGTGATCGGCTTCCCCGCCCTGGCCGCGACGAGCATGGACCAGGGCCGGCTGGCCGCGTACCACGCGTTCGGCGAGCCCGCCCGCGAGCTGCACGGCCTGCAGCCCATCGGCATCTACACCGTCCCGGAGATCTCGTACTGCGGGAGGACCGAGGCCGAGCTGACCGAGTCCGCCACGCCCTACGAGGTCGGGATCTCGCGGTACCGCGAGCTGGCCCGCGGCGCGATCGTCGGCGACTCCTACGGCATGCTCAAGCTGCTGGTGTCCACGGAGGACCGCACGCTGCTGGGCGTGCACGTGTTCGGCACCAACGCCACCGACCTCGTCCACATCGGACAGGCGATCATGGGCTGCGGCGGCACGGTCGACTACCTGGTGGACACGGTGCTGAACTACCCGACCCTGTCCGAGGCCTACAAGGTCGCCGCGCTCGACGTGACGAACAAGATCCGCGCGCTGGAGGCGTACCGGTAGATCGACCGGTCGTCCCGATGGTCGAGGCCGGTCAGGTGTAGCCGATGCCCTGCTCGTCGAGCCACGGCTTCGGGTTGATCTTCGTTCCGGCCGGGGTGGTGACCTCGATGTGCAGGTGCGGGCCGGTGGACTCGCCGCGGTTGCCGACCTCGGCGATCTCCTGCCCGGCGTCCACCTGCTGGCCGACCCCGACCAGCGACCGGTTGATGTGCCCGTAGGTGGTGATCGTGCCGTCGGCGTGCTGCACCCGCACCCACAGCCCGAAGCCGCTCGCGGGCCCCGAGCTGATCACGATGCCCGCCAGCGGGACATGGATCGGCGTGCCGATCGGCGCGGCGATGTCCAGGCCCTGGTGCGGGACGCCGCCGCGGATGCCGAAGCCGGACGACACCCGCCCGACCACCATCTGGATCCCGCCGCCGGCGGCGCGGGAAGCGCCCAGCTTCGCCAGCTCGTCGGCCTGGCGCGCGGCTTCGGCCTCGGCGGCCTGCCGGGCGACCTCCGCCTCTTCCGCGGCCTTGCGGGCGGCGTCGGCGGCGGCCTGGTGCAGGCCGGCGGCCTTGACCACGTCGGCCACGACGTCCGCGCCGGTCACCGGGCCGGCGACCGTTCCGGGGGTGGCCACCGCCGGCGGCACCGCCACGGGCGCGAGCGGCACGCGGACCTGCCGGCCTCCGAGGTCGGCGATGGCGTCGGCCGTGCCGGTGGCGGTGTCGGCGGAGGTGTCGGCGGAGGTGTCACGGAGGTCGCCCGTGAGGGCGGACGCCCGGGTGGTCAGCTCGACGAGACCGGCACGCAGCGCGTTGGCCCCGGAGTCCAGGTCCGGGAGCGCGCCCGAGTAGGCGGCCTGCCCGGCCGCGGCCACGACGCCGCCGACGGCGACGACCGCGGCCATGCGGGCCTGCAGGGAGGTGACGCCGGAGGGCGGGGACGACAGGGAGAGCGACGGGGAGCCGCCGGGGAGCGGGATGCTCGTTCGCAGGCCGCCGGGCCCCGCTGTCGCCCGGGGGACGGCGAGCAGCGGAGGCCCGGCGATCGCGCGACGGCCCTGGGGGGAGCGATGCCGTGCCACGATCTTCCTTCCGAACCGTGACGGGGCCCGGACGTCCGGTGGGGGGCCGGGACGGGACGGCTCGGGGATGCCGGCCCGGTGTCCTCTTCGTGACCTCGTCGTGATCCGCGGACGACGCTAGCGGGGCCGGAGCCGCCCTGTCGCGGTCCGGTTGCGTCCGGCGAGACCACCGGATCGGGTGGCGCGCCGAGCGGCCGACGTCCGGGAGGACCGGCGTGTCGCCGCGACACGCGGGTCGTTCGCCGCCGTTCACCGCACGGACAGGCCCGCGCCCCGGTCGTCGTCGCCGACAGCACCCGCCCGACCACGGAGAGCGACCAGCGCGTGCCCGTGGTCACGCCGATTCCCGTCAGGCCCGCGCCGAACGGCGTTACGGGAGCCACGTCACCTGATCGAGAACGCCGCGGCCGCCGACGTCAAGAGGCCGGACCCGCGGGCTCGGGCACCCCGGGTCCGGCCGGACCGCGCTCGACGAGACCGAGCTCACCGAGACCGAGCTCGGCGAGCCGGGCCCGGTACCGCGCCACCCCGGCCAGCTTGACGTCCTCGTAGCCGCGGACCAGCTCCGCCGCCTCGGCCGCCGCCACCGCGGTGTCGTAGGTCTGCGAGGTGAGCGAGCGCGCCAGCCGGAGCACCATCGCGCGGTACTCGTCCCGCAGCGCCCGCTCCAGCCTCCGGACCTCGGTGCGGCCGAACGGGTCGAGCGGCGTGCCGCGCACCACCTTCCCCCTCGCCAGGGTGCGCAGCACCGGCCGCATCCACGGCCCGAGCGCGATCTTCCGCCGCCGCCCGAGCGCCTTGAGCACCGGCGGGTGCAGCCGGTACCGCATCCGTGTGCCGCCCGGCACCTCGGCCGCGAGCCGGGCCTCGAACGCCGGGTCGGTGAGCAGCCGCGCGACCTCGTACTCGTCCTTGTAGGCGGTGAGCCGGTGCAACCCACGGGCCACGGCCTCGGAGAACCGCGTGTCCTCGCCCACCGCCCGCTCGGCCCGCCACACGGTCCGCACGTCGGCGACGTACGCGCGCGCCGTCCGCGCCGACTGGTAGGCGACCAGCCCGGCGGCCCGGACGTCGACCAGCCGCCGGGTCTCCCCCGCCAGCTCCCCCAGGTCGAGGCCGGAGGGCTCGGGGTCCCGCACGGCCGCCGACGGGACCGCCGCCGCGAAGGCCACCGGGTCGGCGACCGCCACCCGGCCCCAGCGGAACGCCGCGGTGTTGGCCGCGACCGCCACGCCGTTGAGCTCGATCGCCCACTCGATCGCCGCGGCCGGGACCGGCAGCACCCCGGCCTGGTACGCCGCGCCGACCAGCAGCAGGTTGGCCGGCATCGCGTCGCCGAACAGGGCCTCGGCCGCGGCCTGCGCGTCGAGCGTGACGACGGCGCGGGACCGCCCGGCGATCCGGGCGACCAGCTCGTCGGCGGCCTGCGGGGTCACGCCCGCGTCGCGGACCTGTGCCCCCGTGGGGACCGGGCTGGTCGAGACGACGGCGGTGGTCCGGTCCTCCGCGGCGTGGGCGAGGAAGCGGGAGTCCGCCCCCACCAGCACGTCGAAGGCGAGGTAGCAGTCCGCGGTCCCGACCCGGTTCGCCGGACCGAGGACGGCGGGGTCCCCGACCCGCAGGTGCGAGACGACCGGGCCGGCCTTCTGCGAGAGCCCCGTCTGGTCGACGCCGTGGACCGCCCGCCCGTCGCGCACCGCGGCGGAGCCGAGTACCTGGTTGACCGTGACGATGCCCGTGCCGCCGATCCCGGCCAGGAAGACGTCGCCGGCCTCCGGCACCGCGACGTCGGGCACCGGCGGCGGTTCCGGCCGTTCGCGGCGCGCCGCCCGGCCGCCGGGCGCCTCGACCGTGACGAACGACGGGCAGTCCCCGTCGAGGCACGAGTAGTCGGTGTTGCACGAGGTCTGGTCGATGCGGGTCTTGCGCCCGAACTCGGTGTCGACCGGCTGCACCGACAGGCAGTTCGACTTCGCGCCGCAGTCGCCGCAGCCCTCGCAGACCGCCTCGTTGATCACGACGCGGGTGGGCCGAACCGGGATCGCGCCGCGCTTGCGCAGCCGCCGGGACTCCGCGGCGCACCGCTGGTCGTAGATCAGCACCGTGACGCCCGGGGTCTCCCCCAGCACCCGCTGCGCCTCGTCGAACCGGTCCCGGTGCCAGAGGTCCACGCCCTTCGGCAACGGCGGCAGGTCCCGGAAGCGGTGCGGCTCGTCGGCGCACACGATGATCCTCGCGACGCCCTCGGCCAGCAGCTTCGCGGCCAGCGCGGGCACCTCGAGCCCGCCCTCGGCGTCCTGGCCGCCGGTCATGGCGACGGCCCGGTTGTAGAGCAGCTTGTACGTGATCGTGACGCCCGCGGCCACGCACGCCTGCACCGCGAGCTGCCCGGAGTGCGCGAACGTGCCGTCGCCCATGTTCTGGAACATGTGGCCGGCCGTGGTGAACGGCGCCTGGCCGATCCACTGCGCGCCCTCGCCGCCCATCTGCGTGAGCGAGCCGACCTCGCTGGCCTCGCGGTGGGTCAGCGCCACCATCGCGTGGCAGCCGATGCCGCCGCCGGCGACCGCGCCCTCGGGGACCACGGTCGAGCGGTTGTGCGGGCAGCCCGAGCAGAAGTACGGGGTGCGCGCGACCGGCAGCAGCTCCAGCGGCGGCGCGGACCTCGGCGCGGCGAGCGGGAGGCGGTCGCGGAGCACCCGGCGCAGCGGTCCGGTCAGCACCGCCGCGGTGAGCTCGCCGGCCTGCGGCACCAGCGGGGCGCCGGCCGCGTCGGCCGCGCCCAGCACCGCGGGCGCGGCGGGCATGCCGTACAGCGCGTCGCGCACCGCCGTCTCCACGAACGGCGCCTTCTCCTCCACCACCAGCACGGTGTCGAGCCCGGCGGCGAAGTCCCGCAGACGCTCCCGCTCCAGCGGGTGGATCGCACCGAGCTTGAGCAGCCGCACGCCGGAGTCGACGCCGAGGTCCCGCAGCGCCTGCCGGACGTCGCCGAACGCCTTCCCGCCGGCCACGATCCCGATCGTCGCGCCCGGCGCGGGGTCCACCAGGACGTCGACCGGGTTGGCGGCCAGGAACGCCCGGACCATCGCCCAGCGCGGCCCGTACAGCTGGGCCTCCGCCTCCAGTGACGCCGGCGGGATGAGCATCGGGTACTGCCGGTACCGCCAGGGTCGGCCCTCCCACTCGAGCTCCGGCACCGTGATCCCGAGGTCGGAGACCTCGGCCGGGTCGAGCGCGTACACGCCGTCGGCCACGTCGGCGGTGATCTTCAGCCCCACCCACATGCCCGACGCCCGGCTCAGCGCGATGCCGTACCGGCCCAGCCGCACGACGTCCGCCGCGTCGGCCGGGTACAGCACGGGCAGCCCGTAGCCGGCGAGCGTCCGCTCCGAGACGCACGGGATCGTCGAGGACTTGCAGCCCGGATCGTCGCCGGCGAGCACCAGCACGCCGCCGTGCGGGTGGGCGCCGCAGATGTTGCCGTGCCGGAACGGGTCGCCGGCCCGGTCCACGCCGGGGGCCTTGCCGTACCAGACCCCCACGGCGCCGTCGACGGTCCGCTCGTGGCCCGGCACCTCGACCTGGCTGCCCCACACCGCCGTCGCGGCCAGTTCCTCGTTGACCCCGGGGACGAACCGCAGGCCCGCACCCTCGGCGAGCGCGGGCAGCCCGGCGAGGGTCTTGTCCAGTCCGCCGAGGGGACTGCCCTGATAGCCCGAGACGAACGACGCGGTGCGCAGGCCCGCGGCCGCGTCGGCCGCGTGCTGCTCCACGAGTAGCCGCGCGACGGCCTGCACCCCGGTGACGGGGGCCGGCCCGCCGTCCGTCCGGTACCGGGTCCCCAGATCGAACTCGACGGCCACGATGCCCCCCACGAACGCGCCACCGGCGCCGACACCGTCGCCGCCGCCCTCCGGACACTCTGCACCACCGCGACCGCGCGGGCGCCGAGGACCCGCGAGGGCGTCCCGACGACCGTGGCCGGCAGGGCGTTCCGAGGGGAGGACCGGCGGTCGTGACCGCGACGGCCGGGCCGGGGGAGGATGGACAGGATCACCGAACGAGGAGGTGCCATGCCCGTGACGGACGCGGCGGCGAGGGCCCGGGCGCTCTACGACGCCCGGCGCACCCGCACACCGATCCCGCCCTTCACCGACGACGACCCGACGCTCGGGATGGCCGACGGGTACGCGGTGCAGCGCGAGCTGGTCGACCTCCTGCTCGCCGACGGCGACCGGATCGTCGGGTACAAGGTCGGTCTGACCTCCGAGCCCATGCAGAAGATGATCGGCGTCGACTCCCCCGACCACGGGCCCGTCCTCGCCTCGACCGTCTACCGCGACGGCGACGAGATCCCGCTGAGCCGGTTCATCGCGCCCAAGGTCGAGGCCGAGATCGTGTTCGTGCTGGGCGAGCGGCTGGCCGGCCCGGGCGTCACTGTCACGCAGGCGCGCGCCGCGCTCGCCGGGGCCGTCGCCGGGATGGAGATCGTCGACTCCCGCATCGCCGACTGGCGGATCAAGCTGGCCGACACCGTCGCCGACCTGGCGTCCAACGGCGCCGTCGCGACGTCGAGCCGGATCGTGCCGGTCGCGGACCTGGACACCCGGCTCGTCGGCATGACCCTCACGCGCAACGGCGAGCTGGTCGACACCGGGGCCGGCGCGGCGGCGCTCGGCGACCCGGTCGCCGTCGTCGCGTGGCTGGCGAACGTCCTGGGCGAGAACGGGGTCGCCCTCGAACCCGGCCACCTGATCATGACGGGCGCGCTGCACGCGGCCGTCCCGATGACCCCGGGCGACGTGTTCCGGGCCGAGTTCGACCGCCTCGGCGCGGTCACCGTGAGGGTGGGCGCATGATCACCATCAGCGAGCTGGCCGCCCGGCTCAGCAAGGCGGTCGCCGACCGCACTGCGATCGGCACGCTGTCCGACGAGTTCCCCGAGCTGGACATCCCCACCGCCTACCAGGTGCAACGCGCGCTGCGCGGCGCCGCCGGCCCGTTGGCCGGCTGGAAGCTGGGGGTGACCTCGCGGGCCAAGCAGAAGCAGGTGAACATCTCCGAGCCGATCTACGGGTTCCTCCCGGCCGCCGGGGCGCTCGACCTCGGCGAGCCACTGGACACCGGCGCGCAGATCCAGCCGCGCTGCGAGCCCGAGATCGTGTTCACCCTCGGCCGCGACCTGGCCGGCCCGCACGTCACCGCGGCCGACGTGGTGGCCGCGTCGTCGGGCGTCACCGTGGGGATCGAGGTCCTCGACTCCCGCTACGCCGACTACCGCTTCACGATGGCCGACGTCGTCGCGGACAACACCTCGGCCGCCCGGTACGTCGTCGGGGCCCCGGTGTCGCCCGAGGGGATCGACCTGCGGCTCGTCGGCGTGGTGCTGGAGAGGAACGGCAAGGTCGTCGCCACCGCGTCGGGTGCGGCCTCGCTCGGGCACCCGGCCGCCGCGGTCGCCTGGCTGGTCCGTGCACTCGCCGCCGAGGGCGAGGGCCTGCGGGCGGGCGAGATCGTCCTGTCCGGTGGCCTGACGGCGGCGGTGCCGGTCGGGCCGGGCGACGTCGTCGTCGCGTCGATCGACCGGCTCGGCAGCCTGGAGCTGGCCTGCCGCTGATCCCGGCCACCCTGGCGAAGGGCTGCACGCCGGAGCAGCGGCAGGCGCTCACCGCCGGGTGACGGCCGCCAGCACCTCCTCCAGCGCGGCGTCGGCGAGCGCGCGCAGCTCGTCGTCCGTGCGGTCCTGGATCGGGTGCGGCACGAACACCGACGGCACCTCGCGGTACCCGAGCGCCTTCGCCTGGGCCTCGGCGGCCACCACGAACTGCGTCGACGCGAGGAAGGCCGCGATCACGCCCCGGCCCTCGAGGGCGACGAAGTCGTGCACACTGCACGACGTGCACGAGCCTCAATCGGCGAGGGCCTCGATCACCACGTCGCACTCGGTGGTGATCTCGCGCCGCAGGTCCGGCGGCATCGGCTTGGTGAACGTCGGCTTGGCGTAGCGGCGCACCGTGATCCCGCGCTCGGCGAGCAGCTCGGCGAGCCGGTCGAGGAACACGTCGCCGCGGGCCTTGGAGATGTCGAGCAGGCCGACGCGCAGCCCGTCGAGCGAGGCCGGGCGCTCGAGCGCGGTGCGCGCGTCGGGCGCGGACTCGTCCGTCGGGTCCAGGATCACCAGCGACCCCGTCGCTCCGGCAGGGCTCACCGCCACGGGTCGACCTCCCTCGTCACGGGCGCGCTCCCGCCCGGTCCACCGGCCCAGCCGCCGATCACGGCCGAGAACATCCCGGCGCCACCGCCGGCGTACATGATCATGTAACCGCCCGGCCGGAACTTCGGCACGGGACGGTCCGACGCGCGCGCGGGCACGCCCTCGTCGATGCCGCCCGCCCCGCGGGTGATCTCGGCACGGTCCAGCAGCAACAGCTCGTCCAGCTCCCGGTGCAGCCGGGCGCGGTCCCAGCCCGCCTCCCGGAAGGTCCGGCCGTGCTCCGGGCTCAGGACCAGGGACGCGTCGAACCCGCCGGGCAGCTTCCAGTGGCAGACCGACCGCAGGCCCTGCGCGAGCGACCGGGCCAACGACTCGGGGGCGCGGGAGATCTGGTCGGCGAGCCCGCGCGGCCCCTCCGCCGCGAAGACCGTGACGGCCGAGCGCCCGGCAGGCACCCCGCGGCTCTGCGCGAGCGGCTCGAACGGCGAGCCCTCCTCGTCCTCGGCGAAGCAGAACCCGACCTTGCCGGGGTGACCCAGCGCGGCCCGGTCGACCTCCTGCGGGCGCCCGCCGCCGACGTTGCGGATCACCAGCTGCAGCGCCCGGCCGATCGTCGAGTTGGCGCGGTTGCCCTGGCCGAGCGCATTGCCGGCCCAGTTCATCCCGATCTCGCCGCGGATCGGACCGTTGACGACGATCGCCGGACCGGCGCCCCAGGTGGTGGCGAGCAGGCCGTGGGCGTTGAACTCGTCCGTGCACGCCGCCTCGACCGCGGCGAGCACGACGGGCAGGTACTCCGGCCGGCACCCGGCGAGGACGGCGTTGATCGCCACCTTCTCCACGGTCGCCTCGGCCAGGTTCGGCGGGACCACGGCCACCACCTCGTCCGGCTTGCGCGAGGTGCCCTCCAGCATGCGCAGCACCCGCGCCGGGGTCGGGGCGACGACCGGTAGCCCGTCGGTGAACCCGCGGTCGAAGAGCGCCTCCGCCTCGTCCTCGAGCGCCGCGATCTCCAGCCGGCGCGCCCGCAGCGACCCGCCGCGGGTGCGGACCAGGATCTCCTCGGCCACGTCCGGGTCCTGGGTGCGGGAGCCGCAGCCCGGCCGGTACTCCGGCAGGCCCTCGCCCAGGTCGGCGACGCCCGTGAACTCCGCCCACTGCGCGCGGCTCCACCCGACGATCCGGCCCTGTTCGACGCCGCCGGCGAACCGGACGAGCGTGGGCACGGTCTCGATGTCGAGGGCGAGGCTGGCGTCCAGGTCCGTGTCGTCGCGCCGGTCGGCGACGCCCGCGGGGAACGCGGGATCGTCCTGGGTGAAGACGGTCAGCCCCGGCAGGCCGGCGAGCACGGGCTCGACCAGCCGGCAGGTCGGACAGTCCTGCTTGACGACGGCGACCAACCCGTCCGCGGGCCATGTCACCGTCTCCCGCTCCTCCGTCGGCACCGACACGCTCCGCACGCTAGCCGGTTGAACGGTCGTCCGGTAGGTCAGACGGTTCGGTCGGCGCGGCCGAGGTCGATCGACGGCGGGCGCTCCTCCCCGCGATCACCGGACGGCGGTTGTGCCGGGCGGCGGCCGGCTGGCTGGATGGGATCGTGCGCCGCTTCCGCCCCGGGCTCCGCCGAACGGTCGTCCCGCTCGTCCTGGCCCTGGCCGCGACGCTCGCGGGCGTGCAGACCGCCTCCGCCGCCCCACCCGTCGACTACGTCGCGCTCGGCGACTCCTACGCCGCGGGCGTCGGCGGCACCCCGGACGGCACGAGCGGCGCGTGCGCCCGCAGCGCCGCCTCCTACCCGGCCCGCTACGCCGCCGCGACCCACCCGGCGTCGTTCACCTCGGTCGCGTGCAGCGGCGCGACCACCGTGGGCGTGCTGCGCGACCAGGTCTCCGCGGTCACGAAGGACACCGACCTCGTCACGCTCACCGTGGGCGGCAACGACACCGGGTTCGCCCCGGTCCTCGCCCGCTGCGCCACGGCGCCCGACGACGCCGCCTGCGACCAGGCCGTCCAGGCGGGCGAGCGGGTGGCCCGGTACGTCCTGCCCTCCGCCCTGGCGGTCGTCCTCGGCACGGTGCACGTGCGCGCCCCGGGCGCGAAGGTCGTGGTCCTCGGGTACCCGCGCCTCTTCGGCAGGGGGCCGGGCTGCCCGCTCAACACGGTCCGCAGCGCGCGCATCGACGCCGGGGCGGACGTGCTGAACGACCGGATCGCCGAGACCGCGCGGCGGTTCGGGGCGACGTTCGTCGACGTCCGGCCCGCCTTCGCCGGACACGGGCTGTGCAGCGCCGCCCCGTGGATCGTGGCGCCCGGCGGCCCGGGCGCCTACCACCCCACGGCCACCGGGTACGTCCGCGGCTACGTGCCGGCCCTGCGCACCGCCGTCGCCTGACACCGCCGTCACCTGAACACGCCCCCCTCGGGGCCCAGCCGGTCAGACGGTGCGGGGCCGCCCGGCCAGCACGCCCGCGACCAGCTGCGCGACCAGGGCGACGAGCAGCACGGCGAGCGAGACGGTCCAGCCGCCGGTCGCCTCGTGCAGCAGCCCGACGAGCATCGGGCCCGTCGAGGCGATGAGGTAGCCGAAGCCCTGCGCCATCGCGGACAGCCCGGCCGCCGTCTCGGCGTCGCCCGCGCGCAGCGTGATCACGGTCATCGCCATGGCGAACACGGTCATCCCGGTGCCGAGCAGCACCGCCCACAGCCACGGCACCTGGGCGGGCGCGAGCATCAGCCCGAGCGCGCCGGCGATCGCGAGCAGGGTGATCCCGGCGTTCCAGCCCGACTGGCTCCGCCGCCGCGCGGCGATCGCGGGCACCATCAGGCTGAACGGCACGGCGACGAGCGTCGCGATGCTGAGCATCACCCCCGCGGTCCCCTTGGACAGGCCCGCGCCCAGGTAGATCTGCGGCAGCCAGCCCATCACGACGTAGGCCATGAAGGACTGCAGCCCCATGAACGCGGTGACCGACCAGGCGACCGGGCTGCGCAGCAGCCGGCCCCACGAGGCGTGCCGGGCCGTGCGGCGCACCTGCGGCGCCGGCCGGTGCCGTGCGCCCACGATCCACACGACCAGCGCCACCAGGGCGAGCGCCGCCCAGAGGACGAGCGCCCCGCGCCACCCGCCCGCAGGTCCCTCCAACGGCGGGGTCAGTGCCGAGCCCAGCGCGCCGCTGCCCTGCAGCGCCGCGGTGTAGAGGCCGGTCATCAGCCCGACCCGGTGGGCGAACGACTCCTTGACGACCACCGGGACCAGCACGTTGGCCACCGCGATGCCGGCACAGGCCACGAACGTGCCGCCCAGCATCACGCCCGCGCCGCCCAGGACCCGCACGACGAGACCGACGCCGAGCACGGCCAGCGCCACGCCGATCGCGCGGGCCAGGCCGACCCGCCGGGCCAGCACCGGGGCGGCCAGGCCCGCGAGGGCGAAGCACAGCGTGGGCGCGGTGGTGAGCAGGCTCGTCCAGGCCGCCGAGGCCCCGAGCCCGGTCCGGACGTCGCCGAGCAGCGACGACGCGCTGGTCACCGCCGCCCGCAGGTTCACCGCGGCGAGCACGACGCCCACGGCGAGCAGCAGGCTCCCGCGCAGCGGGCCGAACCGGGCGGGCGCGAGCCGCTCCTCGGCGGCGGCCTCCCCCGCGATCTCGAGCGCCTGCCCGTCGGCGATCAGGTGGTGCTCACCGCGCGCGGGCGCGATCGGCCCGGCGGACGCCCCGTCCGGAGTGTGCGCGGCGCCTCTCGGATCCCCGACTGCCATGGCGACTACTCTGACAGACGTCCCATGTTCGGATGAAAGGATGCGCCTGTGCCCTTGGCCACCACCCGTCGTACCGGGCTCGTCGACCAGGTCATCGAGCAGATCCGCGCGACCGTGGCCGCGGGCGAGTGGCCGGTCGGCACCCGGCTCCCGCCCGAGCCCGAGCTCGCCGGGACGCTGGGGGTCGGGCGCAACACGGTGCGCGAGGCGGTGCGTGCGCTCGCCCACGCCGGGCTGCTGGAGGTCCGCCAGGGCGACGGCACGTACGTCCGGGCCACGAGCGAGATCTCGGGGGCGATCGGCCGGCTCGCCGGGACGGAGCTGCGCGAGGTGCTCCAGGTGCGCCGGCTGCTCGAGACCGAGGGCGCCCGGCTCGCCGCGGGGCACCGCACACCGGAGGAGCTGGCCGAGCTGGAACGGGCCATGGCGGCCTGCACGGAGGCCGAGGGGGCCGCGGACCTCGCGGCCTTCATCCGGGCCGACCTGACCTTCCACCAGCTGGTCCTGCGCTGCGCCCACAACGCGGTGCTGGCCGAGCTCTACCGGGGGCTCACGGAGGTGGTGCACGCCAGCGTCGCGACGACGGTCGCGGGCGGCCGGTGCGAGAGCCACACCGGCCTGCTGGCCGCGATCCGGTCCGGCGACGCCGCCGCGGCCGCCGCGGAGGCGGAGGACTTCCTCGACTCCCTCCTCCGCGAGCACGGCGACCCCAGTGCGGTGACCACGAACGTTCGCCGGGTGATCGCGTGATCCGGGGGGTTCCTCGCAAGGCGCCCCCGCACCGCCTGTACCGGGCGTACCGGGGTGCGGGGGCAACGCCGCGAGGGGCCGCCCGGGCGCGCGAGGACCGGTGAACGTTCGTGGTCACCGCACTAGATCGTGAGGACGATCTTCCCCGTCGTGCGGCCCTGCTCGCCCAGCCGGTGGGCGTCGGCGGCCCGCTCCAGCGGGAAGGTCTCGGCCACGCGCACACGGAGCTTCCCGTCGGCGTGCAGCCGGAGCAGCTCGGAGAGCCCCGGCCCACCCGCGCGCACGTAGGCGCCGGAGGCCTTGACCCCGCGCTCCTCGGCCGCCTTCACCGCGGCCTCGACCGCGATCGTCGGGAGGCAGATGAGCATTCCGGAGGGCTTCACCAGATCGAACGAGCGCACGGCCGTCTCGCCGCCGATGAGGTCGTAGACCAGGTCGACGGGCTCGACGACCTGCTCGAACCGCTCCGTCCGGTAGTCGACGACCTGGTCGCAGCCCAGCTCGCGCAGCAGGTCGTGCTTCGCCGCCGACGCCGTGCCGATCACGTGCGCCCCGCGCGCCTTCGCGATCTGCACCGCGAGGTGCCCGACGCCGCCGGCCGCGGCGTGGATCAGCACTCGCTGCCCCGCCTCCAGGTGCCCGACGTCGACGAGGCTCTGCCACGCCGTCATCCCGGCGAGGGGCAACGCGGCCGCCTCCACCACCGACAGGTCCGCGGGGCGCGCCCGGAAGTGCCCGGCAGGCGCGGTGACGTACTCGGCGTAGGCGCCGTCCGGGCTGGGGAACCGGGCCATGCCGAGGACGGAGTCGCCGACCGCGTACCCGCGCTCGTCGAGGTCGGTGTCCGGCCCCAGCGCGTCGACCACCCCGGCCACGTCCCAGCCGACGACGAACGGCTTCCCGCCGAACGACTTCGCCGGACCGAGCCCCGACCGTGTCTTCCAGTCGATCGGGTTGACCCCCGCGGCCTCCACCCGCACCCGGACCTCGCCGGGACCGGGCTCGGGCGTGGGGATGTCCTGCAGGCTCAGGGCCTCGGGCCCACCGGGGGTCTCGCAGACGATCGCGCGCACGGCTTCGCAGCCTACGGCCGCCCGTCTCCCGGGGATCGGCTCGTCGCCGAACGCGAACCCCCGGGCCGGCGCCACCTGTTCCCAGGGACTACCCGATGAGCTCGCCCTCGACCACCTGCGGGCGGCCGTCGCGCTCCCACTCCAGGAAGCGCTGGGTCTCGACGAGCAGGGCGCCGCCGAGCCAGAGGGCCACGACACCGTCGTCGACCAGGCCGAACACCGAGGTGAAGGCCTCCGGGACCAGGTCGACCGGCGACACGATGTAGGCGAGGGCCAGGACCAGGAGCGCGAGCCGCCCGCGGGTCAGCACACCGGAGCGCCCGCTCAGGGCGCCCGTCACCATGCGGGGCAGCGCGCGGGCGCGGTCGCCGAGGCCGGGCGTACCCGGCTTGCGGCTCTGCACGATCACGCGGGCCAGGGTCAGGAGCGCGGCCCGCCGCCCCGCGGAGGAGCGCGAGCCGGAAGAGGTCGTCATGTCCGCTTCAACGCCCGCCGGACCCTGTGCGTTCCACCCCTGGTGTGACGGCGGCGACGACCCCCGCGCTCCGTCGGCACCCCTCAGCGCCGGACGCGCCCCCCGCCGTCGCGGGTCGAGAGCGACCACACCACGACCCCCGCGAACACGAGCGCGCCGACCGCGACGGCCCACGCCAGTACCTGGTACAGCGCCCCGGCCAGCGTGAACGCCAGCACCACGAGGAGCGCGGCCCCGAGCACCCGCAGCATGGACACCTCCGACTCGCGTGCGACCGCGCCAGGATCTCACGAATCGGACGAACAGGACCAGCAGCGGGGAACGGGTGATCCGACCCACACCGGGCGGGCCCGCCGGGCACCGGAGTGCGCCCTCACCGAACCGGCTGGACGGCGAACGCTGCGCGCCGACACTGAGGACGTCTCAGGAAGCTGTTGCATCGCCGATAGATAGCGATATATCGTGATGGCACACGAGCTACCGATCAAGAAGGCTCACGACGAGAAGGAGACACACCATGTCTGCCGACAACCCCACCTGGGACTCCCCCTTCGGCCCGCGGTTCGGCGGGTTCGGGCCGGGCTTCGGCACCGGCTTCGGTCCGCGGGGTCGCGGTCGCGGCGCCGGACGTCGAGGCGGTCCGCACCGCCGGCCGTTCGGCCCCTTCGCCGACACGACCCCGGGAGCGCCCGACGTGAACGTGAACGTGAACATCGACGCCGAGGACGGGGCCGAGCGCCTGCGTCGCCGGCACGGCGGCCCGCGGTTCGGCCCCGGCGGGCCGGGCGGCCCCTTCGGCCCCGGTTTCGGCCCCGGCGGCCCGTTCGGACGCGGCTTCGGGCCGGGTGGCCGCGGCTTCGGCCCCGGCCGGCGCGGCCCCGGCGGCCGCGGACGGCGCGGGCGCGGGGACGTCCGGCTGGCCGTCCTCGCGCTGGTCGCGGAGCAGCCGCGGCACGGCTACGAGATCATCCAGGAGATCGCCGAGCGCTCCGGCGGGCACTGGAAGCCGAGCCCCGGCTCGGTCTACCCCACCCTGTCGCAGCTCGAGGACGAGGGCCTGGTCCGCGTGGAGCAGACCGACGGCCGCCGCGTCGTCCACCTCACCGAGGCGGGCACGGCGTACGTCGAGGAGCACCGCGAGGAGCTCGACAAGGTCTGGTCCGCCTTCGACGGCGAGGAGGAGGACGGTCCCGACACCGCCCTCTGGCAGCAGCTCGCACAGCTGCACGCCGCCGCCCAGCAGGTGATGGCCACCGGTACGGCCGAGCAGATCGCCACGGCCACCGAGGCCCTCACCGAGGCCCGCAAGACCATCTACCGCCTCCTGGCGGAGTGATCCGAGCGGCATTGTGACCGCGTCATGGAACCATAATGCGCGAACAGGCGATGCCTGCGCGCATTATGGTTCCACACTGCGTTTCGGTCAGCAGTCCCGCAGCTCCGGGGACTGGTTGAGGATCTGCCCGCGCGGGCTGATGAACTCGCGGTAGATCTCGGAGTCGACGGCGGCCGGGGCGAACGCGGCGACCCGGTGGCAGTTCTGGAAGGCCAGGACCACACCGAAGTGCCGCTCCAGCGCGCCGCGGATCGAGGTGCTCGCGAGGGCGCGCAGCAGCTGGCCGCGCTCCTTCTCCGACGGCGGCGGGACCTCGTGCTCGCCGAACGGCTTCTCGTCGGTGCGATCGGCCGCCGCGGCGGACACCACCTCCCACGCGTAGGGCAGGGAGTCGCGGACGACGGCGAGGAACTGCGCGTCGTCCATCTCCCGGCGCTCGGCGGCCTCGAGGACGGCGGTGGGGACGTCGAGGGACATGGGCTTCCTTTCTGCAGGTGAACAGGAGGTCGGGTGGATCAGGCGCGCTGGGGCGCCACGGGCAGGAAGTCCGGGACCACCTGGTCGGAGAGGTCGACGCCGGTGGCGCCGTTGCCCCAGGACCGGGCGTTGCGCAGGTGGAACTCCACGGTGGCGCGGTGGTAGCCCGCCCAGTCGCGGGTGCGGCCGTCGAGGTCGGCGAGGATCCGGGCCAGCACGGTGAGGTTCGCGGGCTCCAGCTCGTCGACCGGCCGGATCCGGCCGCGCTCCGCGGCGCGCACCCACGCGGACTGGGAGAAGCAGCCGAGCAACGCGTCGCCGACCTCCTCGCGCAGGTAGGCGACGTCGTCGGCGTCGGCGACCTTGTTGCCCACCACCCGCAGCGCCACGCCGTGGTCGGCCGCGTGCGCCGCGTACTGCGTGTAGACGCCCACCCCGCGGCGGGTCGGCTCGCAGACGAGCACGGTGAGGTCGAAGCGGGTGAAGAGGCCGGAGGCGAAGGCGTCCGCGCCGGCGGTCATGTCGACGGCGACGTACTCCCCCGGCCCGTCGACCATGTGGTTGAGGTAGAGCTCCACCGCGCCGGTCTTCGAGTGGTAGCAGGACACGCCGATGTCGGACTCGTCGAACTCGCCCGTCACCAGGTACCGCACGCCGCCGACCTCGGCGGAGTAGCGGCACAGCAGCTCACCGGCGGGGTCGAGGTCGAGCAGCCGCGATCCGGGCCCGGGCGGCGTCGTCTTGATCATGACGTCGGCCGAGGGCAGCAGCGGGTTGTCACCCCGCAGGTGGTCCTTCAGCCAGGTCAGGTCGCTGCCGAGTGCGCGCGGCGGGGCTGCCTCCGGGTCCGCCCCCAGCGCGACGCCGAGGTGCTGGTTGATGTCGGCGTCGATCGCCAGGACCGGCAGGCCCCGGTTCGCGACGTAGCGCGCGAAGAGCGCCGCCGTCGTCGTCTTGCCGCTCCCGCCCTTGCCGACGAACGCGATCCGCATCGTCCCGCTCCCCTCCGTGATGAGGATGGTAACGGTAACGATGTTCACCAACGGGTGATCGACTCGGGGGGTCCCTACGCGCGGGTGCGCCGGTCCCGGACGAACTCGCGCAGGGTGGGGACGGCCGTGCCGGCCTCACGGAGGTTCCGGCGGGCCCGCGCCCGCATCACGACGATCCCCGTCAGGGCGATCGCCCAGAGGGCGTACTGCACCGTCCAGGCCGCACGGAAGGCGGCGGGCGTGTAGCCGCCGAGCACGCTCAGCACCAGCCCGACCACCAGCGCCAGCACCAGCGACGCCGAGAAGCCGCCGACGTTGACGATCCCGACCGCCGTGCCCTGCCGCCGGCTCGGGTTGAAGGTGCGGGCGTAGTCGAACCCGACCATCGAGCCGGGCGGCCCCAGCGCCAGCACGACGACGAGCACGACCAGCAGCCAGCGCGGCGCCGGCGGCGGGACCAGCAGCACGACGGTCCAGACCGTCGCGGTCAGTGCGATGACCCCGATGACCAGGTACGAGCGGCGGAACGGGTGCCGGGCGGTGAACGTGCCGAACAGCGGCCCCGCCACGATGCCGACCGCGACGAGCAGGGTCAGCAGCGCGCTCGCCGTCCCCTGCCCCACGCCCTGCCCGGCGACCAGGTACGGCACGCCCCAGAGCAGGCCGAACACCGTCCCGGAGAACTGCGTGCCCATGTGCGTGAAGAACCCGAGCCGGGTGCCGGGCTCGCGCCAGGAGGACCGCAGCCCGTCGAGCACCTCGCGCGGGGTCGGCGCGTCGGGACGAACGGGGCCGCCGGGCGGGCTCTCCCGGAACACCGCGAGCACGGCCAGCGCGGACAGCACGCCGAGGCCCGCGGCCGCGAGGAACGCGGGGGTCCAGCCCGGGCCGTGCAGGATCGCGGCCAGCGGGATCGCGGAGAGCACCTGGCCGATCTGCCCGAGCAGGCCGGTGAGCTGGGTGAGCACCGGGACCCGGCGGGCGGGGAACCAGGAGCCCAGGACGGACAGCACGCTGATGAAGGTGAAGGCGTCGCCGGCACCGACGAGCACACGCGCGGCGATGGCGAGCGGCAACGAGGTCGCGAGCGCCAGCGCGGCCTGGCCCGCCGCCATCAGGAGGGCACCGGCCACCACCAGCGCCTTCGCGCCGAAGCGGTCCAGCAGGACACCGGTGGGGACCTGCAGCGACGCGTAGACGAGCAGCTGCAGCACCACGAAGCCGGACAGCACCGCCGGCGTCGCGCCGAAGCGCTCGGCCGCGTCGAGCCCGGCGACGCCGAACGACGTCCGCTGCATGACCCCCACGAGATAGGCCAGAAGCCCCGCCGACCAGACCAGATACGCGCGCTCACTCCCCATGACGCCACCGATCCTCCGTCATCGGACGACGACACGCCCGTGTCCGCCGACGACGTCACGCCTCGTCCGGGCGGGATCACACCAGACGATCCGCGGGCGGGGGCGAGGCCGGGGTCGGAGCCCGGGCGGGGCGGAATCGGCACGCGAGTCGAGGGCGCGGATCCGGGCGCCGCCCGCACATCCGCGGCGAATAGGGGGATGCTGTGCGGGCGGCCGGGCGTTGCACGCGAGGATGGAGCCCGCAAGGGCCGCCGACGAGGAGGTACGACAGGTGCTGGATCCCGCGGAGCTGTACCGGGTCGAGGAGGGCGTCGACGTCGACCCCGACGCCAACCCCGACGGGTCGGTGCTGCTGGTGGTGCTCGACGGGTTCGTCGACGCCGGCGGCGCGGGGCGGCTCGCCGTCGAGGCGCTGCGCGAGGGCAAGGAGCCGCGCACGCTCGCCTCGTTCGACGTCGACCAGCTCGTCGACTACCGCTCGCGCCGGCCGCCGCTGACCTTCGACACCGACCGGTGGGTCGCCTACGAGCCCCCGGTGCTCGACGTCGTCTCCCTCACCGACGCCGCCGAGGCCGAGTTCCTGCTGCTCGCCGGCCCGGAGCCGGACACCCAGTGGGAGCGGTTCGTCGCCGCGCTCGAGCAGCTCGTGCGGCGGCTCGACATCCGGCTGGTGGTGACCCTGCAGGGCATCCCGATGGCGGTGCCGCACACCCGGCCGATCGGGGTGACCGCGCACGCCTCGCGCAAGGAGCTCGTCGAGGGGCACGAGCCGTGGTTCGCCGAGGCGCAGGTACCCGGCAGTGCGGCCGCGCTGCTCGAGTACCGGCTCGGCGAGGCGGGGATCGACGCGATGGGCTTCGCGGTGCACGTGCCGCACTACCTGGCCCGCGCCGAGTACCCGCAGGCCGCGCGCACGCTGCTCGACCACACCGCCGTCGCCACCGGGCTGTACCTGTCCACCGAGGAGCTGTCGAAGGCGGCGGAGCGCACCGACGCCGAGATCGCCGAGCAGGTGGCGGGGTCGGCCGAGGTCGCCGAGGTCGTCGAGGCGCTGGAGAAGCAGTACGACGCCGTCGCGGCCGGCCGGCAGCGCGGGTCCGGCGGGCTGGGCGGGGACCTGCCCAGCGCCGACGAGCTGGCCGCCGAGGTCGAGCGCTTCCTCGCCGACCAGGGCGACGACAAGGACGGCGGGTTCGGCGAGGGCGGAGAGCCCGGCCGCTGACGGGCGGCCGAACGCCCCGACCGCCGGCGATCACCTCGGGGGACGCGGCACAGGAAGGCGGGGCGCGGGTCACGCCGTCACCTCAGGCCACGCACAGGCGGCCCACAGGATCGGCGGGGAGTCTCGGTGGTGCGGCGCGGTGGCGTCGGCCGGAATCCCCCCTCACGGCCCGCCCCGCGCCCCCTATCTCGGGAGGTGCCCGCATGACCCCGGCGACAGTCCCCGCGCGACCGACCTACCGCCTGCCGCGCTCCACGCCCGCCGCGGTCCCGGAGCCCCGCACCCCGCCCGACCTCACGCACGACAGCCCGTCGCACACGCTGCCCCTGCGGCCGGTCCCGGCCCGGCGCGGGCGCGGGCCCGCCGGCTCCGCCTCGGTGCGCGGCCTGCGCCGCGTCGCCGCGGACGCCGTCGCCGCCCAGGGCACCGGCCGTGACCTCGCGGTCGCGGTCGCCGACGGCATCGGCGACTCCGCCGCCGCCGCGCTGGCCGCCCGCGTCTCCGCCGACGTGGCCGCCGCGATCGCGTCGCGGGCCGGCTCGCTGGAGGCGCTGCTCGCCGCCCGCGACGCCGTGCGGCTCGAACCGGGCGCGGACGACGCGGTCATGGTCGTCGCCGCCGGGCTCCCCGGCGGCGGCTGGTCGGTGTCCTGGGTCGGCGACTGCCGTGCCCTGCTCGTCACCGACCGCGGCGTCGAGCTGCTCACCCACGACCACACCGTCGCGCAGTACCTCCGCGACCGCGGCAAGGACGTGGTCCCGGCGTGGGAGCACGTCGTCATGACGACGGTCGGCAGCGTCGACCACGGCACCGCCGGCCACGCCGGGGGACCCGCCGGGCCGGGCACGTTGGTGCTGGTCAGCGACGGGGTGCACCGCGTGCTCGACCCCGAGACGATCGCGTTCCTGGTCCGCCGGGCCGACGCGCCCGCCCGCGCCGCGCACGACCTGGTCGACGCCGCGCTCACCGCGGGCAGCCGGGACAACGCGTCGGCGACCGTGGTCCCCCTGCCGGAGGAGTGGACCGCGCCCTGACCCGCGCCCCGGGGCGCACACGCCTCAGGAGCTCACCCGCCCGCCGCCTCCCGCCCCCCAGGCGCTGTCAGAGCAGGTCGAGGGCGGCGCCGACCACGCTGTCCGCGTCGATTCCGTGGTAGCGGTAGACGCTGTCGAGGTCGCCGGACTGCCCGAACCGAGTCACGCCGAGGTGGGTGGCGCGGACCTGGTTGATCCCGGCGAGGAAGGCCAGCGTGTGCGGGTGCCCGTCGAGCAGGGTCACCAGCGGCGTGGCCTTACGGGCCGGGAAGGCGGCGTCGAGGATCCACGTGTCCGCGCTGCCGTGCCCGGCCCGGGCCCGGACCGCGTCGAACAGCAGCCCCGGGCTGGTGACCACGACGACGTCGACGGCCGTGCCCAGCGACTCTAGCCGCTCGGCCGCGGCCAGCGCCTCGGGCACCATCGCGCCCATCGCGGCGATCGTCACCGCCGGGTTCTCGCCGGTCCGCAGGGGGTAGGCGCCCGCCACGACCTGCCGGCGACGCCGCTCGCGGGCCGCCGGGTCGGCCGGCACCGCGGCGAGCGACTGGTCGACGGGCCGGGTGGACAGCCGCAGGTAGGCACTGGTCCCGTCCGGCCGGCCGAGCCGGGCCAGCGAGGCCAGCAGGGTCCACTCGACGTCGATCGCGAAGGCCGGCTCGTAGGTGACGCAGCCGGGCTGCTCCAGCCCCACCGAGGGCGTGGTGATCGACTGGTGCGCCCCGCCCTCGGGGGCGAGCGACACCCCGGACGGCGTGCCGACCAGGATCGACTGCCCGCCCGCGTAGATCCCGAACGACCACGGCTCCAGCGCCCGCTCGACGAACGGGTCGTAGAGCACCCCGATCGGCAGCAGCGGCTGGCCCCACCGGCTCCACGTCGCGCCCAGCTCGCCGAGCGCGCCGACCAGGTTGCCCTCCGCGATGCCCAGCTCGATGTGCTGTCCCGTGGGCCGCTCCCGCCAGTGCAGGATCGTCTCGGGGTCGTCGTCGAACCAGTCGCGGCGCTCGGCCGGCGACCACACGCCGACCTTGTTCACCCAGCCACCGAGGTTGGTCGACGAGGACACGTCCGGGCACAGCGTGACCACCCGCCGCGCCGCCTCGGGCGCCTCCCGGGTCAGGTCCAGCAGCGCGCGGCCCAGCGCGGCCTGCGTGGTCGCCCGGCCCGACGGCGTCCGGCCGATGTCGGTGGGCAGGGCCGGGGCGGCCACGCCCTCGACCGGGCCCCGGCGCAGCCGCTCGGCGGTCTCGGCGCACAACCGGCCCGCCGGCGTGTCCGGTCCGAAGCGCTGCCACGGGGCGTCGAGCGACATCCCCGAGCGCTCCGCCAGCTCGGCGATCTGGCCGGCCGTCAGCAGCGACGAGTGGTTCTGCGGGTGCCCCTCGCTGGCCAGCCCGAACCCCTTGACCGTGTAGGCGAACACGACGGTCGGGCGGGTGTCGTCGATCTGCGCGAAGGCGTCGCCGACGGCCTGCAGGTCGTGCCCGCCCAGGTTGCGGATCGCGGCGTGCAGGGTCGCGTCGTCGAGCGTGCCGACGAGCTGCGCCAGCTCCGGCGAGTCCGGCAGCCGCTCCCGCAGCTGGGCCGGGGTGCAGCGCAGCAGGCGCTGGTACTCCGGATTGGTCATCTCGTCGATCCGGTGCTGCAGCGCCGCACCCCCCGGGCGCTCGAACAGCTCGTGCAGCAGCCGCCCGTACTTGACGGTGAGGACCTGCCAGCCGGCCGCGGCGAACATGCCCTGCAGCCGCGGCGCACCGATGTTCGGCACCACCCGGTCCAGGCTCTGCCGGTTCAGGTCGACGAGCCACACGACCTCGCCCAGGTCGGCGACCATCGGGTCCAGGATCGCCTCCCAGACCGCGCCCTCGTCGAGCTCCGCGTCGCCGACCAGCGAGTACTGCCGCCCGGCGCCGGCCTGCTCCCCCAGCGTCGTGATGTACCGACGGGCCAGCGCACCCCAGATGGGAGCGGTGGCGCCGATGCCGACCGAGCCCGTCGAGTAGTCGACCGGGTCGGGGTCCTTCGACCGCGACGGGTAGCTCTGCAGCCCCCCGAACGCCCGCAGCGTGGTCAGGTACGACTCGTCGAGCTCGCCGAGGAGGTAGTTGATTGCGTGCAGCACCGGCGAGGCGTGCGGCTTGACCGAGACGCGGTCGCCGGAGCGCAGGTGCTCGAACCACAGCGCGGTCATCAGCGTGGTCATCGACGCCGACGACGCCTGGTGCCCGCCGACCTTCAGCCCGGTCGGGTTGGGCCGGACGCGGTTGGCGTGGTCGATGATCGCGGTGGAGAGCCAGCGCACCCGCTGCTCGATCTCCCCCAGTACCGCGAGCCGGTCGGTGCCGGCGGGTCGGGAGTCGGAGACGGCGGTCATCGGTGGGCTCCTCTCGTGCACGGTGCCCGACGAGCGCACCACCGATACGCTCCCTGCACAAGTCGAGGCCGCCATCACGTGCATCCTGCACACCGCGGCGGCCCGGCACCGCGAGGAGGCGAGCAGGATGCACAGTGCCGACCGCACCGACCGGCCGGCCCCGATCGACACGATCGACGCGCGCCTGCTGCTCGCCCTGGCCGAGAACCCGCGCGGCACGGCGCTCGCGCTCGCCGAGCGCGCGGGGCTGTCCCGCAACACCGTGCAGGCCCGGCTCACCCGGCTCGAGGAGAGCGGGGTGCTGGGCAGCGTGGAGCGGCGGATCGACCCGGCGGCACTCGGCTACCCGCTCACCGCGTACGTGACGGTCACGGTGGTGCAGCGCAAGCTCGACCCCGTGGCCGACGCGCTCGCGGCCGTGCCGGAGGTGATCGAGGTCCTCGGCATGACCGGCGAGGGCGACCTGCTGGTGCAGGCCGTCGCACGCGACGCCGACGACCTCTACCGCATCGCCGGCCTGCTGCTCGCCATCGACGGCGTCGAGCGGACCACCACCGCGCTCGTCATGCGGCGGCTGGTGGACCACCGGGTCACGGCGCTGGTGGAGCGCCTCGCTAGCGTCCGATCATGAGCTCGCTGCTGCCGTCGACCGAACGCACCCTGCTCGCCCGCGTCGCCCGGGCGCAGCGCGACGGGCGCTGTCCCTCCCTCGTCGCCGGCGTGGTCCGCGACCGGACGCTGGCGTGGTCCGCGGGGCGGGGCGCGGTCGACGAGCCGCACGCCGACGTCCAGTACCGGCTCGGCTCGATCTCCAAGACCGTCTGCGCGATCACGGTGCTGCGGCTGCGCGACGAGGGCCTGCTCGACCTCGACGACCCGCTCGAGAAGCACGTGCCCGGCACCCCGCTCGGCGACCGCACGCTCACCCAGCTGCTCTCGCACACCGCCGGCGCGACGTCGGAGAGCCCCGGGCAGTGGTGGGAGCGCACCCCGGGCGGCACGCTCGAGGACCTCGGGCTGGCCGAGGAGCACCGCGTCCTGCCCGGCGGGCGCCGGTTCCACTACTCCAACCTCGGCTTCGGCCTGCTCGGCGAGCTGGTCGCGCGGGCGCGCGGGCGCGCCTGGGAGGAGGTGGCCCGGGACGAGGTGCTGCTCCCGCTCGGGATGCGCCGCACCACCCCGCGTCCCGAGGGCCGCGCCGCGCGGGGCTACGCCGTGCACCCGTGGTCGGACGAGCTGCTCGCCGAGCCCGAGCACCACGCGGGGGTGATGGCCGCGGCCGGCCAGCTGTGGGCGACCGCGACCGACCTCGGCCGGCTCGGCGCCTTCCTGCTCGGCGACACCGGCGACGTCCTGTCCCCCGCCACCGGCGAGGAGATGACGATCCCGGCGGGCGTCGACTTCTCGGGCCCGACCTGGTCGTCGTACGGGCTGGGGGTGCAGGTGCAGCGGCACGAGGACCGCACGCTGGTCGGGCACGGCGGCTCGATGCCGGGCTTCCTCGCCGGACTGTGGGCCGACCGCGAGGAGGGCACCGCGGCGCTCGCGCTGGCCAACGTCACCTCCGGGCTCGACGGCGCCCTCCCCTCCCGGCTGCTCGCCGACCTCCGCGCGGCCGAGCCGACCGTCGTCGCGGCGTGGTCGCCCGCCGCGTCGCCGGTGCCCGCCGAGCTGCTCGGCCCCTGGTACTGGGGCCCCTCGCCGTACGTGCTGCGCGCGGTCCCCGGTGGGCTGCTGCACCTGGGCGGGCTCGGCAGGGCCGGCCGCTCCTCCCGGTTCCGGCCGCGCCCGGACGGCACGTGGGTCGGGCTCGACGGCTACTTCGCCGGTGAGACGCTCCGGCTCGACCCCGTCGCACTGAACCTCGCCACCTTCGTCTTCACCCGCACGCCCTACGACCCGGCCGCTCCCGTGCCGGGCGGGGTGTCCGACGAGGGGTGGTCGTCCACGCCGTGACGTTCGGGTAACGATCCCGAACGCCCGTTCGCCCGTTCTGCCGCAGGTCGATCGGCCGGTTCGTCCTGGTCCCCCCTCTGCGCAACCGAATGCGACACACGAAACGGGAAGGACGGCGAGGTTGACTCCGCCCGTCCTGGGACCGATGGTGACGAACGCACACGGACCGGACGACGAGACGTGAGGGGGACCCCGCCTCCGGCGGGAAGCCAGGCATGACAGTGAAGGAACCCACCACCGGCGGCCCCCCACCCACCCCGGACCCCGACGACGCCACGGCGGTCGACCCCGTCGTCGAGGGCGGCGGCGCGGCGGACCGGCGGAAGCCGACCGACAAGGTCGTCTTCGGCGTCTCGGCGGCGCTGGTCGTCGCGTTCATCATCTGGGGCACCGTCGCCACGGGCACCTTGTCGTCGGTCGCGAGCGCCGTGCTCGGCGGGATCATGAGCGGCGGCGGCTGGTTCTTCATCCTCGCCGCCAGCGGGTTCGTGGTGTTCGCGATCTGGCTGGCCGCGAGCCGCTACGGCAAGATCCCGCTCGGCCGCGACGACGAGCGACCGGAGTTCCGGACGTCCTCGTGGGTCGCGATGATGTTCTCCGCCGGCATGGGCATCGGCCTGATGTTCTTCGGCGTGGCCGAGCCGCTGTCCTTCTTCACCACGCCGCCGCCGGGCACCGGCGCCGCGCCGGGCAGCCCGCAGGCGCTCGACGCCGCGATGGCGACCACCCTGTTCCACTGGACGCTGCACCCGTGGGCGATCTACGCCGTCGTCGGGCTCGCGATCGCCTACGGCACCTTCCGCAAGGGCCGCAGCCAGCTGATCTCGGCCGCGTTCGCGCCGCTGCTGGGCACCCGGCGCACGCAGGGCGGCCTCGGCAAGGCGATCGACATCTTCGCGATCTTCGCGACGCTCTTCGGCTCGGCGGCGTCGCTCGGGCTCGGCGCGCTGCAGATCGGCGGCGGCCTGCAGGCCGGCGGCTGGATGCACAACCCCGGCACCCCGCTGCTCGTCGTGATCATCGTGGTGCTGACCATCGCGTTCATCGCCTCGGCGGTCAGCGGCGTGGCCAAGGGCATCCAGTGGCTGTCGAACATCAACATGGTGCTCGCCGCGGTACTCGCGTTCTTCGTGTTCGTCGTCGGCCCGACCGTGCTGATCCTCAACCTGCTGCCCGGCACCGTCGGCCACTACCTCGCCGACCTGGCGTCGATGGCCGCCCGCACCGGCGCCGACGGCCCGGAGACGGCCGAGTGGCTGCAGAGCTGGACGGTCTTCTACTGGGCCTGGTGGATCTCCTGGACGCCGTTCGTGGGCATGTTCATCGCCCGCATCTCGCGCGGCCGGACCGTCCGGCAGTTCATCGCCGGCGTGATCCTCATCCCCAGCCTCGTGTCGCTGATCTGGTTCGCGATCTTCGGCGGAGCCGCGATCTCGCGGCAGTCCGGGGGCCTGAACCTCGCGTCCGGCGGGCAGGAGGAGCAGCTGTTCGGGCTGCTGCAGTCCTACCCGGGCGGCGTGGTGCTCTCCGTGGTCGCGATGCTGCTCGTGGCGATCTTCTTCGTCTCCGGCGCCGACGCCGCGTCCGTGGTGATGGGCACGATCTCGCAGCGGGGCTCCCTCGAGCCCGGCCGCGGCATCGTCATCTTCTGGGGCGCCGTGATGGGCGCGATCGCCGCAGTGATGCTGCTCGTCGGCGGGGACGACGCCCTGACCGGCATCCAGAACATCACGATCATCATGGCGCTGCCGTTCGTGATCGTGATGGTGCTGCTGTGCGTGTCGCTCTACAAGGACCTGCGCGCCGACCCGCTGATCCGCAGGGAGGACCGGGCGGCCGAGGCCGTGGAGCAGGCCGTCGACTACGGCCTCAAGGCCCACGACGGCGACTTCATCCTCAACGTCAAGCCGCTGAGCACGGCCGACGGCGCGGACGAGGCGCAGGAGCACGGCGGGGGCACCCTCCTACCGGGCGAGCCGCAGCCGCCGCACCGGGCCTGACCGCCACGCTCCGACGGGCCCCGGCCGTGTGCCGGGGCGCCGTCGCGTGTGCGGCGCCCCTACCGCACCGGCCGGTCGCGGATCCGCGGACCCCCTGTCCCGCACGGCCCGCCGGGCTGAGAAGGTGGATGGCGATGCGTCTCGTCTTCGCCCCCGGTGACGACCAGGGATACGCCGGAGCTCGGGACCGGTTGCTGGAGGCCTTCCTGACGTGGGCCCGCCGGCGGCGGGTCTCGGCGGACGTCTTCCTGGTCGCCGCCGCGCTCGACTACAAGTACGCGCTGGACCGCAGGCTCGGCCGGTGGACCCGGGCGCACGTCGCCGACGCGCTCGGCATGTGGTTCCCGCGGCACGTCACCGTGCTCGACGCCGAGGAGGTCCCCGAGGCCTTCCACGCGCTGATCGACTTCCTGGCCGACGCCGACGGGCTCGACCACCGCTCCGCCTCGCGTGCGGAGCTGCACGCACAGGTCCGGGACTCCACCCCCGCGCTGCTCGACGGGATCGCCGACGAGCGCAACTACGACCTCGGCAAGTTCTGGGGCGTCCAACTGCGCCGGCACGGCGTCGACCCCGCCGATCCGCGTGCGGTGCAGCGCTTCCTCGACCGCGCCCGCTCCGGCGAGGTCCACATCGACCGGGCCGCGCTCGCCGAGATCACCCGGCGCGAGCAGGAGGCGTCGCGCGACCCCGCCCCGGCGCCCGAGCTGCCGCCGGTGCTGCTGCCCAGCGCGGCCGAGATGGTCGTCGCCGCGCAGGACAGCACCGCGCTCGACCTGTTGCGCAAGCTGACCGTGTGGGTGCGGGCGGGGCGCCGACTCACCCGGGACGGCAAGCTCGGCCTCGCCGACGCGCTCTCCCTCGCCGACCTGCTCGGCCTCGACCAGCTCTACCGGGACAGCGCACGCAGCAGCACGGACCTGCCCGAGACCTCGATGCTGCTGCACTGGGCCAAGGCCGCCCGGCTGGTCCGCTCGCTGCACGGCCGGCTGGTCCCGGTGAAGAGCGCCGCGAAGGACCTGCACCGGCCGATCGAGCTGTGGCGGCGGGTGTTCGGGGCCGTCGGGCGGATCGGCGACCACCTCGGCGGCACGGACGTGTTCGGGGCGCCGTCGCTGTTCGGCATGTCGCTCGCCGACGCGTTCCCGATCCTGTGGCTCGAGCTCTACGCCGCGGGCGGCGGGCCCGTCCCGGTCGAGCTGTTCCACCGGCTGGTCCGCGAGGCCGTCAACGAGGAGTGCGGCTGCGTGGTCGACGACCTCGCCGGCGACGCGGAGCAGCGGCTCTGGCGACGCGACGTCACTGCCCTGCTCGACGCGCTGGAGCTGCTCGGCGCGGTCGAGCTCGGCGAGCTGCTCGACGCCGAGGACCTCGACGGGCTGGTGGAGCTGGCGGGCCGGGACGACCCGGACCCCACGATCGTCTCGCTCACCCCGATGGGGCTGTGGGCGGTGCACGAGACCCTGATCGACCAGGGCCTGCACGCGCCGCTGCCGGGCGAGCTGGCCGACGAGGACCTCGAGTACGTGTGCGTGCGGATGTCCGAGGTGCGCAGCGCGGTCGCCGAGGCCGAGCTCGACGCCTGGGTCGCCGCCCGCACCCCGGCCGAGGCCGCGCGGGAGATCGGCCGCTTCCTCGCCCGCACCGACGACCCGGTGCACCGCGACCTGGCCCTGCACGCCCTGGCGCGCACCGGTCCGGCCGGCCTCGCCGAGGCGAAGCGGCTGCGGGGCGGGTCCGGGGACCGCTACGACGGCCACCCGGACGACCGCCCCGACGACCGGGCCGACGAGCTCCAGCCCTCCTGACCCGCGAGTCGCGCCCTGAGCTCCCGCGAGTCGAGGAGCTACGCGGGGACCGGGAGGTGACGCCGGGAGTGCCGCACGATCACCGCGGTCCCGCCCAGCGCGACGAGCACCAGGCAGCCGAGCAGCACCGGGTAGCTCGCGACCCCGCTGAGCACGGCGAGGATCGACGGCAGCAGGAACCCGACGTAGGCCAGCGCGTAGTAGACCCCGGTGAGGGCGGCCAGCTCGTCGGGCCTGGCCAGGCGCTGCAGCTCCAGCAGCCCGGAGACCACGGCGATCCCGTACGCGGCGCCGAGCACCACGGCCGCGACCAGCGCGACGACCGGCGACCGGACCACGGCCGCGACCGCGCTCACCGCCAGTCCGGCCGACATCACGATCATCGAGACGACGACGCCGCGCGCGCTCGTCGTCCGGTCCAGGCGCTTGGCCAGCGGCTGCACCAGCGCACCGGCGCCGAGCGTGCACACGGTGAGCAACGTCGAGTAGGCCAGCCCCCACGTCCCCAGCCGGTCCCCCACCAGCTGCGGCATGATCGCGTAGGCCACGCCAGCCGAGCCGAAGATCCACGGCGCCATCGGCGTGATCACCCGCCGGAACCGCGGGTGCCGGGTCCCCGCGAAGCGGCCGGTGGGCCGGGCGGCGACCGGGGCCGGGCGGGTCTCCGGCAACCGGGCGATCGCGAGCAGCGCGACCGCGGCCAGCACCGCGTGCACGGCGTAGGGCAGCTCCATCGGGAACGGCGCCCCCAAGGAAATCAAGGTCTGCGCGAGCACGCCCGCGATCCCGGCGCCGAGCCCGAAGCCGAGGGTCAGCCAGAGCGCGCCCCGCCGGGTGCCGGTGGCCCGCTCCGCCCCGCCGCGCACAGACAGCTCGGTGACCCACGTCGACCCGACGGCCATCGCCACGGCCACGCCGAGGCCCGTCACGAACCGGCCCGCCGCGATCCAGCCGACGCCACCGATCGCCAGGAACACGCTCGCGACCAGCGATGCGGCCGTGCCGGCCAGCATCACCGGCTTGCGGCCGTACCGCTCCGACAGCGCCCCGACGGTCAGCAGGCCGGGCACGAGCCCGACGACGTACGCGCCCAGCAGCGCGTCGACGGTGAGGACCGACAGCCCGGACTCGCGGTACATGACCAGCAGCGGGGTGAACTGGTTGCCGCCCCAGCCGCAGGCGAAGACGGCGGCCGCGGCGGCCCGCCAGAGGTTCCGCCCGTTCTCCGTCGTGGTCATCGCCGGTGCGTCCCGTCCAGGTGGGCCCGCAGTGCGACGGCGAACGCCGCCTCGTCGCGGGCCTCGACGATCCCGATCAGCTCCTCGTGCTGGCGCAGCACCACCGGGAGCTGGTCGGGC
This sequence comes from Pseudonocardia terrae, assembly GCF_021343995.1. Taxonomy (GTDB): domain Bacteria; phylum Actinomycetota; class Actinomycetes; order Mycobacteriales; family Pseudonocardiaceae; genus Pseudonocardia; species Pseudonocardia terrae. The sequence continues at coordinate 43,042 of NZ_JAJTTE010000012.1, read as the reverse complement.
ACAGGACCGAGTGCGTGCACGCTCATCCGCCGCTGGCGGTCGGCGAGCGTGGCGTAGAACCGCATGGTCAGCGCATTGCGGCCGGCCGCGACGAGGGTCCGGTGGAAGGCCTCGTCGGCCTCGGCGAAGGCGTGCAGGTCGCCGCGATCGGCGTGCCCGCGCTGCACCTCCAGCGCCGCCCGCAGCGCGGCGACGGCCTCCGGCACCTGCTCGGGCCGCCGCAGCAGCCGGCGAACGGCCGCGGTCTCGACGGCCTCGCGGGCGTCGAGCACGTCCTCGGCCTCGCCCGGCGGCACGGGCACGACGACCGCGCCGCGCTTCGGGATCAACGTGAGCAGGTCCTCGGCCTGCAGCCGCAGGAAGGCCTCCCGCACCGGGGTGCGGCTCACGCCCAGCCGCGCCGCGATGTCGCCCTCGCTGAACAGGTGCCCGCCGGGCAGCTCGCCGGTGAGCACCAGCTCCTTGGTCAGCGCGTAGGCCCGGTCGGCGGCCGGCGCCTGCCCGTCGGTGCCGGACTGCGCCGTCTCGGCCTGCACCGTCTCAGCCTGCGCGGTGCCGGACGGCACGGCGTCCGCCTGCACGGTGGTGGACAGGCTGTCGGGGTTCGGGGGCACCCCCGGACCCTAGCAAGTCAGATGCAAGCTTGTATCTATGCCTGCATCCCAGCGCCATCAGCCCAACGGCGCGTCGTCGCCGTAGCGCACGGCCGGCGCGGTGTCGGTCAGCTCGTCACAGAGATCGGACAGGCGCGAGTCCAGGCGCTGCTGCACGCGCTCGAGCGAGTCGAGCTCCGTCATGACCTCCAGGGTCGAGCGCGGTCCGTCGATGCCGGACAGCGCGCGACGCAGCTCCCCGCGGAGCTCGGCGATCCGCTCGCGGCACTCCTCGACGGCACGGCGGTGTGCGCCGAGGCGGGCCCGCTGGCCGGCGTCGAGCGAGTCGGGCACGGAGTCGATGCGCTCCTGCAGGCGGTACGGGTTCACGGACGTTCCTCCCCGGTGGTGGACGGGTGTCGACGATCACCGTGTGATCGTCGACACACGCGACGGTAGCCGAGGTCGGGGTCGCCGGAAAGACGGAACTCAAACCCGTCCCGGGTCGCGGGACGACGCAGAAGGATCAGCGGGAACGGGCGCAATCAGGCGGAGCGGCGGTCCCGCTGGTGCGGGATCGCGGCGAGCGCCGCCGCAGCCCGCGGGTCGAGCGGGCTCCCCGTGGCCTGCTCCGGGACCTCGGCGGCGCGCCGCCGTTCGCGGACCAGGTCGGTGGTCAGGTGGTAGTGACCGTGACGGGAGCGCTTGCAGACATAGGCCCGCTGCGCCCGGGCGCCGAGCTCCTCCAGCTCGCGGGCAGCCGCTTCCGCGGACTCGCGATCCGGGTAGATCACCTTGCCGTCCGCCCCGACGCCCTGCCGCCGCGGCGCGGTGCCGGCGAGCTCGGCACGGCTCGGCTTGCAGAAGATCGGGCGGCCCGTGCTCATCAGCCGCGCATAGCGCAGCAGGATCCGTGCGCGGTCCGGGTCGCGGACCGGGCCCCGCGGCTCCATCGGCTCGCGCTCGGCGGCCTCCGGCGACACCCGCGGGCGCGGGGTGAGGCGGCGGACCTTCGCGAGGTCGCAGGGCGACGGAGCCTGGCGCGGGACGAACGGCCGCACGCCCTCGGCCTCCCCGGTGCCGCCGGGGGTGCCGTGCTCCTGCTCGCCACTCATCTCGTCCTCCAACTGTCCGTCGCCAGTGGAACGCTCGTCGTTTCCTGGATCGTGGGAGCCATCCTGCCCCGTTACCGGCCGGCCGCGGTGTCGCACGATCGTGTCGTTTCCGCATTTCGCTCACCGTGAGTAGCAGTTCGCTCGCCGGCATGACGACTCTGTGTGCCCGGATCGGTGCACAGCGCTGCCGGGAGAGCACCGCCGCCCCTATGCTCCTGCCACTCGGGGGAGGTGCCATGTCGACGGGAACGGGCGAGTGGACCGGGATGTTCGGCCGTTCTTCGCTTGCGCCGACCGTCTTCGACGTCGCTCCGGACACGCGTTCCCGGGTCCGCGAGTGGCTCGCCGCGCAGAGCCTCCCGACGGCGTGGACGCGGCACCCGCACGCGCCCGCGGTCGACGCCTGGGCGGTGGCCGACGGCGGCGTCGTAGCCGTCTCACGGTGGTCGCCGGCCGGGGCACCCGACGCCGACGGGGCCCTGCCCAGCGGGCTGTACGTCGTCGGGTTCGGGGCGTTCCGGCTGCTCACCGCGGCGCTCGGGGTGCCCCGCCCCGTCCGCCCGCTCCCCGGCGAGCCGCTGTTCGACCTCGACGCACTCTGCCGGGCGCACCGGGCTGCGTCCGCCTCCTGTCCCGACGCCGTCGAGCAGGCCGAGCTGCTCGCGACGTGCGTCGACCGGCGGACCCTGCGGCTGGTCGCGGGTGCCCTCGATGCCGCCGCGACGCCCGCCCGGTCCGGGATCGTCGCGCCCGACGGGTGCCGCCCGTCGCCGTTCCCGCGCGACCGGCCACCCGCGGCGGGCACACTCACGGGGTGACCCGCTGGGTGCTGCACGTCGACCTGGACCAGTTCCTGGCCGCCGTCGAGCAGCGGCGGCACCCCGAGCTGGCCGGCCGCCCGGTGGTCGTCGGCGGCAACGGCGACCCCGCCGCGCGGACCGTCGTGGCGACCGCCTCGTACGAGGCGCGGGAGTTCGGCGTGCACTCCGGGATGCCGATGCGGCTGGCCGCGCGGAAGTGCCCCGACGCCGTCTTCCTCCCCGCCGACAACCCGGCCTACGAGGCGGCGTCGGAGGAGGTGATGGCGGTGCTGAGGGAGTTCCCGGTGGTCGTCGAGGTGATCGGCTGGGACGAGGCCTTCCTGCAGTGGGACGGCGAGGACCCGGAGGCCCTCGCCCGCCGGATCCAGGCCGAGGTGCGCGCCCGCACCCGCCTGTCGTGCGCGGTCGGGATCGGCGACAACACGCTGCGCGCCAAGACGGCGACCGGTTTCGCCAAGCCCGGCGGCGTCCACCGGATCACGGCGCACAACTGGTTCGCGACGCTCGGCGACCGGCCCACCGAGGCCCTGCACGGGATCGGCACGAAGACCGCCCGCAAGCTCGCCGAGCTCGGCATTCACACCGTCGCCCAGCTCGCCGAGGCCTCCCCCACGGCCGTCGGCGAGCGGCTCGGTCCGCGGATGGGGCCGTACTACGTCTCGCTCGGCCGTGGCATGGGACGCGCCGAGATGGAGGCCTCGCCGTACGTCCCGCGCTCGCGCAGCCGCGAGACGACGTTCCCGGCGAACCTCGAGGACTGGACGGCGGTACTCGCCGAGGTGTCCGCGTTGACGGCGCGGGTGGCCGAGGACGTCACCGTCGAGGGCCGCGACGTCGCCCGGGTCGGCGTCAAGGTCCGCTACGCGCCGTTCCTGACCCGGACCCGCAGCACCACCCTCCCCGCCCCGACCCGCGACCCCGCGGTCCTCGAGGCCGCCGCACTGGAGGTCGCCGGCTGGTTCCGGCAGGACCGCGCGGTGCGACTGCTCGGAGTGCGGGCGGAGTTCGTGGACGGCGCGTAACGGACCGGGCCGCGCGTGACCGGGCTTCCGCACCCTCGACGGGCTCCTCCGGCAGTTCCTCCGGGTCACGAGCCGGCTCGTCGAGCTCGTCCGGATCAGCGGTGCAGAACCCGTACCCGGGCTACACCGGCCCGCGGTGCTATGCGCCCGGGGGAAGACCTCGAAGCCGTGCTGAGGCCGTGACGACCGGCCGCCGGGAGCGGAACCGACTGCGGGCGGACGACCGCTCGGCGCACCGTTCTCCGGAATCGTCGGTGCCCGGTGGGACGCTCCGCTGCGCACCGGCATCCGCTGCTCCGGAGGAGATCGCCATGCCCTTCACCGACACCCCGTGGCCCAACGGCTCGCCCTGCTGGGCCGACATCGCGGTACCCGATCTCCCGGCGGCGCTCGCCTTCTACGGCGCCGTGATCGGGTGGTCGTTCGTCGACACGGGCGAGGAGTACGGCCACTTCAACCTCTGCCAGACCGAGGGCCGTGCGGCCGCCGGCATCGGGCCCGTCATGCAGGAGGGCCAGCCCAGCTTCTGGACCCTCTACCTCGCGACGGACGACGTCGAGGCCACCACCAAGCTCGTCACGGACGGCGGCGGGTCGGTGCTCGCCGGCCCGATGGACATCCCGGAGACCGGCCGGATGGCCGTGTGCGCGGACTCGACCGGCGGCGTGTTCGGGCTCTGGCAGGCGGCCGGGCAGGTCGGGATCGAGGTGTTCAACCAGCCCGGCTCGCTGGTGTGGGAGGACGCGCGGCTCACGGATGTCGAGCGCGGACGTGAGTTCTACGGCGGGCTCTTCCCGTACCGGTTCGCGGAGGTCCCGGGCCTCCCGCTCACGGAGTACGGCACCTTCGGGCTCGGCGACGAGCCGCTCGGCGGGATGGGCGGCACGATGGGCGCTCCCGAGGGCACCCCGAGCCACTGGCTCGTCTACTTCGGCGTCGAGTCGGTCGACGCGTCCGTCGCCGCCGCCGCCGAGCGCGGCGGGGGCGTGATGATGGCCGCGCAGGACACGCCGTTCGGGCGCATGGCGGTGCTCACCGATCCCTTCGGCGCCCCCTTCGCCCTGCACCAGGAGATCCTGGAGGGCGGCGAGGGCTGAGCCGGGCCGCGCCACTTGCTTTGCTTGCGTCAAGCAAACTACTGTGCCCGATAACTCCCGGGAAGGCAGGTGGCGCCCTCGTGTCCGAAACCGTCCGCGCCACGGCACCCGGGGAACTGCCGGCCGCGGACGGCGCCGAGCTCGCCCCGCTCCCTCGCCGGCGTGCCGTGTTCGCGGTCGTCGGGGTCGCCCTGCTGATGTTCTCGCTGGACCAGACCTCGGTGGCGACCGCGCTGACGACGCTGGAGCGGGACCTGGGCGCCAGCCTGGCGTGGGCGAGCTGGACGGTCACGATCTACGCGGTCGGCCAGATCCTCGCCCTGCCGCTCGGCGGCCGGCTCGCTGAGCAGTTCGGCCGGCGGCGGGTGTTCCTGTGGGCCGTCGCCACGTTCACGGCCCTGTCCTGCGCGTGCGCCGCGACCACGGACATCGGCCAGCTGATCGCCTGCCGGTTCGTGCAGGGCCTGGCCGGCGGGCTCATGCTGCCGGCGGCCAACGGCATCGTCGCCCACGCGTTCGGCCGGGACCGCGACCGGGCGCTGGCCCTGTTCACCAGCGTCTTCCCGATCGGCGCCATCCTCGGCCCGCTGGTCGGCGGCCTGATCCTCACCGTGTGGTCGTGGCGCGGGATCTTCCTGGTCAACCTGCCGATCGGCGCGGTGCTCGTGGTGGCCGGGGCGCTCCTGATCCAGGACCCGCCGCGGAGCCGCGCGGAGCGCGTCGACGTCGCCGGCATCGGGCTGCTGACCGTGGCGCTGCTCGCGATGATGGTCGCGATCACCCGGGTCGGCGCGATCGCCGACGGGGTCGCGGGGCCCGTCGGGGTGGCCCTGGCCGGCGCGGTGGCCCTCGTCGCGGGCGCATTCTTCCTGCGGCACGCTCGCCGGCACGCCGACGCCGTCGTGCCGGCGCGGCTGCTCAGCGGCGGCGGACTCGGGATCATGAACATCACGAACGTGCTGTTCGGGGCGGCGATCATCGGTTTCTCCGCGCTCCTGCCGCTCTACGCCCAGGTCCGCTACGCCGTGCTCCCGCTGGCCGCCGGCGTCCTGCTGACCGCCCGGGCGATCGGCACGATCGCCTCGTCCGGGGTGTCGGTCGCGCTGCTGCGCCGCGTGGGGCACCGGCCGCTGCTGCTGGTCGGGCTGGGCGGGATCGTCGCCGGCCTGGTCCTCGGCGCCCTGCCGCCCGCGGGGGTCTCCCCCGCGGCGTGGCTGACCCTCGCCGCGGCCGTGACCGGGCTCGGGATGGGTCTCGCGGGCCCGGCGGCGAACAACGCCGGGATGCACCTGGTGCGCGACGACGTCACCGCCGTCTCGGGGCTGCGGATCATGTTCCGGCAGATCGGCGGCATCGCGGCGGTCTCGGCGACGACCGCGGCCGTCACCGCCTCCGACGATCCCGGCCTCGCGGCGGCGATCTGCTTCGTCGTGCTGGCCGGCCTGCTGACCGCGGCGGCGGTCGCGGCCGCGCGCCTGCCGAACCACCGCGGGCGGTGGTGACCTCTCCGGGCGAGCCCGCGGCCCCGCGAAGCACGACCCCGGACACCGCCGCGGCCACGACCACCGGCATGCCGGAACCTAGGATCGCGGGCGTGGAGACCTGGACGGCCGCGCAGTGCGCGGAGGCGTGGGGCGTGCGGCCCGGGACCTGGGCGAGCTACGTCTCCCGCGGCCAGGCACCGGCCGCGCTCCCCGGCGACGGGCCCCGCCGCTGGTCCGCCGACGAGGTCCGTGCCTTCCCCCGCCCCGGAGCCGGCCGCTCGCGCGCGGGCGCCGGCGACGAGGCACAGGCGCTGCTGGCCGAGATGACGGACGTGGCCGTGCGGATGGAGGAGCTGCGCGCCGAGCAACGCCGCCTCCTGCTCGAGGGCCGCGAACGCGGGCTCGAGATCAGCCCCATGGCGAAGGCCCTCGGGATCTCCCGCCAGACCGCGTACGCCTGGCTGGGATGAGCTCCACGACGGAACCACCCGGCGGCCGCGGCGCCCTGCGGCTGCTGCAGGCCGCGGTGGCGACCAGCAGCCTCGACCGGTTCGCCATCTCGCCGCTGCTGCTCGCGATCGGGGCGGAGCTGGGCGCGTCGCTGGCCCAGTCTGCCGCGGTCGCCTCGGCGTACTTCCTGGCCTACGGCCTCCTGCAGCCCGTGTGGGGCATGCTCGGCGACCGGATCGGGCTGGTCCGGGTCATGCGGATCGCGCTCGTGATCGCCGGGATCGCCGGGGTCGCGTCGGCGTTCGCACCGTCCGTGCTGGTCCTGGCCCTGCTGCGGACGATCACGGGTGGCTGCTTCGGCGCGGTCAACCCGGCGGGTCTGGTCTACGTCGGCGACACCTGGCCGCAGTCCATCCGGCAGCGGGCCCTGGTGGACCTGGCCGCGGCGACGTCGTTCGGCGTCGCCGTCGCCACCGCCGGGGCCGGCGCCCTCGGGGACTGGGCCGGCTGGCGCGTGGTGCTGGCCGTGACCGCGCTCCTCGCGCTCATGCTCGGCGTCGTCCTGCGCCGGCTGCCCGAACCGCCGCGCAAGACGCCGTCCGCCCCGCTGCAGGCGCTGGCGACGGTCCTGCGCGAGCGGTGGGCCCTCGTCGTGCTGGTCCTGGTCTTCGCCGAGGGTGCGGTGGTGATCGGCGTGCTCACCTATGTCGCGCCCGCCGTCGAGTCCCTCGGTTTCTCCCCGACGGTCTCCGGGCTCGCGGCGGCCGGCTACGGCGTGGGCGTGGTGCTGTTCTCCCGCTCGGTCCGCCCGCTCGTCGGCCGCTTGTCGACGACCGCGCTCGCCGCCGTCGGCGGGGTCCTGCTGGTCGCGGGGTGGGGCGTCCCCGCAGCCGCGGTGACCCTGCCGACGGCGGTGGTGGGCGGTCTGCTGCTGGGCGGCGCCTGGGCCTTCCTGCACTCCACCCTGCAGAACTGGGCGACCTCGGTGGTTCCGCAGGAGCGGGCGACCACGATCGCGCTCTTCGCCGCGACCCTGTTCCTCGGCAGCGCCGCCGGCACCGCCGTGGCCGGCCCGGCGGCCGACGCGGGCGACTTCCCCGCCATCCTCCGGGTCACGCTGGTGGCCTCGGCGGCGCTGGCCGTGGCCGCCCCGCTGCTCCTCGCCCGCTACGCCCGCCGCTCCCGCGCGGGGTGAGGGATCGCCGCGCTCCTCGGCGACGGCCGCTGAGGAACCGCCTGGGCGGTGGGGACGGCGGCGCTGCGGAACCGCCTCAGCCCACCGGCTCGGGCGCCGGCCGCACGCTGAGGTCGAGCGCGTCGTCCTTCACGCCCACGTGCACCCGCGCGCCCTCGTCGATCTGCTCGGCCAGCAGCAGCCCGGCGAGCCGGTTCTCCAGCTCGCGGCGGATGGTGCGGCGCAGCGGCCGGGCGCCGAACTCGGGCTGGTAGCCGTGCTCGGAGAGCCAGTGGACGGCCTCGGGATCGACGTCGAGCGCGATGTGCCGCTCGGACAACCGCTCCTCCACCTCGTGCAGCAGGTGGCCGGTGATCTCCTCGAGCTGCTCGGGCTCGAGCCGGCGGAAGACGATGGTCTCGTCGATCCGGTTGAGGAACTCCGGCCGGAAGACCTCGCGCAGCCGCGGCATCAGCCGTTCCCGCAGCACCGCGTCCTCCGGCGCCTCGGACGTGCGCTCGGCGGTGGAGCCGAAGCCCAGGGTCGCGCCGCGGCTGGTGATCAGCTCCGACCCCACGTTCGAGGTCATGATGATCACCGTGTTGCGGAAGTCGACCGTGCGGCCCTGCCCGTCGGTGAGCCGGCCGTCGTCGAGGACCTGCAGCAGCGTGTTGAAGACGTCCGGGTGCGCCTTCTCGATCTCGTCGAGCAGCAGCACCGAGTACGGGCGGCGCCGGACGGCCTCGGTGAGCTCGCCGGACTCGCCGTAGCCGACGTAGCCGGGGGGCGCCCCGACCATCCGGGCGACCGTGTGCCGTTCGCCGTACTCGCTCATGTCGAGGCGGACCATCCGGTCCTCCTCGCCGAACAGCGCCACGGCGAGCGCCTTGGCCAGCTCGGTCTTGCCGACGCCGGTCGGACCGAGGAACAGGAAGCTGCCCACGGGCCGGTCGGGATCGCCGAGCCCGGTGCGCGAGCGGCGGATGGCCTCGGCGACCGCCTGCACCGCCTCGTCCTGCCCGACGACGCGCCGGTGCAGCTCGTCCTCCAGGCGCAGCAGCCGCTCCCGCTCGGTCTCGGTGAGCTGCGCGACGGGGATCCCGGTGGAGCGGGAGATGACCTCGGCGATGTCCTCGATGCCGACCTCGGGCACCCCGCCCGGACCCGCGCCCCGGCCGGCCGCGAGCTGCGTGCGGACCTCCGCGATCTCGTCCCGGAGCTCGCCGGCGCGCTCGAACTGCTCGTCGGCCACGCACTGGTCCTTGTCCCGGGTCAGCTGCTCGAGGCGCTGCTCCAGGTCACGACGGTCGACGCTCGGCGTTCGGGTGCGCAGCCGCACCCGGGCGCCCGCCTGGTCCACCAGGTCGATCGCCTTGTCCGGCAGGAAGCGGTCGGTGATGTAGCGGTCCGAGAGCTCCGCGGCGCCCTCGAGCGCCTCCTCCGTGTAGCGGACCTGGTGGTGCGCCTCGTACCGGTCCCGTAGCCCGCACAGGATGGCGTAGGTGTCCTCGACCGACGGCTCCGGCACGTAGACGGCCTGGAACCGGCGGGCCAGCGCGGCGTCGGACTCGATGTGGCGGCGGTACTCGTCGAGCGTCGTGGCGCCGATGACGTGCAGCTCACCGCGGGCGAGCGCGGGCTTGAGCAGGTTGCCGGCGTCCATCGACCCGCCGCCGCCGTCGCCGCCTCCGCCGGACCCGGCGCCGACCATGGTGTGGAGCTCGTCGATGAAGACGATCAGCTCCTTGGTGTGGGCCCGGATCTCCTCGATCACCGAGCGCATCCGCTCCTCGAAGTCGCCGCGGTAGCGGGTGCCGGCGACGACCCCGGACAGGTCCAGCTGCACGACGCGCCGGCCCTTCAGCGTGTCGGGGACCTCGCCGTCGGCGATGCGCTGGGCGATGCCCTCGACCACGGCCGTCTTGCCGACGCCGGCCTCGCCGATCAGCACCGGGTTGTTCTTGGTCCGCCGCGAGAGGACCTCGATCGTCTGCTCGATCTCGTCCGCGCGGCCGATGACCGGGTCGAGCCGGCCGTCGCGGGCGGCCTGCGTGAGGTCCTGGCCGTACTGGTCCAGCGTGGGGGTCGACGAGTTCGCGGGCGCCTCGGGGGCCGGGCCGCCGGTGCGGGTCTGCCCCGCGCTCGGCGCGAACCGGGCCTCCGCGAGCAACCGGCCGGCCGCGGACTCCTCGTTGGCGGCCAGCGCGAGCAGCAGGTGCTCCGGGCCGATGTAGGTGGAGCCGAACGAGCGGGAGATCTGGTGCCCGTCGAGCAGCGCGCGCTTCGCGGCCGGGGTGAGCGCCGGGGCGCGGCCGGTCTGCTCGCCGCGCGGCAGCCCCTTCTCCAGCGCGTCGGCGACGGTGTCGGGGTCCGCCCCGGCCCGGGCGAGCCACTTGCGGGTCGGCTCGAAGCGGGTCGCGGCGAGCAGCATGTGCGTCGCGTCGAGATCGGCGTCGCCGCGGTCGACCGCCTCCTGGGCCGCGGCGGCCATGATCTCCTTCGCGCCCTGGCTCATGAGTCGCGTCAGGTCGATCCGGTGCACGGGGCCGCGCGGATCGCCGGGACCCGTGTGCGGGAAGCCTGATCCGGGCCCGAAGAAGCCGGTCACGGGGAGTCTCCTCTCGACGGGTGTCCGACGGGAGGGTGTTCCCGTCGGCCACCCGGCGAAACCGTTCCCGTGGCCCGCGCCACCTCCTGCGCGGGCCGGGGCCAGCGGCCGATCAGCGGCCGACGGGGCTGGTCAGGGCCGGGTCAGGTCCGGGTCAGGTCCGGGTCAGCGGCCCTTCCACACCGGCGCACGCTTCTCCGCGAACGCCGTGGCGCCCTCCTTGGCATCCTCCGAGGAGAACACCGGGCGGATGATCGGCTCCTGCTTCGCCCACATGTCGGCGAGCGTCCAGTCCACGGTCTGCCGCGCGACCTCCTTGGTCGCGGCCACGGCCAGCGGCCCGTTCGCGGCGATCGTCTCGCCCAGCGCGACCGCGCCCTCGAGGGCGCCGCCCTCCTCCGTCACCCGGTTGACCAGGCCCACCTCCGCGGCGCGCTCGGCGGAGATCGGGTCGCCGGTGAGCAGCAGCTCCAGGGCGATCGCCGGCGGCAGCCGCCGCGGCAGGTGCAGCGCGGCCCCGCCCGCGGCGACCAGCGAGCGCTTGACCTCGGGCACCCCGAACCGCGCGGTCCGCGCGGCGACGACGAGGTCGCACGCCAGCAGCAGCTCGAACCCGCCCGCCAGCGCCCAGCCCTCGACAGCGCCGATCAGCGGCTTGCGCGGCGGGGCCTGGGTGATCCCGCACAACCCGCGGCCCTCGATGGAGGGGCTCTCCCCACGCAGGAACGCCTTCAGGTCCATGCCGGCGGAGAAGGCACCGCCGGCCCCGGTGAGCACGCCGACCCGCAGCTCGTCCGACGCGTCGAGCTCGTCGACGGCCGCCGCGATCCCCTGCGCCACGCCGAGGTTCAGGGCGTTCTTCTGCTGCGGCCGGTTGATCGTGATGACCTGCACCGCACCGCGGCGCTCGACGAGGACCTCGTCCGACACGTTTCCTCCCACTGCCTTCTCGCCACTGCTCGCGGCTGACTGCTCGTCCGCGTCGCCCGAACTGAACGAACGCTCTACAAGAACACCCTAGAGCGCGGCCGGGCCCGCGGACACCCCCGCGGGTGCGCCCGTCGACCCGCGCACCTCCAGGGTCGGCGCGACCAGCTCCACCTCGCGGGCCCGCGCCGGTTCGGCCATCCGCCCCAGCAGCATCCGCGCGGCCCGCGCGCCGATGTGCTCGCCGGCTCCGTCGACGCTGGTCAGCCACACCGCGGGGAGGCGCGCCAGGCCGGAGTTGTCGAACCCGACGAGGGAGAGGTCCTCGGGGACGCGCAGCCCCAGCCGGACGGCGGCCGAGGACACGCCCATCGCGACCATGTCGTTGTAGGCGAAGACCGCGGTGGGTCGGTCCGGGCCCTGCAGCAGCGCGGACGCGGCGTGGCGGGCGCTCTCCTCGCTCACGTCGCTCGCCGCGACCCGGATCTCGGCGCCCAGCCCCGACGCCCGCATCGCCTCCTCGTACCCCTGCGCCCGGTCGCGGCCCGCGCTGCCGGGCGGGCCGGCGAGGTGCGCGATCCGGCGGTGCCCCAGCTCGACGAGGTGCCCGACGGCGAGGGCGGCGCCCGCGCGGTCGTCGTACGCCACGACGTCGACGGTCGGCAGGTCGCCGTCGTCGTCCAGGTCCCGCCCGCCGACGGCGACGGTCGGGATCCGGCGGGCCACATCGACCAGCGCGGCCGACGGCGGCCCGGAGCCGGCGACGATCAGGCCGTCGACGCCGAGCTCCAGGAACGACCAGGTCAGCGTGTCGTCCATCATCCGGTCGAGCCGGCCGTCGCCGAGCAGCATGTGCTTGCCCTCGGCGTGCAGCACGGGCCCGACCCCGTCGAGCACGTCGGCGAACCACGGCTGGTGCAGGTCGTTGAGCAGCACGCCGACGCTGTGCGAGCGACGCTCGGCCAGGCGGCGCGCGGCCGCGTTGGGCCGGTACCCCAGCTCCGCGATCGCGGCCAGCACCGCCTCCCGGCGGGCCGGGCTGACCTTCGGCGAGTCCCGCAGCACGAGCGAGACCAGCGACTTCGACACCCCGGCCCGGGCGGCGACCGTCTCCAGGGTCGGCCGGCCGGTCTCGCGGATCCCCACACGTGCCTCCCGGGACGGCAGCGGCGTCACGCTACCGCGTCGGATCCCATGCCGGACCCCACGCCGAGTCTCCCGCCGGCGTGCCTCACCCGACGGGCGACGGCGCCCGCAGCAGCGGCTTGAGCGCGACCCCGGGATCCGCCAGGGCCGCGGGGTCGGGTGCGGCCCGCTGCGCGATCAGCAGCTCGCCGATCCGGACGTCCTTGGCGACGGCGGTGCCCGTCCCGATCCCGGCGACGGCCACCAGGCGTCCGGCGTCGAGCCCGAACCACAGCTCGGCGCCGTCCGGCCGGACGCGGACCACCTCCTCGGTCGCTGCCCCGGGCAGGCCCGCGACCTGCAACGACAGCTCGTACTGGTCGCTCCAGAACCACGGCACCGCGGCGTAGGGCTCGGGGTCCCCGAGCAGCGCCCGGGCGGCGTGCACGCCCTGCTCCTGGGCGGCCCGCCACGACTCGAGCCGCACGCGGCGGTCGTCGTAGAGCGGATGCGGGAAGGAACAGCAGTCCCCCGCCGCGAACACGTCCGGCGCCGAGGTGGCCAGCGACCCGTCGACCACGATCCCGTCGGCCACCGCGAGGCCCGCGGCCGCGGCCAGGGCGGTCTCCGGGGCCGAGCCGATCCCGGCCACGACGACGTCGGTCTCGACGACCTGCCCGTCGGCGAGCACGATCCGGCCCGGCTCGAGCCGCGCGACCGGGCTGGCGCACCGGACGGCGACCCCGGCCTCCGCGTGCCGGGCGGCGACGCGGGCCGCGAGTCGTTCCGGCACCGCGCGGCCCATCAGCCGGGGCGCGGCCTCGACGACGGTCACGGCGCAGCCGAGCCCGGCGGCCGTGGCCGCCACCTCCAGGCCGATGAACCCGCCGCCGACGACCCCGACCCGGGTCCCCGGCCGCAGCCGCGCCTGCAGCGCGACGGCGTCGGCGTGGCTGCGCAGCACGAGCGCACCGGGCAGCGGGCGGGCCCGGGCGCCGGTCGCGAGGAGCAGCCGCTCGTAGCCGAGCACCCGGCCGTCGGCGAGCGCGACCTCGTGCGCCCGCACGTCGAGCGCGGTCGCCGCGACCCCGGCGAGGTGGGTCACCCCCGCGTCGACCAGCCGCTCCGGGGTGCAGAGCGGGGTGAGGTCGGCGGCCCCGGACAGCACCGCCTTCGACAGCGGCGGGCGCTCGTACGGGTGCCCGGGCTCGCCGCCGACGAGCGTGACCGGCCCTGCGTACCCCTCCTCACGCAGGGCCAGCGCCGCCCGGGTGCCGCACTCGCCGGCCCCGACGACCACGACGCCGCCGGGCACGACGCCGCCGGGCCCGGTCACGGGACCTCGATGTAGACGGTGCCGTCCTCGACCTTCGTCGGGTAGGTGCGCACGTCGACCAGCACCGGGGCGCCGAGCGCCTTGCCGCTGGTGTAGTCGAAGCGGCCGTTGTGCTTCGGGCACTCGATCACCCCGCCCATGACGAGGCCGTCGCAGAGCAGCTCGCGCTCGTGGGTGCAGTGGCCGTCGGTGGCGAAGAAGGCGTCGTCGGGCGAGCGGTACACGGCGTAGGCGTTGCCGGCGTGCTCGAACGAGATGACGTCCTCGGGGTCGACGTCGTCGGTCGCGCAGGCGGCGATCCACTGGGGCATGACGGGTCTCCTGTGGTGGGTCAGGCGGCGGTCGGGTCGGAGGCGGGGGCCGGGCTCGATGCGGCGCTCGATCCGGCGCTCGATCCGGCGGCGGCGAGCGGACGGGCCCGGCCGTCGGTCAGCTCGTTCGGGATGTGGAAGGGCGCGGCGCCGGGCAGGAGCTCGCGCTTGACGTAGTGGTCCTGGTCCTTCATCTGCCGCAGGACCGCGGGCACGATCTCCTTGTAGGCGGCCCACAGCGACGGGTAGACGGGCGCGCAGTCGTGCTTGACCTCCTCGTGCAGCTCCGGCAGCCGGTGGTACGGGACCATCGGGAACATGTGGTGCTCCACGTGGAAGTTCATGTTCCAGTAGAGGAAGCGGTTGACCCGGCACATCCGCACGGTGCGGGTGTTGAGCCGGTGGTCGAGCACGTTCTCACCCATGCCCGCGTGCTGGGTCAGCCCGTAGACGATGTGCATGAAGGTGCCGTAGATCCGCGGGCCGCCGATCAGCACCAGGGGCAGCCAGGTGCCGAACACGATCGCCGCGGCGACGGCCACCGCGTAGATCGCGAGCCAGATCCGGGCGGTGCGGTACACCGTGGGCCGCTCGGACTCGGGGACGTAGTCCGCCTCCTCGGCCGTGAGCCGCCCCGCGGCGTGGATCGCCATGGCCCGGAAGGCCAGCGGGACGTCGACGAGCCCGAAGAAGTTGGCCAGCAGCTTCGCGAGCCGCGCCGGGCGCATCACGTTGATCTCCGGGTCGCGGCCGACGACCAGGGTGTCGGTGTGGTGGCGGGTGTGGCTCCACCGGGACGCCGTCGGGTCGCGCATGATCATGAAGCAGGCGATCTGGTAGACCGCCTCGTCGAGCCAGCGGGTCGTGAACGCCGTCCCGTGCCCGGCCTCGTGCCAGCGGGAGTCCGAGGCCGAGCCGTAGAGCACGCCGTAGACCAGGAAGAACGGCACGGCCCACCAGCTGCCCCAGAGCGCGATCCCGGCGCCGGCGCACACGGCCATCAGCCCGATCCAGAGCGCGGTGTCCCGGATGGCCGGCGCGTCGGACCGGCGCATGAGTTCCTTCATCCGCTTGCGCGGGACGGCGCTGCGGAACCACGTCGCGCCGGCCAGCCCGGCCTCCACCGCGGCGCGGTTCTCGGGTCCGGTCAGGTCGTAGCGCTCGAGCCGTTCCCTACCCATGTCGTCGACCACCTCGTCGTCAGCCGGCGGAGCGCAGCATTGGAGCGCTCCAACGAGGACCAATGGTCGGGACCGTGCGGCGAACTGTCAAGACTTTGTCCTCACAAAACAGCAGATCCGGGACACGCCACCGCCCGTCCCCCGACCGTGGAGAGTCGACTCCGGTCGGTGGACTTTCCTTGCCGCACGGTGACCGACCGGGCGATGATTCTCGTGCACCCAACGGGCACGTCCCGTGACGGAGCGTAGGCAAGATCCCGGCGGCAGCAAGGAGACGACGATGTCGGGCGATCAGGATCCGCACAGCGACTACGGCTACGACCTCGCACACGAGCTCACGATCGCCCTGCGAACGCCGATGCGGCGCCCGCGCACCAGCGTCTCCGTCCCCGCCCAGATCCTGCGGCGAGAGATGGACCTGGACGCCGACCCCGCCCTCGACGCCGCTCCGGAGGTCTGACCCGGCGGGGTGAACGGAGACCGCGCGGGGGCCCGCGCGGTCACCCCTCCCCCGTGCGGCCCGCGTCGGTCGCCCGGGAGGGGCCGCCCCGTTCTCGACGGCGGGGCGACGCATTCCTCGAGGCGACCGGACCGGTGAGGACGGTCGGCGTCCGATTCCACCTCCTGAACCCGCACACCGGCCGACGCCCTTCAGTGCGGCGACCAATGTCCGGACTGTCGAACAGGCCGTCCCAGCAGGCAGAACGTCCCCTGTGACCGGCTTCGCAATCCCAACGTCCGGAGTTGGGAATCGCGCTCGATCGGGTTACCGTCGGTGTCATGACCGGCTCGACGCTCCTCACCACGCGGGGTCACATCGACCTCCAGCGTGTGGCGTCGGCCCTCTGTCCGCGCTGACGCCCTCGTCGGACCGCGCCGCCCCACCCACCGGCGGCGATCCATCCAGGGCGCCCGGCGTGTTCTGGCTCCCGGGTGCCCGTTCGCCCCCAAGGGACATCCATGACCACGACGCCCGAGCGGGCACGTGTGCAACCGCCCCCGTCCGCAGTGGACACCGTCACGCTGACGTCGGAGACCGCGCGCAAGGGCGACCGCCTGCCGCGCTGGGTCCTCAAGACGATCTCGCCGATCGTCCTGATCGCCCTGTGGCAGCTGCTGTCGAGCGTCGGTGTGCTCGAGGACGACACGCTCGCCTCGCCGTGGACCGTGGTGCAGACGGCCGCGGGCATGTGGGCGGACGGCTCGCTGCAGAGCGCTGTGATCACCTCGGTGATCCGGGTGCTCGCCGGCCTGGGGGTCGGCCTGGTCGCGGCGGTCGTGCTCGCCACGCTCGCGGGGCTCTTCCGCCGCGGTGAGGACATCATCGACGCGCCGATGCAGATGCTGCGGACCGTGCCGGTCATCGGCCTCATCCCACTGCTGATCATCTGGTTCGGGATCAACGAGGAGCCCAAGATCATCCTGGTCGGGCTCGCGGTGACCTTCCCGCTCTACATGAACCTCTACGGCGGCATCCGCAACGTCGACGCCTCGCTCATCGAGGCCGCGCGGACGCTCGGGCTGGGCTGGTTCGGCCAGGTCCGGCACGTGATCCTGCCGTCGGCGATGCCGCAGTTCCTGATCGGCCTGCGCTACGCGCTGGGCACCGCCTGGCTGGCCCTGGTCTTCGGCGAGACGATCAACGCGACCTCCGGCATCGGCTACGAGATGAACAAGGCCCGCGAGTTCTTCGCGACGGACATCATCGTCGTCTGCCTGGCGCTCTACGCGATCCTCGGCCTGGTCGCGGACATGATCGTGCGTGGTCTCGAGAGGGGGCTGCTGTCGTGGCGACCGGCGTTCAGCGGGAAGTGACCCCGAAGGCGGTCTCCGTCCGCGGCCTCACCCGCAGGTTCGACGACCGGGCCGTGATCGAGGACCTGGACCTCGACATCGAGCCCGGCCAGTTCGTCGCCCTGCTCGGCGCGTCCGGCTGCGGCAAGTCCACCCTGCTGCGGATCCTCGCGGACCTGGACCGGGACGTCTCCGGCGAGGTCACCGTGCCCCGCAAGCGGGCCGTCGGCTTCCAGGCCCCGCGGCTGATGCCGTGGAAGAAGGTGTGGCGCAACGTCGTCCTGGGCCTGCCCGGCAAGCCGAACCGCGAGCGCGCCGTCGCCGCGCTCACCGAGGTGGGCCTCGTCCACCGCGTCGACGTGTGGCCGAAGGTGCTCTCCGGCGGCGAGGCGCAGCGCGCCGCCCTGGCCCGCGCCCTGGTCCGCGAGCCGGACCTGCTGCTGCTCGACGAGCCGTTCTCCGCGCTCGACGCGCTCACCCGGATCACCGCCCGCGGGCTGGTCGACGAGGTGTGGCAGCGGCACGGCTGCGCGGTCCTGCTCGTCACCCACGACGTCGAGGAGGCCCTCGCGCTCGCCGACCGCGTGCTGGTCATGCAGGACGGGAAGATCGGCTACGACGCCCCCGTCGACCTCGACCGGCCCCGCGACGTCACCGACCCCGAGTTCCAGCGCCTGCGCGCCGAGCTGCTCGCACGCCTCGGCGTGCACTGAAGGAGGCCACGATGACCAGTGTCGAGTTCATCGGCATGATCGGGACCCAGGAGGTCTCCGAGATCCACCCCGCCGCCGGTCCGGTCGTGGACCGGGACACGGTGCGCCGCTTCGTGTCCGCGCACGAGGAGGGCGGCTTCGACAAGGTGCTGGTCGGCCACTCGTCGTCCACCCCGGACGGCCTGCAGGTCGCCGCGTACGGCGCCGCGCACTCCGAGCGGCTCGGCTTCCTGGTCGCGCACCGCCCGGGCTTCACCGCCCCCACGCTGGCCGCGCGGCAGTACGCCACGCTGGACCACTTCTCCGGCGGCGGCCGGGTCGCGATGCACGTCATCTCCGGCGGCAGCGACGTCGACCAGCGCCGGGACGGGGACTGGCTCGACAAGGAGCAGCGCTACGCCCGGACCGACGAGTACCTCGACGTGGTCCGTCGCTCCTGGTACGAGCCGGAAGCCTTCGACCACGAGGGCGAGCAGTACCACGTGGCCGGTGTGCAGCAGGAGATCCGCCCGCTGAGCAGCCGGATCCCGATCTACTTCGGCGGCTCCTCCGAGGCCGCGTTCCGGGTCGGCGGCAAGCACGCGGACGTGTTCGCCCTCTGGGGCGAGCCGCTCGCCGAGACCGCCGAGCAGATCGGACGAGTCCACGCCGCCGCGAAGAACGCCGGTCGCACGGAGCTCCCGCGGATCAGCGTGTCCTTCCGCCCCGTCCTCGGTGCCACCGAGGAGCAGGCCTGGGAGCGTGCCCACGCGATCCGGGACGCGATCGTGGCCGCCAAGGGCGGGCACGGCTCGTTCACCGGCACCCGGATGCGGGAGAGCTGGGGGACGGCAGCCGGCGGAGCCGGCGGGGTGGGTGAGCGCAGCGGGCCCACGAACGTCGGCTCGCAACGGCTGCTCGCCGCGGCCGAGAAGGGCGAGGTCCACGACCGCTGCCTGTGGACCGCCACCGCGGCCGCGTCCGGCGCGGCGGGCAACTCGACCGCGCTCGTCGGCACCCCGGAGACCGTGGCCCAGGCGATGCTGGACTACGTCGACATCGGCGTGTCCACGCTGCTGATCCGCGGCTACGACCCGATCTCCGACGCGACCGCCTACGGCCGCGACCTGCTCCCCCTCGTCCGGGCCGAGGTGGCCCGGCGTTCTCGGCACAGCTCGCAGAAGGTGTCCGCGTGACCACAGCAGCTCCCGCCCCCACCGTCTTCACCCCCGCCGCCGCGGTCCGCGGGACCGTCGTGGTCCTCGTCGGCCGCGGCGAGAACCCGGGCGTCTACGCGCGCTTCGGGAAGCGCCTGGCCTTCGACGGGTACACCGTCGTCGTCCCGCACGCGGACGCCACGGACGCCGAGGTCACCGCCGCCCTGGCCGAGGGCGAGGGGGCCCGCGTCCTGCTCGGCTCCGACGCCGGCGCCCTGCGCGCCTGGACGATCGCCGCCGCCACCCCGCCGGACGCCCTCGTGCTCGCGGCCCTCCCGCTCGGCGACGGTTCCGCCGTTCCCGGCCCCGGCGACCACGAGGCCGAGATCGCCGCCCGCACCGCCTGCCCGATCCACCGGCAGGTCCTCGACGCCGACCCGGACTTCCAGTGGGGCGAGCTCACCGGCGACCTCCCGGAGCACCCGGAGGCGCTGCCGGACGTCCCGACCCTGGTCCTGCACGGCGAGATCGACCCCATCGCCCCGGTCGAGGCCGTGCGCGCGCTGACACCGGACGTCGCGGTGGTCCGCGACGGTGTGCACGACGTCCTCAACGACCAGTTCCACCGCATCGTCGCCGCCCGCGTGATCACCTTCCTCGAGGGCGTCGCGAAGGGCGCCGGGTTCGTCGACACCGCCGTCCGGGAGACGACGAAGTCCCGCAAGGCCGCGCCGCTGCACGTCTCGGCCCGCCTGGACTACGCGCTGCGCGCGATCGCCGAGCTCGTCGGGGCGGACTCCCCGGTGCGCTGCGAGAACGTGGCCCGCACCCGGCAGATCCCGCTGAACTCGCTGGTCAACATCATGATCCAGCTCCGGAAGGCGGGCCTGGTGAGCAGCCGCCGCGGCTGCGAGGGCGGCTACACGCTCGCCCGGGACGCCGCGGAGATCACCCTCGCGGACGTCGTCCGGGCCACCGAGGGCGCCATCGCGACCGTTCCGGGCGGCGCCCCGTGGGGGGACCTGGAGCGCACCGTGCGCGAGTATCTCGAGGAGCGTTCCGTCCTCGAACTGACCACCGGGAGCAACCATGGCTGACGTCGACAACACCGCCTTCCACCCCGACTTCACCGCCGCGCAGGCACAGCTGCCGGACCGGGCCCGGGTGCACCTGATCAAGAACGCCGACCTGACCGGCGACACCATGCAGACCACGGGTATGACGCGCCGCGAGGCCGTCAGCGGTAAGACCGTGGGCTCGGAGAAGCTCTGGACCGGCGAGACGCGCGTCGCGCCCGCCACCAACTCCGGCGACCACCACCACGGCGAGGCCGAGACCTCGATCTACATCGTCAGCGGGCACCCGCGGTTCGTCTACCACGACGGCACCGGCGAGGTCGCGCTGCAGACCGAGCCCGGCGACTACATCTTCGTGCCGCCGTTCGTCCCCCACCGCGAGGAGAACCCGGACCCGGAGAACCCGGCCGTGGTCGTCATCTCCCGCAGCACCCAGGAGGGGATCGTCGTGAACCTCCCCGCCCTCTACCCACTGGAAGAGAACCCTTCGTGAAGCGTCTGCTCACCGCTGTACTGGCCACCGCCACCCTGGCGCTGGCGGCCTGTGGCTCCGGCGCTTCCGCCGGCGACGGCCCGGTCGACCTGTCCACCGTCACGATCAAGGTCGGTGACCAGGCCGGCATCCAGCAGGCGCTGCTCGAGGCCTCCGGCGCCCTGCAGGGCGCGCCCTACAAGGTCGAGTGGGCGCAGTTCCCCGCGGCCGCGCCGGTGCTGGAGGCCCTGCGCGGCAAGGCCGTCGACATCGGCGTGGCCGGCGACGCGCCGACCCTGACCGCCCTGTCGTCCACGAACGACATCAAGATCGTGGCGGCGACGAAGGTCCCGCAGCAGTACGGGCTCTCGCTGATCGTGCCGAAGGACTCGCCGATCCACTCGGTGGCGGACCTCAAGGGCAAGACCGTCTCCCCGACGACCCAGGGCTCGGTCGGCCACTACCTGCTGCTGCAGGCGCTCAAGGAGGCCGGCCTCACCGACGAGGACGTCACGGTGTCCTTCCTGCAGCCGGTCGACGCGGCCGCCGCGATGTCGTCGGGCGCCATCGAAGCCTGGGCCACCTGGGACCCGTACACCGCGGTCGCCCAGCAGGAGCAGGGCGCGCGCGTGCTGCGCGGCCCGGACGGTCTCGCCCCCGGCCTGACCTTCCTCGACGCCAACACCGACGCGCTCGGCGACGCCGGCAAGAAGCAGGCCCTGCAGGACTTCGTCGCCCGCTACGGCAAGGCCGTGCAGTGGGCGCAGGACCACCCGTCCGAGAACGCCGCGATCTACACGAAGCTGACCCAGCGGCCCGCCGCCGTCGCCGACCTGATGTCCCGGCGCGCCAACCGCTCCCTGGTCCCGCTGGACCAGCCGCTGGTCGGCGAGATCCAGCAGGTCGCGGACAACTACCAGGCCTACGGCGTGCTGCGCAAGAAGGTCGAGGTCTCCGAGGCCGTCCAGGACCTGGCGCCCGCGAACGCGCAGTGATCGCACAGTGATGCACCTGGCCCTCTACCTCACCGAGTCGGGGGTGCACGCCGGCGGCTGGCGGCACCCCCGCTCGGGGATGGACACGGGCGCGAACGTCGACCTGTTCCGCCACCTCGCCCGGGTCGCCGAGGACGCCCGCTTCGACCTGGCGTTCCTCGCGGACAAGCTCGCGGTGGACGACGTCTACGGCGGCACCCCGGACGAGGTCCTGCGCACCCGCGTGAACGTGCACCGGGACCCGGTCGTGCTGCTCACCGCCCTGGCGGGCGCCACGAGCAGGATCGGGCTCGCGGCGACGGCGTCGACCACCTACTCCGAGCCCTTCCACGTGGCCCGGATGTTCTCCACGGTCGACCACGTCAGCGGCGGGCGCGCGGCCTGGAACGCGGTCACCTCGGTGTCCGACGGCGAGGCCCGCAACTTCAGCCGGGACGCCCACCTCGACCACGAGACCCGCTACGACCGCGCCGCGGAGTTCCTCGACGCCGTGCTGGCCCTGTGGGACACGTGGGAGGACGACGCGGTGGTCCTGGACCGGGAGGGGTCGGTGTACGTCGACCCCGCCCGGGTTCCGCCCAGCGGCCCACGCCGGGGACTGGTTCCGGATCGCCGGGCCGCTCACCCTGCCCCGCTCGCCGCAGGGCCGGCCGGTGATCGTGCAGGCCGGGGCGTCGGGCACGTTCCAGGCCGTCGCCGCACGCACCGCCGAGGTGGTGTTCGCGGTGGCGCCAACCCTCGAGCGGGCGCAGGACTTCCGCGCCGGGTTCCGCGCCGCCGTCTCCGCCGCAGGCCGGGACCCCGACTCGGCCAAGGTGCTGCCGGGGATCATGCCGATCGTCGCGGACACCGACGCCGAGGCGCAGGCGATCGAGCGGGAGCTGCGGTCGCTGGTGCACCCGGTCGCGGGGCTGACCTTCATGTCGGCGTCGATGAACTACGACCTGGCGAAGCACCCCGTCGACGGCCCGGTCCCGGACGTCCGCTCCGAGCTGCGCGGGTCCAAGGGCCGCTTCGAGTACGTGATCGGGCACGCGATCGACCGGGGGATCACCCTGGGCGAGCTGGCCGTGGAGTACGCGGCGAGCCTGTCCTTCCCGATGCTCGTCGGCTCCCCGGCGACCGTCGCGGACGAGATGGAGCGCTGGTACGCCGCGGGCGGCGCCGACGGGTTCGTGATCATGCCCGCCTTCGCCCCCGGTCCGGTGGAGGACTTCACCCGGCTCGTGGTCCCGGAGCTGCAGGCCCGCGGCCTGTTCCGCCGCGAGTACACGGGGGCCACGCTGCGGGACCATCTCGGACTCGGACGGCCCGCACTCGTCAGCTGACGGTGCCCCCGCACTCCCGGACGAGGTCGGCCATGATCGCCCGGTCGGCCTCGTCCACGTGGTCCGCGTAGTAGGCGTAGAGCGTCTCGCGGGCCAGCCGGGAGGCCAGGGGGCCGTCCCGGTCCGCGATCGCCTGGTACACCGCTGCGTGGTGCCGGACAGAGCGGCGCATCAGGGCCTCGCGGTCCCCGGCGTCGAGGATCGTCCGCTGGATCAGCGTGAGCACCGACTCCCGCGTGACGTTCCCGTACAGCCGCACCAGGGTGTTCCCGCCCGCCTCGGCGATGAGCTCGTGGAACTCCAGGTCGAGACGGCTGAATGCGCCGTAGCCCAGCGGGATCGACTCCCGCATCCGGGCCATGTTGCGCTCCAGGCCGAGCAGCTGCGCGTCCGTGCGGCGGGTGGCGGCCATCAGGTTCGCCGCCGCGTCGGCCACCATCCGGAACTGGACGAGCTCGGGCAGGCTCACCGCCTGCGTCGCGGTGAGCATCTGCAGGGACCGCCGGATCGGGCCGGTCGACGCGGGCAGCACCAGCGGCCCCCGCGGGTCCCGGGGCTGCGAGCGCACCAGCTCCATGCTCTCCAGCACGCGCAGGGCCTCGCGCACCGAGGACCGCGCGATCCCGAAGCGCTCCACCAGCTCCCGCTCGCTGGGCAGCCGGTCGCCGGGCGCGAGCTCGCCGGTGGCGATCGCCTGTTCGACGTGGTCCACGACCTTCTGGAAGGCGCGGGTCTGCGGGAGCGTCACGGCGGAGAGTCTCTCAGGCCGGATCAGGTGGGCGGCGTGAACCGGCCGTCCACCGCGGTCCAGCCGCCGTCGACGGCCAGCGTGGAGCCGGTGACGAAGCTCGACGCGTCCGACGCCAGGTAGACCACGGCCCCCGCCAGCTCCGAGGGCCGCGACCAGCGGCCGAGCGCTCCCTTCGTGGCGTACGCCTGGTACCAGCCCGGATCGTTCTTGATCTGCTGTGTCAGCGGGGTCTCGACGACGCCGGGCGCGATCGCGTTGACCCGCACCCCCGCCTCCCCGAACTCGACGGCCGCGGTGCGCACCAGCATCTCCAGCCCCGCCTTGGTCGCGGCGTAGACCGACTGCCCCGGCTCCACGGTCCGCCCGCGGATCGAGGAGAAGCCGATGATGCTGCCGCTCCCCCGCGCCACCATCCGGGCGCCGAAGGCCCGGAACACCGAGAAGGTGCCGCGCAGGTTCAGGTTCACGACCCGGTCGAACTCCTCCGGGCTGTAGTCCAGGATCCGCTTGCGCACGTTCATCGCCGCGGTGAGCACGACGACGTCGAGGTCGCCGAGCTGCTCCGCGGCGCGCTCCACCGCCTCGGGGTCGGTGATGTCCAGTTCGAGCGACTCACCGGACACGGCCTCGGCGGTGGCCTTCGCCACGGCGGGATCGCGGTCCGCGGCGACGACCTGCGCGCCGTGCGCGGCGAGCGCGAGCGCCGCCTCGCCGCCGATGCCGCCGGCGCCGATCAGCAGCGCGCGCCTGCCGTCGAGCCGGAACAGGTTCTGGTAGTCCACTGCGTTGTCCATGGGTGTCCTCTCAGGACGGGCGGATGATCGCCATCCGGGTCACGGTCAGCTCCTCGATCGCGAACCGCGGGCCCTCGCGGCCGATCCCGGAGTCCTTCACCCCGCCGTAGGGCATGATGTCCGACCGGAAGCCGGGCACCTCGTTGATCACGACGCCGCCCACCTCGAGCTCCTCGATCGCGGCGAACGCGGTGGCCAGCGAGCGGGTGAACACGCTGGCGTGCAGGCCGTACCGCGAGTCGTTCACCGCCTCGAGGGCGCTCTGCAGGTCCGGCACGGAGCGGATGGCCACGACCGGCGCGAAGATCTCCTCGCACCAGGCGTTGGCGGTCTCCGGGACGTCGAGCAGGATCGTCGGCTCGATCGTGCGGTCGACGACCCGGCCGCCGTGCAGCACCTTCGCCCCGGCCTGCTCGGCCTCGGCCAGCCACTCCAGCACGCGGTCGGTCGCGGCCTGGTTGATCAGCGGCGCGACGCGGGTGGCGGGGTCCCGCGGGTCGCCGACGGTCAGCTCGCCGATCCGGGCGGTCAGCTTCCCGACGAACGCGTCGAGCACCGGCTCGCACACGAGGACCCGCTGCACGGCGATGCAGGCCTGGCCGTTGAAGTAGAAGCCGCCGCGCAGCACGGCGTCGACGGCGGCGTCGAGGTCGGCGTCGACGTCCACGACCAGCGCGGCGTTGGACCCAAGCTCCAGCAACGTCTTCCGCGGCGCCGCGTCCCGCGCGATCTGGTGCCCGACGGCGGCGGAGCCGGTGAACGACACCGCCCCGACCCGCGGGTCGGTCACCAGCGTGCGGCCGACCTCGGCGTCGCCGGTCACGACCTGGCAGATCTCCGCGGGCGCCCCGTTCGCCACGGCGGCGCGACGCACCACGTCCGCGAGCCAGAGGGTGGCCAGCGGAGTGGCGGGCGCGGGCTTGCAGATCACCGGGCAGCCGGCCGCGACCGACGGCGCGATCTTGTGGCTGGCCAGCAGGAACGGCCCGTTGAACCCGGCGACCCCGATGACCAGCCCGATCGGCTTGCGCTGCCAGAACCCGACCATCCCGGCCCCGGACGCCTGCATGTCCAGCGGCACGGTCTCGCCGTGCAGGT
Organism: Pseudonocardia terrae; assembly: GCF_021343995.1. GTDB lineage: Bacteria > Actinomycetota > Actinomycetes > Mycobacteriales > Pseudonocardiaceae > Pseudonocardia > Pseudonocardia terrae. The sequence continues at coordinate 17,641 of NZ_JAJTTE010000012.1, read as the reverse complement.
GCGAGACCTCCTCGGCGGCCGCGGACCAGGTGAACAGCGTCCGCGTGACCTCGACGACGCAGTCGGCACGGGTCTTGCCGGTCTCCAGGATCAGCAGGTCCACCAGCTCGTCCTGGTGCGCGGCGATCTCCCGCTCGACGTCCAGCAGGATCTGCCGGCGCACCGCCGAGCTCAGCTTCCCGACGGGCCGCACCGCGGCGACGCCGGCGTCCAGGGCCGCCCGGGCGTGCTCGACGGTCCCGACCGGGGCCTGCGCGACCACCGAGCCGTCGTACGGGAACACGACCGGCGCCGTGTCGAGGTCGGTGCGCCACTCCTGCCCGATCGGCAGTCCGGCTGGGGTCTCGAGCATGGGGCGGCTCCCTCGCGACGACGTTGGCGACGCAGACGACTCTGACGTCTCTGACCTGACGACCCTGGCGGCGCTGACGACACCACCGGCAAGGGCGGTGGTGCGCCGAGCTGGTCCGACCAGCTACCAGGCCGGAGCATGCCTCGGACCCGTGGTCAGGGTCAAGCGGTCCAGCAGTTTTCTCGCCACGGGTTGACGTGAGCCGCCGGGATCGGCCAGGCTCCGGTCGCTGTATCCAACGACTGTGTCAGCGATCGGGGGAGTCACCGGTGAGCATCGCGGTCCCCCTCGTCGACGAGCTCGCGTCCCTGCTGCGCGAGCGCATCTACGCCCGCCGCTACCCGCCCGGCACCTGGCTGCGCCAGGAACAGCTGGCCGCGGAGCTGGGCGTCAGCCGCACCCCGCTGCGCGAGGCCCTGCGCAGCCTCGAGCAGGACGGGCTGGTCCGGCTCACACCCGGACAGGGCGCCCGGGTCGTCACCGGCGACCTGCCCACCCTGCTCGCCGCGTACGAGCTGCGCGCGGTGGTCGACGGGCTGGCCGCGCGGCTCGCCGCCGAACGCCCGGCGCCGCCGAGCCGGGTGCGGGAGCTGCGCGGCGTCGTCGCGCGGCAGCGCGCGGCGCTGGACCCGTGGGAGCCGCAGGCCTACACCGCGCTCAACGTCGCGTTCCACGAGGACGTGGTCCACCTGTCCGGCAACGACTTCGTGATCGCCCAGACCCCGATCCTGAAGATGACCGCCCAGGTCTTCGCGCCCGTCGCGCTCATCGAGCGGGAGCGGGCCGTGCAGGCGGTCGCCGAGCACACCGCCATCGTCGACGCGATCGAGGCCGGCGACGGCCCCGGCGCCGAGCGCCTGGCCCGCGCGCACGTCGAGGCCACCATCAGCGAGCTCCGTGCCCGACGGGACCGGGCTCGACCGAAGAGGGAGTGACATGCCCACCTACTACGTCGCCTCCGACATCGGCGGCACCTTCACCGACACGGTGGTGATCGATGCCGCCGGCAGCGTCGGCCGCTACAAGTCGTCCACCGTGCCGGACAACCCCGCCCAGGGCGTCCTCGACACCCTGGAGCTGGCGGCCGCCGAGCGCGGCGTCCCGCTGGCGGAGCTGCTCGGCGACGTGGAGGTGTTCGCGCACGGCACCACGATCGCCACGAACGCCATGCTGGAGGGCCGCACGAAGAAGGTCGGGCTGATCCAGACCCGCGGCTTCGGCGACACCCTCACGATCATGCGCGGGTTCAAGGGGATCGGCCTCGACGAGGAGGAGGTCAAGCGCTTCCGGACGCTCGTCAAGCAGCCCGCCGCCGTCCCCCGCCGGCTGACCGCGGAGGTCACCGAGCGGATCGACTACGCGGGACGCGTGGTCTCGCCCCTCGACGAGGCCGACGTCCGGCGCGCGGTCGCCGAGCTGCGCGCGGCGGGCGCCGAGGTCTTCGCGGTCTCGCTGCTCTGGTCCTTCGCGAACGACGTCCACGAGCGCCGCGTCGCGGAGATCGTCGCCGAGGAGGTGCCGGGCGCGTCGGTCACGCTCTCGTCGGAGTTCCTGCCCCGCATCGGCGAGTACGAACGCACGCTGACGACGGCGGTGAACGCCAGCCTGCGCCCCGTCCTCAAGACCTCCCTCGACTCCTTCGAGTCGACGCTCACGAAGGCCGGTCTCCGCGCGGACCCGCTGCTCATGCAGTCCAACGGCGGCCTGGCGACCTTCGCGGAGGTCGAGAAGCGCGCCGCGGCGACGGTGATGTCCGGGCCGGTCGGCGGCGTCGTCGCCTCGCAGTTCCTCGGCGCGCGGTCCGGCCACCGCAACGTGGTGACCACGGACATGGGCGGCACCAGCTTCGACGTCGGGCTGGTGCTCGACGGCCGCCCGGTCATGTCCAACACGACCCTGATCGGCCGGGACCAGCTCGCCCTGCCCTCGGTGGCGGTGCGGGCCATCGGGGCCGGCGCGGGCTCGATCGCCTCGGTCCGCAACGGCGTGCTGCAGGTCGGCCCCGAGTCGGCGGGCGCGCGCCCCGGCCCCGCCTGCTACGGCCGCGGCGGCACCCTGCCCACGGTCGCCGACGCCGACCTCGTGCTCGGCTACCTCAACCCGGACAACTTCCTGGGCGGCAGGCTGACCCTCGACGTCGACAAGGCGCGCGCGGCGATCGACGAGCACGTCGCGAAGCCCACCGGCCTCACGGTCGAACAGGCCGCCGAGGGCATCAAGACGATCGTGGACGCCCGCATGGCGGACCTGGTGCGGCAGGTGACCGTCGAGCAGGGCTACGACCCCACGGACTTCGCCGTGTTCGCCTACGGCGGCGCGGGCCCGCTGCACGCCTTCTCCTACGGCGCCGAGCTGGGCTGCCCGCAGATCGTCGTGCCGATCACCGCGTCGGTGCACTCGGCGTTCGGCATCGGCTGCTCCGACCTGACCATGGTCGAGGAGCTGTCCAAGCCGATGCAGACCCCGCCCGGCACCACGGACCACGCGTCCGCGCTGCCGCCGGCCGAGCTCAACGCGACGTTCGACGAGCTCGCCGCCCGGGCCCGGCGGGACCTGGTGGCCGCGGGGGCCGCCGAGGACTCCATCGCCTACACGCGCTCGGTCGAGATCCGCTTCCGCGCGCAGATCCACGTGCTCGCGGTGCCGTTCGAGGCGGACGTGCTCACGGATGCGGACGTCAACGGCATGGTCGAGCGGTTCGTCGAGATCTACGAGGGCCGCTTCGGCAAGGGCGCCGCGTTCCTCGAGGGCGGCGTGGAGATCACCACCTTCCGCGTGGTCGCGACGAGCCCGGTGCCCAAGGCGGACTTCGACACCGGCGCTCTGGGCGCGGCCGCCGGGGAGCCGGGGCGCCGGAAGGTCTTCTCGGGCGGGGAGTGGCGCGACGCCACGGTCTACCGCGCCGAGCACCTCCACGACGGGCTGCACATCGAGGGCCTGGCGATCGTGGAGCTGCGGGACACCACGGTCGTGATCGGCCCGGGCCAGGACGCCGAGGTGGACGGCTCCGGCGACATCGTCATCCGGAACCGCTGAGTCATCCGGAACCGCTGAGGGAGAACAAGAATGACTACTGCGGTCGACCCGGTCACCTACGAGGTCATCCGGCACAAGCTCTGGTCCATCAACTCCGAGGGCGCCACGACGGTCGAGCACGTCTCCGGCTCGCCGGTCGTGCACGCCACGGACTACAACTTCGGCATCTACACCGCCGCCGGCGAGATGGCAATCATCGGGACGTACCTGCTCACGCCCATCTACACGGGCGCCATGGCGATCGAGGTGTTCCTCGACCGCTACGACGACATCGAGCCGGGCGACGTCTTCATCATCAACGACCCGTACCTCGCGGCGATGCACCAGAACGACGTCCAGTTCTGCAAGCCGGTCTTCCGCGACGGGGAGATCGTGGCCTGGCTGGGCTGCATGGCACACCAGGTCGACCTGGGCGGCATGGACCCGGGCAGCTGGTGCACCACGGCCACGGACGTGTTCCAGGAGGGCATCCGGATCCCGCCGGGCCGGATCGTGCGCCGCGACGTGCTCAACCAGGAGCTGTGGGACACGATCGTCCTCAACTCCCGCATGCACGACACGGTGGCCAACGACTTCCGCGCCTTCCTCGCCGGGCTGCGGGTCGCCGAGCAGCGCTTCCACGAGCTGTGCGACCGCTACGGCGCCGCGCAGGTCAGGGCCAGCATGGAGCGCACGCTGGACAACTCCGAGGCCGAGCTGCGGGCGATGCTGCGCGAGCTGCCGGACGGGGTCTACGAGCACACGTCCTACCTGGACCGTCCGGCCGGCGCCTCCGACGAGATCGAGCTGCTGCAGGTCCCCTGCCGGATGACGAAGACGGCGGACCGGATCGTCTTCGACTTCTCGGGGTCCAGCCCGCAGTCCCCCGCCTACGGCATGACCACCCGCGGCGGCCTGCTCGGCGCCGTCGCCACGCTCATGCTGTGCACCTTCGGGTCCGACATCCCGTGGAACCACGGGCTGATGCGGCCGGTCGAGGTCGTGGCTCCCGACGGACTGTGCGTCACCGCCGTCGAGCCGATGCCGGTGTCCGGCGGCGCGGCCGGCGCGAACTGGACCGCCACCTGCTCGGCGGGCGGCGCGATCGCGAAGATGCTCTCGTTCAGCGAGAAGTACGAGGACCACGCCTTCGGCCCGTCCGACGGGTCGTGGCAGCTCAACCAGTTCGGCGGGATCGACCAGCACGGCGAGCCGTTCGCGTCGATGTACATGGACTCGCTGCTCTGGGGCGGGCCCGCGTTCTCGTTCCGGGACGGGGTCGACGCCGGCGGCGCGATGGTCATCCTCGCCGGCGGGGCCACGGACGTCGAGCAGCAGGAGATGCGGCACCCGCTGCTCTACCTGTGGCGACGCCAGGTCGCCGACTCCGGGGGCGCCGGCACCTTCCGCGGCGGCAACGGCATCCAGTTCGCGCTCACCCCGATCGACACGACCGAGGTCACGGGCGTGCTGGGCACGCACGGCGTGGCCGTGCCGAACCGGACCGGGCTGTTCGGCGGGCTGCCGGGCTCCTGCGCCCGGTTCGAGCGGGTCACCGGCTCCGGGGTGCTGGACCACCTCGGCGAGGGCCGCCCGGTCGGGGCGCTGACCGAGCTGGCGGGCGACCACCAGGTCCTGCCGGGGGTCTCCCCCGCGGCGCGGATCGCACACGGGGACGTCTTCGAGTGCACGGTGCAGAACGGCGGCGGCTACGGCGACCCGCTGCTCCGCGACCCCGCCCGGGTGGCGGCGGACGTCGAGGCGGGGGCGGTGTCGCTCGACGCGGCGGCGCGGCTCTACGGCGTCGCGCTCTCCGCCACGGGTGGGGTGGACTCCGCCGGCACCGAGGCGCTGCGGGCGCAGATCCGGGAGGCGCGACGGGCGCGGATGACCGCCTCGTCGCGCGACGCCGTGACGGTGGGCGAGCCGACGGGCATCTGGGGTGCCTCCCTGCTCACCCACGACGGCCCGGACGGTCCGGTGGCCTCCTGCCGGCACTGCGCGGCGGTGCTCGGCCCGATCGGCGACGGCTGGGAGGCGATCGCCGGCCGCGTCGTCCTCGGGCCGGACGACCTGGGCTCGCGGGTGGACGTGCACGCCGACCTGGCGACCGTCGCCTACGTCTGCCCCGAGTGCGTCACGGCGCTGTGGGTGGACACGGAGCCGGTGGGCGGCAAGGACTGGCGCGACTTCGCGCTGGCCGGGGGCCGCGCGTGAGCGAGCCGTCGGCAGAGCGTGAGTACGACCTGGCCGTCATCGGCGGGGACGGGATCGGGCCGGACGTCACGGCCGTCGCCGTGGACTGTGTCCGCGCGGCGGCCGCCCGGTACGGCTTCACCGCCTCCACCACCGACTACGACCTCGGCGCCGAGCCGTATCTCCGCACCGGGATCGTGCTGCCCGGGGAGACCCGCGAGGCGCTGCGCCGGCACGACGCGATCCTGCTCGGCGCCGTCGGCGATCCCCGGGTGCCGCCGGGCGTACTGGAGCGCGGGCTGATCGTGGCGCTGCGGATCGCGTTGCGGCAGAGCGTGAACGTGCGGCCGGTGCGGCTCTACCCCGGTGTGGGGTCCCCGGTCCGCGGCGTGACGCCGGAGAACTGCGACCTGGTCATCCTGCGGGAGAACACCGAGGGGCTCTACACCGGCGGCGGCGAGACCGTGCACGCCGGCACCGAGCACGCGGTGGCGCTCCAGCACTCGGTGTCCACGGTGCCCGCGACCCGGGAGATCGTGGAGTTCGGGTTCCGGCTGGCCCGCGCCCGTCGGAAGCGGTTCACGTTGTGCCACAAGACGAACATCCTCACCCACGCCGGTCGGCTGTGGGAGGAGGTCGTGGCCGAGGTGGGCGAGGACTTCCCGGACGTCGAGCGGGACTACGTGCACGTCGACGCGATGTGCCAGCACCTCCCGCTGGACCCCGGCCGGTTCGACGTGGTGGTCACCGACAACCTGTTCGGCGACATCATCAGCGACCTCGGCGCCACGGTGCAGGGCGGACTGGGCCTCGCGGCCAGCGCGAACCACAACCCGCTCGGCACCGCGCCCAGCATGTTCGAGCCGGTCCACGGGTCGGCCCCGGACATCGCGGGCAAGGGTCTCGCCAACCCCGCCGCGGCCGCGCTGTCCGCCGCCCTGTGCCTCGCGGCGCTGGGCGAGCGGGAGGCGGCCCTGGCGGTGGAGGGTGCGACGGCGTCGGTGCTGGCCGAGCTGCCCGCCCTCGCCGGTCCGGGGATGGGCGCGAGCACGGCGGAGGTCGGGGCCCGGATCGTCGAGCGGGTGGGGTCGGCCGACCCGGTCGGCGCCCCGGCGACCTCGTTGATGAGTGCCCTCGCGGCACTCACCCCGTCCCGGTCGGCCGGAGACGTGCACAGCGCCTGACCGGGATGAGCACCAGTGCCGTCCGGAGCCGCCGGAACAGCACTGGCGCTCATTCCGGGGACGGCTCGCGCCGCGGCCCGGTCAGTCCTCGAGCGAGTCCACCGCCCACTGCCGCAGCAGCGCGCGCAGCGCGGTGACCAGTACCAGCGGCTGGTCGAGCATCGGGTGGTGGCCGGTCGCAGGAAGGTCGACGATCGGGACGCGGTGGCCGAGCAGGGCGTCGATCTGGGCGGCCATGGTGTCCGGGACCAGGCCGAACTCCGAGCGCAGGAAACCGGCGCGGCACTTCAGCTCGGGCAGCAGGTCCCGCAGCAGCACGCGTTCGGCGAACAGGCCCGGGTCGAACTTCCAGCTCCACCCGCCGTCGACGGCCTGGACCGACTCCTCGGCGATGTGCCGGCGCACGTACGGCAGGAGCACCTCCTGCGCCGGCATCGTGGTGAAGCGGCCGAGGATCGTCTCGCGGTCCGGGTAGACCTTCGCCGTCCGCGTCTTGCGCCGCAGCCGCTCCTCCTCGGGGGGCTGCTCGTTGAGCGGCGAGTCGATGATCACGATGCCGTCGACGTCGGTGCCGAACCGTGCGCCGACGGTCGCGGTCACCCAGCCGCCCATGCTGTGCCCGATCACCGTCGGCGGTCCGGCGACGCCACCGGCCGAGGCCACCGTCATCACCTCGCGCCCCCACAGGTCGAGGTCGTACCCCTCGCGGCGGTCGCTGTCGCCGTGCCCGGTCAGGTCGAGCGCGACGACCCGGGCGTGGGCCGAGAAGAACGGCGCGACGTGGTCCCACCAGCCGGAGTGCGCCGCGCCGCCGTGCACGAGGACCAGCCCGGGCCGGCCCTCCTCGCCCCACGCGCGGTAGTGCACGCGCGCGCCCTCCACCTCGGTGTCGCGGTGCACCGGCGGCTCGGCCAGCGCGGTCCGGAACCAGCGGGGGGCGTCCTCGGTCGCGGTCGGGTCCACGGGCCGGATCGTCGCACGCGACGCCGCCCCGGGCCGGTCCTGAGGGGCGTGACGATCGTCGTCACTCCCCCACGTCGCTCCCGGGCGGCCGCTACGGGGCGTCGTGGAAGATGATCCCCAGCACGAACCGCTCCCCCGTGTGCACCGCGCTCACCCCGTGCCGGAGCTGCCGGCGGTGGTCCCCGCGCGCCCCGCGGGCCGGCCGGTGGTGCACCGGGAACACCACGGCGTCGCCCTGGCCCGGCCGCACGACGACCGGCCGCGACTGCTGCCGCGGCACCTGCTCCACGAACACGCTCTCGCCGCCGGTGAAGTCCACGTCGGGCCGGCTGAGCATCACCAGCAGCTGCAGGGGAAAGGTGAGGTCGCCGTAGACGTCCTGGTGCAGCCGGTTGTGCCCACCCGGCCCGTAGCGCAGCAGCAGCGGGGTCGGCCGGCGCTGGCCGCGCTCCGCGCACTCCGCCCGCAGTTCGCCGAGCGTCGGCGGGTACGTCCGCTCGCCGAGCCGTTCCGCCCAGCCGTTCGCGACCTCCGCCAGGGGCGGGTACCACTCCTCGCGCAGCCGCTGCACGGTCTTCGGCAGCGGGTCGGCGAAGTAGCGGTAGGTCCCCTCGCCGAACGCGTGCCGGGCCATGACGACGGTGCTGCGGAAGCGCGCGTCGTCGTCGAACAGGGCCGCGACCTCGGCGCACTCCTCCGGGGACAGCACGCCGGGGACGTGCGCGACACCGGTGCCGTCGAGCTCCTCCGCGAGATCCATGCCCCCACCCCACCAGCGCCGGCCGTCCGCGTCCGGCGGGAATCGGACGTCGAGCCGGTAGCCCATCCCCGCCTCGGTGATCAGGTACCGCGGGTGCGCGGGGTCCGGTTCGAGCTGCCCCTTGCACTCACAGCCGGGTTCAGGCGCGCACGCGCTCCCGGGCGAGCCGCCGGCGGCGGTGCGCGGCCATCCGGACCGGGGCGTCGGTCCAGCCGTAGCCGTCGTGGTCACCGACGCGCTGGACCAGCGTGAGGAACACGCGTCCGCCCAGCACCTCGGTGCAGACCTGCAGGTACGCGCCCTCGGCGGTCTCCTCGTGCAGCACGCCGAGATCGCGGTAGGCGGCCAGCCGCTCCCTCGACAGGGCCAGCCGCGCGTCGAGGTCGGCGTAGTAGTTGTCCGGGATCGCCAGGAGCGGCGCGCCGGCCGCGCGGGCGGCCCGGGCGGCGGCGAGGACGTCGTCGACGGCCAGGGCGACGTACTGCGGCTCGGACACCCCCGGCGCCCACTCGCCCCGTCGGAGCAGCGACACGGTGAGCGCGAGCCGCACCCGGCGCCGCGCATCGGCGACGGCGCGGCTTCGGACCAGGCCGAACGGCGCGGCGAACTCCCCGGTCGCGGCCGGCTCGAGGCCCAGCACCGTGCGGTAGAACAGCGCGGCCTCGTCGAAGTGGTCGAACGGCTGGGCCAGGCCGACGTGGTCGATACCGGTGACCCCGATGCCGGTCCCGTCCTTCTCCGCCGTCTCCTCGGTGGGCACGAAGTCCCCGGTCCAGTCCGTTTCCGCTCCGGTGCGGCAGAAGAACACCGCGGTCCCGTCGGGCGCGGTCACCGCGGCGAGATCGGCCTCGGCCGGCCCGCGCTCCCGCGGGAGCCGCGGCGCGCTCAGCCGGGCGGCCCGGCGGGCCGCGGCGAGCGGGTCCGCCGACTCGACGGCCAGGGCCGCGACCGCGGCCGGGCCGCCGGAGCGGTTGACCAGGATCCGGGCCCCGCCCTGCTCCCAGCGCTCCACGGGCTTGGTGCGGTGCAGACCGGTGCGGGCGAAGCCGAGCGCAGCCAGCACCGGGGCCAGGGACTCGTCGGCCGAGAGCTCGACGAAGGCGTGTCCGCGCAGCTCGGGTGCCGGTTCCGCCACGGGATCGGTGATCAGGTCGCTGCCCTCGCCCCGCGCCGCGGTGGCCTCGGCGAGCGCCAGCAGGGACCGGTGGGCGTCGACGGCCGCGCGGGCCGGGTCGGCCTGCCGGAAGACGTCGTTGAACACCTCGAGCGACAGTGGTCCGGCGTACCCCGCGCGCAGCACGGGCTCCAGGAAGGCGGGCAGGTCGAACGCGCCCTGGCCGGGGAAGAGCCGGTGGTGGCGGCTCCACTGCAGCACGTCCATCGACAGGTGCGGGGCGTCGGCGAGCTGCAGGAAGAACAGCTTCTCGCCGGGGATGTCGGCGATCGCGGCCGGATCGGACCCGCGGGACAGGATGTGGAAGCTGTCGAGGCACAGGCCGAGCGCGGGGTGGTCCGCCCGGCACACGGCCGCCCACGAGCGGTCGTAGGTGTTCACGTGCCGGCCCCAGGCCAACGCCTCGTAGGCGATCCGCAGCCCGCGGGCGGCGGCGCGCTCGGCCAGCGCGTGCAGCTGTTCGGCGAGCAGGTCGACGTCGGCCACGGCATCGGGCGCGACCGAGGAGCAGACCAGCACGGTGTCGGTGCCCAGCGCCTCCATCACGCCGAACTTGTGCTCGGCGCGCCGCAGGGTGGCGGCGAACCGCTCGGGGTCGACGGAGTCCAGGTCGCGGAAGGGCTGGTAGAGGTCGATCGACAGGCCGAGGTCGGCGCAGCGCAGCCGCACCTCGCCGGGTGGCATCGGCGAGGCGACGAGATCGGGCTCGAAGATCTCGACGCCGTCGAACCCGGCGGCCGCCGCGGCCGGGAGCTTGTCCTCCAGCGCGCCGGACAGGCACACCGTGGCGATGGCGGTCCGGGGCGCGGTGCGGGGTTCACGCGACACGGCCGGTACCTCCCTCGGCCACCGCGGACTCGGCGCCGACGAGCTCGGCGAGATGGCGCAGCATCCGCACCGGGTCCGGCGTGCGGCCGCTGAACAGCCGTAACGCCTCGGCAGCCTGGTGCACGGCCATCCGCCCGCCGTCGAGGGTGCGGCACCCCCGCGCCCGCGCGGCACGCAGCAGCGGGGTCTCCAACGGCCGGTAGACGATCTCGGCGACCCACAGCTCCGGGCGCAGCATCGCCGCCGGCAGCGGGAGGCCGGGGTGCTCGGCCATCCCGACGGGGGTGGCGTGCACCAGACCGTCGGCCGCGGCCAGCCGGTGCCCGAGCTCGGCGACGGCACCGCCGCGGGCCCGTCCGGCGCCGAACCGCGCGGCGAGGGCGTCGGCGAGGCGGGTGGCGCGGGCGGGGTCGACGTCGAGCACGGCGAGCGACCCGACGCCGAGGCTCAGCAGCGCGTGCGCCGCGGCCGCGCCGGCCCCACCGGCGCCGAGCAGCACGACGTCGTCGAGCGGCACGCCCGGCAGGCCCGCGAGGACGCCGTCGCGGAACCCGGACCAGTCGGTGTTGTGCCCGACGGCGCGGTCCCCGGTGAACACCACGGTGTTGACCGCCCCGATCGCCGCCGCGTCGGGCGACAGCGCATCGAGGTGCGGGATCACGAGCTGCTTGCAGGGGTGGGTGACGTTCACCCCGGCCCGGCCCTCGGCGCGGGCCCGGGCCAGCAGGTCGCCGACGGCCTCGGCCGGCAGGTCCAGCTCGTCGAGGTCGAAGCGGGCGTAGGTGCAGTCCAGACCCAGCTCTCGGGCCTCGCGCTCGTGCAGCGCCGGCGACAGGGACGGGCCGATCCCGGCCCCGATCAGGCCGGTCAGGAGGCGGTCCTCGGACATGCGCACGGGCTCCCTCGGCGTCGATGAATGTACCGGTTAGTTACTTGTACCCGCTCGGAGGACGGAAGGGAAGCGTGAGCCGGATATCGTCGCCCGTGTGAGCCGACCCGTGAACCGCCCCGCGTGCCGGGCCGCGCGCCGTGTCGTGTGTCGTCCCGTGCGGCGTGCAGCCGGGACGACCCCGTGAGCGCCCAGCCGACCGGCCCGGTCGGTGCGCCGGAGCGCCAGCGCGACGCCGAACGCACCCGCGCCGAGATCCTCGACATCGCCACGGCGGAGTTCGCCGACCGCGGCTACGCGGGGGCCCGGGTGGACGAGATCGCGGCCCGCACCCGCACGACCAAGCGGATGATCTACTACTACTTCGGCAGCAAGGAAGGCCTCTACGTGGCCGTCCTGGAGCGCGCCTACCAGGGCATCCGAGGCCTGGAGCAGCAGCTCGACGTCGACCACCTCGACCCCGCGCGGGCCATGCGCGCGCTGGCGGAGCTGACCTTCGACCACCACGAGTCGCACCCCGCCTTCATCCGGCTGGTCAGCATCGAGAACATCCACCACGCCCAGCACCTGCGGACCTCGCCGATCCTGCCGGGTCTCGCCGCGCCCGCCGTCGACGTGCTCGGCGGCATCCTGGAGCGCGGCCGCCGGGCCGGGCTGTTCCGCGACGACGTCGACGCGCTCGACGTGCACATGGTGATCAGCGCGTTCTGCATCTTCCGCACCGCGAACCGGCACACCTTCCAGGCCATCTTCGACCGCGACCTGCTGGATCCCGGACGTCGCGACCACTACCGGCGCATGCTCGGCGACCTGGTCCTGGAGTACCTCACGGCGCACGTCGGCAGAGCCTGACGGGGAACGGATCGGCCGGCAGGGGTTGACAGCTCCGGCGAGCTAACTCACTATCCGGTACGTAACCAGGCGGTACATAAGCCGTTCCGACCCGGTCCCGCTGTGTCGTGCATCGGAGCAACACTCCAGGGAGCCCCACGTGTCCTCACCGACCCCCGCCGCCCCGGCGGCCCAGCCGCGCAAGGCGGCGCTCGCCGCCTGGATCGGCAGCGCGCTCGAGTACTACGACTTCTTCATCTACGGCACCGCCGCGGCGCTGGTGTTCAACAAGGTGTTCTTCCCGGCCGAGAACGCGGCGGCCGGCACCCTGCTGGCGCTGGCGACCTTCGGCGTCGGGTACGTCGCCCGGCCCGTCGGCGCGGTGATCATCGGCCACATCGGGGACCGCTTCGGCCGCAAGCGGGTCCTGATCTGGACGTTGCTCCTCATGGGCCTGTCGACGATGGCGATCGGGTGCCTCCCGTCCTACGCCCAGGCCGGCACGGTGGCCCCGGTCCTGCTCGTGGCCTGCCGGCTGCTGCAGGGCCTGTCGGCCGCGGGCGAGCAGGCCGGCGCCAACTCGATGAGCCTCGAGCACGCCCCCGAGGGTCGGCGGGCCTTTTTCACCAGCTTCACGCTCGGCGGCACGCAGGCAGGCTTCATCATCGCCACGGCCGTGTTCCTGCCGGTCGCGGCGCTGCCCGAGGCCGCCCTGCTGAGCTGGGGCTGGCGGGTGCCGTTCCTGGCGAGCGCGGTGGTCGTGGCGTTCGGGCTGGTCATCCGGCGGTCGCTGCACGAGACCCCGGTCTTCGAGTCCGAGGCCGCGGACGGCGCCGCCAAGCGCGACGTGCCGCTCGTCGTCCTCTTCCGCGACCACTGGCGCGACGTCGTCCGCGTCGTCTTCGCCTCCATGGTCGCCTCGGTGAGCACGCTGTTCAGCGTGTGGGCGCTGTCCTTCGCGGTGAACACAGTGCACCTGCCGCGCACGGCGATGCTGTGGGTCGGCGTGCTGGCCAACGTCGTCGCGCTCGCGGCCATCCCGCTGCTGGCCGCCGTCGCCGACCGGATCGGGCGCAAGCCGGTGTTCGTCGCCGGCGCGCTGGGCAGCGGCCTCCTGCTCGCCGGCTACCTGTGGGCGATCTCGACCGGCTCGCTCGTCGCCGTCTTCGTCATGGGCATCGCGCTGTCCGGCATCGTCTACAGCGCCGCCAACGGCGTGTGGCCCGCCTTCTACGCGGAGATGTTCCCGACCCGGGTCCGGCTGTCCGGCATGGCGATCGGCACCCAGATCGGTTTCGCGATCGGCGGCTTCTCCCCCACCATCGCCGCCGCGGTCGCGGGCCCGGGCGCGTCCGGGTGGGTCCCGGTCGCCGTCCTCGGCGGGGCGCTGTGCGTCGTCGCGGCGCTCGCCGCCCTGACCGCCCGCGAGACGTTCCGGGTCCCGACCCGCGAGCTCGGGCAGACGTCGCACAGCGCCGGCGCCCGGACGGCGCGGACCGCGACGGTCTGAGCCGGCACCGGTCCTGTGGTGCCTCTCGCACCCGGGATCACGGGACCGCCCTCCGGGGTTGTGCGCCAGTGGCGGCCGTACCGGCCGTCCCCGCCGTGCTCCCCCGGAGGTTCTCGTGCCGTCCCTGTTCGACCCGATCACGCTGCGCGGGGTCACCGCCCGCAACCGCATCTGGCTCGCGCCGATGTGCCAGTACTCGGTCGAGGCGGGCGACGGCGTCCCCACCGACTGGCACCTCGTCCACCTGGGCGCCCGTGCGACGGGCGGGTTCGGGCTGGTCATGACCGAGGCCGCGGCCGTCACGCCGGAGGGCCGGATCTCCCCGCAGGACGCCGGGATGTGGTCGGACGAGCAGGCCGAGGCCTGGTCCCGGATCACCGCCTTCGTCCGGGCGCAGGGCGCCGTCCCGGCCACGCAGCTCGCGCACGCCGGCCGCAAGGGCTCCACGTCGGCGCCGTGGCGCGGCGAGGGGCCGGTCACCGCCGAGGACGGCGGCTGGCAGGCGGTCGCGCCCACGGACGTCCCGTTCCGCGGCTACGCCACCCCGCGCGAGCTGACGCGGGAGGAGATCACGGAGATCGTCACGGCCTTCGCCGACGCCGCCCGCCGGGCGGTCGCGGCCGGGTTCGACGTCGTGGAGCTGCACGCCGCGCACGGCTACCTCCTGCACGAGTTCCTCTCCCCGCTCGCCAACCTGCGGACCGACGAGTACGGCGGCTCCTTCGACAACCGGACCCGGATCGTGCGGGAGACCGTCGACGCCGTGCGGGCGGCAGTGCCGGAGCGCACGGCGCTGCTCGTGCGGCTGTCCGCCACCGACTGGGTCGCGGGCGGCTGGACCGCCGAGGAGACGGTGGAGCTGTCCGCGCAGCTCGCGGGCCGTGGCGTGGACCTCGTCGACGTCAGCTCCGGCGGCCTCGACGCCCGCCAGGAGATCCCGGTCGGTCCCGGCTACCAGGTGCCGTTCGCCCGGGACGTCCGCGCGAAGGCCGGGATCGCCACCGGCGCCGTCGGGCTGATCAGCGACCCGGCGCAGGCACAGGCCGTCCTCGACGAGGAGGCCGCCGACGTCGTCCTCCTGGCCCGCGCCGCCCTCCGCGAGCCCGCCTGGCCGCTGCGCGCCGCCCACGAGCTCGGCATCGAGGCCCCCTACCCTCCCCAGTACGCGCGCGGCGCCTGGCGCTGACTCTGACTCACCCCACGTGCACCGCGGGCCGCCGGCGCAGGTCGGGTTCGGCCTCGCGGAGGATCTCGCGGGTCACGGGGGCCACCTCGCCCTGGCCGGTGAACAGGTAGCGGACCAGGTGCAGGACGGGGTTGCCTTCCGTCCAGTCGAAGTAGACGTGCGGGGGGCGGCCCGTGACGTCGCGGATGTGCAGCAGGAGGGCCGCGATCGCGTTCGGCGCGGACGGGGCCTCGGTGCAGAGGACGCGGTAGGGGCCTCGCTGCTCGCCGATGATGGTGAGCGAGGTCTCGAACTCCGACGGATCGGTGATCCGGACCTCGACCAGCACCACCTTGTCCGGGTCCGGGATGTTGTGGTCCTCGCGCTCCTCCGCCAGCTTCGCCCGGTACTCCTCGTCGCGGGCCGGGCTGGAGGTCTCCCCCGGCCGAGGTTCGTGGGCGACGAGCCGGACCGGGCCGGGCGCGCAGGAGTCCAGGAAGCCGCGGGCGACGTCGTCGAGCCGGACGCCGGTGACCCGCAACTCGAAGGCGCGGACCACCCGGGACGCGAACGACACCACGAGGATCCCCGCGATGAAGCAGGCCGCGATCTTCACGCCCTCCGGCCGCTCCGCGATGTTGAGCGCCGTCGTGTAGACGAAGACGAGGGACACCACCGCGAAACCGGCGAAGATCCTCCGGCGGCTCTTCCGGCGGGCCGAGATCGTGACCGCGATCGCCGCAGAGGTCATGAGGACGAGGACGCCGGTGGCATAGGCGCCGCCCTGGGCGTCGACGTCGGCATCGAAGATCACGGTGACCAGGAACGCGATCGCGGTGACCACGAGGACCAGCGGCCGCACCGCCCGCGCCCAGTGCGGGGCCATGCCGTAGCGGGGCAGGTAACGCGGCACGAGGTTCAGCAGTCCGGCCATCGCCGAGGCGCCGGCGAACCAGAGGATCACGATCGTCGAAGGTCGTAGACCGTGCCGAACGCGGGGCCGAGGTCCGCGTGCGCGAGGTAGGCTAGCGCGCGGCCGTTCGCGGATCCGCCGGGCGCGAGCGCGGGCGCGGGGACGAGGAGCGTCACCACCATGCTCGACGTCACCAGGAACGCGCTCATGATCAGCGCCGCCGTGGTGAGCAGCTTCCGCGCTCCGGCGATCCGGCCGGAAGGACGGTGCTCCGTGTCGTCCGGCCGGCCCTTGATCAACGGCATCACCGACACGCCGGTCTCGAAGCCGGACAGGCCCAGCGCGAGCTTGGGGAACACGACCAGCGCTACGCCGGCGGCCAGGAGCGGGTTCGGGTACTGCATCGCCAGCAGCCGGGTCCAGTCGGCGACGACCTGCGGCTCGGTCGCGACGCGCCGCAGCCCGTCGACGATCACCACGGCGTTGAGCCCCAGGTAGACCGCCACCAGCACGACGGCGATCCGGATGGCCTCGCCGAACCCGGCCAGGAAGACCGCGCCCAGCAGGGCGAGCAGGAACAGCGTGATGCCGAGGTTGTGCCCGTCGAGGACGGACGGGACCAGCGGGTTCTCGACGACGTGCGCGGTCGCGTCGGCGGCCGAGAGCGTCATGGTGATGAGGAAGTCCGTGGCGGCGAAGCCGAGCAGGACCAGCACGAACACCTTGCCGCGCCAGAACGGCAGCAACCGCTCGAGCATCGCGATCGAACCCTCGCCGTGCGGGCTCTCCCGCGCCACGCGGCGGTAGACGGGCAGCGCGCCGAGCAACGTGACCAGCACCAGGACGACGGTCGCCAGCGGGCTCAGCACGCCGGCCGCCAGCGCGGCGATGCCGGGCTGATAGCCGAGGGTGCTGAAGTAGTCGACGCCGGTGAGGCACATGACCTTCCACCACCGGTGCCGCTTCTCCGGCTCGGGCGGGTGGGTGTGCGGGCCCTGCCGCGCGCGCCCGCTCTCGCCCTGCAGCAGCCAGCCCCCGACCCGGTGTCGGCCGCTCTCGATCACGCGCACCGCGGCAGGATCCCGCCGATCGGGGCGCCGGGCCAGACGGGCTGTGGTTCGTCCCGTTCGCGAGGGCGGTGGGTGACGTGGGGGGTGGGAGGTGAGCGCGGGGCGACCGGGCGAGGCGAGGGTGTTGCTCGATGCTCCGACTCCTGGGTCGACACGGCTCGCAGGCGCTGGGCCGGACAGGGCGTCGCCACTGGACAGGGAGCCGCCGCGGGTCAGGGAGTCGCCGCCGCGCGGAGCAGTCGCGCGGCACGGCGATGTGGGGACCTGCGCGGTGGGGAAGGCGCAACTCGGCGGGGCTCTGCGGGTCGGACAGGCAGGCCCGGCAACCGATTCGGCCCGGACCTGGCAGGTCAGCGCCGGGTGGATCCGGCCGTACCGGCGGGGACGTGGACGGCCGGCGGTACAGACGCGGACAGTGCGGACGCGAGAATTGCCGGCGCGTGCAGTGCGAACGCCGGCAGTGCGAACGCCGGCAGCGCGAACGCGAAGAGTGCGGGCGCGGGCGGTGCGGACTGCGCGGGCGGTGCGGACTGTGCTGGCAGTGCAGACCGTGCTGGCAGTGCAGACCGTGCTGGCAGTGCAGACCGTGCTGGCTGTGCGGAGCGCGCGGTCACGGCCGGTACAGGGCGCGGGCAGTGCTGATACGGGCAGTGCCCAGGCTTCCAGGACTGAGGGTGCATCTCGAATGCTCGACCTCATGAGCCGATCACGACCCGAGTCGTCCACAGACCTTCTCAGCTGCAGACTTTACCTTGTGTTCGAAGAGATGTTCGAGTAAGGTCGGGGCATGC
>NZ_JAJTTE010000129.1 GCF_021343995.1 Pseudonocardia terrae | reverse complement strand
AGCCACCCGGCGTTGCCCCACGAGGACCCGGCGGCGACCCGGCGGCGCTCGAAGATGTCGACGTCGACACCGCGTTCCTGCAGGAACCATGCGGTGGCCAGGCCGACCATGCCCGCGCCGACGACGGCGACCCGTCCGTGGACGGTGTTCACCGCTCTCCCTCGCCGAGGCGGGCCACGAACGCGGGGTCGTCGCAGCGGAGCCGGCGCTCGACCTCGTCGAGCAGAGGCCGCTCATGGTTGCTCAGCACGGTGCTTCTCCTCATCGCTACCACACACATCACCCGTCGATCCCTACGGGTCGCCTACCAGTTGGCAGGCGGATCACTCGCCGGGAAGGACTGCTCGCCCCACTCGTGAACGATGTCGCGTCCACTCCCGCCGGGTTCCGACAATGGTTCGACGTAGATGTCGACCGCCATGTCGAGCCCGTGCGTCGTCGCGGCGAGAACCCAACGCGAAGCCGATGCGTGCCCATTGATCCGTACTCGCGGAACACTGGTCACCGCGCAGTGGTCGTCCACAACTATCTCCATAATCTGCTCGCCGGGCACGTTCCCGCACAACGGTCTTGTCGGTATTGCCGAAAACGGGAGCGCTTGCCCGGCGACCGTCGTCTCTCCGGTTATCGGACCGGCTTGTCGGGGCGGGGCCTGCGCGGCGGGTGCGAAGGCGAGGCCGGGTCCGGGTACGCACGACCTCGGCAAGCTCTGCCGAGCCGGCCAAGGGGCGCCCGTCGACCCCGCACGCAGCCGTGCTCGGATCTCACGTCGCCCCCGGAGGGTCGGCAGCCGGCTGCTCACAGGGCACGACCACCACCGAGCAGGGGGCCTGGGCGGCGCAGCTCAGCGCCATCGCTCGGCCGTCCTCCGAGGGACCGGCTGCGTGCGCGCCCGAGGACCAGCAGATCATCGGGCCGGTCGGCCAGGCGCAGCAGCGTCTCCCCACGATCACCCGCGGCCGCACAGCCGACTCCACAGCACACTCCTTCGCTCGACGAGATCACGTATGCGGCCCCGGCAGATCGCCGGGGCCCGAGTGGTACGAGGACGTTTGGTGGGCCCGCCGACGAGGGTGACTGTCGGGTGCTCTCGGCAGGCCCAGCACCACCATGCCCGGAAAGGGGCGCGGCGGGCAGGTCGCGGACCCGCAACCTCGACCCGGGCCCGGTTGCCGAGGCTCGGCAATCTCACGGTCCATTCGCGCGAATGTGGTACATGTGGCGGCACGGATTCCGCGGTAGCCGGTTCACGCCTGATGCCGGCAACCGGAAACCCGGTCGTGAATGGTCGACATCGCGGCTTCACCGCCGCTACGATCACCGTCGCTGAGCACGACCCGACGCGCCCCGGGTCGTGCTCATTTGCATCTCCACGGCGGCCGCGTGGCGATCCTGCGGGTGCGCAACATCCCCTTTCCGGACGCTTCTCGAAGGAGTGGAACCAGATGACCGAGACGCAGGTGTGGTTGGCGCAGAGTGCGTACGAGCGTTTGAGGGCCGAACTCATGGACCTGCTCCGGCAGCGCACCGAGGGGCTGAGCGGCGATGTGGCGGAGCAGTTCGTCGGCGACAGCGCCGACCACAACACCGATCAGCAGCTGCTGACCGCCCGCCGGGAACGGGAGAACCGAATCAGGAGACTGCAGGAGCTGCTGCAGAATCCCTTGCTGGGTCAGGACCCGCCGGACGACGGAGTGGCCGAGCCGGGAATGGTGCTGACCATCCGCTACGAGGTCGACCAGGAGAGCGAGACGTTCCTTCTCGCCCACACGGAGGACGGCGCCTACCCCGCAGACCTGATGACCTGCTCGCCCGACTCCCCGCTCGGCGTGGCCCTGACCGGCAGGAAACAGGGCGAGAAAGTGCGGTACACACTCCCGAACGGGGAGACGATGGAGGTCACCGTGCTTCGAGCAGTCCCCTACCGCCCGGAAGCGTGGTACACGACCACCCAGGTCGCCGGCTGAGTAGCCCCGTCGGCGGCGTCCGCAGACGGCCGCCGGCCTCGGCAGAGGCGCCGCTCGCCCGCCATCCCCGTCCAACGCAGTTGCTCAGGCCTGTCCCGCACTGCACCGTCGAGAGGAACGCGCCATGTGGATCTACCGCGGTAGATCCGGGAGATCGGTGATCCAGAGCTGGTGCCGGCAACGCCTGGCCGCCTGGCCGCTGCCACACCGGCAGCAGCAGGTGCGTGGCAGCCACCCGCACGACCATCGCTCTGCTCACCTCGTGATCGCCGGTGAGCAGCACCGGCGGACCGTGGTCGTGGTGCCCGGCCGTCACGGCAACGCCGCTGTCCTGACCGAGCTGGTCGAGGCGCTCTCCTCCCGGTACCGGGTCGTCGCGGTGGACGTTCCCGGTGAGGCTGGCCTGGGATCGGGAGGCCGCCCCAACACCGAGCGCCTGCGCGCCTACGGGACGTGGCTCGACGAGCTCCTCGCCACGGTGGCGAGGGAGTGCACCGGTGGGATCACCGTGCTGGCACACGGGTTCGGAGCCGCCGTGGCCCTGGCCGCGCGCCCTGCGCCGCACATCGCAGGGCTGGTGCTGCTCAACCCGTACGGATTCGTGCGCCCGGCCGTCGACCCGCGTGTCGCCGCCGCGTTGCTGGCCTGGCGCCTTGCACCCACCGCGGCAGCGAGCGCCCGGCTGCTCGCCCGGCTCGGCGGTCGGGGCTTCGTCGCGCCACGTGCGCTGATCGACTGGTTGCGGCTGGTCGGCCGGCACGTTGCCACGAGCAGCACACCGCTCGCGCAACCCGAGCCGGCGCACCGCTGGCGCTGGACGCCGTGCACGGTCGCGGTCGGCGAGCACGACCCGCTCTTCGGCGACGGCCGCCTCGTCCGGCCGGTCCGGCGGGCGTTACGCACCAGCGTGGTCACCGTTCCCGACGCCGGCTCGCTGCTGCCCTACGAGAACCCCGAAGCGGTCCTGTCCGTGCTGCGGCTTCACGAAGCGATGCACCGACCACACCCGCGCGCACGACGAACCGCCCGGGCCAGCGCCCCCGGTCCCGACCGCGCCGGTCGACCAGTCGCACCCCATCAGGCAGGCCGGCCGCCAGGCACGGGCGCAGCGTCGAGGCCACCCCGACGACGGCGACCTGCCCGGGGCGGCAACCTCGCGCAGCAACCTCGTTCACCTCGCCGGTCACCACGCTGCCGAACCTCGGCAGGTTCAGCGCCGAGCCGCCGAGCACACTGGTAGGGCACGGCGAGGAGAGAAGACCGATGACACGTCCACCCGAGAAGGCACCGGAGC
>NZ_JAJTTE010000128.1 GCF_021343995.1 Pseudonocardia terrae | reverse complement strand
GGCATTCGTGTGTCACGACTCGCCCGAATCAGCGCGCTTCACCGGTGGATCCAGGTTCAGCCATGCCGACGTTCTGACAGTGGCGACGTCGCCGCGGCCGGGGGAATGTCATGGACGGCGTCTCGTCAAGGCTGACGTCGAGCGTGATTACAGCTGCGACGTTCTAGACCCGAATCGGGTCGCGGGAGAACTTGCCGACCACCTAGCCCTCCTCGACGCCGTCACGGGAACGGTCGTCCGATGGTCCGATACTCACTTCCCGCGGGCGACTGGTGTCGGCGTCGAAGAATGGATGGAAAGGTCGAGGACCCTCCTGCGGATGCATCTCGGAGTCATTTACCATCGCTTGCTCGCTGGCGGACGAGTCAGCATCGACATCGAGGTGTATGACGAGACGTCGGGTGAATCCGGTGCGCCCGAGACCGTGGTCGCCATCGACCCCTTCGGGTTCTCTGCTTCGGCTGTGACGACCTATCCGAAAGCGCTCATCGCTACGATCGGTGACGTCAGGATCTCTCTCGACTGCCATATCGTGCCGCCGAAATCAAGTGGCCCATCCTTTCGGTTGTACGGCCGCGACGGCGCGGAGTCTCAAGGGTTCTACATTTATCGCAGCGACCGCCTTCTGCAGGTCGGCGGTTGGAATGACGTGATCTCCGCCGATAGGAATCGGGCGCTGGCGCGTGTGGTGATCGACGACTTCGAGTCCTTGAGCACACTGGTGCGGATGAACCCTGAGAAAAGTGGGATCGCCTTCCGGCACGAGCTCAGCGCTGCGATCACCGCAGCTACGACAGGCGGCGCAAAGGCTGTCTCATTCGGCGACTACGTGGCCCGGGCCGAGGCGGTGCTCGTAGAGTCGCGCAAGCGAAAGCATGCGCGCCGCCCTATCGCCAAGCCTTCGAAAGGCCTGCACGAAGAGGTTCGACGGATCATTCGTGCGGAGATTCCCCTCCGTGAGCACGAAGGGCCTGTGGAAATTCGATGGAGGCGGATGCCGCGTGACAAATTCCTCGAACTAGACCGCGAAGAGCGCGTTATCTTCTTGAATCAGAACTACCGCGAGATGCTCACCGGTGGCAAGACCGGGTTGAGCGACGCACCGCTGCTCAAGACGCTCGTCTTCCTCATGACGCAGGAGCACTTCACGGGCCAGTACTGGGGATCGAAGGACAGAGATCTCATCGACATGTGGGACTCGGTACTTGGCGCAGCGGTGCAGACCGAGTACGAATACAGGACGGCGGGCGGCGAACGATGAACTCACCGGCAGCTGCCCGCCATTTGTCCCGCGCCGCCTTAGCGGAGTACCTGGCGACATCCGCTGCGGCGTCCATCGTCGTCCCGGGTAACCCGATCTGCCGGATCATCTTCGACCCCTCACGGCTAAGCATGTCGCTACGTACCCCTCATGACGGCGGCCGGATCGATCTTGTGGACTTCGAGAACGTCGACGCCCGCCTCGTCGCGGACAGCGGGTCAATATGGAGCGAGCTCACCGTCATATACCGAGATCACGGGCATGAGGCGTACCTGCTGCTGAGCGATGTGGCGGACATGATCCAGCAGAATCATCTGCCGTTCGCAAGCGCGGTGCGGGCAGCCTTGACGACGTTCGAAGAACTCTTGGCCCGTGCGACCGGCCTCAGCCGTGAACGTCAGATCGGCCTCTACGGAGAACTCCTGTTCCTTGAGGCGAGCTTGCAGCAGCTGCCAGCGAGCACCGCTGTGGGCGCGTGGCGAGGCTTCGGGCGGAGCGAGCACGACTTCGTGCTCCCTGACGTGTCTTTTGAGGTCAAAACTACGACAACCGAGAAGCGGCGCCACAGGATCGGCGGTCTGGAGCAACTCGTGCCGAACCCCGGCACCGCGCTGTGGTTCGTGTCCATACAGCTGACCTCAGCCGGCGGACCACCCGGGCGGACCCTCGGCGACCTCGTCGGCGACGTCGTGTCGGCGGCCGGGCCTGCGGCAGCGGAGCTGGAATCGGCGCTCGTCTTGGCCGGCTGGCGTGAACGTGACCGTCCCCGCTATCGAGACTGGCTGACGCTTCGAACTGTCCCGGCGTCCTACGTCGTCGATGCAGGATTCCCGGCTCTGAGCCGGCGGACGATAGACCTCGGGTGCTCGAGGCCGGAACTCATAGTCGACGCCAGCTACACGATCGATGTCACGTCGCTGGCGAAGGGAACTCCGCCAGCGCCCGCGTCCCTTTTCGTCGAAGGAGACAACTGAGATGGCGACCCCATCCGCGGACTGGGAACAGGATCTGGTGGCTGCGGTGGCCAGCTTGCGGGTTCGGGGACCCGCGAGGTTGCTGAAGCAGATCAACGTTCACCGCGACGATGACGCCGAGGTCAACGACGACGACGTGTGCAGGCTGCTCGACGCGCACAACCAGCAGGACAGCCATGCGGTGCGTCAACTCGCCCTGGCGCTCGCCGACTGGGACTTTGAGGAGAAGCCGCTCTGGGACGACCCGCAGAACCCAACGTCACCTCCGACGACCGAGCGCCGTGCGTTGGTCTATCGGCTTCTGCGCCTTACCCCGGAGGCAGCGGCACGCCTCGACGTCATCGCAGCCGTCGCCACAATGCGCACGACCGTGATCAGCACCCGCTGGAAGCCCTGGTACACGGAGGAGCGCCAGGCCCGCTCAGCCTTCTACTGGCCTCACTACCAGGCGTACCTCCTCGATCAGCGCCGATGGCCGGCGGAGTCGGTGGCAGCGCTGGACAAGGCGACGACCGACGTTGTCCAACGGATCTCCGACCCCACGTCCGACGACAGCTACCAGTCCAAGGGTCTCGTCGTTGGCTATGTCCAGAGCGGTAAGACGGCGAACTTCACCGGCGTGATCGCAAAGGCCATCGACGCCGGGTACCGCTTGGTCATCGTCATGACGGGCACCATCGAGCTGCTGCGCTCGCAGACACAGCGACGCTTGGACCGCGAACTCGTCGGCCGCGAGAACCTTACCCGCGGCCTCGTCGACGGCGAGGCCGCCGAGGAGTTTGACTACGCCGACGACGGCGACTGGCTGGCCGACAACTTCGTCAGCCACGGCGATGACTTCCTTGCCCGAGGCTATCCCGGTATCGAGCGGATGACGCTCCTGCACGACGACTACAAGCGGCTCAAGCAGGGACTGAGCCGCATGCAGTTTCACCACCGCGACCGGTCGAAGCCGTTCTACGACCCCGAGAATCTCATGCCGGCCGACGCGCGGCTCGTTGTGGTGAAGAAGAACAGCAGCGTTCTGACCCGTATCCGCGAGTAGTGGGCGCTCGCGGACGGTGAGAGAACGATAGGT
>NZ_JAJTTE010000127.1 GCF_021343995.1 Pseudonocardia terrae | reverse complement strand
CCGACCGCGACGGGCGATCCGGACAGGGTCACCGAGGTCCCTCCCAGCCGAGCGGTGCGGAGCGGTGGTGCGGACGTGGGCCGGGGCGGGCGTTCCCCGTGAACGCCCGCCCCGGCGGGTCCACCCGTCCGCTCCCCAACGACGAGTGGCGGCCGGCGCGGAGCCTTCACGCTGCCGGCGACGTCGATGGTGCCTGCGTCGACCCCGCTGTCAGCAGGGTCGAAAGTCCCGTCTTCCGGCGGGTCCGGGCCTGGCTCAGCCGGGGACGGAGAAGTGCCCTGCGACCGGGCTGCCGACCGGGGCCGCGCCCTCGGCGGCGTCGGCGACCTCGGTGTGCGCGACCTGTGTCAACCGCCGGGCGAGGTCGGTCAGCGCCTGGGCCGCGGCGAGCTCCTCGGCCACCCCGGGGACGTCGGCGGCGGGCGGGGCCAGCCGCGCCTGCCCGGTGCCGACGAGCCGGTCGGACTCCCGGTCGTGCAGGCGGGCGACGGCGTGCGTCACCCCGGATCCGGCCTCGAGGTCCACGATCACGGTCCAGCGCTTGCCCCGGGGCATCCCGGCTCGGGCGCTGCTCGCCGCCGTCAGCGCGTCGGACAGTGCCTCGGACAGGGTGTGGGCGCCGGTCGGCTCGGTCATCGCTGTCCCTTCCGCCGTGGTGCGTCGAGCGTGCCCCCGCACGACGCGCGGCGGAAGGGCCCGGCGGCATCGGCCGCCGGAATCGCCGGAACGGGTGGGTCCACCCGGCCGGCCGGGGACGTTCGGGGACCGGTGCGGACCCGGCCGGGCGGCGGCGGCCGCGAGGTCGGGCCCGCACCGGCGGACGGGCCGCCCACCCGGGGGCTGGGGGGTGTAGCGCGGGTGGGTGACCCGGGCCCGAGGGCGACGGGCGCGGCCCGGTGCAGCACGGAACGCCGCGCACCGGGACGGAGGTGGCCGCGGGGGAGCGGGACCCGCGCGCACCGCGCCGCGGTCGCGCGTGCCGGGAACGGCGGTGGGCTCATGAGACCCGCTCGGACAGCCGGCTGCGCTGTGGGCTCAGGCGGACCGGATGCCGGCAGACTACTGCTCCACGTGCGCCCGCGCACCCGCCGGAAGCGTGCCCGTTTCGACGACCTCCAGGGCCACGTCGCGCAGCTTGCGGTGCAGTCGGCGGGACGCGGTGCGCAGCAGGTCGAACGCCTGGTCCCGGGTCACCAGCCGGTGTGCCATGAGGATGCCGAGGGCGGTGCCGATGTCGCGGCTGGACCGCAGCGCCTCGTCGAGCTCGGCGGCGCGGCGGCGGTGGCGCGCGTCCGTGACCGCGAGGGCGGCGTGCGCGGCGAGGACGGTGCCGACGGCGACAGCGTGGTCGTCGAAGGCCCCCGGGGTGGCGGAGGAGAGGGTGAGCGCGCCCAGGACGTCGTCCTCGACGAAGAGCCGGAAGCACAGCAGCGCGCGCACCCCGGTCTCGGCGACGGCCCGGCGGCCGAAGGCGGGCCACCGGTCGTCCGTCGACACGTCGTCGACCGCGCAGACGACCCGGTCGTGGATCACGCCGAGGCACGGCCCCTCGCCGACCTCGTGCTGGATCTCGTCGACCCGCCGTGCGGTCCCGCCGGTCGGGGCCACGGACACCACGCCGCCGTGCCGGTCGACCAGGGAGATCCCCGCGTGGTCGCAGCCGGGCACAGTCGCGACGGCGTAGAGCGTGACGCGCTCCTGGGCGTCCTCCGGGGTCGGCGCGGTCCGCAGCGCGCGGGCGAGCCGGGCGAAGCGCTCGGCGAGCTGGACGCCGTGGCCCACCGTCTCGGCGGCCCCGCCGTCCACCCCGGCGTTCACCCCGCCGTTCACCGAGCCTCCCTCAGCACGCGCAGCAGGTCGCTCAGGGTGACGATGCCGGCGACCCGGTCCCCGTCGAGCACGGGCACGACCCGCACGTCGGCCTCGCGCATGCGGTGCACCAGCCCGAGCAGGTCGCCGTCGAGCGTCGCGGTCGGCAGGCCCGTGCGCACCAGCGGCCCGACGCCCGTGGCGCCCCGCCTGCCCTCGGCCCGGTCCGTGACGAGGTCGGCCTCGGCGAGCATCCCGACGAACCGCTCCCGCTCGTCGACCACCGGTGCGTCCGAGAGCCCGTGGGCCGCGAGCGCCGCGGCGGCGTCGCGGACGGTGGAGGCCACGGCCACGACGAGCGCCGGGCGGCTCATGACCTCGCGGACGCGCATCCGCGGAGCCTCCCGCCCGGAGGGGTCCCCGGCCAGGGTCCGAAGCCCCGGACCGCGCCGCACGCCACCGGCGGACCGTGTCACACCGGGCCGTGTCCCACCGGGCCGTCTCGGCGGGCCGTCTCAGCGGGCGGTGTCGACGTGGGCGTCCGGACCGGGGAAGAAGACCGACTCGTGGCCGTCCTGCCAGCGCACCCGGTAGTGCTCGGTGTCGCCCTCGCCGCCGAGGACGGCGACGATCGTCCCGCGCCGCCGGGCGGCGTCCAGGTGGTTGCTCTCGATGACGATGCGATCGCCGATGTGAGCCTGCATCGATGCCTCCCTGCACGCGGGTGGGGCACCTCAGGATCGCGCGTCGCCGCGACGGGGGCCAGGGTCCGGCGGGTCCCGGAGGCGTTAGGGACTTCCGGCCCTGGCGCGCCGCCGCGCCGGTGACCGACCATATGGGCCGACACCGCGCGAACCGCGGTGATGCGTGCGTGTCCCGCGCTCCGTCGGAGCGACCGGGCCGCCCCGAACCCACCGACCGGCCACCGGTCCGTTCGGTCCGCCATGACCCCGCCGCCGCGTCCGCGCGGCGCCGCCCGAGGAGCCCGATGACCCTCACCGCTCTGCCCCCCTCGACCGGCTCTCGCCCGGCCGTGGGGTACACCCCCGCACCGTTCGACCGCACTCGGGTCGACGACGTGTCGTCCGCCGTCGCGCGGCTCGCGCGCGAGTTCGCCGGGCAGATGTCGCACCGGGTGGTGGCACGGGTCGTGCGGGAGTGTCGCGCCGATCTGTCCGGGGTGCCCGCGGGTGCCGTGCCGGAGCTGCTGGAGCGGCTGGCCCGCCAGCGCCTGCTCGACCGCCTCGACCGCAGGGCGGCCGCGAACCCGTTGCCGCCCTGCGCCTCCTGACCGCCTCCCGACCGACCTCAGATCGCCCCTGAGCGCCCCTGATCGCCTCGGCGACCCTACGGCTCAGCAGCCCGGGCCGAGGGACCGCGCGGCTCAGCCGCCCGGGCCGCGCGTCCCGGGCAGGGCGAGCACCTCGCGCCGCGGCGGCGTGGGCTCGGGCACGACGAGCACCGGGCAGCGCGCGGCGGCCACCGCGTCGTCGACCGGTGCCCCGGCGACGGC
>NZ_JAJTTE010000126.1 GCF_021343995.1 Pseudonocardia terrae | reverse complement strand
ACCGGTTCCGTGCCGTACGAGCTGCAGGCGTTCCGGCCGCTGCGATGAGCCGACCCGAGCAACACAGCCTCACGGC
Organism: Pseudonocardia terrae; assembly: GCF_021343995.1. Taxonomy (GTDB): domain Bacteria; phylum Actinomycetota; class Actinomycetes; order Mycobacteriales; family Pseudonocardiaceae; genus Pseudonocardia; species Pseudonocardia terrae. The sequence goes on along the minus strand of NZ_JAJTTE010000126.1, from coordinate 3,643 downwards.
ACGCGCCGCCCCACCCAGCGCCCTCGCCGCCCTGCAGGTTGAGTTCGCCGACGGTGACCTGACCCCCGTCGAGCACGTGGACTCGGTCCTGCAGCGGCTCCGACACGATCCGCACAACGCGGTGGTCACCCTCGACGAGGAGCGAGCCCGCCGCGAAGCGGCCGCGCTCGCCGTCGAACTCCGCCAGCGCGGGCCGCGCAGCCCCCTGCACGGCGTCGCAATCGGGGTCAAGGACCTCATCGACGTCGCCGGGCTACCGACCCGCGCCGGCTCGACCGTCCGGGCGGAGGCGCCACCGGCCCGCGCCGACGCAGCCGTCGTCGTCCTGCTACGCCGAGCCGGCGCGATCGTGGTCGGCAAACTGCACACCCACGAGTTCGGGCACGGCCCCACCGGCGACGTGGCCGCCACCGGGCCGGCCCGCAACCCCCACGACCTCAGCCGAATCACCGGGGGATCGTCCTCAGGGCCGGCCGCCGCGGTCGCCGCCGGTCACCTCCCGCTCGCCATCGGCACCGACACCGGCGGCAGCGTGCGGATCCCCGCCGCACTGTGCGGCGTGCTCGGCCTCAAACCGAGCTGGGGGGCGCTGTCGACGCGAGGCGTGTTCCCCTTGTCCCCGTCCCTCGACCACGTCGGACTCCTCGCCGCCGACCCGTACACCGGCCTCGCCGGCTGGGAGATCCTCGCCGCACCAGGGCCGCAGGACCCGGTCGGACCGCCGCGACGGCTGCGCGTCGGCGTGCCCTACGACCAGTACTGGTCCGAGACCGATCCGATCGTCGCGCTCGCCGTGACCCGCGCCGCGCACGCGCTCGACGCGGCGGAGATCCAGGTCGTGCCGGTCAGCACCCCGGGAATCCAGGAGCTCGCCGCCACATACATGCCGATCCTGGGCCGTGAGGCCTACGCGGTGCACGCCGGAACGCTCACCGAGCGCGCTGCGGACTACCAGCCCGCCACCGAGGCCGGCCTGAAGTCCTATGCCGAGTACCGCGAACACGACTACCAGCAGGCCAAACAGACGGCGCGACGGTTGGCGGGCACCCTCAGCACAAACCTGACCAACGTCGATGTCCTGTTGACCCCGACCACCCGTATCCGCGCCACACCGCTGGGAGCGCCCTTCGTGACCGTCGGACACGAGCGCACCACGGTCGCAGCAGCCCTGCTGGAGCTCACCCTGCCGTTCAACCTGCTCGGATGGCCTGCCTTGTCCGTCCCCGCCCCCGGGGCAGGGCTTCCCGTCGGCCTGCAACTGGTCGCCACCGGCGGCGCTGGCAGCGACGAACGAACCCTGCTCTCCCTCGCCCGCATCCTGCAGGCCATGTGACCAGCAACGACGATCTCATCGACCTCTCGACATATGACTTCTCCGACCCCGCCGATCGCAGCGCTTGCGGCTCGGAACAGACCCAGGGCGCACATCGCCTCGGTCACCCGTCCACGGGTAGCCGGCGATGCCCGCGCCGGTCACGGTACGGCGAAAGCGGAAGGAGCGGCGCATGCCCCTCGCGACGACGGTCATCGACGAGACCGACGACTGGAACACCCGGCACCGTGCCGAGGGCCCGCTGAACCGCGCGGACCGCAACTTCGCCGAGCTGCTACAGGAACTGCGGGTGGTGTTCACCGGCGTGCAGATCCTCTTCGGCTTCCTGCTCACGATGTCGGTGAGTGAGCGCTTCAGAGAGCTCGACGACATGCAGCACGGTCTCTTCGTGGCCACACTCGCGGGCGCCGCAGTGACCTCGACGCTGCTGGTCGCCCCGGTCGCCGCCCACCGGATGCTCTTCCAGCGCAACCGCAAGCGCGAGATCGTTCGGGCCGGGCACCGGCTGGCCATGGCGGGGCTGGGCTGCCTGGCCTTGACGCTGGCCGCCGGGCTGATGCTGGTGCTGGACATCGCGGTGGGGCGGCTCGCGGGGATCGTCGGAACTACGATCCTGCTCAGCGCCACGGTGGTGCTGTGGGTGCTGGTCCCGCTGCATCTGCGCGGCGAGCCCCGGGCTGCAGCCGCCCTGCCCGACCCCGAGGCCCGATGAGGGTGGGTTGCACGCCGGGTTCTCCGAGCCGTCGGCTGAGGTCCTCGTCGCCATAATCATCGACACCGTGAAGCCCGAGGATCTGCGGTGTCCGTGAGCGCTCACTCCGGTCGCAATCAGGCGCCCACCGCGACCACTCGGCCGCACTTGCGGACCTTCAATGCCAGCGCGTCCGCGACCACGGCAACGCCGTTTCGAGTCGTTCCGACTGCAACAAATTCTGTTAGGCAAGAGGGGGTGCTCTCCCAGGCCACTACGGGCATCATCGTCGGGCGTAGCAAGCCCTGCTGGAAGGAGCCGGTGATGCCGATCATGAGCCCGCTGTCGGAAGAGGCGCGCAAGGTGACGGGTGAGGCGTTGCAGTCCGCAGTCGCCGATCTCGTCGACCTGTCCCTGGTCGCAAAGCAGGCCCACTGGAACCTGATCGGGCCCCGGTTCCGCAGCATTCATCTCCAGCTCGACGAGATCTACGATGTCGCCCGCCGCTACACCGATACTGTCGCCGAACGGGCCACCGCGATCGGTGTCTCGCCCGACGGGTGCGCTGACACTGTCGCCCGGGAGTCCCGGGTGCCGGCGATCACCAAGGGCTGGGCGAAGGAAGACGATGTGATCGACTACTTCGTCTCGGCGCTGGCCGCGGTGGTCGCCGCGATGCGTGAGCGCATCGACGCCACCGAGCGGGCAGACGCGGTGTCCCAGGACTTGTTCATTGCGGCCACCGCGGAGTTGGAGAAGGAGTATTGGATGGTCCAGGCCACCCAGCAGACGTGAGGTTGCCGGCGCGTCACTTGAGAGGGAGGTCGATATGGGGACCGTTCGCTTCCACTCCGGTAAGGGCATCCGGGTCGAGGACGTCGCCGAGGCGCGGCTGAGAGCCGAGCAGGTCGATGTGGCGTCGTGCGAGATCTACGGAACTGATCCCAAGCCGGACCTGATGCCAGACAAACAGGTGCATCGGTGGATCAACGAGGGCGGGGCACTCCTGCCCCACGACTGACGACGGCGACGTCCGCGGCTGTCCCCCGACCTGTTCGAGTAGGGCGCTCGATTGACCCGGCTCCGTCACCAGCCCTTCTTCCTGGCTTCGCTCGGCATAGAGGAGGACGAGTATGGCCTGACCCAAGTCGGTGGCCTCGGAAGGACCATCGTGCGAGGCCTCGCCCGCCTGACGCCGGCTGCGACGACTCCGCAACCTGAGGTGCGATGCCGCGGACCCTACTGGCGGCGTCGCCGAAGCCATTGCGTGAGTTCTCGTTGTAACTATATCGTGACACGATATAGCTCTCGATGAGGAGGCAGCGGATGACATCTTCGTGCGTAGATCTCGACATCGCTCCAGTACGCAGCGAGCGCGTGCTGTCCTTCGTCCATCAGATCGCGGAGTTGACCACCCCGGACTCCGTCGTCTGGTGCGACGGCTCTGATGACGAATGGCGCAGGCTCATGATGCGCCTGGTCCGGGCCGGGACGGCTGTCCGTCTATCCCGTAGGCGCCGACCCCGCGGAGATGAAGGAGACGCTGCGGGGTTTGTTCCGCGGTTGTATGCGTGGCCGCACGATGTATGTCGTGCCGTTCTGCATGGGCCCGCTCGACG
>NZ_JAJTTE010000125.1 GCF_021343995.1 Pseudonocardia terrae | reverse complement strand
GGCGCTGTCGGCGCTGTCGGCGCTGTCGGCGCTGTCGGCGCTGTCGGCGCTGTCGTCGCTGCGGTCGGCGCTGCGGTCGGCCTGATGGTCGGCACTGTGCGAGGTGGCCACGGTCCTTCAGAGCTCGAGAAGCTCGGATTCCTTGTGCTTGACCAGCTCGTCGACCTGGTGGACGTACTTGTCGGTGACGCCCTGCAGCTCCTTCTCGGCGCGGGTCACCTCGTCCTCACCCGCCTCGCCCTCCTTGACGATGCGGTGCAGCTCGTCCATCGCCTTGCGGCGGAGGTTGCGGATGGTGACGCGCGCGTCCTCGCCCTTGCTGCGCGCGACCTTCACCATCTCGCGGCGCCGCTCCTCCGAGAGCTGGGGGATGATGCAGCGGATGATCTGGCCGTCGTTGCTGGGGTTGAGGCCCAGGTCCGAGTCCCGGATGGCCTTCTCCATGGCCTTGAGCTGGCTCGCGTCGTACGGCTTGATGACCGCCATCCGCGCCTCGGGGATCGACACCGAGGCGAGCTGGTTGAGCGGCGTGTAGGCGCCGTAGTAGTCCACGACGACCTTCGAGAACATCGCCGGGGTCGCCCGGCCGGTGCGCACGCTGGCCAGGTCGTCCTTGGCCACCTCGACTGCCTTCTCCATCTTCTCCTCGGCGTCGAAGAGGGTTTCGTCGATCACGGCTGCTCCCGGTGCGTTCTGACGTGTCGTTCTCAGGTCTCGGGTGTGCTGACCAGGGTGCCTATCCTCTCACCCGCGACCGCGCGGGCGATGTTGCCCTCGGTCAGCAGGTTGAAGACGATGATCGGCATCTGGTTGTCCATGCAGAGGCTGAAGGCCGTGGCGTCGGCGACCTTGAGGCCGCGCTCGAGCACCTCGCGGTGGGTGATCTCGTGGAACATCTGAGCCGTCGGGTCGAGCTTCGGGTCCGCGGTGTAGACCCCGTCGACGCCCTTGGCCAGCAGCAACGCCTCGCAGCCGATCTCCAGCGCGCGCTGCGCACCGGCCGTGTCGGTGGAGAAGAAGGGCATACCGACGCCCGCCCCGAAGATCACGACCCGGCCCTTCTCGAGGTGCCGGATGGCCCGCCGGGGGATGTAGGCCTCGGCGACCTGCCCCATCGTGATCGCGGTCTGCACGCGGGTGTCGAGATGGTGCTCGCGCTCCAGGAAGTCCTGGAGCGCGAGACAGTTCATCACGGTGGCGAGCATGCCCATGTAGTCCGCGCGGGAGCGGTCCATCCCGCGCTGCTGCAGCTCGCTGCCGCGGAAGAAGTTGCCGCCCCCGATCACGACCGCGATCTGGGCGCCGCTCGCGACGACCTCCGCGATCTGCCGGGAGACGGTCTCCACGACCTTGGGATCGACGCCGAGCCCACCACCGCCGAACATCTCGCCGCCGAGCTTGAGCAGCACGCGGCGGTACCCGCGGCGGGTGCCTTTCTCGGCGTCGATCCCCTGGTCGGTCATGCTCAGGCCTGGCCGACCTCGAAGCGGACGAAGTCCTTGACGGTCACGCCCGCCTCGTCCAGCAGCGCCTTCACGGTCTTCTTCGAGTCCAGCACGGAGGCCTGCTCGAGGAGCACGACGTCCTTGTAGAACCCGGTGATCCGGCCCTCGACGATGCGGTCGAGGATCTTCTCGGGCTTGCCCTCCTCGCGGGCGGTCGCCTCGGCGATCCGCTTCTCGTTCTCCACGACCTCGGCCGGGACCTGGTCGCGGGTGGTGAACTGCGGGCGCGCGGCGGCGATGTGCATCGCGACGTTGCGGGCGGCCTCGGCGTCGTCACCCTCGTAGGCGACGAGCGCACCGATGGCCGGCGGCAGGTCGCTGGCGCGGCGGTGCAGGTAGACCGCGACCGGGCCGTCGACGTGGATGTACCGCTTGAGCTCCAGCTTCTCGCCGATGCGGGCGGAGAGCGCCTGGATCGCGTCGGCCACGGTGCCCCCGTCGAGCGGGGCCTTGGCCAGCGCCTCGACGTCGGCCGGCTTCTGGTCGACGGCGACGGCGAGGATCTTGGTGGCGAGGTCGACGAAGTCGTCGCTCTTCGCGACGAAGTCGGTCTCGCAGTTCAGCTCGACCATGGTGCCGCCCTCGGCGACGACCAGGCCGTTGGAGGTGGAGCGCTCGGCGCGCTTGCCGACGTCCTTCGCGCCCTTGATGCGGAGGAGCTCGACGGCCTTGTCGAAGTCGCCCTCGGCCTCCTCGAGCGCCTTCTTGCAGTCCATCATCCCGGAGCCGGTGAGCTCACGGAGCCGCTTGACGTCGGCGGCGGTGTAGTTCGCCATCTCGGTGTCTTCTCGTCCTTCGCGGTGCGGGTGGGTCGGGGCCGATCGGCGGCCGGGGCGGGGTGCGCCCCGGCCGCCGGGATCGGGTGGTTCTCAGCCGGCGGTCTGCTGGGTGCCGTTGCTGGTGCTGGCGGGGGCCGAGCCCGCGCCCGCGGCGGCGGTCTCGCCGCCCAGGCTCGCGCCGTCCGACCCGCCGCCGGCGAGGAGCTCCTGCTCCCACTCGGCCAGCGGCTCCTCGGTGCCCTCGGCCTTCTCGCCCTCGTTGCGGTTGCCGCCCGAGCGCGCCAGCAGGCCGTCCGCCGCCGCCTTCGCGATCACCTTGGTGAGCAGCGCGGCGGAGCGGATCGCGTCGTCGTTGCCCGGGATCGGGTAGTCGACCTCGTCGGGGTCGCAGTTCGTGTCCAGGATGGAGACGACCGGGATGTTGAGCTTCCGGGCCTCGCCGACGGCGATGTGCTCCTTCTTGGTGTCGACCACCCACACCGCGCTCGGCACCTTCGACATGTCGCGGATGCCGCCGAGGGTCTTCTCGAGCTTGTCCTTCTCACGGGTGAGCATGAGGATCTCCTTCTTGGTACGACCCTCGAAGCCACCCGTCTGCTCCATCGACTCCAGCTCCTTGAGCCGCTGGAGGCGCTTGTGCACGGTCTGGAAGTTGGTGAGCATGCCGCCCAGCCAGCGCTGGTTGACGTACGGCATGTTGACCCGGCCCGCCTCCTCGGCGATAGCCTCCTGGGCCTGCTTCTTCGTGCCGACGAACATGATCGTGCCGCCGTGGGCCACGGTCTCGCGGACGAACTCGTAGGCGCGGTCGATGTACGACAGCGTCTGCTGCAGGTCGATGATGTAGATGCCGTTGCGCTCGGTGAGGATGTAGCGCTTCATCTTCGGGTTCCAGCGCCGGGTCTGGTGCCCGAAGTGCACGCCGCTGTCGAGCAGCTGCTTCATGGTGACGACGGCCATGGCCGGTGTTCACCTCTCGGTCTGGCGCGGGCGGCGGAGGTGATCAGCGATCACACCGGCCGGTCCGCGCGTGGCGGTTGTCGCGGGATCCCCTGCGGGACCCCGCCCTGGCGCCGCGCCGGCTCCCGGACCCGCATCCGGCCCCTCGGCAGGAGTGCGGGACCGCCCGGTCGCCGACCCCGCTTCCGCAGGGCACGCGAGCGCGCGAAGTCACCCCGAGTGGTCGAGGTGCAGGGTCGAGTGTACGCCCGGCCGCCGATCGGCCTCACCCGGGACGGCCGCCCGGAGCCGACCCGTCCCCAGGTTCGGGGGCCTGTGGATCGATCGTCCCCGCGCCGCCCGATCCGCGCTGCTCGGGGGCAGGGTGGCGGCATGGGGCGGGCCGGGGCGGTGGCGGGTCGGGTGGTCGCTCGACGGGCGGCAGGGCGGGTGGCTCGGCGGGTGGCGTTGTGCGCCGTGGCCGGCGGAGTGCTGCTCGGGTC
>NZ_JAJTTE010000124.1 GCF_021343995.1 Pseudonocardia terrae | reverse complement strand
CCCCCCCCCCCGCACCGCGTTTCCCGGCGGGCTCTCGCTGCCCGGGACAGCGTCCGGCCCAGAGGCCAGATGTCCGGCGGTGGGGAACCGGGACATGTCCGGGCCGATCTCGGCGAGGATCACCTCGGCTGCTCGCGGACCCACGCCGGTGATCGAGTCGAGGATCATCAGCTGTCCGGTCCACGGCTCGACTACGGGACTGGCTGGCCGAGGCCGCGGTGACACACGTGGAGGGGCGCTCAGGGACACCTGAGCGTGCTCCTCGGAGACCGTTGGTGCTGGTCGACGCGTTGTCGGGCGTGGATCCGCTGCCTTCCGAACTGGCTACGCGGGTTCGATTCCCGTCGCCCGCTCCACGCTTGACCAGCGCAAACGCTGATCGCCTCGCCCGCGCCTCGCGCCGCGTGGAACGAGATGTGGAACGAACGAGGTCTCCGCCGCGAGGTACTCGGCCTCGATCAGCTCCTCCTGTGCCGCCCGCGAGGTGCTCGTGATCGGGGCCGATGCGGGACGACGCCGGCTCCTGGCCCATCGACGGTCGCGGGCCGGCCACCGGCACCTGATCGCCACGCCGCTCGCCGGGTAGTCGGTGACGCCACGAGCTCTCTGCTCCTCGGACCGCAACTCGGCGGCCGCCCAGAGCAGAGCGAAGTCCCGCCGTGGCACGTGCAGGTTGCCCGGAGGGACGCCGTCGACGTCGCGCTCGGTGACCCGCACGCCTGCAGGATCGCACACCGCCCCGACGGTGCGGATCGGCCGGCCGATGCGGGACCGCCGCTAAGGCTCGGCACGGACGGCGAGCAAGGCCATGTCGTCGCTTCGGCGGTCGGTGGCGAAGCGCTGCACAGCTTCGCGCACGGTCGCAACCAGCCGCGGGGCGCTCGATCCAGACGCGGCGGCCGCCGCGTCGAGCAGCCGGTCGTCGCCGAACTGCTCCGGTCCACGCCGGCACTCGGTCACGCCGTCGGTGTAGAACAGCAGCGCCTCGCCAGCAGTCAGTATGTGCCGGGTGCAGTGCAGGTCGACGGATTCCACCAGGCCGACGGCGGTGCCGAACCGGCCGATCTGTTCGGCGGCGCCGGCCGCGTGGACCACGACGGGTTTGACGTGCCCGGCGAGTACCAGGTCCACTGTGACTGCGGATCGTCCGTCGAGGGTCGCCCGGCCCAGCATCGCTGCTGCGAGCGTGCAGAACTGCTGCGGGTCGCCCGCCTCAACCATGACGTCGTTGAGCATCTCGATCGTGCGCACCAACGGGCGGCCCTCGCGCACGAGCACCCGGAGTACGTCGCGGACCAGGCCGGTGCGGGCCGCCGCGCGGGCGCCGGTGCCGCAGACGTCGCCGATGGTGAGGAGCCAGCGCTCGGAGCCGACGGCGAACACGTCGTAGAAGTCGCCGCCCACGTCCGACCCGGAGCTCGACGGCAGGTACTCCGCGGCGAACTCGATTCCCGGTACCGCGGGTAGCGCACGGGGCAGCAGAGCGCCCTGCAACGCCTGCGACACCCGCACGTGCTCGCCCACCGTCTGCGCGTTGTGGATCGCCAGCGCGGCGCGGCGGCCGATGTCCTCGATCAGCAGCACGTCCTCGGGAGTGTGCAAGCGGCCTTCGGGGCGCCCGACCAGCAGCACCCCGATCGAGCTGCCGCGGGACCGTAGCGCGACCGCGACTCCATCGGCCGGATCGGAGAACCATGCCGGCGGGGCACCGCGGCGCGCTGCCGCGAGCCGGTCGCGTAGTTGTGTCGGGGGACCCGGCACGGCGTCGGGGTCGAGCACCGCCCGCAGCTCGGGCAGGCGGTCCTCGTCGGCGTGGGTGATCGCGGCCAGGCTCAGCCGCCGCGTCGGCGTCGGCAGCAGCACCGCGCACCACGCGCCGAGGCGGGGCACCACGACCTGAGGCACGAGCGCGACCGTGAGGTCGAGGTCCAGGGACTGGCCGAGCAGTTCGCTGGTCTCCGCCAGGTAGGTCATCCAGGCCCGGCGGCGCTCGTCGACCCCGCGCAGCCAGTGCGACTCGACGGCGATCGCGATCCGGGCGGCGATCAGCTCGGTCAGCTCGCGGGCGCGGCCGGCACCGGCGCCATCGCGCAGGACGACCCGGACCGTGCCGTGCAGCCCCGTGGTGGTCGGCAACGGCACGTCGAGCACGGTCCCAGGCCTGGCGGCGCCGTCGGATGAGGCGCCGCCGCGCGCGAACTCGCGGGCCCCGGAGCCGTCGCCGGGATCGACCTCGACGACGACGGCCGCTGCGTCGACCAGGTCCTGGAGCCGACCCGCGAGTTCCCCGACCAGCTCGACGGGGCTGAGGCGACGCGCCAGCGACGCGGGCACGTGCAGCAGCCAGCGAGCCTGCTCGGCTGCGGACCAGGTGCGCTCGTGCTCGGGGGCCGCGATCGCGGGGGTGGCGGCGGAGTTCCCTTGCCGAGCGATGGAGAACCACACCGTGTGCCGGCCGTCTGCGTCGTGTCGGGTGCCCCACGTCGTGGCGATCCGCGCGACCAGGGACAGGCCGCGGCCGTGGGTGGCGGCGCGTCCATAGCGCTGCCGCGGTTCGGCCAGGTGCAGCTCCAGCGCGGCCGGCCCGTGGTCGGTGACGGCCACCGTCACCTCGTCGTCGCCGGCGGCCACCGCCACGTCGAACTCGGTTCCGGCGTGCAGCACGGCGTTCTCGCACAGCTCGCTGGTCAGCAGCACGACGTCGTCGACGAGGTCAGGCAGGTGGTGGGCATCCTCGAGGTGCCCGCCGGTCATCAGCTCGCCCAGTGCGTCGTGAACCATTCGCCGTGCGCGCCTGGTCGAGCGGATGTCGGCCGGAAACCGCATCCGCCGCTCTAGCTGAACGGGCACGCGAGCAGTCTGCTGCAGTCCGTGCGGCCCCGCTCAAGAGGGCCGACCCAACGGGCGAGGGCCTCGACTACGCTGCGCCGGTCGGCAGGTGGAGGCGGTCATGACGGCGACACGGCACACGCGTGCGGCGGGCTCCGCCGACCCGGGTACTCCCCAGGAGGTGCCCGAACAGGTGTCTGGGGGCGGCTCCGCCGAGAACGGCGCCTTCCTCGCCGAGCTGACCCGAGGGCTGCAGCAGGTGCGCCGCGGCCGTTTCGACGTCCGCCTGGCCCGCCGCGAGGGGCCGGCGAGTGAGGTGGTCGATCAGTTCAACGAGCTGGTGGCGCTGCAGGAGCGGCACAGCCGTGATCTGCTGCGGATCAGCCGGGTGGTCGGGCGCGAGGGCCGCATGTCCGAGCGGCTCGACGAGGAGTCCTACGACGGTGCGTGGGCGTCGGGCGTACAGGCGGTGAACGCCCTCATCGACGACCTGGCCGCACCCACCGCGGAGATCGCCCGCGTGCTCGACGCGGTCGCGGAGGGCGACCTGTCCCAGCACATGGCCCTCGAGATCGAGGGACGCAGGCTGCGCGGCGAGTTCCGCCGCATCGGCCGCACCGTGAACCGCATGGTCGACCAGCTGTCCTCGTTCGCCGACGAGGTCACCCGCGTGGCCCGTGAGGTGGGCACCGAGGGACGACTCGGCGGGCAGGCCGACGTGCGCGGCGTCGCGGGCACCTGGCGCGCGCTCACCGACTCGGTCAACACCATGGCGAGCAACCTCACCAACCAGGTCCGCTCGATCTCCTCGGCGGCCACCGCCATCGCCGAGGGCGACCTGTCCCGCAAGATCACGGTCTCGGCCCGGGGCGAGGTCGCGGAGCTGGCCGACACGATCAACTCGCTGACCGACACGCTGCGGCTGTTCGCCGACGAGGTCACACGCGTGGCCCGCGAGGTGGGCACCGAGGGCCGCCTCGGTGGGCAAGCCGCGGTCCCGGACGTCGCCGGCACCTGGAAGAACCTCACCGACGCGGTCAACCTGATGGCGGCCAACCTGACCGGGCAGGTGCGCGGCATCGCGCAGGTGGCCACCGCGGTGGCCCGGGGCGACCTGAGTCAGAAGATCACCGTGGACGCGCGGGGGGAGATCCTGGAGCTCAAGTCGACGGTGA
>NZ_JAJTTE010000123.1 GCF_021343995.1 Pseudonocardia terrae | reverse complement strand
CGTCGAGCGGGCCCATGCAGAACGGCACGACATACATCGTGCGGCCACGCATACAGCCGCGGAACAAACCCCGCAGCGTCTCCTTCATCTCCGCGGGGTCGGCCCAGTTGTTCGTGGGCCCGGCCCCCTCCTCGGTGGCCGTACAGATGAACGTGCGCTCCTCCACCCGAGCCACGTCCTCCGGGTCGGAGGCAGCGTAGAAGCTGTTGGGCTTCTTCTCCTCGTTCAGCTTGACGAAGGTGCCCGCGTCGACGAGCCGGCTCGTCATCCGGTCCCACTCGGCCTCGGACCCGTCGCACCAGACGACGGCTTCGGGCGTCGTCAGCTCCGCGATCTCACGCACCCATGACAGCAGGCGCGCGTTGGTCGTGGGCGCATCGTCGATCCCTGGGACGGTCGCTGCAGTCATCGTGTGTCTCCTAGCCTGGCCGGCCCCCGTTCCCCGGCCGGGGAATGCTGGCAGGACCTCGCCTGGTCGGGACGAGGCCTGTAACGGGGAAAGATGACTACGGAGGTTACCGGTCTGACCCTGTCTCACACATCGATACGAACTGTCGATTGACTCACAACACCGATCATGGAATCGATACAGTTTGTGCTGACAAATTCGCTCACCACCGCATTCGCGGAGGATCCGGACAGCGAGTGACGTGGGCGCGGCCGCTCGCCGCCGGCCCCGGCGTTCGGCGGTGCGACACCGTCATGACGCGGGTGTGAAATCGAGCGCAGGGCTTATGAATTCGAAAGGCGCAACCATGCCCGGCGGAACAGCAATTGCCGGTCCCTTCAGGCGCTGCGCAACACGCCCGTGCGCGCCGGCCGACCCGTCGGTCGGGAAGGAGTCCCGGCGATCGCCGGGAGCAGGATCGGGAGCCGGTGCGCCTGCACCTGCCAGAAGCGGGTCTCGGGCTCGCCGGCGCGCCAGGCGTCGGCCAGCCGGGCGGCCGCCTCGGGGTCCGTGACCCGGCGCGGGCGGGGCCGCATGCCGCACCGGGCACGGATCTCCGCGTCCAGCGCGCGCCAGGCCGCCTCCGCCGACGAGAACACCTGCACGTCGGCCGGGCCGTCCTCGTCGCCCACGACCAGGGTGTACGCGCTCACAGCGTCCAGGGACACGGTCCGACCTCCTCGCACTCCAGCCGCGGCGTCGGTGGCGCGGTACAGCTCGTTCACTTCGCCCGACCCGAGGCTCAACGGACATGGTGCGGACCGGGTACGCCCGCGACGGCGCGACGCGCCGGACGGGCGTCCCGGTACGACGAGGGAATGCGCCGAACGGCGTTTGTCCGCAGGGCGAGCGGGTACGGCAAACGGCCCTCAGGCCGGATCGCCGAACCGGCCCAGCAGCCGGGCCAGCTCCGTGGGCTCGCTGAGCATCGGCCAGTGTCCCGTCGGGAGCTCGGCGAAGGACCAGTCCGGCCCGGCCATCTCCGCGAAGGCCGGCACCCCCGCCGCGATCAGCTCCCGGGCCTGGGCCTCGGTGAAGCTGCACGCGACGACGGTCTTCGGCAGCATCGGATCGGGTGTGCCGCGCCGCGCGCCGGTGAGGACCACGCCGGCGGGCTCGGCGAGCGCGCGGGCGTGCAGGTCGGCGAACGTCTCGTCGTCGAGGCCCGCGGTGCTCGTGCCCAGCTGCGCGAACCCGGCACGGGTGGGCATCGGCTGCACCCCGTCGTGCTCGGCGATGCGGGCCCGGATCCACGCCTGCGCCTCCGGGGGGTTGAACTCGACCTGGGCGACCCCGTCGGGCAGCGGGCCGGTGTCGACGAACACGAGCCGCAGGACCCGCTCGCGCGCCCGTTCGGCCGCGGCCGCGCAGACCGGCCCGCCGCCGCTGTGCCCGACCAGCACCGCCGGGCCCGCCTTCTCCAGGACCTGCAGCACGTCGTCGACATGGCTCTCCGCGGTCGCGTCCGGCTCGTGGCCCAGCTCCACCGCGTGCACCTCGTGTCCCGCCGCCCGCAGGTCCGCGGCGACCGCGTCCCACGCCCACGCACCCAACCAGAACCCCGGGACCAGCACGTACGTCGTCATACGGAGAACGGTAGGGCCGATACAGGGCGAATCCGGTCCTGTTTGCTCGGGGGATGTCGGCCGGTCGCGTGCTCGCCCTCCTCGAGCTCCTCCAGGCCCGGCCCGGGCTGACCGGACCGGAGCTGGCCGGGCGGCTGGCGGTCGACGTCCGGACGGTCCGCCGGTACGTCGCCGCGCTGGAGGGGCTCGGGGTGCCCGTCGTCGCCGGGCGCGGCCGGTACGGCGGCTACCGGCTCCTGCCCGGGTACAAGGTCCCGCCGCTCATGCTGTCCGGCGACGAGGCCGTCGCCGTGGTGCTCGGGCTGCTGGCCGCCGAGCGCACCGGCATGCACGCGGCCGCCCCCGCGACGTCGCCCGCCGCTGGCCGGCCTGGCTCGCCACCGTCGAGCCCCACCCCGCCGGTGCGCTGCTGCGCGCCCGGGCCGAGGACCCGGACGGGATGGCCCGCGCCCTCGCCGGACTCGCCTGGCGGTTCACCGTGCTGCGGCCCGACGAGGTCAGCGCGGCGGTGGCGCGACTCGCCGCCCGCCTCGCCGAGGACGCACGACCCAGCCGCAGTATGGATCCATAACGCGTTCGAACCCGGCTCCTGAGCGCGCTATGGATCCATGGTGCGATCACCTGCGGCGGCGCAGGCCCAGCACCACGGTGAGGGCCACCAGCAGCAGGGCGGCCGTTCCCACCCCGGCGGTGACCTCGACGCCGAGCGAGAAGGCCGCCCGCGCCGAGCCGAGCAGGGCGTCCGCGACGGGGCCTTGTAGGCCTCCAGCCACGTCGACCGCCCCGCCCAGCGTCTGACGGGCGGTCTCCGACGCCTCGCTGCCGAGCGCCACCCCCGGCGCGGCCTCCGTCGGCACCGCCACCGCAACCCGGTAGACCGCGCTGAGCACACTGCCCAGGATTGCCGTGCCCAGCACCGCGCCCAGCTCGTAGGCGGTCTCGCCGACCGCCGAGGCGGACCCGGCCCGGTCGGCGGGCGCGGCGGCGAGGATCGCGTCGTTGGTGATCGTCTCGGACAACCCGATGCCGGCGCCGATGAGCACCGCCGCGACCAGGAGCAGCGTCTCCGCCGAGCCGACGCCGAGGCGCGTGCAGAGCACGTAGCCCGCGGCCGCGAGGACGAGCCCGGCCGGCACCAGCATCCGCAGCGGGAAGCGCTTGGCCAGTCCCGCCGCGCCGAGCCCGGCGAGGATCGTCGCGACCATCCCCGGGACCAGCACCAGCCCGGCCTCCAGCGGCGAGCGGCCCAGCACGAGCTGCAGGTACTGCGCGGCGAAGAACAGCAGGCCGGTGAGGGCGAACATCGTGGTCGCGTTGGCCAGCACCGACACCCGCACCACGGGCGAGGCGAACAGGCCGAGGTCGATCAGCGGCGTGCGGCCGCGTCGGGGCAGGTCCCGGCAGCGCCGCACGAACAGCGCACCGGCCGCGCCCGCGACGGTCAGCTCGACCACGGACGCGACGGTGAACCCGTGCTCGCCGATCGTGTGGATCGCGAGGACCGCCGGCACCGTGGCCAGCATCGACAGCCCGACGCCACCGAGGTCCCGACGTCCGGGGCGGGCCATCCGCGACTCTGGCAGCACCAGGGGCGCCGCGAGCAGCACCAGCACCGCGACCGGCACGTTGACCAGGAAGACCGAACCCCACCAGAAGTGCTCGAGCAGGAGACCGCCGACGATCGGGCCGAGCGCGGCGCCGGCGGCGAAGGCGGTCGCCCAGATCGCCAGCGCGAGCCGCCGCTGGGTGCGGTCGACGAAGACCGTGCGCAGGATCGCCAGCACCGAGGGCATCAGCATCGCGCCGAAGAAGCCCAGCGCGGCGCGTGCGGCGACGAGGTGCGCCCCGTCCGTCGCGCCGGCGGCCAGCAGCGACACCGCGCCGAAGCCGGCGATGCCGACGAGCAGCAGCCGGCGGCGCCCGATCCGGTCGCCGAGCCCGCCCATCGCGATCAGCAGGCCGGCGAGGACCAGCGGGTAGACGTCGACGATCCACAGCAGCGTCGTCGCGTCGGGACGCAGCGCGCGGCTGATC
>NZ_JAJTTE010000122.1 GCF_021343995.1 Pseudonocardia terrae | reverse complement strand
CAACCGACCGCCAGACCGGGCGACCGCCACGCGAAAGACACCAGCCACCTAGGCGAGGCCGTGCTCGATCGCGTAGCGGACCAGCGCGGCCCGCCCCGGCACATCGAACTTCCGCAGGGTCCGCTGGATGTGGTTCTCCACCGTGCGCGGCGACAGCACGAGCCGCGTCGCGATCTGGCGGGCGGTGAGCCCTTCAACCACCAGCCGCAGCACCTCGGACTCCCGCTCGGTGAGCCGCGGTGTCGCCGCGTCGGCCGCACCCCCGTGGGCGCGAGCGGCGGCGTCGAGGGCCCGCTCGGCGAGGCCCTCGCCGAAGGCCGGCCCACCGGCGGCCGCCGCGCGCAGGACCTCGGCGAGGGCGGGGTCGGTGCGCAGGACGTAGCCGGTCGCCCCCGCACGGACGACGTCGAGCACGAGCTCCGGCCCCGTGCCGGTCCCGACGACGGGCAGTTCGGGCAGCGCCGCGGCGAGCGTCTCGACGGCCTGCAGGGCGGCCGGCCCGGCGTCGGCGTCGACCAGCACGACCTGCGGCCGGAGTGCGCGGGCCGCGGCGAGGGCGTCGGCGGGCGGCACGGCGGCGCGCACCGCGACCCCGGGGACGGGTAGCTCCCCGACGACGAGTACCGCCAGCTCCACCCCGGCCCCCTTCCGCGAGAAGAGGATCATGCCGAGCGGACCGGCGGTCCGGGGAGTACCGGACGCCCGGAATCACCGTTTCGGAGCAGAACGTGCCCGTCCGGGCACTGAACGTGCGACCGGGCCGGGGTCTCGGTCCTTCAACCGGGCCGCGATGTCGGCCAGCACGGCCTCGACGTCGGCGTCGAGGGCCACGGCGACCGGCGGGCCGGGCGCGTCCGGACGGCCGTCGGGCACCACCACGCCGCGGGCCGGCCCGAGGTCGCAGGCCACGAGCAGCGGCATCGGCGTGGTGTGCAGGATGCCGGGGCGGATCGCCTCCATCAGCGCGACGGCGTCGTGCAGGGCGACGACGTCGCGGCCGTAGTGCTCGCGGAAGGCGATCCGGTAGGCCGCGATCACGTCGGCGAGCACCGCCCCGGTGGGTCCGCCCGCGGCGAGCCCGGCGACCCAGTCCGCCCCCGCGGCGCAGCGCAGCGTGAGGTCCAGCGGCACCAGCGTGACGGGCACCTCGGGCTGGGTGAGGACGCGGTGGGCGGCCTCGGGATCGGCGTAGACGTTGAACTCCGCGGCGGCTGCGGTGTTGCCGCCGCGCAGCGAGCCGCCCATGATCACGAACCGGCCGATGCGCTCGGCCAGCTCGGGATGGGCGGCGAGCAGCACGGCGCAGTTCGTCAGCGGGCCGATTGCCGCGATCGTGACCGGCTCCGTGGCGGCGCGCAGCACGTCGGCCATGAGCTCGACGGCCGGGCGGGGGTCGAGCGGGGCCAGGTCCGGCAGGGCCCCCGCACGCCCGCCGAGGCCGTCCGCCCCGTGCCATCGCGCGGCGCGTTCGAGCTGCGGGTGCACCAGCGGACGGGCCGCTCCGCGGGCGACCGGGACGTCCGGCCGCCCGGCGAGGGCGACGAGCCGCCGCGCATTGGGCAGGGTGTGCTCGAGGCCGACGTTCCCGAAGGTGGCGGTGACCGCCCGGACGTCGAGCTCCGGGCTGCGCAGCGCGAGGACGAGGGCCACGGCGTCGTCCACGCCCGGGTCGGTGTCGAGGATCAGCGGCGTCGGCACCCCACGACCCTAGGAGGTGCTATTCGCTGCGCGTCGGCTCGCTCTCGTTCTCGCGGTCCAGCTCGTGGGCGGCGTCGTCGGTGGCGCCGGCGTCGTGCCGGTCGCTCGGGGTCCGGGGGTTGCCCTCGTGGTCGTAGTCGCCGCGGGCCGTGCCGGACCCGTCGCCGGTCAGCGCGTGGTCCGCGCCCTCGTCGCCGGGGGCGTCGCCGGTGCGCTCGGTCATGGGACCTCCGTTGCTCGGGTGGTCGGATCGCGTCCGGGGTGCTTCCCCGGACCGGTCGCCGGGCAAACGCGGGCCCCGGTTTAGGGTCGGCCATGACCTCGATGTGGGGCGCCCCGTTCCGGGAGCGCTGGGCGCGCCGGCGTCGCGACCCGGAGCAGGTCCGCTTCCTCACCGTGGCCTCGCTGCGCTGGGTGCTCCGGCACCGTGCCTGGACGCCCTGGTACCTGGTCCGCTACTGGCGGCTGCTGCGCTTCCGCGCCGCGAACCCCCACGTCGTGCTCCGCGGCATGGTGTTCCTGGGGCGCGACCTCGAGATCGTCGCCCGGCCCGGGTACGGGCGCCTGGAGATCGGCCGCTGGGTCCACATCGGCGACGGCAACTCGCTGCGCTGCCACGAGGGCTCGATGCGGATCGGGGACAAGGTGGTCCTCGGCCGCAACAACACGATCAACTGTTATCTCGACGTCGAGATCGGGGCCGCCTCGATCGTCGCCGACTGGGTCTACGTGACCGACTTCGACCACCGGACCGACGACGTGCACGTCCCGATCAAGGACCAGGGCATCGTCAAGGCGCCCGTCCGGATCGGGCCGGACACCTGGATCGGGGTGAAGGTCTCGGTGCTGCGCGGCTCGCGGGTCGGTCGGGGCAGCGTCCTCGGCGCGCACGCGGTCGTGCGCGGCGACATCCCGGAGTACTCGATCGCGGTCGGCTCACCCGCCCGGGTCGTCCGGAACCGGGTCGAGGACTACGAGGCCGCGGCGGCGGAGCGGGCGGCCGTGGCGGACATGGCCCGCAAGCAGCGCGCGGCGGTGGAGCGGCGGCTCAAGCGGGTGTGAGGACGTTGCCCGACGGGATCTTCGGACGCGGGAGCTCCTGCGGGCCGCCGTGCGGCGCCGTCGCGTAGACCTCGGCCGTGCGGGCGGCGATGCCGCGCCAGGAGAAGTCGGTGCGCAGCCGCGCCCGCGCCGCGCGGGCCCGCCCGGCCGCGGCCCGGGGATCGGCCAGCGCCCGGTCCACGGCGGCGGCGAGGCCGGGGACGTCGCCGGGCGGGAACGACCAGCCCGTCTCGCCCTCCACGACCAGCTCGCCGAGCCCGCCCGCGGTCGACGCGACGAGCGTGGCCCCGGCAGCCGCGGCCTCCAGGGCCACGATCCCGAACGGCTCGTAGCGGCTCGGCAGCACGACGGCGTCGGCGGCGGCGAGCAGGCCGGCCAGGTCGCCGTCGGGCAGGTGGCCGGTGAAGGCCGCCGCGCGGCCGACCCGGTGCCGGCGCGCTTCGGCCCGCAGGAAGTCCCGCTGGGTGCCCGTGCCCGCGACCAGCAGCCGGGTGCCGGGGTGCCGCCGCCGGATCCGCGGCAGCGCGGCGAGGAGGTCCTGCACTCCCTTCTCGTACTCCAGGCGCCCGACGAACAACAGCAGCGGCACGTCCCCGGGCGCGTACCGCGCCCGCACGGCGGCCGCGCGCTCGCGGCCGACCCGCCAGCCGCGGGCGTCGATGCCGTTGTGGACCACGTGGATCGCCTCGGGCTCGAGCTCGAAGAGCTGCGCGACCTCGGCCCGCATGGCCGCCGAGCAGGTGATGACAGCATCGGCGCGGTTCGCCAGCGCCCACTCGACCGAGTGAATCTGCCGGTTCAGCGGGGCCGAGAGCCAGCCCGCGTGCCGGCCCGCCTCGGTGGCGTGCACGGTGGCGACGAGGGGCGCACCCAGGACGTCGGCCAACGTGGTGGCGGGGTGGGCGACGAGCCAGTCGTGGGCGTGCACGACGTCGGGCCGCCAGTCACCGAGCCGGGTCAGCGCGGTGCGGACCAGGGTGTGCCCCATCGCGAGCGTCCAGGCCACGAGGTCGCGCGCGAACTCCAGGTGGGCGGGGTCCTCCGCGGCGCGCAGCACCCGGATGCCGCGGGTGTGCCGGTCGGTGGTGGGGTGGGTGCCCGCGTCCGTCCCGGCCGGCTGCCGGGTGAGGACGACGACCTCGTGCCCGGCCGCGGCGAGCTCGCGGGCCAGCGCGTGCACGTGCCGGCCCAGCCCGCCGACCACGACCGGCGGGTACTCCCACGACACCAGCAGCACGCGCATCGCGGCCGATCCTGGCAGGTCGCCGCCTGCTGGTTACCGCCGGGTAGGAATCAGGCCGCCCGGCGGTCGGCCCGTCGTCGCCGATACCGTGTCGTTGCACGCCGACACGATCGGAGAGGCGCATGCGGGGGCTCGGGGGAGCGCTGGTCG
>NZ_JAJTTE010000121.1 GCF_021343995.1 Pseudonocardia terrae | reverse complement strand
TCCGCTCAGCGCCGATGTCCGCTCCGCAAGCTCCGCTCAGCGCCGATGTCCGCTCCGCAAGCTCCGCTCAGCGCCGATGTCCGCTCTGCAAGCTCCGCTCAGCGTCGATGTCCGCTCCGCAAGCTCCGCTCAGCCCAGCCGCTCGACGACCCAGTCGATGCAGGTGATCAGGGCGGCGACGTCCTCGGGCTCGACCGCCGGGAACATGCCGATCCGCAGCTGGTTGCGGCCCAGCTTGCGGTACGGCTCGGTGTCGACGATCCCGTTGGCGCGGAGGATCTTCGCGACGGCCGCGGCGTCGACGGAGTCGGCGAAGTCTACCGTGCCGACGACCTGGGAGCGGTGCGCCGGGTCGGTCACGAACGGCGTGGCGTACTCGGACTTCTCGGCCCAGGAGTACAGCCGGCTCGAGGAGTCCTTGGTGCGCGCCACGCAGGCGTCCAGCCCGCCGAGGCCGAGCATCCACTCGATCTGGTCCGCGAGCATGATCAGCGTCGCGACGGCCGGAGTGTTGTAGGTCTGGTCCTTGGACGAGTTGTCGACGGCGGTGGCCAGCGACAGGAACGGCGGGATCCAGCGGTCGCCCGCGGCCAGCTCGGCGACCCGGCCGAGCGCGGCCGGGGAGAGCAGCGCGATCCAGAGCCCGCCGTCGGACGCGAAGCCCTTCTGCGGCGCGAAGTAGTAGGCGTCCGACTGGGTGATGTCGACGGGCAGGCCGCCGGCGCCCGAGGTCGCGTCGATCACCACGAGCTGGCCGTCGATCGAGGACTCCGGCCGCACGACCGGCACCGCGACGCCGGTGGAGGTCTCGTTGTGGGCCCAGGCCAGGACGTCGCACGACGGGTCGGCGGTCGGCGCGGGCGCGCTGCCCGGCTCGGCGGAGACGATCACCGGGTCGGCGAGGAACGGCGCGCCCTTGGTGGTGTCGGCGAACTTCGAGGAGAACTCGCCGTAGGTCAGGTGCAGCGACCGCTCGCGGACCAGGCCGAAGGCGGCGGCGTCCCAGAAGGCGGTGGAGCCGCCGTCGCCGAGCACGACCTCGTAGCCCTCGGGCAGCGAGAACAGCTCGCGCAGGCCGGCGCGCACGCGCCCGACCAGGGACTTCACCGGCTTCTGCCGGTGGGAGGTGCCCATCACGTCCGCGGCGTCCGCGAGCGCCCGGAGCTGCTCGGGGCGGACCTTGGACGGTCCGCAGCCGAACCGCCCGTCGCCCGGGAGGAGGTCGGCGGGGATCTGCAGGTCGGTGCTGGTCGACGCGGTCACGTACCCCAGTGTCGCAAGCCGGGGAAGGGTCCGGGGTGGCGGGTTGCTCCCTGTACGGAGGGTGGCCGGGCGGATCCGGCCGGCACAGTGAAGGACTCGTCACCGAAGCGGCGCAGCCGGGCCGCCGTTCGAGCGAACCACCCCGCTGTGTCGCCCGAAACTGCAACGTTCCATCCTGATCGATCGAGATACCGGGTCTGAACACGGGACGGAGGTCCGGGATGGAGATCGACTGCGCGCTCGCCGCAGGGGTGGCGACGCCCGAGCACGTCGCGCTGGCCGAGGAGCTCGGCTACGCCCGCGCGTGGTGCCACGAGGCGCCGCGCAGCTATCCCGACGCGGGGATGGCCCTCGCCGTCGCCGCCGAGCGGACCTCGCGGATCCGCATCGGCCTGGCGGTCGGCGGGCACTGGCGCCGCGCGGCGGCCGACGCCGGAGCCCTCGCCGACCTGGCCGCGCGGGCCCGCGGCCGGGCCGAGCTGGTCGTCGGGCTGCCCGGCGGCGCCGGGCCGGACCCGGAGGCCCACGC
This sequence comes from Pseudonocardia terrae, assembly GCF_021343995.1. GTDB lineage: Bacteria > Actinomycetota > Actinomycetes > Mycobacteriales > Pseudonocardiaceae > Pseudonocardia > Pseudonocardia terrae. The sequence goes on along the minus strand of NZ_JAJTTE010000121.1, from coordinate 2,637 downwards.
GACCGCGGTCCGCGAGGTGCTCCAGCGCGAGCACGGCGTGAACGGTGTCCCGGCGTGGGTCGGCCGGCCGGGTGCGGCCGAGTACCTGCCCGTGACCTTCGGCGTGCGTTCGCCGCGCGGGGCCGCCCTGCGCACCGTCGTCGAGGTGACGCGCGGCGCGGACCTGCACCGCATCGTCGCGCGGCTGCGGCCGGCCGGGCTGCTGCTGCGCCCCACCGGCGACGACGTCGGCCGGGAGCTCGCCGAGTTCGCCGAAGCCGTGCGGGCGCTCGCGCTGGTCGGGGTCGCCTGAGCCACCCGCGTCAGGCGCCTTCCGGGGCTCGGTACATCCGCCGGTAGGCCAGCGGCGACATCCCGATCGTCGCGTGGAGGTGCTGGCGCAGCGACACCATGGTGCCGAACCCGCACCGCTCCGCGACCCGCTCGACCGGCAGGTCCGTGGTCTCCAGGAGCCGCCGGGCGCGGTGCACCCGCTGCGTGGTGAGCCAGCGCCCGGGGCTCTCGCCGGTCTCGGCACGGAACCGCCGGGTGAAGGTCCGCACGCTCATCGCCGCCCGCCCGGCCAGCTCGTCGAGCCCGATCGGGGCGTCGAGGTGGTCGAGCGCCCAGGCCCGCGCGGCCGCGGTGCCCGCGCCGGCCACCTCCGGCACCGGTGCCTCGACGAACTGCGACTGCCCGCCCTCCCGCCACGGGGCGACGACGGCCCGGCGCGCCACCGTCGCCGCGACCTCGGCCCCGTGGTCGCGCCGGACGACGTGCAGGCACAGGTCGATCCCGGCGGCGTTGCCCGCCGAGGTGAGGACGTCGCCGTCGTCGACGAACAGGACGTCGGGGTCCAGCGCGACCCGCGGGTAGAGCCGGCGGAAGCGGTTCGTCCAGCGCCAGTGCGTGGTCGCGGGGCGACCGTCGAGCAGCCCCGCGGCGGCGAGCACGAACGCCCCGGTGCAGATCGACATCACCCGGCCCGCGCCGCGCAGCACCTCCGCGACCCGTGGGTCGATGGTGCCGCGGGTCATCCAGGTGCCGTCGAGGTGCCCGGGGACGACGAGCGTGTCGGCCTCGCCGAGGATCTCCGGCCCGTGCTCGGGCAGCACCGAGTATCCCGCCGAGGTCCGGACCGGCCCGCCGTCGAGCGTGGTGACCCGGACGTCGTAGAGCGGCTCGCCGGCCGGTCCGGCGGCGCCGCCCATCAGCTTGTGCGGCAGCCCGAGCTCGAACGCGATCACGCTCGGCATGGCCAGGACGACGACCCGGTGCATGGCCGGATTCTTTCACAGAGTGGCTGTTCGGCCACTTCCGTCGACGGCGCGGATCGGCGACGCTGCATCGCGTGAGTGAACTCAGCAGCTCCGTGCGCCGACGGCGCCTGCACCCCGCGTGGTGGGCGGCCGTGGCGACCTTCCTGGCGATCATCGGGGCGGCCGGCTTCCGGTCGACACCCGGTGTGATGGTCGAGCCGCTGCACTCCGAGTTCGGCTGGTCCATCGGGGAGATCTCGGTGGCGCTCTCGGTGAACCTGGCGCTGTTCGGGCTGACCGCCCCGTTCGCGGCCGCGCTGATGGAACGCTTCGGGGTGCGGCAGGTGGTCGCGGTCGCGCTGGCGATGGTGGCCGTGGGCGCGGGCCTCACCGTGTTCATGACGGAGTCGTGGCAGCTCGTGCTGCTCTGGGGCGTGATCGTCGGGCTCGGGACCGGGTCGATGGCGATGTCGCTGGTGGCGACGGTGGTCGGGCGCTGGTTCGTGGCCCGCCGCGGCCTCGTCACCGGGATCCTCACCGCCGCCAACGCCACCGGGCAGCTGATCTTCCTGCCGGTGATCGCGCACCTCGTCGAGAGCTCGGGCTGGCGCGTCGCGTCGATCACCGTGGCCTGTGCGGCGCTGGTCGTGGTGCCGGTCGTGCTGCTGCTCCTGCGCAACCGCCCGGCCGACGTCGGCGCGCTGCCCTACGGCGGCACCGAGGCCGACGTCGTCGAGCCGATCCGGTCCGGGGCCGCCCGGCTGGCCGTCGGGACGCTGATCGGGGTCGCGCGGAAGCGGACGTTCTGGCTGCTCGTGGCGGGGTTCTTCGTCTGTGGCGCCACCACGAACGGCCTCGTCCAGTCGCACTTCGTGCCCGCCGCGCACGACCACGGCATGCCGGCGACGACGGCGGCGAGCCTGCTCGCCCTGGTCGGGATCTTCGACCTGGCCGGGACCATCTTCTCCGGCTGGCTCACCGACCGCTTCGACCCGCGGCTGCTGCTGGGCACCTACTACGCGTTGCGTGGGGTGTCGCTGGCCCTGCTCGTGCCGCTGTTCGGCGCCGACCTGAACGCCAGCATCTTCGCCTTCGTGATCTTCTACGGCCTGGACTGGGTCGCGACCGTGCCGCCCACGATGGCGTTGTGCCGCGAGTGGTTCGGGCCGACGGCCCCGATCGTCTTCGGCTGGGTGTTCGCGAGCCACCAGCTCGGTGCCGCGGCCGCGGCGCTGGCCGCCGGGCTCGTCCGCGACGCCCTCGGCAGCTACGACGCCGCCTGGTACGGCGGCGCGGTGCTCTGCGTGCTGGCCGCGACCGCGTCGCTGGCGATCCGCCGCGTCCGCGTCCCGGCCCCGGTCCCCGAGCCCGCCTGAGGAGGGGAGCGGGGGGGGGGGGG
>NZ_JAJTTE010000120.1 GCF_021343995.1 Pseudonocardia terrae | reverse complement strand
CCGCAACCGACCGCCAGACCGGGCGACCGCCACGCGAAAGACACCAGCCACCTAGCACTCCACGACGGCGCACCGGCCGTCGCGTCGAGTGGAGGCGCAGATGGTCGACCCCTCCGAGTCCTGCCGGCCCGTCCCGAGCCGACCCCGCGACCTCGGGCGACTCGAGCCCGAACGGCGGCTCCGGTTCGCCCCCGGCGCCATCCTCACCCGCTGGTGACGTGAGCTGACACTGCTCGGTGGGCTCGGCGTTCTCTGGTCCGAGTTCGGGTGGGTCGCACCCGTCGCCACCCTCGGAGCCGTCGCGCTGTCCTGCCTGCTCCGGCCTGCGCGCGAGCGGGTGGCGAGGGAGGTGCTCGCGCTGGTCGTGCTGCACCGGGTCCGCGTCGGGTGCATATGGGCCGGGTTGGAGAACCGGTCCGGCAACCTGAAGCTGCTGGTCAACGCCCGGCCGAGCGGCGCGGCCGTCGTCACCGCCTTCTGCCGGCTGGGGACCACGCCGGCGGACTTCGCCGCCCAGGCCGAGATGATCGCGGAGGCGTGCGGGGCGCTGAAGGTGATCGTCGCGCGGGACTCGCCGCGGCGGGAGCGGATGCTGATCGTGGTCGTGCGGCCGCGGTGGGGGTGGCCGGGGAAGTAGGTGTCGGGTGATCGCCCGGCACCGCACGCGTCGGACGTCTGCCCACACTTTTTTCGCGGTGCGCGAGGGGGACGGGGTCCTCCACGCCATAGGACGGAGTGCGCGGCAAGGCGAAAGGTCGGCGCGGGCGGCGCGGTGGACGCCCCGAACACCTGCGGGGAGACGTCCGTGTACGTGCACGAGCGAGAGCGGGAACCGGATCAGTGGTGCCGATGCCTCCTGCGTCGCATCGGCGACGAGGAGGCGGTCGCGGTGCTGCGAGGGTGCGGGGCGAGCGGGCCGGGCTGGGACGGGATGGCCGAGCACCTCGCCCGCTACGCCCTGGCCACCCTGCACCAGCAGTTCCTGCGACACGCCCTGGTCACAGAGGCCAACGTCCATCGCAGGCGTGCCGGGTTGCACCCGTTGTGCCTCACGCCGGAGGACGGGGAGATGCTCCGCACCGACGGCGCCCAGCGGACGGAGCTGTTCGACGCCACCGTGGCGCATGCGTTGGCCCGCTTCAAACGGCACGACGTCGTCGGCGGGCGGTGGCGGCCCGGCGGGCGGGCCGTGCCCGGCTACCTCGTGACCCGGTGCTACTTCGTCCTCGGTGAGCAGCTCACGGCCTGGCGGCGCGGGCGCGACCGGGTCGCACGGACCCTGGCTGCCGAGGCACGGAAGGCCCGCGAGCAGGCCCGGCTCGCAGAGGTCGACCTCGTCGACGCCCTGCGCGACCAACCCACCGGGCGTCTCGACCTGCTCCTCCGCACCATGCCGGACACCTTGCGCGCCGCCGTCGACCACCGGCTCACCCACGACGGGGCAGGCTGGGCCGACGCGGCACGCGCACTGCAGGTCAGCCCCAAGGTCATCGAGAACCAGCTGTACCGCTGGAAGAAGCGGTACGGCCGGCGTACGGAAGGGGAGAGCTGATGAACGCGTTCGACACCCCCGGTCAGGAGGGCGATGATCGCGTGTTCCCGATCCGGCCGCCGGAGCACGAGGCGTGGGCGGAGCGCCCCGTCGAGGAGCTGGCCGCGGCTGTCCCCGCCGCGGACGTCGCCGACGTCATGCGGCGCCTCCGCGCCCTCGACGTCCTGGAGGACCTCGACGAGGTCGCCCCCGCCGCCGGCGGTGCGGGCGCCGACTGGCAGCGCGAGCTCGGCGCGCTGCTGGAGTGGACCGGGCGGGACGAGGAGTGGCTGCGCCGCGCGCTCACCGCGAGCGGACAGGTCGACCAGCCGGTGCACCGGCTGCTCAGCGGCGACGTCACCGTCCGCATCGGACTGGCCGAACGCGTCGTCACCCTGCTCGGCGGAAAGTGGGAGGACGACGGCTACCGCGCGCTCTTCGAGGCGGCACGCGCCGAGAGCACGGGGGAGCCGGGGCCCGCGCGCACTCGGCAGCTCTCCGGGCTCACAGGGGCGGACCCGGTGACCATCGCGGCCGAGATCGTGTCACCCGTTGAGGAGCTCCCGGTCCTGCACGGGCGCGGCGAGCTCGTCGGTTCACTGATCGAGCAGGCCAGGCCACTCGGTGGGCCAGCGCTCGTCCTGGTCGGGGAGGCGGGCCTCGGCAAGACGACCACCGCCCGCGCCGTGTCCGCGCACCTCGGCGGGCGCAACCGCGCGATCTGCGTGACCGCCCACGACCTCGACGACGTCTGCGACGGCCTGCGTCGGGTCGCACGCCTCCTCGGCGCGCCGACCCGCCGGCTCGACCTCGCCCTGCGGCCCGTCGACCCGGCCGTGCGGGCCGAGGCGCTCTGGACCCTGCTCGACGACGCCGACGAGCCCTGGGTGGTCCTGCTCGACGACGCCGGACCGGACGCGGTGGGCCATCCGGCCTGGGCCCGGCGCAGCCCCGCCGGAACGGTGCTGGTGACCTCGCGCCACGGCGACCCGGACAGCTGGGGTGAGCACGCGGTCGTCCACCGCGTGCGGGGGCTCGACCCGCAGTCGGGGGCGAGGATCGTCCTCGACCGGCTCCCCACGCCCGCCCGCAGCGGATGGGCGGAGCCGGCCCAGCGGCTGTCCTCGCTGCTCGGGGGCCTGCCGTTGGCCCTACGGGGCGCGGGCGAGGCCGCGGCGTCGGGGGGCACCGCGCGCCTGGAGGAGATGCTCGCGGACCTGGACCCCGGGGCGCTGCCGAGCGGCGACGCCGTCGCGGCCACCTTCGAGGTCTGCCTCGACGCGGTGCCAGGTGGAATCCGTGACCGGGCCGTGGGCCTGCTCGGCGTGCTCGCCCGGTTCCACCCGGACGAGCCCCTGCCTGCCGCCGCTGTTCCCGAGGACCCCGAGGCGCTCGACGCCCTCGTGAGGGTGGGACTGCTCGACCGTCGTCAGGCGGCCGACGGCATCACCGTGGTGCAGCTGCACCACGGATTCGCGGAGCTGGCCCGCCGGAACGCGCCGGCCGGTTCCTACGCCCACGCCGCCGCGGCCCTGACGATCGCCGCGGAGGCGCTCGACCCCGGGCTGCCCGGTGACTGGCCTGCGGCCATGCGCCTGCATCCACACACCGAGGAGCTGCTCGACACCCTACCTCTCGACGCGTCCGACGCCGAGCGCGCCGCTGTGCTCGTCCTCGCGAATCGGGTCGTCAGCCGACTCGTCCGCGCCGACGGGAGTCCGCTCGCCCTCGCGCTACTCGACCAGGCGATCGCCCTCACCGAGGCCCTCGGCGACGATCACCCCGCCCGTCTCGAGGCGCGGCAGACGCGGGCATGGTCGGCCGCGGCCGTCGAGGACGATCTCGAGCGGGCGGAGGTGCTGATCCGTCGGGTGGTCGCGGACAAGATCCGGGTACACGGGCGCGGGCACGCGTCGACGCTCTCGGCGCGCGACCGCCTCGGCTGGGTGCTCGCGGAGGAGCGCGAGCTCGACGCCGCCGCGCGCCGGTTGATCGGGGTGCTCGTGGAGCGGACCGAGCTGCTCGGCCCCCTCCACCCCGAAACCCTGGCGACCCGGCATCGGCTTGCGTGGGTGACGGGAATGGCCGGCAACCCGGTCGAGGCAGAGGAGGAACTGCGCGCGCTCGTGCGGCTGCGGGAAGAGGTGCACGACACCCGCGCACACATCGACGTGCACAACTCGCGCTACCGGCTCGGCTGCCTGCTGGCGCAGGACGCGTTCGGCAAGGACGGGCTCGAGGAGGCCCGTACCCTGTGTTCGCCGCGCTGCGGCAGGAGTTGGAGGAGACCCTCGGCGCGACGCACTCCATGACCCTGATGGTCCGGGTGCGGCAGGCCTGGGTCGCAATGCGGCAGTTGCGCTTCGACGACGCCGTCGACGCCTACTCCGACCTCCTCGCCGACCAGGAGAAGGTGCTCGGCGTCGACCACCCCCGCACTCTGCGCACCCGACACACGCTCGCCCAGCTCACCCTGGCGCTGGGCGACGCGCGCAGGGCCGAGGAGGACCTGCGAGGGGTGGTGAGGAGCCGGCGGGACGTGCTCGGGTCCAGTCATCCGCACACGATGGACAGCCGTTCGTACCGGGCGTGGGCGTTGCTGCGCAGCGGGCGGGTGCAGGCGGCGGACCGGGAGCTGCAGGCCCTGTTCGCCGACCGCCGGCGGGTGCTCGGAGACGATCACCTGGCCACGCTGACGACGCGATACCACCTCGCCAGGGTCGTGACCCGACGGGGACGGCTCGCCGACGCCCGGGCCCGGTTCTTGCGCTTGGGTCCGCACGCCGCCCTGGTCCTCGGCGACGAGGACCGGCTGGTGCTGGAGATCCGGCACGGCTCTGCTGTCGTCGAGGCGCTGAACGGGCGGCTGACGTCGGCCGAGGCGGAGCTGGAGGAGATCCACGCCGTGCGGGAACGGGTCTACGGGCCCGGTGATACGGACACCCTGGCGACGCGGGAGCAGCTGGTGTGGGTCGTGGGAACGGCCGGGCGGGTGACCGCCGCGCTCGCGGAGAGCTCACGGGTTCTGCGGGACACCATCCGGGTGCTGGGGGAGCACCACCCTCACTCCCTCGC
>NZ_JAJTTE010000011.1 GCF_021343995.1 Pseudonocardia terrae | reverse complement strand
GCTGCCGCAGCGCCGGCGCCACATAGGCGAAAGTGTTCAGATCGCCGAACTCGAACACGAACGCGACAGCCAAAGCCAGCAACACCCCCCGGTGGAACCGACCCATCGGCAGGCGATCCAAGCGGGCGGACAGCTCGACGGGACTCGAGTGCTCGCGACGGCGAGGGCCTCGGGCGATGGTCAACGGGGTTCCCCTTTCGCAGAGGCCGAGGGCCTGGTCTCTGAATGGGGAGAACTGTCCGGCCGGTGCCGGCTGATCACCGTCGGTCCGACGCCCGAGACGTGAGGGGACCGGACGTCGGGCGATCGGCGGACCAGGCACCGTACGCAGGGAGCGCCGAGGGGCGCCGAGCGTGGCGGACTCAGCTCGCCTGACGAGCGCCCGACACCGGTGTCACAGGTCGAGCGGGAGGACGGTGAGCTCGGCCCGGGAGGTGACGCCGAGCTTGCCGAAGATGTTGCGCAGGTGGAAGTCGCCGGTGCGGGGGCTGACGAACAGCTGCGCAGCGGCGGCACGGTTGGACAGACCCTGCCGGACCAGGGCGGCGACCTGGCGTTCCTGGGCGGTCAGCTCGGTGGTGGTGGAGACGTCGCGGCGGCGGGCTCGCCGCAGGCGAGGTGGGGGCGGGCCCGGTCGGGCAGCCGCGGTGAGCGGAGCGGGCGGCGAACAGCTGTGGGCCCAGTTCCGCCTCGCGGGCGGTGACGTCGTCACCGTCCCGTTCACCGTCGAGGCGCGCTGACCCCGGATATCGACGGCGCCTCTTCTCGTCCGGCCGGGAGGAGGCGCCCTCGTGTCGCCGGGCCGGGTTCGGCAGGACCCGGCCGCCGCCCGTCAGCCCCGCGCGAACAGCTCCTCCAGCCAGTCGAACACCACCGCCGCCGAGTACGTGAGGTTGCCCAGCTGGCAGTGGGTGTCGGCGCCGTCGTGGGCGGTGAAGGTGTGGGCGGTCACGGGGCCGGCGACCTCCGAGCAGAACCGCTCGAACTGGGCGCGTGGCTCGCCGCCCTCGCCGGAACCGACCAGCGCGAGCGCCGGGCAGGCGACGGCGGTGGGGTCGACGCGGAAGGCGCGCAGGTAGGCGAACGTGTCGAGGAGGCTCGTCCGGCCGAACCGGGTCATGAGCGAGCGTGCGAGCCCCTTGGCCGCGACGGGCAGCGCGGTGTCCGGCAGGTGGTCGATGTCGTCGAGCCGCAGATCGTCCCCGGGGTCGAGGACGACCTCCGGGTCCCCTCCGACGTACGGGGCCACGAACGCCACCTGGTACGCATGCAGGTCCACGATCGGCGAGTTCGCCACCACCGCCCGGATCCGGTCGTCGTGGGCGGCGGCGCGGGTGACCCAGTACCCGCCCAGGCTGATGCCCAGCAGCGCCAGCCGTTCCGGGTCGACCTCGGGCCGGGCGAGCAGGTGGTCCAGCCACGGCGTGACCCACCGCTCGGTGTCGGGGACGAAGTGGGTGTGCGGCTCGGTGCGGGTGACGTCCATCTGCCCGGGGCCGCAGATCAGCAGCACCCGCCAGCCCCGTTCCAGGCCCGCCCGGCCGACCTGCAGGTAGGTCTCCTCCAGCGTGCCGTCGAAGCCGCTGGTGGCGACGAGGGTGGGCCCGGGCCCCGCATCGGCCGCCGGCGTGCACAGGTAGCCCGGCAGCCGCTGGTCCTCCCACGGCAGCCACAGCTCCTCGACCCGCCCGGGCAGGTACGGGGCCGCGGCGAGGAACGCGGCCCGGCTGGCGAGCCCGAGCTCGACCTGCCGGGGGGTTCCCGCGGGGGCGAAGTACTCCGCCGTGCGGAAGCTGTTGCAGGCGTGCAGGAACCGGTCCCGGGCGCTGATCTCGTGCCCTGCCGCGGCGCGCGCCTCGGCGTCGGCGCGCTGGCGCTCGGCGAGCGCGGCGAAGCCGTCGGTCCAGCCCGCCGCGCTGTCCCCGAGCGCCGCGGCGAGGGCGAGTGGCTCACCGATCGACGCGCCCCCGTACACCGCCGAGCCGAGCTGGCGCAGCAGCTGGAAGTCCAGCTCGGGATCGGTGAACCCGCGCACCCGCGTGGAGCTGCGCTCGGTCGTCTGCGTCATCGGACCCTCCCTCGTCGCGCCGCCGGCGAGTCAGCGTGCGTGGGACGAGGTCGCGCCGCGCAGAGCACAACGTCCTCGGTCCCGTATCGAAGGCCCTCTCCTTGCCGTCGCCGACCGGGCGACGACACGGCCTCGGAGATGCCGGTCCACGTCCCACGGAGAAGCATCTCGCCTCCGGAATGGATCCCGGCAACAATTCCCTGCCGGCCGCAGAATTGCTTTTCTCGGCGCCCCGAGCGGACGAGGTGGTGTCCGGACCGGCCCCCGGGTAGGGAGCGCACGAGGACCGGTCCGGGGTCTCAGATGCCCGGCGGGGCCGTGGTGTCGCAGGTGCACTCAGGAGCCGCCGCCGCGTGCTGGACGGCGGCATCGTTCGCGATCTCTGCCAGGTGGTGCAGCACGCCGTCGGGAAGAACGGGATCGGTGGCCCGGACCACGGCACTGAACAGGGCGTCGCCGAGGTCGCGCCACGCGGCGGCGCCGGGTCCGCCGACGGCGGCCTGCATGTCGCAGTTCGTCGCCAGGGCCATCACCGCTGTCACGACGGTCTCGTATCTGTGGTCCACCGCACCGCTTCCTCTGCCCGGCTGAGTGACGGGGATATCGCGGATACGGAGCAGTCGTTACTGCGTCGTAATCGTGGCATGGATCACGACGCACCCTGAGCAACCTTAAATTCTCAGGGTTTCGGGCTGGCGTCGACTCATCCATCACGCGGGCGACCCTGAGAGTCGTCCCCGAATGGTCAGGCGATCACCATCGGCGGTGGATCGACGCGGCCGGGGGCAGAGGCCGCAGGAGGGCGGTGCCGACCGCGACCGACGCGGCCAGGAGGCCGGCACCGAGCAGCCCCAGGACCAGGCAGATCACCACGGTCAGGACGGCGGCGGCGATGACGACCTGATAGCAGCGGGCTGTCCGGGCCTCGTTCACCGGTAGCGCACGTCGCATCGACAGGGCGAACCGCGGATCCTCCCTGGCCGTGTGCTTCTCGATCTCGCGCAGGACGCGCAGCTCCCGCTCGCTCAGCACGTGCTGCCTCCGTTCGCTCCGGGGCTGCGTCCGAGGGGAGCGCCGAGGACGGGCGCCCACCGCTGGGCGAGGCCGCGCGCAGCGAGGGTGCAACCGGGCTGGTGCGCCGAGCGGGCTGCTCCACGCCGCGGGTTTCGCCGCTGTGTCGGGGCCGTCATATCCACTGATACGCCCCGCCACGGCGGGGTGTTCAGCCCGCGACGCCGCGGTGAACGCAGCCGGGCTGCGCAGCGTGTGAGTAGGTGCCGGGCACCGGCGCCCGTGCGCCGCTCGCCTCCAGGACACGGCCACCCGATCGGAGACAGGCAGATGCAGCGGAAGTACATCCTCGGTGGCGTCGCCGTCGCCGCAGTGCTCGCCGGCGGCGGGATCGCGTTCGACGCGGCACTGCCGGGGCAGGGAGGCCCCGCCGCCACGGCCGGCGTGCCGTCCTACGGCGTGCCGTCCTACGGGGCGCCGTCCTACGGGGCGCCGTCCTACGGGGCGCCGTCCTACGGGGCGCCGTCCCACGGGCCGTCGTCCTCCGGTGGCCCATCGGTCGCGGCGGGAACGGCCGGAGTCGGCTCTGCGGCGTTGGCGCCCGGCACCGCCCTGGTCGACGGTCAGGGCCGGACCCTGTACCTGTTCGAGGCGGACACCGGCTCCGCCTCCACCTGCAACGGCCCGTGCGCTCAGGTGTGGGCCCCACTATTGGCCCACGGCGACCTGCCGGTCGCCTCAGGGGCCGCGCGCGCCGCCCTGTTCGGAACCTCGGCGCGGAACGACGGCACCCGGCAGGTCACCTACAACGGCCACCCGCTCTACTACTTCGCCGGCGACCGGGTGCCCGGCGACGCACGCGGGCAGGGGCTCGACCAGTTCGGTGGTGCCTGGTACGTGGTCGCCCCGGCCGGCGAGAAGATCGGCACCAAGAAGATCGACACCGAGAAGATCGACACCGAGGGCTCGGCGCCGATGCCGATGCACGGCAGCACCGGCTATGGGTACTGACGTCGACCCGTCTCCCGCGCCTTGCCTGCGGTTGTGACCTGCTAGACAGCCAGGGCCGGTGCGATCGCGAGGACGAGCGGTGTGATCGCAAGCGCGACGACCGCTGCGCGGGTGAGTGTCCGGCGCCGGCGTGGCAGGTGCGCCGGGGGACGCAGGAGACGGTGGATTCGCGCGACCGCGTCGGCCCCGGCAGCCCCCACCGCCGACGCGGCCATCGAGGTCGAGGTCGATGCCGGAGTCGGTCGGACGGCTGTCCCGGGTCGGGTCGCTCCCCCTGCGACGGCGACCAGCGCACTCGCCAGCACCCGGGGCTCGTGGCGACGCGCGGCCAGTTCGTCGGCGTCCATCTCGAGGAGCCGGCCCACGAGGGCGGGTGCCTCGCGCAGCAGCGGCACGGCGGGCAGCGCCGCGGCGAGCAGGGCTGCCGCGGTCTGCCGGCGGTGGTGGCGGGCGGTCAGGTGCGCGTTCTCGTGGGCCAGCACCGCTCCCAGCTGCGGCTCGGTGAGCAGGGCGATGGCCCCGCTGGTGACCACGACGGCCGGGGCCCGGCCGGCGAGGCTGTACGCGGCGGCGTCCGGATGGTCCAGGACCAGTGCCGAGAGGTCCGCCCGGGGCCGGCCGGCCAACTGCAGCAGCAGCCGCTGGCGGCGGCCTTCGCTGCGCCGCCGGTGGGCGAGCCGCCCCGCGGCCCAGCCGATCCGCGCGAGGAGGGTCACCGACAGCACCTGGCCCGCGGTGACGAGCCCCGCGGCCGGGGTGCCGTAGGCGGCGCGCAACCGCTGCAGACAGGCCCCGACCAGCTGCCCGAGGTCGGCGGACAGGGCGCTGGTCGGCAGGACGACGGTGACGCCCGCCAGGACGAGTGCGAGGGGGACCGTCCAGGCCGCGGCGAGGATCGCCGCGGCGCCCAACCGGGGTGCACGAACCGGCCACGTCGCGCGCCGGAACGCGACGGGGCCGGCGAAGCCGACCACCGTCGCGTAGAGGATCAGGACGGCGCCGACGGTCATGACGCCGTCCCCGGGCCGCGCCCCTCGGGCGTGTCGTGCAACGCGGCGGCGAGCGCGGCGGCGTCCTGCGGGTCGATCTCCTCGACGAACCGCGCCAGTACACCGGCCCGGTCGTCGCTGACCGCCAGGGCCTCGTGCATGAGCCGGGCGGTGTAGGCCTGCCTGCTCAGCACCGGCTCGTAGCGCCAGGCCCGGCCGTCCCGGTGACGACGTAACCACCCCTTGCGGTGCAGGTTGTCCAGCACCGTCATGACGGTGGTGTAGGCCGGGGCCCGCTGCGGGTGCACTCCCTCGACGACCTCGCGGACCAGCAGTGGGCGGCCGGCCGCCCACAGCAGCTCCATCAGCGTGGCCTCCAGGTCACCGAACGGGCGCGATCGACGGAGCGACGGCATCGGGCGACCTCCCTGCGGCGGCGACGGGTGGCCCACGGCCTCCCTGCCCTTCTACACGGACGGTAGCCCCGGGACGTTCACCGCGGCGGCGAACATTCTCCCTGCCGGCCCCGGTCGGGAGCACCCCGCGCACGGTGCCGGCGCTCGTCGCTGCCCGTCGGACGGCCTCCGGACCGTGCAGAAGGGTCATCCGGTGGTCGGGGCGTGCAGGTCACCGAGCACCACGCCGGCGACCTCGCTGCCGAGCTGCTGGCCGGCCTGGTGGTCGAGCACGGTGTGCTGCCCGGCCCAGATACGGCTCAGCCCTGCTTCGTCGGCCGCCGCCGCGAGGCTGGTGAAGGTGCGGGTCACCCCGGGGGCCGCAGCAGAGGTGACGGCCACGGCCTGGCGCGGGCCGTAGAAGGCGGTCAGCGACGTGGCCGCTGCCTCACTGAGCGCGCTGTGCGCACCCGGGTAGGACGGGTCGGCGGCGGTGGGCGTGAGTGGGTTCCACGTCGGGTCGGCGACGACGGCCGGGTTGCCCGTGGCCGAGCCGAGCTGGATCGCCGTGACCGGTCGCCAGACGTTCTCCCGGTACTTGGCGTGGTAGAGCGCGATGGTCGTGTCGGCCAACGACAGGTCCAGCGTCGCGAACGCACCGGTGGCCTGCGCCAGGCTGGCCTGCCGGTCCGCGGCGAGCGTCTGCGCCACCTGGTTCCAGGTGTTCCAGACCGGTGCGGCACTCCAGAACCTGCCCGCCACGGTCTGGTCCGGGGTGCGGGTGGTGCTGTCGTCGCGCCCGAGGCTCTCGACCTGGTGCAGCGCGGTCGCGTACGCGGGACTGGTGACCGGCGGGGGCGCCGCCGGGGCGAACTGCGTGGCGCTGTCGAGCAGGAACGGGGTGACCGATCCCCAGCCGGTGTACATCGGCGCGGCGAACTTCGGCGGGGTCGGCCGGTAGTCCCCGGGCCGAGTACCCGCCACGAACGGCGCGGGGGCGGCGGACGAGCCGTCGGTGGCCCGCAGCGCGATCATCTGCTGGGCTGCCGCCGCACCGACCCGAGCGCCGTCCTGCGTGGCCTGACCGGTCGGCATGGCGGCCAGCTCGCTGTCGAGCTGGGCGTCGAGCCCGGCGCGCTTCGCCGGGTAGAGGGCGACGAGGACGTCGTGGGCGGCCTGGTCGGCGGCCGCGTCGGGGCGCGCGTCGCCCGGCACGGGCGTCACCGCGCGGTACGGCGACGCCGCATGCGTGATCGAGGCGACGGCGTCGTACTCGGCTGCCTGCAGCATCGCGAAGCTGCGGGTCGGATGCACCGTCGCCGGCTGGGCGTCCGGCGTGCCGAGAATCGCGATCAGCTGCCGGTTCCAGTCGATCACCGACCGGCCGGAGCCCGGGACGTCGGCCAGCGCGGCCGCGCTGGACATCCCGTCGGAGGTGGCCGCGAGGGCCGGGACGGCGACGCCCGCGGCGAGGGCCGCGGCCGCCAGGGTGACGAGGGTTCGGGTTCTCGTGCGCATCGGATGGTCTCCCTCACCGTGGGGTCGGGCGATGCGGGCGTCCGCACCGGGCGCCGGACCCCGCGGTCCGACGCACGCCACCAGACACGGGACGCGGGCCACCCGGCGTTCAATCCCCGGATCACTCCGACGAAGCCGGCCGACGACTGAACGGCCTGCTGCTACTAACCGTGTTAGTAGACATGACCACGGCCTACGCCCACCCGCTCCGATGCTCGACGCCCCCTGCCTTCGCCCCTGCACCGGGGCGCCCGCGCGGCGCCGACCCGGGGGAAGCCGGTGAAGCGCTACGAGTGCTCTACGACGAACACGCGGACGCACTGCTCGCCTACGCCGAGTACGTCACCCACGACCGCTCCGCCGCCGAGGACGCGGTGCAGGAGACCTTCCTGCGGGCCTGGCGCAACCTGCCGAGGCTGCAGGCGGGCGAGCGGTCACTGCGGCCGTGGCTGCGACAGGTGCTGCGCCGGGTGCTGATCGATGCCGCTCGCGCGGCGCGGGCCCACCCGGTCAGTCTCGTCGGCGACACCGTCCTCGACGACGAGGTCGACGGCGGCTACGAGGGCATGCTCGATCGTCGCCTGCTCACCCGGGCCCTGGGCGAGCTCACGCCTGCCCACCGGCAGGTCCTCGTCGAGATCTTCTACCGCGACGCCTCGGCCGAGCGGACCGCCACCGCACTCGGCATCCCGGCGGGCACCGTCCGCTCCCGGCTGTACTACGCCCTGCGGGCACTGCGCCGCCAGCTCACCGAGTCCTCGGCGGCGTCCCGGTGACCGAACCTCGTGGCACGGGCCGCGCCGTCGTCGCTATCCCTCGCCCCACCGCGCGATCGAGGTGGCGAAAGGTCGCGATCGTCGCGGCCTGCCTACCTGCAACGATCGCGTGAAGGTGGTCCTGTGGTGCAACGGGTGTGCAGGCAGGTCGAGCATCCCCGCACATCCGGTTGCGGACTTTGGTCCCGGGCCCGGACCGACCCATGGCCCGTACTTCTTGCGCCGGCAAGCGAGTTCCATCTCCCGGGGGTCAGGGGATGGGGAGCGGCCGGCTCGTCGGTAGGGCACGCCGACGAGCCGGCCGTCTGTTTGCGGGCGAAGTCGACGAGGCCGCCGTGATCCCGTCTCAGCTCCCGTCGGCAGCGTCGAACCGTGCCCGCCGTGCGCGGAGCAAGCCGATCGACTCCAGGGCGGCCATCACCAGCGCGAACGCCCCGAAGACCAGGCTGAGTGCCGTCACGTTCAAGGCCAGACCGAGCAGCGCACCGGCGACGACTCCCGGTGCCGCGGTCAGCCCGAGCAGCCACCCCCACCGTACTGAAGCAGTGCCTTGGCGCAGGTGCACCATGGAGCCGACGATGGTGTTGGGCACGAACATCAGCAATGACGTTCCCGCTGCGACGTGCAGCTCGACCCCGAACAGCAGCACCAGCGCAGGGACGGCCAGCAACCCGCCACCGAGACCGAGCGCCCCGTTCCACGCCCCGATCACGAACCCGACGACCACGGACATCGGGACGACGAACCAGAGGCCGGCGAGCACACCCGCGGGTACCAGTGCGTGGGTGAACAGCGGCGGCCCGACGGCGTCGACCACGAACTCGGCCCCGGTGAGGATCAGGACGGCGACCAGCAGCACGCGCAGCAGCGTGTCCGAGGCCCGGGCCAGGAGCCGTGGCCCGAGCACCCCACCGAGGGTGCCGCCGATGAGCATGCCCGTCCCGACGCGGAGATCGATGGCGCCGCCGGCGAACGCGTAGACGGCGGCGCCGGCCACGCACACGCCGATGTTCGCGATGGTGGAGGTGCCGTGCACCCGGGCCCGGCTCATCGTGGTGAAGCGGACGAGTGCCGGGACGAACAGCACGCCGCTGCCCCCGCCGAGCAGCCCGCCGATCACACCGCCGAGAAGCCCGATCCCCGCGATGCCGGCGATGCGGCCACGGGAACCGGTCTCCTCCCCGCCGCCGCGCGACGATCTACGCATCGAGTGGGTGCTGTCGAAGGAACTCGACGACCGCGTCGGGCTCCGCGCAGCGCTCGAGGACGTAGGCGTGGCGGGCACCGCTGATCACGTCCAGGGTCGTGGGCAGGATCCGTTCGGCGAGACGAGCGCCGTTCGCAGCAGGCGTCAGCTGGTCCGCGCCGTCGGTGCCTATGGCCCGTCGTTCTTGCGAGGACAGCCGTGTCGACATCGCTGCGCTGGCTCCCTTCTCACCCGGTGGCCGGCAGATCACCCGCGGCTCTTTGCGGGATCCTCCTTTCGCATTCTGCTGCTCGTGGCGGTGTTCGGCGCGGTGGTCGGCGAGATGCTCCACGAGGACCGCCCGACGCGGTGACGCGACCTTGTCGGGGCGACGGTAAGCGCAGCCAGGTGCCCACCTTCGACCACAGCTGTGTCCGGTGGGGTGACCCGTGTTCGGGAAGGTGCGCCATCGGGCACGGTCGTGACGACCAGGTCGACCGCTGAAGAAGCATCACCCCGGTGGCCGGCCGGGACGCAGAGTGCCGATCAACGCGACGGGAGCGTGGACGTGCGGGCGAGGCGGGTGCCGGTGCTGGCCGGGGTGCTGCCGGTGGGACGCGGCCGGTGGCTGCCGGAGGCGGTGGCCGGGGCGACGCTGGCCGCGCTCGCCGTCCCGGAGGTCCTGGGATATGCGCGGATCGCGGGCATGCCGGTGGTCACGGGCCTCTACACGATGCTGCTGCCCGCAGCGGTGTACGTGCTGTTCGGCGCGTCCCGGCACCTGGTCGTGGGCGCCGACTCGGCCACCGCCGCGATCCTCGCGGCCGCCCTGATCGGGATGGCCACCACCGGCAGCCCGCGCTACTCCGCGCTGGCCGGGACCGCCGCACTCGTCCTGGCCCTGCTGCTGGTGCTCGCGCGGCTGGTCCGGCTCGGGTTCCTGGCGAACTTCCTGTCCCGCACGGTGCTGGTCGGCTTCCTGACCGGTGTCGGCGTGCAGGTCGCGCTGGGCCAGTTGCCCGACCTGCTCGGGGTCTCGGCCGGCTCGGGAGGCCTGCCCGCACGGCTCGCGCATCTCGCCGGCGAACTCGGCGGCGTCTCGCTCCCGACGCTCGCCGTCGGGCTGAGCGCCGTAGCGGTCGTGGCCGTCGGCCGGCGGGTGGACCGGCGCATCCCCGCCGCGCTGCTGGCCGTGGTGGCCGCCATCGCCGCCGACGCGATCGTCGACCTCGGCCGGTTCTGGGTGGCCGTTCTCGGCCCGGTCCCGGCGGGGCTGCCCGGTCTCGTGCTGCCTGCGCTCGCCCCGTCCGATCTCGCCGCCGTGTCGCGACCGGCCCGCTCGCGCACCTGCCGCTGGCGGCGCTGGCCGGCGTCGTGTTCCTGATCGGTGTCGAGCTGGTCGACGTCGCGGGCCTGTGTCGCATCCTCGCCGTACGGCGTGCCGAGTTCGTCGTCGCGCTGTTGACCGCGGTGGCCGTGGTCGTGTTCGGCGTCGAGGACGGCATGCTGATCGCCATCGCCGCCTCGATCGTCGACCACCTGCGCCACAGCTACAGCCCGCACAACGCGGTCCTGGTCAAGTCGCCCGCCGGGCACTGGCGCTCGGAACCGGTCACCGCGGGCGCGCGCACGAGCGGCGGGCTGGTCGTGTACCGCTTCGCCAGCGCGATGTACTTCGCGAACGCCTCCCGCCTGATCGCCGACATCGGGACACTGCTCGCGGCCGGCCCCGACCTGCGCTGGTTCTGCCTGGACGCAGCGGCCATCGGCGACGTCGACTTCACCGCATCGACGGTCCTCGCGGGCGCGTTCACGCGGTTGCGCGCCCGCGGCGTGCGCGTGGTCGCCTCGAACCTCGCCCATGGCGTCCGCGTCGAGCTGCAACGCTACGGCGTCACCCCGGACGCCTGGTACGACACGTCCGGCGAGGCACTCGCCGCCTACGCGAACGACACCAGCGGTGGCTGAACGCGCTGGATGCGGGTTGGTCACGACTCGCGCCATACGGACCCTGGGTCAGCAGGGCTACCCACGACAGCGCTGATCGGAGAGTGGGGCAGGTCGGGCTCGAACCGACGACCTGACGGATCATGAGGCCAGGAAAGATCTCGTTCTGCGCCCTCTACCTGCGAAAACGTTCTCGCTGTCATGACACGAAAGTCCCTGATGCACCCGCTGGCTGGAGGTGTCTCGTCGCCCCCGCATATCGTTCAGCACTCTCCGAGGGCGGACAGGACCTAGAATTGCAGAGTGCAATGATGTCCTAGTGCAACGATCGGCTGCGGCCATGAGGGCCGCCGAGGACTCGACCGAGGACCTGGTCGACGCGGTGATGACGGCGAGCCGTGCGCTGCTCGCCGTCGTGGCCCGCTCGCTGGCCGCCGTGGACGAGGACGTGACGCTGCCCCAGTACCGGGCCCTCATCGTCCTCGGCCAGCGAGGTGCCCAACGCCCGGCGGACCTGGCGACCACGCTCGCCGTGACCCCGTCGACCGCCACGCGGATGTGCGATCGGCTGGTCGCCAAGGGCCTGATCGACCGCGACCGCGTCGCCGAGGACCGCCGCGAGGTCCGGGTGGCGCTCAGCGTCCGGGGCCGGGCGCTGGTGGAGGAGGTGACCCGCCGCCGGCGCGGGGAGATCGCCGGCCTGCTCGAGACCCTGCCGCAGGCCGACCACCACGCGGTGATCGGCGCCCTGCGCACGTTCGCCCGAGCGGCGGGCGAGGTGCCCGAGCCGGAGTGGGCGGTGCTGCCGTGAGCGCCGTTCTCGCCATGCCCGCCGCCGGCGCGCGTCGGCTACACACCTGGCTCGTCGGCAGCCAGTCGGGCCTGGTCGGCCTCGCCCTGATCATCGGCGGCGGCGCCGGGCTGGGCGCGGTCGTGTTCCGATACCTGATCATCGGCATCACGAACCTGGTGACCGGCCGGAACGACTACAGCAACGCGGGGCGGCTCGCCAGCCTGCACCTTCCCGCCCTCGGCCCGTGGTTCCTGCTCCTCGCCCCGGTCGCCGGCGGCCTGATCTACGGCCCCCTGGTCAACCGGTTCGCCCCCGAGGCCCGTGGACACGGTGTCCCCGAGGTGATGCTCGCCGTGGCCCGCAACGGCGGGCGCATCAAGGCCCGGGTCGCCGTCGTGAAGTCGCTGGCCTCCGCGCTGTGCATCGGCACCGGCGGCTCGGTCGGACGCGAGGGCCCGATCGTGCAGATCGGCTCGGCGCTCGGTTCCTCCATCGGCCAGTGGCTGCGGGTACCCGACCATCGCCTGCGCCTCATGGTCGCCTGCGGCGCCGCGGGCGGGATCTCCGCGACCTTCAACGCCCCGATCGCCGGGGTGTTCTTCGCCCTCGAGATCATCCTGCGCGCCTTCACCGCCGAGGCCTTCGGCATCGTGGTGATCTCCTCGGTCACCGCCGACGTCGTCGCCCGCGCCATCATCGGCAACGACCACATCCTGCAGTTGCCCGCCTACTCGCTCGGCTCCGCCGCCGAGTTCCCCTTCTACGCCGTGCTCGGACTGGTGGCCGGGGTCGTGGGTTGGGGCTTCGCCCGCGTGCTCTACCTGATCGAGGACGCCTGCGACCACGTCTGGCGCGGCCCCGAGTGGCTCCGCCCGGCGGTCGGCGGGCTGGTGCTCGGCGGGATCCTGCTGGCCCTGCCGCAGATGTACGGGGTCGGCTACCCGGTGCTCGAGGCGGGCATCGCGGGGCACTACGCGCTCGGGTTCCTGCTGCTCCTGCTGATCGGCAAGATGATCGCCACCAGCGTGACCATCGGTATCGGTGGCTCCGGCGGCGTGTTCGCCCCCTCGCTCTTCGTCGGTGGCATGCTCGGCACCGCGTTCGGCATCGCGGCCCAGGCGGTCTTCCCCGGACTCGACCTCTCCCCCGGCGCGTTCGGGCTGGTCGGCATGGCCGCGGTCTTCGCCGCCGCCAGCCACGCCCCGATCGCCGCGGCACTGATCGTCTTCGAGCTCACCGGCCAGTACGCGATCATCCTGCCGCTGCTCGCCGCCGTCGCCCTCGCCACCGGCCTGAGCCACCTCATCGCACGCGACACCATCTACACCCTCAAGCTGCTACGCCGCGGGATCGACATCGACGCCGACAGCAAGGCCGACGGCGCGCTGCGCTCGCTGACCGTGGGCCAGGCCATGCAACCGCCGCCCGACGGCCTGCCCGCCGACACGGCCGTCGACGACCTGATCCCCCTGCTCGGCGCCGCCCGCTACGGTGCCCTGCCGGTGACCGAGCCCGACGGTCGCTACCGGGGCGCCGTGATCACCGCCGAGCTCGACCCCGACGACCTGAACGGGGTCACGGCCGGCGAACGGATCACTGCGCTGCCGACCCTGCAGACCGGCGACTCCCTGCACCACGCGCTGCGCACCCTCACGAACCACGAGACCACCGGCCTGCCGGTCCTCGGTGAGGAACGGCTCGTGGGCTGGCTCGACCATCGCGACGTCCTCACCACCTACGGCCGCGGGGAGCCCGGTCGGGCGGACAGGCACGCGAGGTGAGTCACCCCTGTCCTGACGGGAACCACGGCCCGTGTCCCGACGACCAGTGCCATGGGCGATCGCCGGCCGCTCGGGGCTCTGCGGCGTGCCGACCGGCGGTCGTCCGTCTGAATCACACCGGCCGGCGAGGTCTCGGACCAGGCAGGAGAAGCGAGGAGCACGTGTACGACGGCGACCGGACCCGGCCGGAGGAAGCGACACGCAGGACGACGGCGGGAGGCGCCGGCACGACCGTGCTCCTCGGCGTGGCGGCCGTGGCCGTGCTGGCGGTGCTCGCTGCGGCGGCGAACCTGCTCGACACCGGCATGTACCCGCGGCTGGGGATCCCGATCGCGGCGACAGGCATCCAGGTCCTGGTGGCGGCGTTGCGAACGGTGGTGACCGTGGCCTCGGCGGTCGCGCTGGGATCCCTCCTCTACGCCGCCTTCCTCAGCCCCGCGCACGGGTCCGGGGACCTGGCGGGCACGGTGTCGGTGGACGGCTACCGGGCCGTTCGCCGTGCCGGATGGTCGGCGGCGGTGGCCGGGGTCGGTGCGTTGCTGCTCGCGGTGGCGAACGCGGCCGACCTGTCCGGGGCCGCCCTGACCGATGTGCTGACCGGGCCGGATCTGCTCGGCACGTTCGCGGCGCTCGAGGAGCCGATGGGCTGGTTCCTCACGGGCGTCGGGTTCTGCGTGGTCGCCCTCGGCTGTCTCTGGACCGTGAGCTGGCGGGTCGCCGCGGTGCTCGCCGCGGTCGCGGCCGCATCGCTGCTGCCCCCGCCCGCGGTCGGACAGGCGGCGGTCGGGCGCGGGCACGACTGGGCCACGGACACGGGCGCGCTGCAAGCCGTGGGGCTGGCCGTGTGGCTCGGTGTGCTCACCGCGCTGGTCCTGCACCACCGCCACGGAGCACGCCTCGACGGCGTCGTGTGGCGGCGCGCCCGGCTGCTGCTGACCTGCGCCGGGCTCGCGTGGCTGCTGTCGAGCGTCGTCCTCGGGCTGCTCCTGGTGATCCCGGGATCGCTGACCGGCACCGCCTGGGGGCGCTGGCAGCTGGTGCAGGCCGGCCTCGTGGTGTTCGCCGCCGTCGGCTGGGTCGTCCTCGGGCGCCGACGGCGCGGTCTCGTCCCGCTCGCCGCGCTGAGCGGACTCGCCGTGGTGGTCGCCGGTGCGATGGCGCACTCGGTGCCGCCCCGCTTCCTGGCCCGGATCGACACCGACGGCGAGGTCCTGGTCGGCTACGACCTGCCCGCCCCGTTCTCGGCGCTGCGGGCCCTGCTGGACTGGCGCGTCAACATCCTCTTCACCCTCGTCGCGGTGGCGGCGGTCGCGTCCTACGTCCACGGCGTCCGTGTCCTGCGCGCCCGGGGCGACACCTGGGCCCGGGGACGCACCGCGGCCTGGGTCTGCGGGTGGGTCGTGGTGGAGCTGTCGACCTCCTCGGGGATCGGCCGGTTCTCCCCCGGGATGTTCAGCGTCCACATGATCAGTCACATGTCGCTGAACATGCTGGCCCCGGTCCTGCTCGCGCTGGGCGGGCCGGTCACGTTGGCGCTGCGGGCGCTGCGCCCGGCCGGTCGCGGGAGACCGCCGGGCCCGCGGGAGTGGGTGGTCGCGGCGGTCGAGTCGCCGGTCGCCCGCGTGCTCACCCACCCGCTGATCACGCTGACGCTGTTCGTCGGCTCGTTCTACGTCCTGTACTTCACCTCGCTGTTCGAGGCGGCGCTGCGCTTCCACTGGGCGCACCAGCTGATGAACATCCACTTCCTGGCGGTCGGCTACCTGTTCTTCTGGCCGCTGATCGGCGTGGATCGCGCGCCGGTCCGGCTACCGCACCTGGGCCGGCTCGCGGTCCTGCTCGCCGCGATGCCCTTCCACGCCTTCTTCGGCATCGCGCTGATGAGCACGGACAGCCTCATCGGCGGCAACTTCTACCGCTCGCTGGCCCTGCCCTGGCTCCCGGATCTCCTGGCCGACCAGAAGGTCGGCGGCGGCATCGCCTGGGCGACCGGGGAGGTGCCGATGCTGCTGGTCGTGATCGCGCTGCTGATGCAGTGGTCCCGCGAGGACGAGCGGGTCGCCGCACGGCACGACCGTCGCGAGGAACGCGACGACGACGTCGAGCTGCGCGCCTACAACGAGATGCTCGCCCGGCTGGCCCAGGGCAGGCGCTGACCGGCGGACCGGGAGGAGTCAGCGGGCCGAACTGTTCAGCGCGCCGCGTTGCGCAGCCGCAGGCTGTTGGTCACCACCAGCAGCGAGGACAGGGCCATCGCCGCGCCGGCGAGCAACGGGTTGAGCAGTCCCGCTGCCGCCAGCGGGAGGGCGGCGACGTTGTAGCCGAAGGCCCACACCAAGTTCCCCCGGATCGTGCCCAGGGTCGAGCGGGCCAGGTCGATCGCGGACACCAGCGCGCGCAGATCGTCCCGGACCAGGACGAGGTCGGCGGCCTCCAGCGCGACGTCGGTCCCGGAACCGACGGCGATGCCGAGGTCGGCCTCGGCGAGGGCGGCGGCGTCGTTGACCCCGTCGCCCACCATCGCAACGACCTGGCCCTGCGCCCGCAGCCGGGCGATGAGGGCGACCTTGTCGTCCGGCAGGACCCTGGCGTGGACCTCGTCGATCCCCACCGTCTCGGCGACGCCACGGGCCGCGGCCTCCGAGTCGCCCGTCAGCAGGACCGGCCGCAGCCCACGGGCCCGCAGCCCGGCGACCGCGAGCCGGGACGCCTCGGGCACCGGGTCCTCCAACGCGAACGCCCCGGCGACGTCGTCCACCACGGTCACCGTGACGACGGTGCGCCCGGCCCGTTCCCACTCCGCGACCACGTCGGTCAGCTCGTCGGGCAGCGTGCCGGGGCGGCCGACGGCCACCTCGACGCCGTCGACCGTCCCGCGGGCACCGAGGCCCGGCTCGGCCGCGAAGTTCACGACCTCGGGCAGGTCCTCACCTGCGTACTCGACGATCGCCCGCGCGATCGCGTGCTCGGAGCCACGCTCGACGGCTCCGGCGCGGCACACCAGCTCGGCCTCGTCGACCCCCGCGGCGCAGGCCACCTCGATCACCCGCATCCGGCCCTCGGTGAGGGTCCCGGTCTTGTCCAGCACCACCGTGTCGACCGCCCGGACCGTCTCCAACGCCCGGTGCCCCTTGACGAAGATGCCGAGCTCGGCGCCCCGCCCGGAGGCCACCATCAGCGCGGTCGGCGTGGCGAGCCCCAGCGCGCACGGACACGCGATGATGACCACCGCGACGGCGGCGGCCAGGGCCTGCTGGGTACCGCCGTCGGTCAGCAGCCACCCCACGAGGGTGCCCGCGGCGATCAGGAGCACCGCGGGCACGAAGACCGAGGAGATCCGGTCCACGAGCCGCTGGGTCGCGGACTTCTCCGCCTGCGCCCGCTCGACGGCGGCGACCATCCGGCCGAGCCGGGTGTCCGACCCGACCCGGTCGGCCCGCACGACCAGCCGTCCACCGGTGGCGATGGTGCCGCCCAGGACCGTGGCCCCGGGCCCGGCCTCCACCGGCACCGGCTCCCCGGTCATCGCACTGGTGTCGACGGCCGCGAGGCCGGACTCCACGGTGCCGTCGACCGCGATCCGCTCACCGGGGCGGACGAGGAAGCGGTCCCCGCCCCGCAGCAGGCTCGCCGGGACCCGGTGCTCCGCCCCGCCGTCGAGCAGCGTCACCTCGTCGGGACGCAACAGGGCGAGCGCCCGCATCACCCCGCCGGCCCGGCGCCGGGCCCTGGCCTCGAAGTACCGCCCGGCCAGCACGAACGCCGTCACTCCCGCCGCGACCTCCAGGTAGAGCGGGCCGGTGGGGTGCAGCACCGCCTGCCAACCGGCAGCGACGGGCGGCCGGCCGGCGGTCGCGATCAGGCCACCGAGCGACCAGGCGGTCGCGGCGAGCACCCCGAGCGAGACGAGCGTGTCCATCGACGTGGTGCCGTGACGCAGGTTGCGCACCGCGGCGGCATGGAAGGGCCAGGCCGCCCAGCCGACCACCGGCAGGGCGAGCACGGCCACCACGAGCTGCCAGAACGGGAAGCGCAGCGAGGGCACCAGCGACATCGCCAGTGACAAGTCGGCGAGCGGCACGAACAGGACCAGCGCGACGGTCAGCCGGATCCGCAGCGCCCGCAGGGTGTCCGGCCCGTCCGGCTCCGGGTCCGCCGCCGCTTCGACGACCCGTGCCGAATACCCGGCCTTCTCCACGGTCTCGACGAGCCGGGCGTCGTCCACCCCGGGGGGCGCGCTGACCAGGGCGCGCTCGGTGGCCAGGTTCACCGCCGCCCGCACGCCCTCGAGCTTGCCGAGCTTGCGCTCCACCCGCCCGACGCAGGCCGCGCAGGTCATCCCGCCGATCATGAGCTCCACGGTGCGGTCCGCGGTCGGCGCGTCCGGGGTCGTGGTCGTCGGCGTGATCGTCATCCTCACTCCAGGAGCCGGTCGCCGCCTCGACGATCGTGCGGGCCGGACGACCGCGACCCTAGGCACCGCGTCGCGCAAGTTCTACCGCGGGTCGAAGAACGTGGGGTGCGTCAGGCCTCGCGACGCCTGCGCGGTCGGACCTCCAGGGCCGCAGCCAGGTCCTCCCTGGCTCGCGAGACCCGGGAGCGGATCGTCCCGATCGGACACCCGCAGACCTCGGCGGCCTCGCCGTAGCCCAGGTCGAGCATCTGGGTCAGCACGAACGCCTCGCGCCGCTCGGGGTCGAGGGCGGCGACGACCGCGCGCAGCAACACCTCACCCTCGGCGGACCGCTGGGCGAGTCCGGGCAGCCCGCCCAGGTCCTCCCACTCCGCGACGGCGTCCGCCCGGGGCCGGCGTCGCGCCCGGCGCACGTCGTCGGCCGCGACCCGGCGGGCGATCGACAGCAGCCAGAGGCGGGCCGGCGCGTCGGCCGCGAACCGGGGCAACGCCGTGAAGGCGCGAAGGTAGGTCTCCTGCGCGCCTTCACGGCGTTGCCCCGGTTCCTCCCTGGTGATGGCCGCCGCCATGGTGTGACGGGGATTCTCGCCGTGCTACTGACGATGACGTGACGCGTTCGCATCGACGCCGATCCCTCGGCGACCGGTGTGCTATCGGAGGGCACTCCTTACGGAGCGATGACGACGGCGCACCCGCGTCCCGGCGGCGCCCTACGGTCGGAGACCGTGCGCGTTCTCGTCACCGGCGGCGCCGGGTTCATCGGGTCGCACGTCGCCGACCTGCTGGCCGCCGACGGCCACGAGGTCGTCGTGCTCGACGCCCTGGTGCCCCAAGCCCACGGCGGGGAGGTGCCGCCGTGGACCCGGGGGCACCGGTTCGTCCACGGAGACGTCCGGGACGTGGAGGTGCTACGCCCGCTGCTGTCCGGGATCGACGCGGTGTGCCACCAGGCCGCGATGGTCGGCCATGGTGTCGATCCGTCGGATGCGCCCGAGTACGCCTCCCACAACGATCTGGGCACGGCGGTGCTGCTCGCCGAGATGCACCGGGCGGGGATCGGCCGGCTGGTGCTCGCGGGTTCGATGGTCGTCTACGGCGAGGGCCGCTACGACTGCATCGAACACGCCACGGTCCGGCCCGGTCCGCGCGCCCCCGTCGATCTCGACGCCGGCCGCTTCGAACCGCGGTGCCCGGCCTGCGGGCGCGGGCTCGTCCCGGGCCTGGTGCCCGAGAGCGCTCCGGCGGACCCACGCAGCACCTACGCCGCGACGAAGCTGGCGCAGGAGCACCTGTCGGCCGCATGGGCGAGGCAGACCGGCGGCGCGGTCTGGTCACTGCGCTACCACAACGTCTACGGCTCCCGGATGCCCTTCGACACCCCGTACGCCGGGGTGGCGTCGCTGTTCCGGTCCGCGCTCGAGCGCGGGGAAGCGCCGCGGGTGCTGGAGGACGGTCGGCAGCGGCGCGACTTCGTGCACGTCACCGACGTCGCCGCCGCCAACCTGGCCGCCCTGACCGCGCCGGTCGACGGGTTCGTCGCCGCCAACGTCTGCTCCGGTGAGCCGCACACGGTCGGGGAGCTCGCCACGGAGCTGGCGAAGGCCATGGCAGGCCCGGAGCCGCGGGTCGTCGGGGGTGCGCGGCCGGGGGACGTACGACACGTCGTCGCCGATCCGGCGTTCGCCCGGGAGCGGCTCGGTTTCCGCGCTCGGGTCGCCTTCGCCGAAGGGATGGCGGCCTTCGCGACGGACCCGCTGCGCGCGCCGGCCTCGCTCCCCCGCCCGGCCGTCATCGATCGGTAAGCACCGGAACCCGGTCCGATTCGCCCTGCGGGACCGACGATCGGGAATGTGCATCCTGTCGAAATCGTCCTGCCCTGCCTCGACGAGGCCGAGGCGCTGCCCCGAGTGCTGGCCGCGCTGCCCGAAGGGTGGCCCGTCCTCGTCGTCGACAACGGGTCCTCGGACGGCACCGCGCAGGTGGCACGGGCCCACGGCGCCACCGTCGTCGTCGAGGGCCGCCGGGGCTACGGCGCCGCCGTCCACACCGGACTGGAGCACGCCCGCGCCGAGCTGGTCGCGGTCCTCGACGGGGACGGCTCGCTCGACGCCGCCGTCCTGCCCGCGATGGCCGCCGCCGTCGCCTCGGGCCGGGTGGACCTCGCCGTCGGCCGGAGGATGCCGGAACCGGGTAGCTGGCCGTGGCACGCCCGCGCGGGGAACGCGCTGATCGCGGCCGAGCTGCGCCGTCGCGGGGTGCCGGTGCACGATG
Organism: Pseudonocardia terrae; assembly: GCF_021343995.1. GTDB lineage: Bacteria > Actinomycetota > Actinomycetes > Mycobacteriales > Pseudonocardiaceae > Pseudonocardia > Pseudonocardia terrae. Next base: position 130,871 of record NZ_JAJTTE010000011.1, on the reverse strand, counting down.
TCGCGCCGATCCGGGTCGCCCGGCGCGCGGCGCTGCTCGGGCTCGGGATCGTCGACCGGGCCTACGGCTACCCGCTGGAAATCCTGCTGCGGGCGGGCGCGGCCGGCTGGCGGATCGAGGAGACGCCGGTGCGGTACGCCCGCCGCGCGGGCGGACGCTCGAAGGTCTCCGGCTCGCTCGTCGGCACCACGCGCACGGTGCGGGACATGGCGGGGCTCCTCCGATGACAGCGCTGACGGCGGTGACGGCCACGCTGATCGTGCTGGCCAAGGCACCGGAGCCCGGTCGCGTGAAGACGCGCCTCTGCCCGCCGGCCACGGCCGAGGAGGCCGCGGACGTCGCCGCGGCCGCCCTGCTCGACACGCTCGAGGCCACCGCCGCCGTACCCGGTGGACGCACCCTCGTCGCCCTCACCGGCCGGCTCTCCCGGGCCGCCCGGCGGGTCGAACTCGCCCGGGCGCTCGCCCGGACCGACCGGACGCGGCAGCGCGGCGAGGGTCTGGGCGAACGCATCGTGGCCGCGCACACCGCCGCCGCGGCACGGCATCCCGGCGCCGCGACGCTGCAGGTCGGGATGGATACGCCGCAGATCGACGCCCTGCTGCTCGGCGAGTGTCTGGACCGGCTGCGCGGCGCCGACGCCGTCCTCGGCCCCGCCCGCGACGGCGGCTGGTGGGCGCTCGGGTTGAACGACCCCCGTGCGGTCGCCCCGGTCGCCGAGGTCCCGATGTCCCGCGACGACACGGGCGAGCGCACGCTCCACGCGCTCGGTGCAGCGGGCCTGCGAGTGGCCCTGCTGCCCGAGCTGACCGACGTGGATCTCGCGGCGGACGCCCGTGCCGTCGCGGCCGAGGTCCCGGGCTCACGGTTCGCCCGCGCCGTCGAGCGGCTGACGGCCTTCCGTACGGCGGCCCCGGGCGCCGCCCGGTGACCAGCGCGCTTCGGGCCGACGGGTTCGACTCCCTGCTCGCGGGAAGGACGAGCGGGCTCGTGCGCGACGACGGGCGGCCGCTGCCCCTGGAGGCCGCCCGCTGGCGGGCGGCCGCCGGACCCGACGACGCCTGGTTGCTCGACCGGTGCACCGGACCGACCCTCGACCTCGGCTGCGGACCCGGCCGGCTGGTCGCGGCGCTCGCCGCCCGTGGTGTTCCCGCGCTCGGCGTGGACAGCTCAGGGGTCGCCCGGGCGCTGTGCCGCAGGCGGGGTGCGGCGATGGTGCACCGCGACCTGTTCGGGCCGCTCCCGGGCGAGCGGACCTGGGCGCACGTGCTCCTCGCCGACGGCAACATCGGCATCGGCGGCGACCCCGTCCGACTCCTCGCCCGCGTTGCCACCCTGCTCGCCGTGGGCGGGACCGCACTGGTCGAAGCCGGGCCCGAACCCCACGAGCTCTGGTCGGGCTCCGTCCGCGCAACCGGTCGCGGACAGCGCGGGACGGAAGGTGCCGTGGACGGCCGGTCGGGCGAGGCGGTGCCGTGGGCCTGCGTCGGCGCGGTGGCGTTGTGTGCCCTGGCCCGGGCCGCCGGACTCACCCCGACGGCCTGCGCCCGGACCGTCTCCGGTCGGACCTTCGTCGAGCTGATCCTCATCGCCGGCTGAGAACCCGGTCAGGCCTGGGCGAGCGCGCGCGGCGACGCCGGCTCGGACCGAGGCCCGGGCAGGGACAACTCGAACACGCATCCGGGGCCGTGGTTGCGCACCTCGAGACTTCCACCGTGCGCCTCCGCGAAGGCCCGTGCGATCGCCAGCCCCAGCCCGGCCCCCGGTCCCTGCCGAGGGGTCCGGGCGGCGCTGCCGCGGAACCCGACGTCGAAGACCCGGTCCAGGTCCTCCGGGGGGATGCCACCGCAGCCGTCCAGGACTCCCAACCGGGCGCGGCCGTCGCGCATCCCGCCGGAGAGCACGACGCGGCCGCCCGCGGGGGTGTGCCGGATGGCGTTGGTCAGCAGGTTGCGGATCGCGCGGATGAGCTCTGCGTCGCTGCCCTGCACCACCGGCCAGCCCTCCGGGTCCTCCGCGACGATCCGCACCCCGGCCGTCTGCGCCGCCGGCGCCTCGGCGGCGACGGCGTCGGAGACCAGCTCCCCCAGGGCCACGGGGACGAGCCGCAGCGTCAGGCCCGTGGACGTCGCCCGCGACAGCTGGAACAGGTCCTCGACCATGCCGGCCATCCGGTCCGACTCGCGGCGGATGCGCGCGAGGTAGTCGGCGACGTCGGCCGGCTCGTGCACCACCCCGTCGGCCAGTGCGTCGGTCATGCCGCGGATCCCGGCGAGCGGGGACCGCAGGTCGTGGCTCATCCATGCCACCAGCTCGCGGCGGGCGGTCTCGGCCCGCCGCACCGTCTCCAGCTCCGCCGCGCTCGCCTCCCGCTGCCAGAGGGCGTCCCTGGCGAAGCGGCTGCCGAGCCACCAGGCCACGGGCACCGTGACCAGCCCGACCACCACGCACACCGCGATCGTCCCGACCAGCTGCGGGGTGTACATCAGCCCGCTGACCCCGACCACACCGCCGAGCGCCGCGGCCAACGGGACCAGCGCGAGCGTCGTCATCGCCGCGGTGATCGAGCGCCGCCGCATCCTGTGCAGCAGCAGCCCGCCGACGACGGCGACGGGCAGCGCGAACAGCAGCGCCAGGGGTGCCGCCCGGGCGAGCTCGGTGAGCACGGTCAGCTCTCGGGGTCGTAGCGGTAGCCGGTGCCCCAGATCGTCGCGATGCGCCGGGGCGCCGTCGGGTCGGTCTCGATCTTCTCCCGCAGGCGGCGCACGTGGACGGTGACGGTGGAGCGGTCGCCGAACTCCCACTCCCACACCCGGGCGAGCAGCTCCTCGCGGGTGAAGGCCTGCCCGGGATGGGCCAGCAGGAACGCGAGCAGGTCGAACTCGCGGGTGGTGAGGGCCAGCGGGCGGCCGTCGAGGACGGCGCTGCGGGCCGCCGGGTCCAGGCGGAGCCCACCGTCGACCAGCACCGGGCTTCCCCCGGTCACCCCGGTTCCGGTCCGGCGCAGGATCGACCCGACGCGCAGCACCAGCTCCCGGGGGCTGAACGGTTTGGTGACGTAGTCGTCGGCGCCCAGCTCCAGGCCGAGCAGCCGGTCGTCCTCCTCCCCGAGTGCGGTGAGCATGACGATCGGCGGGAGATCACCGTCGGCGCGCAGCGCCCGGCACACCTCCAGACCGCCGAGCCCGGGGAGCATGAGGTCCAGCACCACGACGTCGGGCGGGGTGGCCCTGGCCGCACGCAGCGCGCCCGGGCCGTCGGCGGCGAGCGCCACGCGGTGCCCGGCCGCGCCGAGATAGCGACCGACGACGTCGCGGACGGTCTCGTCGTCGTCCACCACCAGGACGTGCGCGCACACGCCGGACACGGTAGCCCCGTCGACCGGCTTCCGGACCGATCCGTCACCAGCCGGTAAGAGGATCTGACGAGCTGATTACCGATCCCGCGAAGTCCCGTGGGAGGGGGCGTTCCGGCTCTACCGTCACGGGCCATGCTGATCCGATGGCGGAGCCCGATCCGGGGTCCGTGGCTGACCTCGGTGCTCGGCCTCGTCCTGCTGTGCAGCCTGCCCGTGGTGATCGTGACCGGCCTGCTCGACTGGGTGGCCTACGGAGCCGGGCAGGCGATCCCGGCCGACGTCGGGGCCCTGCACCTCCCGCTCCTCGACTGGCCGACCCGCCCCTCCTGGTTGTTCCGGCTGACGCAGGGGCTGCACGTCGGGCTCGGGATCGTGCTGGTCCCGGTGGTACTGGCGAAGCTGTGGTCGGTGATCCCGAGGCTGTTCACCGCGCTCCCCCGCAACCCGGTGAAGGCCGCCGAGCGCGCCACGCTGCTGCTCCTGGTCGGCGGGATCCTGTTCGAGATCGTCACCGGGTTGCTGAACATCCAGTACGACTACGTGTTCGGGTTCAGCTTCTACGCCGCCCACTACACCGGAGCCTGGGTGTTCACCGCAGGCCTCGTCCTGCACGTCGCGCTCAAGCTCCCGACGATGGTGCGCGGGGTGCGGTCCCGGTCCTTCCGGGACGAGCTGCGCACGCCGGTCTCACGGACCCGGCCCGAGCCGGCCGCCGACCTCGTCGCCCCCGAGCCGGATCCGGCCACGATCAGCCGACGCGGCGCGCTGGCCCTCGTCGGCGGCGGAGCGCTGCTGCTCGCGGGCCTGACCGTCGGCCAGACCCTCGACGGGCCACTGCGCGCGACCGCCCTGCTGCTGCCCCGCGGACGTACCCTGCCGGGCGACTTCCCCGTGAACCGCACCTTCGCGGCGTCGCGCATCGACCCCGCCGCCGTGGGGGCCGGCTGGCAGCTGGACCTCGGAACCCTGCAGCTGACCCGGGAGCAGCTCGCCGCCCTGCCCCAGCACACCGCAGCACTCCCGATCGCCTGTGTGGAGGGCTGGTCGACCCAGCAGTCCTGGGCCGGGGTGCGGCTGCGCGATCTCGCCACGCTCGCCGGGGTGCCCGCGCCGCACAGCGCGCTCGTGACGTCCGTGGAGGAGGGCCCGTTCGCCCACGCGACCCTGACCGGAGCGCAGGTGCTCGACCCGGACGCCCTGCTGGCGTTGCGCGTGAACGGGGCGGATCTCACTCCTGACCACGGTTTCCCGGCCCGGGTGATCGTCCCGGCGCTGCCGGGCGTGCACTGCACGAAGTGGGTCCGCGCGATCGGGTTCCGGGCATGACCGGGCTCCGCGCTGTGGGAGTGCTCGCCTGCCTGGCCCTCGGCGCCTACGCGGCCACCATCCTGGTGCGGGACCCCACGCTGCACCCGTCGATCCCGTGGATGCTCGTCTGGTTCGCCGGGGCGCTGCTCCTGCACGATCTCGTGCTGTTCACGCTCTACGCCGCGGTCGACCGGGCGCTCGTGCGCCTGCCCGCGGTTCCGGTGCCGCTCGTGAACCACGTCCGGGTGCCGCTGCTCGGAGCCGGGCTCACCCTGCTCGTCTTCCTCCCCGGGATCATCCGGCAGGGCGGGCCCGTCCACCTCGGCGCGTCCGGCCTCGACCAGGCTCCCTACCTGGCCCGCTGGCTGTGGCTCGTGCTGGCGATGGCCGGGGCGTCCGCCCTGGTCTGGGTCGTGCGGGTCACCAGACGGTCAGCAGCAGGTGGTTGACGGCCAGCGCCAGTACGGCCTGCGCCACCAGCCACCGCCGCGGGTGCGGAAGCGCCCCGCACGCGACGACCGCCCACACCGCGAACGGCAGCCAGATCCGCTCCACCTCGGCCTTCGACATCCCCGACAGGTCGGCCACCACGATCGCCCCGAGCGCCGCGAGGACCAGGAGCGCCGCCGGCCGTGGCAACGTGGGGATCCGTCGCAGGGCCGCCACCACGGCCGGGCCGAGCGCGAACGCGACCGCCGCGAGGTTCGCCCACACGAAGTAGGAGTAGGGGCGGCTCGCGGCGATGCTCGCGGCGTAGATCACCCGCACGTGCTCGTAGCCCTCGACCCACCAGAACCCGGCCGCGGTGAAGGCCGCAACCAGGATCAGCACGCCCACGAGCACCCCTGCGATCACGCGCCACCGACGCGTCGCGACCACGACCGCGAGCGGGAGCAGGCCTCCCAGCACCAGCCCGTAGGACAGGAACAGCGCGTAGCCGAGCAGGAGGCCGCCGCCCAGGGCGGCGAGATCGGCACCCGGGCCACGCAGCGACGTCGCCACCGCGACCAGCGCGACTCCCCAGGCGAGCCAGGCCGCGAACAGACCGTCGGCCGACACACCCACCCACACCGCGCCCGGGAACAGCACCGAGAACGGCAGCACGCGCCGCGCCAGGTCCTCCTGCCCCAGGGCGCGCAGCGTGACCGCCACCGCCGCGCACGCGGACGAGCCGGCCAGGATCACCACGACCCCGGCCGCTCCCCCGCCGCCGAGGCCGAGCCGGTCCAGCCACACGAACAGCAGGAACGCCCCGGGCGGGTGGCCGCCGACATGCGTCGTCCAGAACCAGGTCTGCGCCGGGTCGACCTGCGTGGTGAGGATGTGGTCGGCGAACCCACGCAGCATCGCCCCCACCGACGTCACCCGCGGCACGTCGTGCAGGTACTCCTGGCTGCTCGAGAGCCTCTCGACCACGCCGCGCTGCCAGCCGTCGACCAACGCCAGGCTCAGCGTCCATGCCGTCGCCACGCCCCAGGCGCCCCACAGCAACGGTCGCCACGCGCACCGGCGGGCGATGCCCGGACCCCACGCCACCACACCGACCGCCACGACGACCGCGGCCGGGGTTCCGGGTCCGACGTGCGGGAGCCACTCCGCCAACAGCGGTGGCCAGCCCAGGAAGATGTCAACGCCTGCCGCGAGCAGCCTTCGCCCGACCACGGCTGCGGCGAGCACCAGCACCACCGCCGCGGACACCGCGGCGACGTCGCGGCGGCGCGGCTCGGTCCTGGTCACGGCGCCCACGCTAGGGACCAGACCGTGCCTGGCCCGTCGATGTCCCCGGTCCGTAATCTGCGTTCGCTCAGCACGTGGCTGCACCCCGCGGACGCTCCCGCCGCCTCCACCCGAAGCGCAGCAGCGCATCGGTCAGCGACACGACACTTCGCGGTGATAGACGCTCGTCCCCTCCCCGCTTCACCCGGGTGAGAGCCCCGCTCGGCGCTGACCCGGATCGCACTCTCCTGCAACCTCGGTGGCCTCGAGCTGCCCCGGAGGTCATCGATGTCGGTCACGGTCTCGCTGGATGTCCCCCTTGCCGCCGAGCTGCCGGATGCGTGCCTCGTCGCTTACGGAACAGGCGGTGGTAGCGGTACCACGGACCGGTTCCGCCGTAGCTCCTCGATGAAGGCGGCGGCGTCTCGGGGCCGACCGGCCAGGGAGATCGCGGCCAACGACAGGCCCACCGGCCAGCCTTCGGTCCGGCGGGCGAGCCGGTGCACGTCCGAGGAGCCGAGCGTCAGCCCGTGGACGTCCTCCAGCAGCGTGGCGACCTCCGCGTCGGTGAACGCGAGGTCGTCGGCCCGCAGCTCGGACAGCTCACCCGTGGCACGGATGCGCGCCAGGGGCAGCGGCGGGTCGCCGCGGGTGGACACGAGTGCGCCGTCACCGTGTCGGCGTGCCCCAGGTCGGTGTACGCGGTCAGGATGCGGATGGTCCCGCTCAGCCGGTCTGTTCGGCCCGGGCGATGGCCCAGGCCGCGTTGATCAGCCCGATGTGGCTGAAGGCCTGGGGGAAGTTGCCGAGCAGCTCCCCGGACCCGGGGTCGACCTCCTCGGCGAGCAGGCCGACGTCATTGACGTAGCGGGCGGCGCGGTCGAAGACCTGCCGGGCCCGCTCACCCTGACCGGACGCGGCGAGGGCCTGGGCGAGCCAGAAGGTGCACAGCAGGAATGTGCCCTCCTCGCCGGCCAACCCGTCCGAGTTCGCGCCGGGCTCGGTCCGGTACCGGTAGACCAGCCCGCGGGCGTCGGTGAGTCGCTCGGCGACGGCGTCGATCGTGGCCAGCACCCGGGGGTCGTTCGCGGGGAGGAACCCGACCAGTCCGATCATCAGGTTCGACGCGTCGAGGTCGGGTGAGCCGAACGCCTGCGTGAACGACTTGACGGAGTCGCTCCAGCCCTGGGTCAGGATCGCCTCCCGGATCTGCTCGGCGCTGGCGCGCCAGCCGTCGACCCGGTCCTCGGCGCGCAGTGTCGCGGCCATCGCGATCGCGCGGTCCAACGCGACCCAGCACATGACCTTGGAGTAGAGGAAGTGCCGTGGTTGCCCGCGCACCTCCCAGATGCCCTGGTCGGTCTCCTGCCACCGCCGCGCCGCGGCGTCGGCGCACGCGATCAGGAACTCCCGCCACGCCGTCGCACCCGGATGCTCGGGGTTGAGCTGGGCGACCAGCCGATGCGCGGCGCCGAGCAGCTCGCCGTAGACGTCGATCTGGCGCTGGGTCCAGGCGCCGTTGCCGACGCGGACCGGCCGGCTGTCCCGCCAGCCCGCCAGATGGCCCAGCACTCTCTCGGTGAGATCGTGTTCGCCTCCGACGCCGAACATGATCTGGAGGTCGTCACCGCCGAGGACCTGCGCGGCCGAGCTCGCGGCGAGGTAGTCGAAGAACTGGTGGGCCTCGTCCGGGCAGGCGGCGACCCAGAGCGCGTCGAGCGTGAGGCTCGCGTCGCGCACCCAGGCGTACCGGTAGTCCCAGTTGCGCTCGCCGCCGGCCTGCTCGGGCAGGGAGGTGGTCGGCGCCGCGACCACCGCACCGGTCGGGTGGTAGGACAAGGCCTGCAGGACGCGGCCGCTGTGGTGCACGAGATCGCGCCACGGGCCCTGATACCCCTGGTGGACGCGTGACCAGCTGCGCCAGGCCTCGATCGTGGTCCGGAGTGCTTCGTCCAGTTCGGCCTGGGGTAGAGGCTCGGGGAAGGGCTCGGACGTCGTGCGGTGCTGGAGCCCCAGCGTCACCCGCTCCCCCGCCCGCATCACCACCGTGCCGGATGCGGCCGCGCCGGCGACCTGCAGGGGCACCGGGCCGGAGAGCACCAGCACATCGGCGCCGCCACGAACCTGCGCGCCGCCCTCGACCAGCGAGACCAGCGGCGTCACCAGGCCGTACTCGGGGCGAGGCGCGAGTTCGACCCGGACCTCGGCCGTGCCGGCGGTGCACTCCACCGAACGGACGAGCAGTCGGGGTGCGGCGGCGCCGAGTGCGTGGGGATCGTCGGCACCACCGGTGGCGAGCGCGTCGAGGACGACGACGGTCCCGGCCGCGCTGCTCCAGGTCGTCTCCACCACCATGGTGTCGTCCAGGTAGCGGCGGCCGACGTGGGCGTCCGGGTCGGCCGCGCAGACGACGAAGTGCCCGGCCCCCGGGTCCAGCAACCGCCCCAGCACCGACGGTGAGTCGAACCGCGGGGCACAGAGCCAGTCGACCGACCCGGTCCGGCTGACCAGCGCAGCGGTGTGCCGGTCGGACAACAGGGCGTAGTCCGCGATCGGGATGCTCATCGCTGTGTCCTCCTCGGGCCCGGTTCCCCCTCAGAGCCGGCCGACCCGCCGACCGTTACTCGAGACGGTCGCGGGACACCCGCCGCAGCCTCAGCTCCAGATCAGGACCGGCACCGGGCTCGGCCCGCAGCAACGCGACGGTACGACGACAGACCGGGCAGCACCGCAGATGGTCGACCACCTCGGGCTCGGATGCGCGGCCGAGCAGCGCGGCGACCTGCTCGGCCGTGCGCGCGCACTCACCACCGTCGAAGGTTGTCATGGCGACGCTACAGACTCCCGCACGACTCCAGACGTCACACTCGCGGAAAGCATGCGCTCGGCACTGCCATGACGCACAGCGACACGAACGCGTACCCCACCTTTCACCGCGGCGTGCTCGACGCGTTCGCCGCCCTCGAGCAGGGGTGAGGTCATGCAGTTCACCACCGGCTGCGAGGACAGCCCCTGCGGCTGGCGCTGATCGGATTTTTTGGCGTCGTTCGCCGTCGGCGTCGGCGTCGGCCTGGCGTCCGCCGATTCACGAGCGCACCGCTGCTCGTGGCGATCGTGCTCTGCGCAACGTCTCTCGGACTGGTCGTCCCGGTGCTCAAGGACGCCGGCCAGATCATGAACGAGGCCGGTCAGCTGGTCGTCGCGGCGGCGTCGCAACTCGGCAGGTTCTTGACCAGGACGGCGCGGGTGTACAGCAGGTCGAAGCCGCGGCGCTGCGCGTTCTGCTGAGACTTCGATCCGGGCTGCGTGACGATGACCCCGATCTCGCAACCCGCGGCGGCCGCGTCGCCGAGGCGGGCCGTGAGGAGCGCGGTCTGGACGCCGTGCCGGCGGTGCGCGGGGCTCGTGGCGGCGCCGGCGAACTGGGCGATGCCGTCGGTGAGGCGAAGGCCTGCTCCGCCGGCGAGCGTGCCGTCGCGGAAGGCGGCGTAGCGCAGCACGCCGGCGCGGGCCGCGTCGCGTTCGGCCAGCTCGTACGTCTCCCGTGGGAACTCCTCGTGCCAGGGCACGCCCTGGACATCGGGCCGGGCCACGCTGTCGGCGACCACACTCAGCCACGCCTCGAACTCGTCGTCCCCGCTGCGTCGGACCTCGATGCCCGGCGGTGCAGGAGCCCCCGCGTGTCCGTCGAGCGTTCGGCCGAGGACGTTCTCGAAGGACTCGAGCCGGTAGCCGCGGGTGGTCAGCAACGCCGCGATCTCGGGGTCGGCGAGGTGAGCGAGCTCGATCTGGGCGGGCGCGTTGCGGTCGGCGAAGGCCCGCTCGATCGCGTCGAGCTCGTCAGCGTGCGGTATGCCGGCGAAGCCCAGACCGGCGACCTTGTTGTAGGGCGAGCCGTCGTCGGCGAAGCTCGCGACGTCCCTGGCGATCGGTAGCAGGAATCCCCGCCCGTCGCCTCGCCGTCGGTGGGCGGCCTGTGCGGCCGCGGAGATCAGGTCGACCTCGTCCCGCTCGACCCGGGCGGCGAGCGCGGTGTCACAGAACAGGGGTATGCGGTCGGAGTGCATGGCCTCGGTCCTTCTTCATCGGGTTCGCTGGGGTCGGACGGTCCGGTCGGCGGAGCGCAGGACGGGGTGGTCGGCGGTCGGATCGCGGGGCCGGCGCGCGGGTTCTGCGACTCGTCGGCGGTGGCAGGCACGGGCGTCCGGCGCGGGAGCAGCAGAGTGAGCCCGACGACGACGAGGCCTCCGCCGAGTGCCTGACCGACACCGAGCGACTCGCCGAGAAGGGCGACGGCGGTCGCCGTTCCGGCGACCGGCTGCAGGTTCTCGAGCAAGGCGGCGCGGGTGGCGGTGACGGTGCGGATCCCGATGTTGAAGGCGAAGAGCGCGCCCAGGCCGCAGCACAGGACCACGACGGCGGCGACGACGACGCGTGGCTCGGCGGTGGCGAGCCGGGTTCCGCCGGTGGCCAACGATCCGAGGACGAACGGGCTCACCGCGACGGCGGCGCCGAGGAACTGCCAGGTGGTGGGCGAAAGGCCCTCGCCGTTGTCGTCCCTGGCGTGCCGGGACCACACGGTGAACGCCGCGCCGCACGCCACCGCGGCGAGGACCAGGAGATTCCCGGCGACGGAGTCACCCCTGGTGGCGCTCGGCGCGACACCGACCGAGACGAGCGCGGTGCCCGCGAGCCCGAGGGCCAGTGCGCCGGCGGAACTCGGGTCGACCCGCTCGCGCAGGACGACCGCAGCCAACAGCACGGTCAGCAGCATCTCGCTCCCCAGCAGCAGCGACCCGCTGGTCGCGCTGGCCCGGGCCAGGCCGAGGTCGCCGAGCAGGAAGCTCAGACCCGGGGTCAGGGCTCCCTGGGCCAGACCGCGGCCCGCCCCGGTCCGCCGGAGCCGACCGGTGGCGGTCGCAACGGTGAGCAGGACGATCGCGGAGCCGCCCAGCTCCACGGCCAACAGGTCGGCCGGGTGCAGGCCGCGCAGGGCCAGTGACTGCGCCTGGAACGTCATGTGGGCGACGGCCTGACCGAGGTCGTAGAGGGCGAACTCGGAGTACTCCCAGTCCGTGCCCTCGACGACGCGGTGCGCCAGGTTCGCCACCAGGATGCTTGCCTCGGGCGCCCACGCCGCCGAGCTCCGGGCGAGGTGCGCGACCAGCCGCCGATGCACCGGATCGCCCCGCAGCCCGACGAGGAACGCCCACGGCTGCGAGTTGCCCGCCGAGGGCGCCCAGCGCGCGGCCTCGAGCATCACCGCGACCTGCTCGGCGGTGGCCACGTGCCACGGGTCGAACACCGCCGGGCTCCAGCGCGCGGCCAGCAACGGATGCAGCGGCAGGTTTCCGTCGGCCATCTCCGGCGTCATCTCCAGCTGTCCGCGACCAGCACGACCCGGAACCCGTCGGGGTCGGCGACGGTCACCCCGACCTCGTCCCAATAGGGGTTGGCACTGGGCACCGGGTCGGCCGCGAGACGGCCGATCGTCCGGTCGACCGCTGTGCGGTCACCCAGGTACAGCACCAGCAGACTCTCCGGATGCGCGCTCGGCGGTTCCAGGTGCTCGGCGGCGGTGAACTCCAGATGCGTGCCGGTGCCGGGCAGCCCGAGCATGACGCCGTCGTAGCCGGCGTGATCGTGGAACCGGTCGATCTCGGGCAGCCCGAGACCGTCGCGGTAGAACGCCACCACCTCGGCGATCCGGCGGGTCTGACGAGCCACCCGGACCTCCAAGCCACAGCTGTCCACCCGGGGCAGGTCGCAGCGCATGAACACCCGGGCGTCGACCCGCAGCCCGTGGCGTGCCTCGGCGTCCCGGATCGCGCCCATGCCCGGGCTCCACTCGTCCGGGCACAGGTCACGGAACCCGTGGCGGCGGTAGAACGGCCCGTTCCACGGCACGTCACGGAACGTGGACAGGGTGACCGCGACGTACCCGCGCTCCTGCGCCCAGTCGGCCACCCGGGCGAGCAGCCGGGACCCCAGGCCACGCCGGCCGTGCTCGGGCAGCACGTCCATCTCCTCGACGTAGGCGACGTGGTCGCGCACCGACGCGATCACCATGCCCACCGGTCGGTCCGCGGCGTCGACGGCGACCCACACCTGCTCGTCGTCGACGAGCCGGCGTAGCTCCTCCCACGGGAACGACACGTCACGCGCCTCGTCGATCAGGCCCAGGCCGCCGAACATCGTGCCCGCCTCGTCCTCGATCTCCCGCAGCCGACCGATCTCCGCCGGTCGGGCCGGACGGATCCGGTACTGCACGTCGGGTTCGGCCATGGCGGCCCTCCTCGTCCGGCAGCCGGCCCCTCCGCACCGCCTGCGACGTCAGAGTCCTACGGACCGCTCGGTATTACGGTCGAGTTCCTGCGATCCCGGCGCCGGCCGGTGCGCCGCTGCTCAGGTGGCCGGTCGATCCCTGAAGGCCGCGAGGAGGGTCGACGTCGCCTCCGGCGAGAGCGTCTCGACGGGCACGTGGCCCAGGACGCGCACCGTGGCGCGCATCTGAGCCAGGTAGGCGGCACAGCCGGGGCACAGCGCGAGGTGCGCCTCGATCACGGCGGCGTCCCGGGCGGGGAGGACCCCTTCGAGGTAGTCGGTGAGGATCTCGACCAGCTCGACGCAGGCGAGCCGGACGGCGGCGTCGTGCAGGTCGCCACGGTCTCCGGAGTCGTGCGGACCGCTCATGCGATCACCGCCTCGAGCAGCCCACGCAGGCGGGAACGGGCGCGGTGCAGGAGTACCCGCTGGTTGGCCGGGGTGAGATCGAGCAGCGCACACACCTCCTCGGCGGCGAACCCGTGCACGTCGCGCAGCTCCACGACGGCGCGTTGCCGGTCGGGAAGCTCGGCGAGGGCGCGTTCCAGGAGACCACGGAACTCGGCGGCGAGCACCTCGGACTCCGGGCCCCACTCCACCGGGGCGGCCTCGTCCCGCCAGTGCCCCGGGTACTCGTCGTCCTCGCCCCGGAAGCGTTCGGGAGCCACGCTCGGCCGACCGAGCTCGACGACGTGCCGTGCCTCCGCCCGCCCGCGGCGCCGGGCGGCGTTCACGAGGATCGTGAAGACCCAGGTCCGCAGGGAGGCCCGCGCGGCGAAGCCGTCGAGGCCGCGCAGCACCGCGAGCCACGCCTCCTGCACGACCTCCTCGGCGGTGGCGTGCGTGCGGACGTGCGCCCTGGCCACCCGCAGCATGGCCGGGGACCACGCCCGGACGACCTCCGCGAAGGCCTGTTCGTCGCCCTCGCGCAAGCGCTGGACCAGCTCCGGGTCCGCGATCGGCACCGAGGCACCGTAGCCGCCGCACGTCGGGACGGGAACGAGCACAGGGCTCACCGACGCCGCACGCCCTCACACCAGCTGCCCGTCGGCGTGCACGTGCAGCAGGGCCGGGCCCTCGGCAGGGTTGTACGCCGAGACGCCGGTGTCGAGCCGGTAGTCCCCAGCCGTGCACCCCGCAGATCAGGTTCCCGCCCTCGACCCGCCCGTCGGCGAGCAGCGCGCCACGGTGCGGGCAGCGGCCCTCGAAGACGTGCGTACGCCCGTTGCGGCGCACGACGACGAGGTCGATGCCGTCGGCCTCGGCGTGGACGGGCCGGTCCTCGGCCAGCGCGTCCCAGCGGAGGATCGGCAGGTTCGTACCCGTGGCCGTACCGACGGCTGTCTCGGTGTCCATGTAACGCTCCCGGCTCCGTCCGACTCTGGTGGGAGCGCAGAGCACGCCGGACGGGCGCGCGTTACACGATCGGGAGGCCGGGATGGACGAGCGATGGACCTCGACGCGGTGGGCGCTGCACGCCGTCGGCGAGTCGGTGATCGCCGGGCCGCAGTACCGGACGGCGGGCACGATCCGGCTGCGGGTGACCCCGGGCGGATTCGGCGGTGTCGTCGCGGACCTCCCCCGGCGACACCACGCACCCGGCCCCGTACGCCTACGTCAGCCCGTGGGAGCCGCGCACCGGCCCGTTCTGGAACGCCCGCTTCGGGGCGTTGCGTCCGGCGACAGAGCTCCGGGACGCCGAGAGCCTGGCAACGTTCCTCGCCGAGGGCAGCGCCGCGGCACACCGTGATCCCGTCGCCACGGGCTGAGACCGGGCGGGCATGGTGCGCGGGCGGAAGCGAGTGCGCACCCGACTACCCAGACACCAATACTCAAAAGTGACGATGAGTTCGAGCGGACGAACCGGTACCCCGAGGAGCCCTGACACACCCGACCAGGGGATCGGCAAGGGAGATGCCATGACCGCCACCAAGCCGGCGCGGGCCGCCACCGATGTCGTCTACGACCTGGAAGGCACCCTCCTGGAGGCGTGCTCGTGCGGGGTGCTGTGCCCGTGCTGGGTGGGCGCCGATCCGGATGGAGGAAGCTGCGAGTCCGTCAACGCCTACCGCTTCGAGCACGGCACCATCCGGGGCGTCGACGTCAGCGGCCTGTCCTTCATCAACGTCTGTCTCATTCCCGGGAACGTGCTCGCACCCGGCACGTGGCGGGTGGTGAGTTTCGTCGACGACCGCGCCGACGACGCGCAGTTCCAGGCGATCATCGACGCCTACCACGGCCGGCTCGGCGGTCCGCTGGCCGACCTGGCCGGGTTGGTCGACGAGGTGATCGCGATCGAGCGGGCACCCATCACCCACGAGACCCGCGACGGGAACGGCACCCTGCGTATCGGCGACGTGCTCTCCGCCGACATGGAACCGTTCCGCAGCCCGGACGGCGCCACCATCACGACCCTGCGCGACTCGTTGTTCTCCACCGTTCCCGGCTCTCCGGCCTACGTCGCCCGAGCCCACCACCACAAGGTCGACCTGCCGCAGTACGGCATGGTCTGGGACTTCGAAGGGCGCAACGCCATCCAGTCCGACTACCACATCACCTACACGACCGCGGGATGACCGGCCACGGCGGCAGGCCTGGGACCCTGTCGCTCGCCCGCGTGCGTCACGACCCAGGCCTGGTGCTGTGGGCGGTCACCGGCGTGGGCTGGCTGCTGCTCGTCGGACTGGCGATCTACGCACCCGAGCTGGCCCACCGGCACGGCGATCTCGTCGGACCGGGATCCGGACGAGGTTGGCCGCTGGCGCTGGCGACCTTCACCGGCGCCTGGTTGGTGATGGTCGTGGCGATGATGCTGCCCACGACCGTGCCGATGGTGCGGATGTTCACCGTCGTCACCGCGGGTGTCGAGCGGCGGCTCGCCGTCCGGATGCTGTTCCTGGCCGCCTACGTCACGGTCTGGCTGGTCTTCGCGTGGCTGGCGCTGGCGGCTGACGTGGGAATCCATGCGGCGGTCGACGCTGCCGGGCAGCCGGATGAACGGGTGGTGTTGGCAGGAGCGCTCCTGATCGCCGGCGCGGCGCAGTTCACCCCGCTGACGCGACATTGTCTGCGCGCCTGCCGTGACCCCCGCGCGTTCCTGGTCCGGCACTACCGCCGCGGCCTTGCCGCATCCTGGGCGCTGGGTGCTCGCCATGGCCTGTTCTGCGTGGGGTGTTGCTGGGCACTGATGGTGGTGATGTTCGCCGTGGGCGTCGGAAGCCTCTGGGCGATGATCGGGCTCGCGGCAGTGATGGTGATCGAGAAGACCCACCCCCGTGGCACCAGCCTCGTCGAGCCCGTCGGCCTGGTCCTGCTCCTCGCCGGTGCCTGGCTGGGCCTTGCGGCATTGGCCGGACCGCTGACGGGCGACGGAGCCGGCGCCGCGCACCACCACTGAGCCCACGGTCTCGCCGTCGACCGGGTGCCCGGGGCCCGGCTCGCCGACTCCCCCTGCCGTCATCGCCGGCGCTCCGGGGCGGAACCACAGCGTCCAGCGGGACACCGGCAACGTCAGCGCGGCGGAATCGCTACCCCATTGTCGGCCGAAGGGGCAGGACGCGATCGAGCTGGCTGCGCGAGGTGATGCCAAGTTTGGTGAAGATCTTGCGAAGGTGGTATTGCACCGTGTGTGCGCTGATGAACAGTCGTGCGCCGATTTCGGGGTTGGACAGGCCGTCACGGGCCAGCTGAGCGATCTGCGTCTCCTGTGCGGTCAGTTCTTGGTGTTGTTCGACCGGCCTGCGTTTATGTGGTGTTCCTCCAGCAGCTCGCAATTCGTGTCGCGCCCGCTCGGCAAAGCCGGCTACACCCATCACCTCGAGCATGTCGTGGGCCACGCGCAGTTCTTCACGAGCGTCACTACGGCGCCGTTCTCTGCGCAGCCATTCTCCATAGAGCAGATGCGCGCGAGCGAGGTCGACCCGAAGGCGGGTTTTGTCGAGGCGGGCGATCGCCTCTCGGTAGCGGTGCTCGGCGTGGTCGCCCTCGAGCAGCAGCGCGTGCGACCGCGCCTGGGCTCCCAAGGCCCAGTCGGTGCCGCTTGCTGTGGTCAGCTCCTCGAGGCGGCGGTAGGCGTCGGCCGCCGTTCCGGTCATGCCGCAGCGCGTGGCGCCTTCGATCAGCTCGACCAGGGCCCAGCACAGCGAGGCGGGATCGTTGCCGTAGGCGATGGCGCGCCGGCCCGCGCTTGCCGCCTTGTCGTAGCGGCCGAGGCCGTTGTTCAGCGTGGCGTTCGCCCATTCGGCGAAGGTGATGCCGATGCCCTCTCCGCGTCGAGTGACGTCCTGGATGGTGGCTTCGACGAGGGCGTCCGCTGAGGCTTCGTCGCCGCGCAGCGCGGCCAGCCCCATCGCGCTGTAGGGGGCAAGGCCGCTGCCGGTCGCTTCCATGACCGTCCGTAGCTCGTCGGTCAGCACCGCGGTCGTCGCGAGGTCGCCGGTGAACAGCAGTATGTGGGCGCGTGCGGTGAGGGCGAGCGGGATCTCGCTGAGTGCGCCGGTGGTGCGTGCGAGCTGGAGGTAGCGTGCGGAGAGTTCGTTCCAGCGATGGTCGTCCCATAGTCGGGCAGCGGTCACGCACGCCAGGTACATCCGCCGCAGTTGTTCCTCTGCGGGCATGCTCGCGCCGAAGTCGGCAAGAGCCCTGCGCAGGATCGGCACTCCCGCGGCGTACCCCGCATGCAGACCCGCTGCCGTGCCGTCGAGCAGGAGATCAGCGACACTTTCGCCGTGGTGCGGCGGCGGTGCTGCGCTTGCGGCGCGGGCCACCTCGAGGACGTCTCCGCCCGGGGCGGCGAAGCGTGCGGCGAAGATCGCCGCCAGCAACGCGTCCAGGTAGGTGGCGCGCGAGAGAGCGGGGTCGCTCGCTTCGAGACGTCGAGCGGCGCTCAGCAGTAGCGCCGGGGTTTCTCCGCCCCGGCTGGTGTTGAACGCCAGTTGGGCCTGCGTCATGTCGAACGTTGCCTGCTGAAGGTCGTCGAGTGGCTGGGAGGCCGCCATGGCGAGGAGATCCCGCGCCACGTCGAACACTCCGGCCTGGATCTTGGACTGGGCGGCGGTCAGGGCACGCCTCGCTCGGTTGTCCGCGTCGCTGCTCAGCGTCGCCGCCTGCTTGAGGAACGCGGCCGCGGCGGCGTAGCCGCCGCGTGCTCGAGCTCGCCCGGCAGAGCGTTCGAGCTCAGCGGCGATCTCCTCGTTCGGTCCCGGAGCGGCCTTCGCACGGTGCCAGGCGCGTCGGTCGGGATCGACCCGGTGGTCGGTGACCTCGGCCAGTGCCTCGTGTGCCTCCTGCCTGTGTTGGGTCGTCGCCGACCGGTAGGTCGCTGTGCGGGCCAGCGGATGGCGGAACCGGACGCGGGCGTCGAACTCGGCGAGGCCGGCATTGGCCACGGCTGCCGAGGCGTCGGCGCCGATCCCGAGCAGCTCGGCTGCTCGCCATATCAGCGTGGGGTCTCCGGTCGGGTCGGCCGAAGCCAGCAACAGCAGTTGCCGCGCTCGGGCGGGCAGAGCATCGATGCGGCGCCGGAAGCTTTCCTCGATGCTGCCCACCAGCGGCGTGGTGCCGGGAAGGCCGAACCCGCCGGCCAGCTCCGCGAGGGTCAACCCCCGTGGTATCTCCAACAATGCCAGGGGATTGCCCCGTGTCTCGGCGACGATCTGGTCGCGGACCCGCGCGTCGATCGGTCCGGTCAGCGCCGAGGCCAGCAGCGCGTGTGCGTCTGTCTCGGACACACCGCGGACCACGAGCTCCGGTAGACCGGCCAGCTCGCGGCTGGGGATCCGGGCGCCGAAGACCATTCCGACCGACTCCGCGCCGAGACGGCGGGCGACGAACGCGAGGACCTGCGCCGAGGCGTGGTCGAGCCACTGCTCGTCGTCGACCAGGCAGATCAGCGGCTGCTCCTCGGCGACGTGGGACAGCAGGCTCAGCACGGCCAGGCCGACCAGGAAGGCGTCCGGGGCGGGGCCGGCGACCACGCCGAACGCGGTGCGCAGCGCATTGCGTTGCGGTACCGGCAGCGCTTCCAGCCGATCCAGTATCGGCACGCACAGCTGATGCAGCCCGGCGAAGGCCAGCTCCATCTCCGACTGGACCCCGGCAGCACGGGCCACCCGGCAGCCCGAAGCATGCTCGGCCAGGTACTCCAGTAGCGCAGTCTTACCGACGCCTGCTTCCCCGTGCAGTACCAGGGCCTGACTTGTTCCGACGTGCGCAACCGTCTCCACCAGCCGGTCGAGCACGCCGCACTCGTTGCGGCGGCCGGTGAGTCCCGTCCCCGGCCGCCGTACCGGCGAGCTGTCGGGCACCTGCACCGACTCACGCTATCGCGCTGGGCGGTGACGAACTACCCGTCGTGGCTACTCACCAGGGGATTCGGCCGGCCCGCCGGCCGAGGCAGGCTTCACCTCGGGCCCGCGGCTGGCAGCTATCCAGTGGAACGGCTTTCCAGAGCTGCTCTCGCCCGGGCGGCGAGTTCGGAGGAGGCAGAGATGGCACGGGTCCACCACCGTCATGCCACCGTGGACGGCCAACGCTTGTTCTACCGGGACGCGGGCCCGCTCGAGGCTCCGGCCGTCGTGCTGCTGCACGGCTTCCCTGCCAGCTCGTTCATGTTCCGGCACCTGATCCAGCTGCTGGCGGATCGGTACCGCGTCATTGCGCCCGACCACCTGGGATTCGGCCTGTCGGACGCGCCGTCTGTCGACGACTTCACCTACACCTTCGACGCCCTGGCCGGGCTCACGGCGGACCTGCTGAGTGAACTGGCGGTCGACCGGTACGCCCTCTACGTGCAGGACTACGGGGCGCCGGTGGGTTGGCGGCCGGACGCCTGGGAGCACGACTTCGCCCAGGTGTCCCGGCCGGGCAACGATCTCGTGCAGTTGGCGCTGTTCGCCGACTATGCCAGCAACCTGCCGCTGTACCCGAAGCTGCGCGCCTGGCGGGACATGGGTGTACCCGTGCTGGCGGTCTGGGGGCCCAACGACGAGATCTTCCGGCAGGAAGGCGCGTTGGCGTTCGCACAAGACGCCCCCAGCGCCGAGATCCACCTCTTGGACGGGGGGCACTTCCTGCTGGAAAGCCACCTGGATCCCGCCGCGAGCCTCATCCGTGGCTTCCTGGCCCGAACACTGTCGTGACCGGGCTGCTGCACAGTCAGGCCGTCCTGGTGATCGGCCGGGGCAGCGGCATCGCCCGCGCGGCGACGCTGACCGCCCGCGACGCCGGGGCGAAGGTCATCGTCGCCGATCGTGACAAGCACGCCTTGGCTGCCGCCTACCTCGGCGAGCCCGCCATCTGCACCGAGACCGTCGACCTGACCGACGACGACTCCATCCGCGCCCTCGGCGAACGGCTCGGCCAGGTCGACCACGTCGTGGTCACCGCATCCGCGCCGGCCCGGGGCCGCCTGCAGCAGTTGGAGCGAAGCGCGATGCGGCTGTCCTTCGACACCGAGGTGATCGGCCCGCTCCTGATGGCCAGGCATCTGGCGCCCAGGATGAACGAGGCCGGATCGTTCGTCCTCTTCTCCGGCGTGGCCGCAGTGAAGATCGCGGTCGGCGCGCTCGGGGTCGCCATCACCAATGGCGCCGTCGACGTCCTGACCCGTTCACTGGCACTGGAGCTGGCGCCCGTCCGGGTCAACGCCATCTCCCCCGGCGTGGTCGACACCGGCGCACGGGATGTCGTCGCTGACGACGCCGAGGCGGGCTACTCGGCCGAGAGGAGCGCCCGCAATCCGGTCCGGCGCATCGGCACCGCAGGCGACGTCGCCGATGCAGTCCTGTTCGCGATGACAAGCACGTTCCTCACCGGGCAGACCCTGCACATCGACGGCGGCGAACCCCTCACCTGAAGCTCGGAACGACCACCCCTCGAATGCATCGGAGGACTGGAGACGATGGGCCTGTCCTGGCAGCAAGGACCACTCGCCGTCGGCGCGGTCGGACGCTTCCTCGTCCCCGACCCGCTACCCGGACGCCTGCTCTACGCCGAGCCGCTACGCCGCCGGATGCGGGTCCGCTTCGGCGGCGAGTGGATCGCCGACAGCGACGACGTCGTGCTGCTGCACGAGCCCGGTCGCTACCCGGTGGCCTACTTCCCGCCCGGCGCCATCGCCGACGGCGTCCTGCTCTCCGGCGAGCACACGACCCGGCACCGCGACCTCGGGCTGACGACCTGGTACACCGTGCGCGCCGGCACCGGCGACAAGCAACGCGCGGCCTACCAACACGTCGAACTGCCCGATCACGCCGGCGAGCTCAAGGCCCGCGTGGCGTTCGCCTGGCGGGCCATGGACGCCTTCTACGAGGAGGACGAGCGGATCGTGGGCCACGCTGCGGACAGCTACCACCGTATCGACATCCGCCGGACCAGCCGCCATCTCACCGTGCACCACGCGGGCCAGGTCGTCGCCGATACCAGCCGGCCGCTGGCGCTGTACGAGTCCGGCTTCGCCCCGCGCTGGTACGTCCCGCGCGAGGACACCGACGAGTCCGCCCTGACCCCGGTGGAAGGCCAGACCTTCTGCCCCTACAAGGGGCTCTGCAGCTACTACGACATCGGCAGTGCTCGTCGCGCCGCCTGGTCCTACGAGAACGCCTGGACCGAGGTCCGGCGCGTCAGCGGGTTGATCTCGTTCGAGCCGGACAAGGCCGAGGTGCACATCGACGGCACCCGGCTACGGCCGGAACCCGGCCAATCCGTCGTCGCGCACGGCATCGACCGGGACCTCACCCCCGACGAACTCGCTCCCGGCAAAGACACATGATCGGCCACAGTAGGACGACCACACCTCCGGCACGGGTTTCACAGGTTCCCCGCGTCCTCTCGGTGAACGTCGGCATGCCGAAGGACGTCGCGTGGCAGGGCAGGACCGTGCACACCGGGATCTGGAAGGAACCGGTACACGGCCCGGTCATGGCTCGCCGGCTCAACATCGACGGCGATGGGCAGGGCGACCTGGCCGGTCACGGCGGCGAGCAGCGCGCCGTGCTCGTCTACCAGATCCAGTCCTACACACACTGGCAGCGCCATCTCGGACGCGACGACTTCGGTTTCGGCCAGTTCGGGGAGAACCTCACCGTCGACGGCCTGCCCGACGACGTAGTCTGCGTCGGCGACCGCTACCGCATCGGCGAGGCCGAGTTCGAGGTCACTCAGCCGCGGGTCACCTGCTATCGCGTCGGCATGCGTCTCGACGAGCCCCGGCTCCCCGCACTGCTCGTCAGCCACCACCGCCCCGGCTTCTACATGCGCGTCCTCACCGAGGGGCTTATCCAGGCCGGCGACCGCATCATCAAGACCCGCACCGGCCCCGGCGCGCTGAGCATCGCCGACACCGACGCGCTGCTCTACCTTCCCGGGCGGGACCCGGCGAAGCTCCACCTCGCAGCGCAACTTCCCGCCCTCAGCCCCGGCTGGCGGGACTCCTTCCGCGACCTGCTCACCGCCGACACCGACGGCGCCGGCGCACACCTCGAGTCCGTCGCCGCCGAGCCGGCCTGGGCCGGGTTCCGAAGCATGCGTGTTGCGGCCGTACGCCGCGAGACCACCACGGTCTCCTCCATTCACCTAGCCGCGACGGACGGCAGTCGCCTTCCCCCCACGCGAGCCGGCCAGTACCTGACGCTGCGGATCCCGGCGGCCGGGCAACCCGCCCCGGTACGCAGCTACTCATTGTCCTCCGCACCCGACGGCGGTACCTACCGGATCAGCGTCAAACACGAGCCCCACGGCATCGCCAGCGCCTTCCTGACGACGACGCTCCAGCCGGGAACCCTCCTCGAGGTGGCCGCGCCCCGCGGAGATTTCCTTCTCGCCGACGGCACCGGACCTGTTCTTCTGATCTCTGCCGGCATCGGCCTGACGCCGGTGCTGTCGATGCTGCACGAGCTCGCCACTCGGCACAGCGCACGGGAGGTCTGGTGGCTCCACGGCGCCCGACGACCGGGCGAGGATCCCTTGGCCGATGAGGCGCACGGCCTGCTCGCGTCGTTGCCGCACGCCCATGAACACGTGTTCTACAGCGCTGCCACGGTCGAGGAAAGCCGACAGCACAAGGCCCACAGGGGGCGACTCAGCTACGACGAGCTGGTCGCGCTCGCCCTTCCTGCCGCCGCGAACGCCTACGTCTGCGGGCCGTCCGCTTTCATGGCCGACATGCAGCGCGCACTCACCGCGCTCGGCATGGACCCCCGCGACATCCACACCGAGCTGTTCGGCGCCGTGCCGTCGCTCAACCCCGGCCTGATCGGGCAACCCCACCGATCACCCCACCCGCCCTCCGGTGCACCAGGAACCGGGCCACTGGTGACTTTTGCCCGCAGCGGTCTCTCCGCGCATTTCCCCACCAGCCTGCGCAACGTGCTCGAGCTCGCGGACGCCTGCGACGTCCCCACCCGCTGGAGCTGCCGGTCGGGTGTCTGCCACACCTGCATCACCACAGTGCTCTCGGGCGAGGTCTCCTACTCCCCG
The DNA here is from genome assembly GCF_021343995.1 of Pseudonocardia terrae. GTDB lineage: Bacteria > Actinomycetota > Actinomycetes > Mycobacteriales > Pseudonocardiaceae > Pseudonocardia > Pseudonocardia terrae. Next base: position 107,689 of record NZ_JAJTTE010000011.1, on the reverse strand, counting down.
GACCCGCTCGATCCGCCGGACGGCGGGCAGGTGCTCATCTGCTGCGCCCAGCCCGACACCGACGTCGTCCTGGACATGTAGGACCAAGGAGCACGATGACAACAGGTGCCCCACGCTCGCACGGGAACTCGGCGATGACCAGATGGTTGCGGCCGCCACTCGCAACTCTCCGTGCCTTCGGAGGCAGGACGAACGCGGACCCGGCAGCGGCGCATCGTGAAACGGTACGGCTCGTCGCGCTCAGCGACGGCGTCTTCGCCATCACCGTCACCCTGCTCGTGTTGGAGATCCGGCCGCCCAGCGGAGATCAGAACTTACTGCACGGGCTCCTCGCGCTCTGGCCGTCCTATCTCGCCTATGCGGTCACCTTCCTGTTCATCGGACAGGTCTGGGCCAACCACCACGTCATGTTCGACCACATCCGAACTGCCGACCGGATCGTACTGCTCCTCAACACACTGCTCTTGATGGTTGTGGCGTTTCTGCCGTTCGCAACGTCCGTCCTCGCCGAAGCACTGCGCAGCACATACGAACAACGAACCGCAGTGGTCTTCTACGGCGTAGCCTTTGCGGTGACCGCGCTGATGTTCAACGCACTGTGGAGATACGCGCGCCGGCACCGACTCGTCCGCGAGGCGACCGATTCAGAGGCAATGACCGCTATCGGCAGCCGCTTCCTGCTCGCCCTCGTCTGGCTCACCGTCGCCACATTGCTCGGGGCTCTGATCCCGGCCTTGGGCGTGGTCCTGATCGTCGCCTTCAACGTCTTCTACTGGCTCCCGATCCGGGGCGAAAGCCCTCGACCGCAACCCTGAAGCGTCGTCGCGGCCCACATCGCGTCCTCCATGGCTGCCGGTAGCGGTCCCACGCCGCGGCGCCCTCCGTGTCACCGGCCACCGTGGCCTTCACCTGTTCAGCCTTGAAGGCGGTATGCAGCAGGGTGACCGACCTCTGAACGCTGAACGTGACACCCAGGAACGCGACCTGTCGTGAGAGGTTCGCTCGCTTCGTGTCATGTGGGCGATGCTGCGCTCGCCGACCAGCAGACCGCTGGCCGGGTCGACGTGGCGCCACCGCAGGGCGCACAGCCCGCCGCGGCGCGCACCCGTCGTCATCGCCACCCAGACGAACGCTCCGGAAGACCGGAAACCAGGCTGCATCGACGATGACACGCACCCGAAAAACGCCGCTCGGCAGCTGGCCGATGCTGCCTCGGAGGCGCTCGCGCCTGCCCGAGGAGGTCGCCATGGCGCGAACGGTAGCCCGGTTCGCGTCACGACTCGTGTCACGCGGACCCTGGGTCCACCGAAGCTACTCACGAAACCGCTGGTCAGGGAGTGGGGCAGGTCGGGCTCGAACCGACGACCTGACGGATTATGAGTCCGCTGCTCTGACCAACTGAGCTACTGCCCCTCGCGCGACAGGCTAGCGGCCCGCACCAGCGGCGACGCGCCGCCCACGGCCGCCTCCCGACTCGCACCACCAGAACTCCCGACTCGCGCCACCGGAACTCCCGACTCGCGCTCCCGGAGCTCCCCGACTCACGAGGGCCGGCATGCTTCACGGGACGGGGCATCCACGACGGTCTCCGCTTCGTTGAACGTTCAGCCGGCTCTCAGCAACCCTGGCTACGGTCGCTCGTTGAAGCTTCAACTGCGAGTTGGACGAGAGATCCGGGGGTGCCCGTGAAGCTGCGGACGTACTGGAAGCGCTACCTGCTCGGCGCGGTCGTGCTGGTGGTGGTGTCGGCGGTCGGCGGCCCGCTGTTCTACGCCAAGGTGATCGAGGGCGACGCCGCGGCGCCGCTCGCCGTCGCTACCGACCAGACCGCGGCGACCGGCGAGCTGGGCGGCGACTACACCGTGTCCAGCGGCTCCGAGTCCGGCTACCGGGTGCACGAGATCCTGGGCGGGCAGAGCATCGACGCCGTGGGCCGGACCCAGGACGTCTCGGGCTCGGCGACGGTGAGCGGGTCGCAGGTGACCGCCGGTGACGTCACCGTGCAGCTCGCCTCCGTGAAGAGCGACCAGGACCGCCGCGACGACCAGTTCACCGGGAACATCATGAACGTCGCGGAGTACCCGACCGCCACCTTCCGGCTCACCGATCCGCTGGACCTCGGCGCGGGCTTCACCGGCGGCGACCGCGCGACGGCAAACGCCACCGGTGAGCTGACCGTACGCGACGTGACCCGTCCGGTGACCTTCCCGATGACCGCCGTGCGCAACGGCACCGGGATCGACGTCTCCGGCTCCGTCCCGGTGACCTTCGCCGACTTCGGCGTGACCCCGCCGAGCATCGGCGACTTCGTGAAGGTCGATCCGACTGGTCAGATCGAGTTCCTGCTCAAGCTCGCACGCGCGGCCTGATCGGATCAGGCGAGCTTCGCGCGCAGGCCGTCGATGCCTCCCGCGTAGACGCCCTGCGCGAAGGTCTGGTTGAGGCCCTCCTCCTGCCCCGCGTCCGCGTCGTACTCCGACCACCACTCGACGAACGACTCGCCGGTGTCCGTGATCGGGGCGACGCGGACCGTGGAGACGTAGCGGCGCGCGTTGAAGGGGTTCGCGCCGGTGAAGGCATAGGTGAGGGTGCGGTCGGCGTCGTCCATCGCGAGCAGCTTCTCGTCGAAGGGGTCGCCGCCGTCGGCGAGGGTCAGCCTGCGGACCGCGCCGACGGCGCCGTCCGTGCCCTCGACGATCTCGCTCTTCGCGATCGCGGGGAGGAAGTCGGGCAGGCCGTTGAAGGCGCGCAGCAGTGCCCAGACCGTTTCGGCCGGTGCGGCGACGACTCCACTGGCGTAGGGACGGGGCATGGTCACTCCTGTGTGACGAGGGCGTTCTTGAAGGCGCGGGTCTGCTCGACCAGCGCGGTCTCGGTGGGCAGGCGCTCCATCGAGGACGCGCCGTAGAACCCGTGGCAGGCCGCGGTACGGCCGAGCACGTACGCCGCGTCCTCGGGCATGGCGATCGGGCCGCCGTGGCAGAGCACGAGGACATCCTCCCGCTCCTCCAGCGCCGCGGCGGACCACTCGTCGATCAGCGCCACGCAGTCGTCGAGCGTCTTCGCGGTCTCCGCGCCGATCGCGCCGCCGGTGGTGAGGCCCATGTGGCAGACGACGATGTCCGCGCCGGCCCGGGTCATCGCGCGGGCGTCGTCGGCCGAGAAGACGTACGGCGTGGTGAGCAGGTCGAGGCGGCGCGCCGCCTCCACGAGGTCGACCTCCAGCCCGTAGCCCATCCCCGTCTCCTCGAGGTTGGCCCGGAACACCCCGTCGATCAGGCCGACCGTCGGGAAGTTCTGGATCCCGGAGAAGCCGAGGTCGGCGAGCTCGCGCAGGAAACGGTCCGTGAGCATGAACGGGTCCGTGCCGTTGACGCCCGCGAGGACCGGGGTGCGGCGGACGACGGGCAACACCTCGGCGGCCATCTCGACGACGATGTCGTTGGCGTTGCCATAGGCCAGCAGGCCGGCGAGCGAGCCCCGGCCGGCCATGCGGTAGCGCCCGGAGTTGTAGATCACGATGAGGTCGATCCCCCCGGCCTCCTCGCACTTCGCCGACAGGCCCGTGCCCGCTCCCCCGCCGACGATCGGCTCGCCGCGGCGGGCCATGTCCCGGAACCGCTCGACGAGCTCCGCGCGGCCGAACCTCATGCCGCCACCTCCCGCTGTACGTCACGCCAGGCCGCGACGACGGCGTCGGCGAACTCGGGGTCGTTGATCGCCATCGGAAACTTCCGCAGCCGGGTGTGGCTGTCCAGTCCGGACTCCAGCGCGGCGAGCAGCGCGGCGTCGGCCTCCGGGTCGTGGAACGGCTGGCCGGGCACGTCGAGCAGCGACACCCCGCCGGTCGGGACGAGGAACAGCGCCGGCCCTGTGAAGGCGTTGATCTTGCGAGCGAGGAACGCGCCGATCTCGGCGTTCTCCTCCGGGGTGGTGCGCATGAGTGTGACCTGCGGGTTGTGCTCGTAGAACAGCCGGTCGGCGAAACGCGGCGGGACCGTGTCCCGGGCCCCGAAGTTGACCATGTCCACGGCGCCGACCGAGCCGACGTAGGGAACGCCGGTGCGGGCGATAGCGTCGAGGCGGTCCTCCCCCGCCGCCATGACCCCGCCGACGAGCAGGTCGGCGATCTCGGTGGTGGTCAGGTCGAGGACTGAGGAGACGAGACCGGAGTCGACGAGCTTCTCCATCGCCGTCCCGCCCGTACCGGTGGCGTGGAAGACCAGCGGGTCCACCTCGGTCCCCAGCCGCTCGAGGACGGCGGTGACCAGCGGGGTCGTCACGCCGAACATGGTCAGCCCGACGGCGGGCCGGTCCTCCCCCGGCGGGATCTCGCGGGTCAGCGCCCCGGCGAGCATGTGTGCGGCGTTGCCGAGGACGAGCCGGGAGATGCGGTTGATCCCGGCGACGTCGGTGACCGAGTAGACCATCGCGATGTCGGCGGCGCCGACGTACGGCGCGGTGTCGCCGGACGCGACCGTCGAGACCATCACCTTGGGCACGCCGACCGGCAACGCCCGCATCGCCGGGGTGACCAGGGCGGTCCCGCCGGAGCCGCCGAGGCCGAGCACCCCGCCGACCTCCTGCGCCGGCAGCCAGCGCTCGAGCGCGAGGGCCATCGCCGCGACCGCGCTGCCCCGGTCGCCGGTGAAGACGGCGTCGACGCCGTCGGGGTGCGCCGCGGCGACCTCGGCGGCGGACACGTCGGCGCGCGCGGCGCTCTTGTCGGAGGTGGACACGTCCACCGAGGTCACGGCGAGGCCCGCGGCGCGGAGAAGGTCCGCGACGTGGCGCAGCTCCGCGCCCTTGGTGTCGTGCGTGCCGATCACGTACGCAGGACCCACTCCTGGAGTCCTACCGCACGATCACTCCTCGCGCAGCCGGTACTCGCCGCCGTGTCCCGCGACCTCGTACAGGTCGTAGTGGTGGACGATCTTCGGTCCGCCGTGCAGGTGGATGTGCCGGACGACGGCCGGCGCCTCCTGCTCGGCCGGGCGGGTGCGGACCCGGCCGTCGAGCGGGCCGCCGACGAACCAGTAGGTGTCGGGCGGGGTCTCGTCGGCGGGGTCCGGCCGGGGCGTCCGGGCGGCGACCCAGTCGTCCCAGTCCTCCTCCGAGGCTGCGGGCATCCGGCCACGGTACGTGCCCGTCCCGCGACGGCGCACGGTCGGCGGGGTCACGCCGGGCGACTCGCGGAAGCCCCCAGCGCGACTCGCGGAAGCCCAGAGCGCGACTCGCGGGAGGGAGCACCGGCACGCACGGGACGGCCCCGCCACCGGGGCACGTCGGTGGCGGGGCCGGGGTCCGGCGCAGCTCGGGCGCTGCTCGGGCGCTGCTCAGATGACGATCACGCGTTGCTCAGGCGACGGCCTTGGCGCGTTTGCGCGCGTCCCGGGCGATCCCCTCGACGGCCTTCGCGCCGGCGGAACCTGCGGTCGAGCCGGCCTCGGCGGCGCGGTGGGCGACGTCGCTGCCGAACTTCGACACCTGCTCGCCGGCCTGCGCCGCGAGCGCGGTCAGCTGGTCGACGTAGCCGGGGGCCTGCTTGCGGGCCTTCTTGGCGGCCTTGCGCGCGCTCTTCTCCCACTCGGCGCGCTTCTTGTCGGCCGCCTTCTCCCACTGGGCCCGCTTCTTCGACGCGGCCTTCGCCCAGGCGTCGCCCTTCTGGTCGGCGAGCTTCTCCCAGGCCTTCCCGCGCCGGTCGAGCTCCTTCTGCCACTCCGCGCTGCGCTTGTCGACCTCCTTGCGCAGCGCCGCGCCGCGCTTCTCGGCCTTCTTCGCGGCCTTCGCGGCGCGCTTCGACAGGTCGTCGCCCCACGTCGACGCCTGGTCCGACGCCGTGGCGGCCCATTCGGAGGCGCGGTCGGACGCCGTCGCGGACAGCGCGGACGCGGTGGCCCCCAGGGCGGCGGCGCGCTCGGACGCGGCGGAGCCCAGCTCCGCGGCCCGCGCCTTCACGACCGGCGCCTTCTCGGCGACCGTGGCGGACAGCGACTCGGTCAAGGCCGACGCCTTGCCGGCCAGGTCCGACCCGGTCGACGCGCCCGATCCGCCGAGGCCCGAGACCAGCCCGCTCACCGAGTCGGTGGCGCTGTGCGCGGCGTCGGACAGCGCCTCGGCCCGCTTCTCCAACGCGGCGGAGGCGACCTCGGCGGCCTTGCGGCTGCGCCAGGCCACGGACGGCTTGCCGTGGGTGTCCGCGGCCGCGATCATCAGCCCGCCGAGCAGGCTGACGTTCTTGAGGAAGTGGACCTGCTGGGCCTGCTTGGCCTCGGGGTCGCTCTCCTCCCAGAAGCGGTGCCCGGCCAGAGTGGTCGGGATCAGGGTGGCGGCGAGCACGGCCGACGAGGTCCGGGGCAGCTTGCCGAGTGCCAGCAGCGTCCCGGCGGCCACCTTGGCGCCGGCCTCGACCTTCACCAGCGTCTCGTTGTCGGGGCGCTTCTCCAGCGGGGACATCTGCACGGCCTTGTCGATCGCGGGCGCGGCGTAGTCCAGGACGGGCTTGGCGGCCTCGGCGTGCGCCTGGGGTTGGCGCAACGCGTTGATTCCGCCCGAGATGAAGATGGCGGCCAGCATGGGGCGGGCCACACGACGCAACAGAGGCATGGGGCCGCGTTCCCCACGCTCGCGTGTGGCAAACACGGGTGCCGCTGGCGGGGGACCCGCGGGGTCGTCAATCATGCCGGGGTGGCGAGACACGCGATCGGGTTGGACATCGGCGGCACGAAGGTCGCCGGCGCGGTGGTGGCCGAGGACGGGACGGTCGTCGACGAGCTGACCGAGCCTACCCCCGCGACCTCGGACGCCCCCACGATGTCGCGCCTGCTGCTCGGCATGGTCGAGCGGCTGCGTGCGCGCAACCCCGAGGTGCTGGCCGTCGGGGTGGGCGCCGCCGGGACCGTGGAGTGGCCGGGCGGGCGGATCCTCTGGGCGCCGAACAACGCCTACCGGGACTGGGCCGTCCGGGCCGAGATCGAGGAGGCGACCGGCCTGCCCGCGGTCGTCGACAACGACGCCAACGTGGCCGGGCTGGCCGAGGCGCGCCTCGGCGACAGCCTCTACAAGGAGATGGTGCTGGTCACCGTCGGCACCGGGGTGGGCAGCGGGATCGTGCTGGGCGGGCACATCTACCGCGGCCCGCGCGGGCTCGGCGCCGAGCTGGGCCACATCATCGTGGACCCGGACGGCCCGCCGTGCGGCTGCGGCAACCACGGCTGCCTGGAGTCGCTGGCCTCGGGCACCGCGCTGACCCGCACCGGCCGCGAGGCCGCGGCCGCGGAGCCCGACGGCCTCATCGCGCGGCTGGCCCGCGAGAAGAACGCCGAGGTCACCGGGCAGGTCGTCACGGAGGCGGCGCTGCAGGGCGACCCCACGGCGCGGCGGCTGTTCCAGACCCTGGCCCGCTGGCTCGGCATCGGCATCGCGTCGGTCACGACGATCTTCGAGCTCGACGCCGTCGTGATCGGCGGTGGCGTCGTCGACACCGGCGAGCTGCTCCTCGCCCCGCTGCGCGAGGCGGCCGCCGAGTTCGCCTACGCGAAGACGGTCCGGCCGCTGGTCCCGGTGCTCCCCAGCACGTTCGGGAGCGCCGCCGGCAAGATCGGCGCGGCCCTGCTCGCACTGGATCACGCGGATGATCGGAGCACCCGTTAGCGTGACCGCGTGACCCTCCTCCTCGGTCCCGTCCTGCGGCACGTCGGCGAGACGACGGCGGTCGTGTGGGTGCAGACGGCGGGCCCGGCGACGGTCGAGGTGCTGGGCTGTCGCGCGCGGACGTTCGAGGTGGCCGGGCACCACTTCGCGCTGGTCGCGGTGACCGGGCTCGATCCCGACGCACGGATCCCGTACGAGGTCCACGTCGACGGCGAGCAGGCCTGGCCGTTGCCGCACAGCCCCTTCCCGCCGAGCGTGATCCCCACCCGGGGGCCGCGCTCCGCCGGGCGGGCGCGGATCGTGTTCGGCTCGTGCCGGTACGTCAAGGTCTCCGACCGGAAGCAGGCCGCGCTCTACGGCATCGACGCGCTCGACGCCTACGCCGCGCGGATGGCCCGCGCCCCCGCCGAGGAGTGGCCCTCGGCGCTGCTGCTGCTCGGCGACCAGGTCTACGCCGACGAGCTCACCCTGCAGACCCGCCGCCGGATCGCCGGCCGCCGGGAGCGGCACCCCGACTGGCCCGCGGACGAGATCGTGGGCTTCGACGAGTACGTCGGCCTCTACCGGGACTCGTGGATCGACCCGGAGATCCGCTGGGTGATGTCGACCGTGCCGACGGCGATGATCTTCGACGACCACGACGTGCGGGACGACTGGAACACCTCGGCCGCCTGGCGCGCGGAGACGGCCCGCACCCCGTGGTGGCGCGACCGCATCCGCTCGGCCCTGGCCTCGTACTGGGTGTACCAGCACCTGGGCAACCTCTCCCCGGAGGAGCTGGCCGCCGATCCGGACTGGACGAAGGTGCAGGCGGCGGAGGGCGACGTCTGGCCGCTGCTGGTGGATCTCGCCGACCGCGCCGACGCCGAGGTCGACGGGAGCAAGGGCCTGCGGTTCAGCTTCCGCTGGGACATGGGCCGAAGCCGGCTGGTGATGATCGACTCGCGCAACGCCCGCGTCCTCGAGGGCGGCGAGCACCTCATGCTCGGCGAGCGTGAGTTCGCGTGGGTGGAGAGGCAGGCGTCCGCCCCGGCGCCGGACGGCGGCGACGTCGACCACCTCCTGCTCGGCACGTCCGTGCCCTGGTTGCTCGCCCCAGCGCTGGGCGACCTGGAGACGGTCAACGAGATCGCCGCGAGCCGGCCCGGACTGCGCGGCCGCCTCGGCGAGGCCGTCCGGCAGGCCGCGGACATGGAGCACTGGCCGGCCTTCCGCGCGTCGTTCGACCGGCTGGCCGAGCTGGTCGGGCGGGCGGCCCGGGGTGCGGAGGGCCCGTCGGCCCCCGCGACGGTGACGGTATTGTCCGGTGACGTGCACCACAGCTACACCGCCCGGGCGGAGCTGCCCGGCGTGACCGCCGGCGCTGCGCGCGTCCACCAGGTCGTCTGCTCCCCGGTGCACAACCACGTGCCGGGGGCCGTCCGGGCCGCGTTCCGGCTCGCCTGGTCGCGGCCCGCCGCCGCGTGGGCCCGGGCCTGGGCCGCCCATCACGGCGCCCCGGCCCCCGGCCTGCGCTGGGACCGGGTCGGCACCCCCCTCTTCGGCAACCACATCGCGACCCTGCTCGTCGACGGCAGGCGTGCCGAGGTGATCTTCGAGAAGCCCCGGTCCGCCGCCGCGCTCGACGAACGGGCCCGCGTCACCCTCAGCGCGGAGGCTGCATGAGCACGCTCGGACATCCGGGACCCGGCGCGGTGCCGCTACGCGGCGACGAGCCGCCCGAGACGGACGGCACCGGCGCGCTCGCCGGGCAGACCGTGGTCCTGCGGCCCACCGAACCGCGGCACGTCGGCGAGTTCCTGCAGATCCTGCAGCACCCCGAGGTGGCGCGCTGGTGGGCCGGGTACGACCTGGAGCGGGTGCGCCGGGAGCTCCTCGGCCCGCACTGCTACGCGGTCGAGGCCTACCGCGAGACCGTCGGGCTGATCATGTTCCACGAGGAGGAGGACCCCGACTACCGGCACGCGGGCATCGACGTCGCCCTGCACCCGGACGCGCACGGGCAGGGCCTCGGCGCCGACGCCGTGCGCGCCCTCGCCCGGCACCTGTTCGACGTGCGCGGGCACCACCGGATCGTCATCGACCCGGCGGCGACGAACGAGCGCGCGATCCGCAGCTACGAGCGGGTCGGGTTCCGACGGGTCGGCGTGATGCGCGCGTACGAGCGCGCCGCCGACGGCACCTGGCACGACGGGCTGCTCATGGACCTGCTTCCCGAGGACCTGTAGCCAGCGCGGCGAGGCCGCTCACCAGCAGCTCCAGCCCGAACCGGAACCGCTCCTCCTCCGTGCCCGACGTCAGGTGCGGCAGCAACGAGACGAAGGTCGGGAACCGGTCGGCGGGCAGCGACGCGAGGAACTCCTGCGTCTGCCCGGCCTCGTCGTCCCACTGGCCGCGCCCCTCCTCGCGCTGCGCCCGCATCGCGCCCTCGACCGCGCTCGCGCTGACGTAGAGGCCCACGACGTCGGCCGACCAGGCCGCCGCCTGCTCCGGGACACCCCCGAGGCGCAGCAGCTGCAGGGTCGTCTCCGTGACGCGCAGGGCATTCGGCCCGAAGGGGACCGAGCCGAGCGCGGCACGGGCGATGTCGCGGTAGCGCAGCAGGGTGGCCCGCGAGTCGACCCACAGCTGCGTGACCTGCTCGCGCCACCGCGCGGGGTCCGGCTCGGGCAGCGGGATCTCCCCCGCGACCTCGTCGAACAGCAGCTCGACGAGCTCGTCCTTGTTCGCGACGTGCGCGTAGAGGGACGCCGCGCCGGTCGACAGCTCGGTTGCGACACGGCGCATGCTCACGCCGTCGATCCCCTCCTTGCGCAACACCCCCATCGCGGCCTCGACGATCGTCTCCCGCGACAGGGAGCGTCGTGCCGGCTGCTTGCGCGGGGTGCGCCAGGGCGGCTCGGGCAATTCGTGCTCCACGCGTTCGATTCTATTTGACACGAACGCCGTTCGTGGATAGAAACAGCGTTCGTTCGAACGCCGTTCGTTCTGAAGAATCGTGGAGACGCTCTACCGGTGGCCCTGGCTCGCGCTCGTGGCGGTGCTGATCGCCGAGGGCGGCCGGCGCGGGGATGACCGCCGACTTCCGGGTGGTCCTGGCCGCCGTCGCGGTGACGACCGCGCTGGCGGGTGTGCTCACCGTGCTGCTCCCCGGCGTACCGCGGCCTCGGAGGAGGCCGCGGGGACACCGGAGCCGGCCGCGGCCTGAAGAGGCTCAGAAGGGGGTGCCGGCGAGCCAGGCGTCGAGGACCGCGGCGTCGCCGAACACCTCCAGGCGGGAGTCGTCCGCCGGCAACCGGCGCAGGGCGGCGAGGTAGAGGACGGTGGCGGGCCCGCGGACGGCGACGGTCCCCTTCGCGTGCCCGTGCTCCCAGGCGATCCCGGCCCGCTCGCCGACGCCGTCGGGACGGACCGTCCACTCCCCCGCCGGGCCGAGGTCGCCGTCCGTGGCGTGCAGGTGCAGTGTGACGCCCTCGGGCAGCAGCTCGCGGCCGCGGCGGGCGGCGAGGAGGTCGAGCCACTCGGACAGGCCGTCGGCGGCGAGCGCCGGGTCGAGGTCGCTGTCCTGCCCCAGCGCGAGCTGCACGTCCGCGCGGTGCGCCGTCTCCTCGTGCAGCCGGCGGCGGATCCACCAGGCGGAGGGCTTCGGGCCGGTGAAGGTCCAGGCCGGGGCCTCCGGCCCGACCGCGTCGACGGCGTCGAGCACGGCCTGCGCACCCTCGCGCAGCCACGCCGCGGTGCCGTCGAGGTCGGCGGGCGGCTTGCCGCCGGGGACCTGCCGCGGGTCGAGCGGCTCCGTCACGCGCTCGGTGATCATCGTGGCGGCCCACCGGTGGCCGCGCCCGACGTGGCGCAGCAGCTGGGTCAACGTCCATCCGGGGCAGGTCGGGATCTCCGTGCCGTGATCGGCGGTACGCACCAGCTCGGCCAGCCGCGCGTTCTCGTCGAGCAGGGCGGTCCGGACGTCGATCACGGGCGTGGTGGGGGCGGCGTCACTGCTCATGACCGGAACCTAGCCCACGCCGGCGAGGCCGCCGGGTCCCGCGCTCCCGGGCGGATCGCGGGTCACAGGCATGATCCGTGATCGCACCGGGTAAGGGACCTTCATGGCGCCCGAGCATCACGACTGGACGCGCCACGGTGCGGGTCGAACCCTGCTGTGGTGGCCACTCTCCTCGTTCGTGCTCATGGCGGTCTTCCCCGACGCAGGGATCCTGCCGATCGTGCTGTCCGGTGCCGCCCTCGCCGTGGTCGGTGTCGCGGGCACGGTGGCCGCACGGGTGCTGCGCGGGCGGATCCGGGCGCGGCGCGCCGCGGGCGCCCCGGCCTCGCTCACCGATGCCGTCGGCGACGTGGTGGACGAGGCCGTGGAGTCGGTCGAGTCCGTCCTCGACCCGGCCGTCGACGCGATCCCCGAGCGCCGCGCGGCCTGACCTCCTGCAGCCCGATCCCCTGCAGCCCGATCCCCTGCAGCCCGATCCACTGCAGCCCGATCCCCTGCAGCCCGATCCCCTGCAGCCCGATCCCCCGCAGCCCGATCCCCCGCGGCCCGACGTCGCCGAACCTCGTGCATTCCGGCGCCCCGCCCGCGCAGCGTGACCGAGCGGGACGTCTCGAGCGGCTGGGTGCGATCGTCGTGATCGCATTCACAGCGCACGAACGCGAGCTCCGGTGCGCGCGGTGACCGATCACGGTGCGATCACATCACCCGACCGGGCGGCGCTCGCCCGGACGTCCCACGCCTGCCGTTCACCGGCTGTTTAACTCGATCGAGTGGCGTGTCGAGAACGTCGCAACCTCTTTCCCGCTCGCGCTTTAGGCGAGGTACGCGGTGCGCATCAGCGGATCGCGTGTCACCCGAGAAGGAGTAGTCATGCCTTTCGCGAACCTGCTGCCGCTGCCCGGCGCCCCGAAGAAGCCGGCGAAGAAGCACGACAAGTGCTCGCAGTCGAAGAAGTCGTGGAGCAAGTCGCACGGCAAGAAGAAGCACGGGCACAAGTGAGCCGGGTGCTCTGATGTCCGTGCGGCGGCCCCTCCCGCGCTGCGGTGGGAGGGGCCGTCGTCGTCTTCCCGACCGGTCTTCTCGCCCGACGTTCCGGCCCCCGCACTCCCCCGTTCTCTCCCGGACCACCGGAGGCACGTGACGATGCCGTCCCCCACCGCCCGTCACCGCGCGACGAGGCGCGGCTCCCGCCGCGCGACCCGACCGCTCACCGAGACCGCCGAGACCACCGAGACCACCGAGACCCCGGACGCCCTCGATCCGGACCCCGGACCGGAGCCGACCCCGGAGTCGTTCCCGGCCGTGACACTGCCGTCCGCCGACCTCGTGACCAGCGACGACGACTCCCGGGCAGTCGCGGTCGAGCCTCACCGCGAGGCCGACGCCCAGCCCGGAGCCGAGCCCGGAGCCGAGCCCGACACCGGGCCCGGGCCGGGCGCCCCGGACCGCTCCGCCGGCGCCCTGCTGCCCGAGGCCCCGCACCTCACGGTGCGGCAGATCTTCCGCCGCTTCTGGCCCTACACCGCCGGGTTCCGCGGCCGCTTCGCGGTCGGCCTGATCCTGTCGGCGCTCAGCCCGCTCACGATCGCCGCCAGCCTCTGGCTGTTCATGATCCTGATCGACGACGTGCTCACCCCGCAGAACTACACGTTGCTGCCGTGGGTGATCGGTGCCTATCTGGCCGTCTCGGTCGTCGGTGCGGTGGTCGACTATTTCGACTCGTACGTCTCCGCGTGGGTCGGTGAGCGATTCGTCCTCGTCCTGCGCACCCGCGTGTTCGCACATCTGCAGCGCCTCTCGCTCGGATTCTTCGAACGGCGCCAGCTCGGTGACGTGATGTCACGGTTGTCGAGCGACATCGGCGCCATCGAGGAGCTCGTCCTGACGGGCGTCGCGATGGCCGTGACGTACGGCGTCCAGGTGATCGTCTTCACGGCGCTGCTCTTCTTCCTGAACTGGCAGCTGGCCCTGATCGCGATCGCGGCCGCGCCGGTGTTCGGCCTGGCGTCGCGGTTCTTCGCGCGCCGGATCAAGAGCGCGTCGCGGGAGAAGCGGCGGCGCACCGGCGGCATCGCGGCCGTGGCGGAGGAGAGCCTGGGCAACGTCGCCCTCGTGCAGGCGTACGGCCGGCAGGCGGCCGAGACCGAGCGGTTCCACCGGGAGAGCCGCGGCGCCTTCGCCGCGCAGATGGTGGCGGTGCGGCTCAAGTCGTTGTTCGGCCCGCTGGTCGGGATGCTCGAGGTCGTCGGCGTGCTGACCGTCCTGGGCGTGGGCATCTGGCAGATGGCCCGCGGCAACCTGACCCTCGGCGGCCTGCTCGTGTTCACCGGCTATCTGAGCCAGCTGTTCGGCCCCGTCCGCGGGTTCGGCGAGATGGGCAACACCGTCTACGCCGCGGCCGCGGGCGCCGAGCGCGTGATCGAGCTGCTCGACGAGCAGCCCCGGGTCACCGACCGGCCGGATCCGGTGCGGATCGAACGGGCGCGCGGCGACCTGCGGCTCGAGGACGTCACCTTCACCTACCCGGGCACGACCGGGACCGCGCTGGAGCGGGTGTCGATCCTGGTCCCGCGGGGGCACACCGTGGCGGTGGTCGGGCCCAGCGGCGCCGGCAAGACCACGCTGACCAAGCTGCTGCTGCGCTTCTACGACCCCGATGCCGGAGCCGTGGTGCTCGACGGGCACGACCTGCGCGACCTCGCCCTCGCCGACGTCCGGCGCAACGTCGCGGCGGTGCTGCAGGAGACGCTCGTGTTCGACGGCACGGTGCGCGACAACATCCTCTGGGGCCGCCCCGACGCGAGCGAGGCCGAGATCGTCGAGGCCGCACGGGCCGCCGACGCGCACGAGTTCATCAGCGCGCTGCCCGACGGCTACGACACCCGGGTCGGCCAGCGCGGACGGCTGCTCTCCGGCGGTCAGCGGCAGCGGCTGGCGATCGCGCGGGCGATGGTCCGCGACGCGCCCGTGCTGATCCTCGACGAGCCGACCACGGGGCTCGACGCCGGCGCCACCGAGCGCATCCTCACGCCGCTGCGCCGGCTGATGGCGGGCCGCACCACGCTGGTGATCAGCCACAACCTGCTCACGGTCACCGACGCCGACCAGATCGTCTACCTGGAGAACGGCCGGATCACCGCCTCCGGGCGGCACCGCGAGCTGCTCACGCGCAGCCCCGGCTACGCCGAGCTGTACCGGCTGCACCACCCCGGCGCGGAGCCCCTGGCGGAGCGGCTGCCCGCCACCCTGCACAGCGGGTTCGGGGAGTTCGGGGACGGCTTCGGGATCGGGATCGAGGACGGCTACGGGGACGGCTACGGGGACGACCTCGCGGCGGACCTCGACGCGGACCTCGCCGCCCTGGAGACCTCCTCGTGGCCGGCCGACCCGTGGGCCGAGACCGCCCTGCTCCCCACGTTCCGCACGGCGGGAGCGCACGTCGGCCTCTCCGAGCTCGCCCCGGTGTCCGGCCCGGAGGCGTTGTCCCGCTGGGCGTTGCCCGCGCGCTGTACGGGCGTGACCGAGTTCCGGCCGGCCCCGGTGGCCGGGGCCACCTCCGGACCGGACGTCGCTCCCACCGAGCGTTTCGCCGCCGTCACCCGGACCTCCGAGGTGCCGGGCGGGCGGCATCGCGCGAGGATCGACGGCGTGGAGTTCGACGGTGTGGGGGTCGACGACGTGGACGGCGACCGGACGGGCTGGAGCGTGCGCCCCGGCGGTCCGCGGTGAGTGACGCCGGGCGCCCCCACGGGGGCGCGCGATGAGTGCGGCCGTCGTGGAGCCGGATCCCCGCCCGGATCCGGCTCCCGACGACCTGCGGTTCGCGGTCCCGGCGACCGACCCGGGTCTCGACGGGCCGCCGCCGCTCCCGCCGGGCCACGAGGTCGCGCCGGGCTACAGCGTGGTGCAGCACCTGCGTCGCGGCGAGGACTTCGACACCTACGACGCGTGGAGCGCCGTCCACCACTGCCACACGGTGGCGAAGGTGCTGCGCCCGGACCTGGTGGGCGACGTCCGGACCCGGCGCGAGCTGCTGCGCGAGGCCAAGCTGCTGCGCGCGCTGCGCCACCCCTACATCGTGCGGCTGCTCGACCTGGTCGACGAGCGCGGCCCGAACCCGGTGATGGTGCTGGAGTCGCTGCCCGGCGGCACCCTGTCCGACGCGCTCGACAGCTACGGCCGCTTCCCGGAGACCGCCCTCGCGCACCTGGGGCAGCAGCTCGGCGCGGCGCTGCGGTACCTGCACGAGCACGGCCGGGTGCACTGCGACGTCAAGCCCAGCAACATCGTCGTCAGCGCCGGCGTGACCCGCGTGATCGACCTGGCGCTCGCCCGCGCACCCGGCCCGGCGCCGGCCGAGGTCGGCAGCGCCCGGTACATGGCACCCGAGCAGATCCTGGGCGGGATCGTCACCCCCGCCACGGACGTCTGGGCGGTCGGCGTGGTCCTGCACGAGGCCGCGACGGGCGTCCGCCCCTTCCCCGACGGCGTCGCGGACCCGGAGCAGACCGGCTCGCACAGCCTCTCGCGCACCGACTCGACGCACCCCCGCGCAGAGCTGGGCCGGCTCTACCCGCAGCTGCTCAAGGGCGCGCCCCGGCTGCGGTCCCGGCGCCGGCTGCCGGTGCGGGTGGCGAGCGTCCTCGACGGCTGCCTGCTCACCGATCCGGGCTCCCGGCCCACCCTCGCGGAGGTGCACGCCGCCCTCGACACCCTGCTCTGAGCAACGGCCCGGCGCGGCCACCCTTCCCGAGCTGCGGAAACGTCGTCCGACGGACGTCACATCACGATCTCTTGCAAGCCCGATACTAGGACGTCAAACTAAATGGGTCCGTCGTCGTGCAGGAGGATCCGTGGGCGAGCTCTACGTTCCCAAGAACCCCATCCGTTTCGTGACGGCCGCGAGCCTGTTCGACGGGCACGACGCGGCCATCAACATCATGCGGCGCATCCTGCAGCGGCAGGGCGCCGAGGTGATCCACCTGGGCCACAACCGCTCGGTCGACGAGGTCGTCACCGCCGCGATCCAGGAGGACGTGCAGGGCGTCGCCATCAGCTCGTACCAGGGCGGGCACGTCGAGTACTTCTCCTACCTGGTCGAGCTGCTGCGCGAGCGCGGCGCCGGGCACGTCAAGGTGTACGGCGGCGGGGGCGGCGTGATCGTCCACGAGGAGATCGAGCTGCTGCACTCCCGCGGCGTCTCGCGCATCTTCTCCCCGGACGACGGCCAGCGCCTGGGCCTGCCCGGCATGATCAACCTGATGATCCGGGAGACCGACCAGGACCTCTCGGAGCAGCCCCCGGCGTCGTACGACGGGGTGTTCACCGGCGAGACCGCCACCCTCGCCCGGGCGCTGACCCTGGCCGAGTCCGGGAAGCTGCCGGCCGACGTGCTGGAGCGGGTCAAGGCCTCCGAGAAGCAGGTCCCGGTCCTCGGCATCACCGGCACCGGCGGCTCCGGCAAGTCCTCGCTGACCGACGAGCTGGTCCGCCGCTTCCGCCTCGACCAGGAGGACAAGCTCCGGATCGCGGTCCTGGCCGTGGACCCGACCCGGCGCAAGGGCGGCGGAGCGCTGCTCGGCGACCGGATCCGGATGAACTCGCTCAAGGGCGACCAGGTCTACTTCCGCTCGCTCGCCACCCGCGGCAACGACGGGGTCATCCCGGAGAACCTGGGCGACGTGATCTCGGTGCTCAAGGCGGCCGGGTTCGACCTGGTCATCGTCGAGACCCCCGGCATCGGCCAGGGCGACGCGGGCATCGTGCCCTTCGTCGACCGCTCGCTGTACGTGATGACGCCGGAGTTCGGCGCCGCGTCGCAGCTCGAGAAGATCGACATGCTGGACTTCGCCGACGTCGTGGCGATCAACAAGTTCGAGCGTCGCGGAGCGGAGGACGCGCGCCGCGACGTCGGGCGCCAGCTGGTGCGCAACCGCGAGGCGTTCGGCGAGAGCTGGGAGGACATGCCGGTCTACGGCACCTCCGCGGCCACGTTCAACGACGACGGCGTGACCGCGCTCTACCACGAGCTGGGCGCGCTGCTCTCCGAGAACGGCCTCACACTGCACGAGGGCCGGCTGCCGAAGGTGGACCGCAAGACCTCCACCGAGTACGCGGCCGTCATCCCGCCGGAGCGGGTGCGCTACCTGGCCGAGATCGCCGAGACGGTGCGCGGCTACCACGCCGAGACCGAGTCCGAGGCCACGAAGGCCCGCGTCCGCCAGCACCTGCGCACTGCGAAGGAGCTGGTCGGCGAGTCGGTCGACGACGCGCTGCGCAAGGCCGAGCAGGACCTGTCGTCGGACTCCGCCCAGCTGCTCGACACCTGGCCCCAGGTCGTCGAGGACTACTCGGGCGACGAGCTCGTGGTGAAGGTCCGGGACTCCGAGCTGCGCACGCAGCTGACCCGGGAGACGCTGTCCGGCAACAAGGTCCCGCGGGTGTCGCTGCCGCGCTACACCGAGGACGCCGAGCTGCTGCGCTTCCTGCGCCGGGAGAACCTGCCCGGGAAGTTCCCGTTCACCGCCGGCGTCTTCCCGTTCAAGCGCGAGGGCGAGGACCCGGCCCGCATGTTCGCGGGCGAGGGCGACCCGTTCCGCACCAACCGCCGGTTCAAGTACCTCTCCGAGGACTCCGAGGCCAAGCGGCTGTCCACGGCGTTCGACTCGGTGACCCTCTACGGGCACGACCCGGACACCCGCCCGGACATCTACGGCAAGGTCGGCACGTCCGGCGTCTCGATCGCGACGCTCGACGACATGAAGGAGCTCTACTCGGGCTTCGACCTCTGCTCGCCCACCACCTCGGTGTCCATGACGATCAACGGCCCGGCGCCGACGATCCTGGCGTTCTTCCTCAACACCGCGGTGGACCAGCAGGTCGAGAGGTTCCGCGAGGAGGAGGGCCGCGAGCCCGACGAGGCCGAGCGCGAGGAGCTGACGGCGTTCGCCTACGCGAACGTCCGCGGCACGGTGCAGGCCGACATCCTCAAGGAGGACCAGGGCCAGAACACCTGCATCTTCTCCACCGAGTTCTCGCTCCGGATGATGGCCGACATCCAGGAGTGGTTCATCCGGCACAAGGTGCGGAACTTCTACTCCGTCTCGATCTCCGGCTACCACATCGCCGAGGCCGGGGCGAACCCGATCAGCCAGCTCGCGTTCACGCTGTCCAACGGCTTCACCTTCGTGGAGAGCTACCTCGCGCGCGGCATGGACATCGACGACTTCGCGCCGAACCTGTCGTTCTTCTTCTCCAACGGCATGGACGCCGAGTACACGGTCATCGGCCGGGTCGCGCGGCGGATCTGGTCGGTGGCGATGCGGGACAAGTACGGCGCCAACGAGCGCTCGCAGAAGCTGAAGTACCACGTCCAGACGTCGGGCCGGTCCCTGCACGCGCAGGAGATGAACTTCAACGACATCCGGACCACGCTGCAGGCCCTCTGCGCCCTGTACGACAACGCGAACTCGTTGCACACCAACGCCTACGACGAGGCGATCACCACCCCGACCGAGTCCTCGGTGCGGCGCGCGATGGCGATCCAGCTGATCATCAACCGTGAGTGGGGCCTGTCCATGAACGAGAACCCGCTGCAGGGCTCGTTCGTCGTCGACGAGCTGACCGACCTCGTCGAGGAGGCGGTGCTCGCCGAGTTCGACCGGATCGCCGAGCGCGGCGGCGTGCTGGGCGCCATGGAGACCGGCTACCAGCGCGGCAAGATCCAGGACGAGTCGATGCTCTACGAGCACCGCAAGCACGAGGGCACGCTGCCGATCGTCGGTGTGAACACCTTCCTCAAGCCCGGCGCGGACGACGAGGAGCCGGTCGAGATCGAGCTGGCCCGCGGTACCGAGGCCGAGAAGAAGTCGCAGCTGGACCGGCTGGCCGACTTCCAGGGCCGGCACAAGTCCGAGGCCGAGCAGGCGATCCGCCGGCTGCAGGACGTCGCCACCGGTGAGGGCAACGTGTTCGACGAGCTGATGAAGGCCGCCCGGGTCTGCTCGCTGGGGCAGCTCACGGACGCCTTCTTCGAGGTGGGGGGCCAGTACCGGCGCAACATGTAGCCGGTCCGCACCCGCCGCACCCCCGTCGCCCCGCACCTGGTCAGTGCGGGGCGACGTCGTTCCCGGGGCATGCGGTCGCCGTCCGCCGGGTACGTGGGGACTGGACGACGTGCGTGGAGAGGGGACCCGATGGGCCGGGCGAAGGTGGTCGT
Organism: Pseudonocardia terrae; assembly: GCF_021343995.1. GTDB lineage: Bacteria > Actinomycetota > Actinomycetes > Mycobacteriales > Pseudonocardiaceae > Pseudonocardia > Pseudonocardia terrae. Next base: position 87,815 of record NZ_JAJTTE010000011.1, on the reverse strand, counting down.
GGTCGGCGGCGGGTTCGGCGGGGTCTACGCGGCCCGCCGGCTCGCGCGGGCCGACGCGGACGTCACGCTGCTCGACCGCACCACGACCTCGCTGTTCCAGCCGCTGCTCTACCAGTGCGCCACGGGACTGCTGTCCGAGGGCCAGATCACGTCGCCGTTGCGCACCCTGATGCGCCGGCACCGGAACGTGCGCGTGGTCCTCGGGGAGGCCTGCGACCTCGACGCGACGGCGCGGGTGCTCACCGCCCGCCGGCCCGACGAGACGACCTTCGACCTGCCCTACGACCAGCTGATCGTCGCCGCCGGGATGCGCCAGTCCTACCTCGGCCGCCCGGAGTTCGCGGTGCACGCGCCCGGGATGAAGACCATCGACGACGCGCTCGCCATCCGACGCAGGGTCTTCGGCGCCTTCGAGATGGCCGAGACCCTCCCCGACCCGGAGGACCGGGCGGAGTGGCTGACCTTCGCCGTGGCCGGCGCCGGCCCGACCGGGGTGGAGCTCGCCGGGCAGATCCGCGAGCTCGCGCTGCACGCCATCGAGCACGAGTACCGGCACATCGACCCGCGGGAGGCGCGGGTGCTGCTGTTCGACGGCGGCGACCGGGTGCTCAAGTCGTTCGGGCACAACCTCACCGAGAAGGCGCAGCAGGCGCTGGACCGGCTCGGCGTCGAGACGGTGTTCGGGGTGCACGTCACGGAGGTCGACGAGCGCGGGGTGGTCACGACCGCGAAGAGGCCGGGTCCCGACGGCACGCGGGAACAGCGGCGGTACGACGCGCGCACGGTGCTGTGGACCGCGGGTGTCGAGGCGGTGCCGTTCCTGCAGAACGTGGCGAAGGAGACCGGCGTGACGCAGGACCGGCAGGGCCGGATCCCCGTCGAGCCGGACCTCACCGTCGCCGGTCACCCCGAGATCCGCGTCGTCGGCGACGTGATGAGCCTCGACGACCTGCCGGGTATCGCGGAGGTCGCGATGCAGTCCGGGCGGCACGCCGGCGAGGACGTCCGGCGGGTCCTGACCGGGCAGCCGACGCGGCCGTTCCGCTACCTCGACCTCGGGAACGCCGCCTACATCTCGCGGCGGCACGCGCTGCTGGAGAAGGGCCCGGTGCGGCTCGACGGGTTCGTCGGCTGGCTGCTCTGGGGCGCGATCCACATCGCGTTCCTGGCGGGCGTGCACAACCGGTTCACCACACTGCTCAACTGGACGACCGCGCTGGCCGCCAACCGGCGCGGGGAACGCGTGTACCCGTTCGGCGACCCCACGACGGCCGAGCGCTCGTACAGCGAGGACTACGTCTCCCGGCGCTGACCCTCCCGGCGCCGGCCCTTCCCGACGCGGGGCGGACGTCGCCCGGCGCCGGCTCACGCCGGGGCCGGGATCCGGCGCAGCGTCAGGGCCAGGACGAGGGCGCCGGCGAGCAGCACGGTCAGGTAACCGACCACCCCGGTCCAGCCCGCGTGGTCGAACACCACCCCGCCGACGGTGCCGCCGACGCTGCTGCCCGCGTAGTAGCCGAACAGGTACAGCGACGAGGCGATGCCGGGTGACCCCTCCGCGAGCATCGACGACCGGCGGCCCACCCAGCTGCTGGCGAGCGAGTGCCCGGCGAAGAACCCGACGGTGACGAGGATCAGCCCGAGCAGGACGGTCGGCAGCCGGGCCGGCGCGGTGACCCAGGCGCCGGCGACGGCGACGACGATGCCGATCCACATGACCTTCCGGCGGCCGAACCGGTCGCCGAGCCGACCCGCCGCCGTGGAGGCGTAGGACCCGGCCAGGTAGCCGAGGAAGATCAGCGCGACCAGCGCCGCGGGCAGCCCGAACGGGGCGCGCAGCAGCCGGAAGCCCAGGTAGTTGTACATCGTCACGAACGCGCCCATCAGCAGGAGGCCGATGCCGAACAGGCACAGCAGGCCCGGGTCGCGCAGGTGCCGCAGGATCGGCACACCGAGCTCGCCGAGCCGGACCCGCGGGGCGGCCGGGGCGATCGACGGCGGCAGCAGCAGCCGGAAGGCCACGGTGCAGAGCAGCGACACGAGGCCGACGGCCAGGAGCGCGAGCCGCCAGCCCGCGACGTCGGCGACCCCGGTGGCGATGAGCCGCCCGGAGAGCCCGCCGATGGTGTTGCCGGCGATCAGCAGCCCGACCGCGCCGCCGAGGTGCCGCGGCGCCACTTCCCGGGTGACGTGGGACATCGCCAACGCCGGCAGCGCGGCCAGCGCGACCCCCTCCAGCGCGCGGATCCCCACGAGCACCGCGAAGGTCGGCGCGAGCGGGGCGAGCAGCCCGAGGACCGCCGACGCGGTCAACGCGACGGTCATCACGCGGGCGCGGCCCCAGGCCTCGGCCACCGCGGAGAGCGGGACGACCGCGAGCGCGAGGGTCAGCGTGGTCGCGGAGAGCGCGAGGCTGGAGGTCCCGGACGAGACGCCGAACTCGTCGGAGAGCGTGGGCAGCAGCCCCTGCACGGCGTAGACCAGCACGAACGTCGCCAGCCCGGTGCACCACATGGCCAGCCCGAGGCGGCGGTAGCCCGGGCTGCCGCGCTCGTGGCCGAGGGCGGACGTGGTGGGGGACGGCGCGGTCGTTGTCATCGCCAACGACCGTACGACCAGGACCAGCATGCGTCCAATGCATCTGATCTGCTGCGATAATGCATAAATGGATGAGTCGCAGGTCCTCGCCGCGCTCGCACCCCGGTTGCGCTGGTTCGTCGCCGTCGGGCGGGCCGAGCACGTCACGCACGCCGCGGACGAGCTCGGTGTGCCGCAGTCCACACTCTCCCGCGGGGTCGCCCGCCTCGAGCAGGAGCTGGGGACCTCGCTGTTCGTCCGCAGCGGCCGCACCGTGCGGCTGACCCGCGAGGGCCGGCTGCTGCTGCGCTACGCCGAGCGCTCCCTCGCCGAGCTGGCCACGGGCGCCCGCGAGCTGGCCGGCGAGGTGGACAGCGTGCACGGCCGGATCACGCTGGCCTTCCTGCCGACCCTGGGCGCCGACGTCGTCCCGCGAGTGATCGGCGAGTTCCGCGCGCGGCACCCCGGCATCCGGTTCGACCTGGTCCAGGACGCGCACGCGGTCCTGCTGCAACGGCTGCGCGCCGGCGAGGCGGACCTCGCGCTCACCTCCCCGCTGCCCGAGGAGGCCGGGCTCGCCGCCCAGCCCCTCGGCGAGGAGGAGCTGCGGCTCGTGGTGCCCGCCGACCATCCGCTCGCCGACCGGCGCGAGGGCATTCCGCTGGCCGAGGCCGCGGGCGAGGCCTTCGTCGGCTTCCTGCCCGGCTACGGCCTGCGCACCATCGTCGACGCCTGGTGCCGGGAGGCCGGGTTCACCCCGCGGCTGGCCTTCGAGGGCGGCGACACGGCGACGCTGCGCGGGTTCGTCGGGGCGGGCCTCGGTGTGGCCCTGCTGCCGGTCTCGCACCGCGAGCCGCCGCCCGGCGTCGTCGAGCTGCCGTTGACGAGCCCGCGCACCAGCCGCGTGATCGGCGTGGCCTGGCCGCGGGACCGGCCCGCCAGCTCGCCGGTGCGGGCGCTGCGGCGATTCCTGCTGGACCGGGACGCTCCGCTGTTCCCCGCGTGACGGTTCCCCGTGTGAGCGCGGGCCGGCGGCACCGTGCGCGTCAGGACGGGTCGCCGTGCCTGCCGAGCGTCTCGACGGGGGTCGCACCGGGACGCGTCCACTGCGGCACGGGGCGGCTCGTCGGCCCCCAGGTGGCGTTCCCGTCCGCGTCCGTCCGCCAGGACCAGCACGCGTGGCGTCCCCCGGGCCAGCCCTCGGGGGTGTCCTCCCAGGCCTCGCCGCGGCCGTAGGGCGTCATGTCGAGCAGGCCGAGGGACGCGTTGACCCGCTCGTTGCCGCGGCCCGTCGTGGAGTAGGTGAGGAAGGTGCGGTCGCCGTCGCGCAGGTAGCTGGTGAGGTACCCCATGTGGCCGCCGGCGGGCCCGGCCACGCCGCGCACCGAGTACCAGGGCTGGGTGTAGCCCATGAACTCGACGTAGGCCGCCACCTCGTCCCACCGGCCCGTGGTCAGGACGGCGAACGAGACGCCACGGGCATGGAGGTAGGACGCGTCCTGCAGGTGCCAGGCCGTGGTGGTGCAGCCCTCGCACTGGCCCTGGTGCGGCGCGTCGTCCCACCACATGTGCTTATAGACCACGAGCTCCTCGCGGCCCTGGAACAGGTCCAGGAACGGGACGGGGCCGTCGGCCCCCACGACCTCGACCGTCCCGTCGAACTCCACCATCGGCAGCCGACGGCGGGCCGCTGCGAGAGCGTCGCCCTCGCGCGTGTGGGCCTTCTCGCGGACCAGGAGCTCGTCGCGGGCGGTCTGCCAGGTGGCGAGGTCGACGACGGGCGGGCGGCCGGGCGGCGCGGTGGTCGGGTCGCTCGGGGTGGTCGTCATGGCGTCCTCCGTGGTGTCTCGTGCCGGGCGGCATCGTGCGGCGTCGTGCTCCAGCAGGACAGACCGGTGACGTCGCCGGTACTCATCGCCCGGGCACTGGATGTACCGGCCATGGGCCGACGAGTGGGCGGGCCGCATGAGAGGCTCGGGGCCATGGTGATCGACGACGAGGGCCGCGAGGTCGACGTCCCCACGAAGGTCGCGCGCATCGCGTCGATCGTGCCCTCGCTGACCGAGGCGGTCGGGGCCACCGACCGCTCGACGCTCGTCGCCGCCACGGACTGGTGCACGCACCCCGCGGACCTCGACGTGCCGCGGGTGCGCGGCACCAAGAACCCGGACGTCGAGGCGATCGTCGCGCTCGCGCCGGACCTGGTGCTGGCCAACCAGGAGGAGAACAAGCCCGGCGACCTGCAGCGGCTGCGCGACGCCGGGCTCGCCGTCTACGTCACCGACATCCGGACCGTCGACGGCGGGCTGGACTCGCTCGGCCGCATGCTCGCCGCCTGCGGGTTCGACGAGCCGGCGTGGCTCGCCGAGGCCCGCCGCCTGTGGGCCGCGCTCCCGGAGCCGACCGAGCGGCGCCGCGCGCTGGTGCCGATCTGGCGCAAGCCGTGGATGGCCTGCGGCTCCGACACGTTCACCGGCGCGGTGCTCGCCCGGCTCGGCGTGGACAACGTGCTGGCCGACTCCCCCGAGCGCTACCCGCGCTTCGACCCGGCCGACCTCCCCTCACACGATCTCGTGGTGCTCCCCGACGAGCCCTACCTCTTCACCGCCGACGACGGCCCGGAGGCCTTCGCCGCCCCGTCCGTCCTGGTCAGCGGGCGCCTGCTGACCTGGTACGGGCCCAGCCTGGTCGAAGCGGCGCGGGTGCTGCCTGAGGCGCTGCGGGGCTGAGGCCCCAGGCAGAGCTTTCCACTCAGTGAGTCCTTCGGAAGTGGTCCTGAGCTGCGAACTTTACCTTGTGTTCGAAGTGGTGTTCGAGTAGGGTCGATGCATGCTCCCCAGCCCGATCGCCAACGCGTGGCGCCTGCTCGACGACGCCGTCGACGCGCTCGCCGCCGCGACCGGACCGGGCGCAAGTGCCGCCGAGCTGGTGGAGACGCTGCGGGTACGCGAATCGGTCACCCGGCGCCTGGAGCAGCTCGGCGTGCAGACAGTGGCCGAGCTGGACCGGCGCGGCACCTTCGCCGAGCACGGCTACGCCTCGCCCACCCGGGCGCTGCAGGATCTGCTGCGCCTCGACCACGGGCCCGCCGCGCAGCGGGTCGCAGTCGCCGACGCGGTGTGCCCGCGGATCGGGCTCGACGGCGCGGTCTTACCCGCGAAACTCCCGGCCACGGCGGAAGTGTTCGCCGCCGGGACCACCTCGCTGGCCCACGTCGCGGTGCTCACCCGGCTGCTGGCCTCCCCGCCCGCGGGCCGACTCACCCCGGAGATTTGGGCCGGCGCGGAGATCCAGCTCGCCGACGCCGCCACCAGCTACACCCCCGCGAGCTGCAGCAGTGGGGCACCGCGCTGCTCGAGGCCCTCGACGAGGACGGCCCCGAACCCGACGACACCCCAACCCCCGCCGCTCAACGAACTGCGCCTGACCCGCCCAGCTGGCGTGTGACTGCGGCGTCGTCCCCATGGTGCTCGACGGCGCCGGGCAACCCCTCGACGTCGGCCGGCTCACCCGCACCATCCCCGACGGGCTCCGCCGGGCGGTGACCTCCCGCGACGGCGGCTGCGCGCATCCCGGCTGCGACCGCCCACCCTCCTGGTGCGAAATCCACCACGTCCTCCCCTGGGAACACGGCGGCCATACGGCGCTCGGCAACCTGGTCATGCTGTGCAAGGCCCACCACCACCAGATCCACACCACCGACTGGGTCGCCCTGCTGCGCGACGGGATCCCGGAGTTCGTGCCCCCGGTCTGGATCGACCCCGAGCAACGACCACGAAGTCGGCCACGGACCTGGGACCTCACGCACACCCTCGGCGGGCAGCCACTCGTCGCCCAACCCGTCTGAGGGCTCGCCCCTGCACCGAGGGCTCGCCCCTGCACGCACATCCTCACTCATGCGGGCAAACGCGGGCGTCCGGTTGCCGGTCCGGCCATCGGGACACGGCGAGGCGCCTGGCGAGCCGAACGGCTGCCAGGCGCCTCGTCCGTCGTGCGGTGGCGCGCTACTTCTTGAACACGTCCTTGGCCGCGTCCTTGACCTTCTCGCCGGCCTGCTTGACCTTGCCCGAGGCCTGGTCACCGCGGCCCTCGGCCTCGAGACCCTCGTCGTCCGTCGCCCGGCCGACGCCCTCCTTGGCCTTGCCCTTCAGCTCCTCGGCCTTGTTGTCGATCTTGTCGTCCATCGCCATGGCGCACTCCTTCGCGTCGCTCACCACGACCCTCGATGGGCCCTACATGAGGGGGCTTACCCACCGGACCCGCTCTCGGAACCTCGTCGGCCGGCGGCCTTCCGCAGGCGCCGGCACCGGCCGCTACGGCCCGCTTCCGCACGAGCCGGCACCGGCCGGCACGAGCCGTCCACGGTCACCGCTGCGACAGCTCTCGCCGGATCCGGTGTTTACTCCGGCGCGGTCTCGGGTAGGGAGCCCGATGCCGTACGGAGCCGCCGGGGCTCGGTGGCTGGTGCTGACCGCCAGCATGGGCGCGGGACACGATCAGGTCGCCCGCGAGCTCGGCGCCGGGCTGCGCCGCCGGTTCCACGAGGTCCTGGTCGTCGACCTGATGCAGGTGCTCCCGGGGGGCGCGGCGCTGCGTGCGGGCTACGCGGGGATGCTGCGCCATGCGCCGTGGCTCTACGAGGCGATCTTCCGCGCGTTCTTCAGCGAACGACGCCACTGCCGGCCAGGGGTCTTCCCACTGGACCAGCTCGCGGCGTGGCGGCTGCGGGACCTGGTCGCGGGCTACCGGCCGGACGTGGTCGTCTCGACCTTCCACCTGGCCGCCCAGGTCGCGGGGCACATGCGGGTCGCCGGCCTGCTCACGGTGCCGTCGGTCGTCGTGATCACCGAGCCCGCCGCTCACCGGCAGTGGCTGCACCCCGCGACCGACGCGTTCTTCTGCCCGTACCCCTGGGTCGCCGCGCACGCCCGCGCCCGCACCGGCCTGCCGGCGCTGGCCCCGGGACCGGTCGTGGCCGACGGGTTCCACCTGGGCCGGGACCCGGCAGCGGGCCGGGCCGCGCTCGGGCTCGCCCCCGGCGACCGCGCGGTCCTGGTGTCGGCCGGGTCCTGGGGAGTCGGCTCGACGGCCCGCACGACCAGAGCCCTGTCGGCGCTGCGCGGCGTGCGCACGGTGGTGCTCTGCGGGCGCAATCCCGAGCTGCGCCGCGAGATCGGCCGGCTCCCGGGCTGCCTGGCCCTCGGCTGGCGCGACGACGTCGGCGATCTCCTCGCCGCGGTGTCGGTCCTCGTCGACCAGTCCGGGGGCACCGCCTGCGCCGAGGCGTTCGCGACCGGGATCCCCGTGGTGTTGCACCGGCCGTTGCCGGGCCACGGTCGCCTCGGCGCGGCCGCGCTCGCCGCCCACGGGGTGGCGTCGTTCGCGCCCGACACGGACGCGTTGCGTGAGCAGGTGCTGCGCCTGTCGGCGCCGGGGCGGGACCGGGAGGACCAGGTGGCGCGGGCCCGCTCGGTGTTCGTCGAGGATCCCGTCGACGCCCTCCTGGCCTGGCGGGAGGGCACGGGGTTCACCCGCCGTCCGGTTGCGCCTCCGCCAGCGGGGAGTGCGCCAGCGCCACGGTCCCCCCGATCGCGATCGCAGCCCCGATGAGCGTCGGCACCAGCCAGATCCCGGCGCGCAGCTGCTCGCCGAACATCAGCACCCCGTAGGCGATGGCCGCCAGCGGGTCGCACGTGGTGATCGCCGGCTGGGCGGCGACGATCGGGCCCGCCTGCAGGGCGTTCTGGGTCAGGAAGACGCTGCCGATCCCGGCCGCGACCATCGCGTAGACCGGCCAGTCGGACAGGAGTGCGGCGACGCCGCCGTCGAGCACCCGCAACGCCTCGTCCATCAGCGCCGCGGTGAACCCGAACCCGATCCCGGCCCCCACCCCGAACAGGGCGGCCCGGCGGCTGCCCCGCGTGCGGAGCCCCACCAGGACCAGCGCGGCCACGACGACGAGGGTGACGGCGATGACGAGTACCCAGCTGGCCCCGGTCGAGGCCGGTCCCGGGCGGGGCTCGAGGGCGATCAGCACCAGCGTCAGCCCGGCGCTGACGGCGAGGGTGCCCCAGACCGCGTTCCGGTCGACGCGCCGGCCGAACACCACGGCCGCGACCGCCAGCGTGAGCGGGAGCTCGAACACGACGATCGGCTGCACGAGGGTGAGCGGGGCGAAGTGCAGCGCCGCGGCCTGGCAGAGGAACCCGCCGATCATCCCGGCGATCCCGACCAGCCATGGTGGTCGCCGCATGAGGTCCCACAGCAGCGCGGGCCGCATGGTCTCGCTGTCCGGCGCGGCCCGTGCGGCCTTGCGCTGGAACACCGTTCCCACCGCGTTGCACGCCGCTGCGCACACCGCCAGGACGACGCCGAGCACTACAGCCCCCTGTGCAGGTGCAGAGTTCTGCTGCGCGCCACCACCACGACCCCGGCGATCATGACGGCGAGCCCGGCCGCCGCACCCACCAACCAGCCGGGCGCCAGTCGGATGCGCTCACCGTAGACGCCGAGGCCGAACGCGATGCCGGTGAGCGGCTCCGCGGCGGTGATGACCGGCAGGGAGGAGCGCAGCGGCGCGCTCCCGAACGCGTTCTGCATGAGCAGGATCCCGGTGATCGCCACGAGGACCAGCGCGTAGAACGGCCAGGAGGCGAACAGGCGGTCCGGGCCCCGCCCCAGCGCGCCCACCACACTGCGTGTCAGCCCGTCCTGCACGCCGAACAGCAGGCCGGCGCCCAGGGCGAGCATGCCGGCCCGGGTCGGCCCGTCCCGGGACCGCGACAGGAGGACGAGCACCGCGACGACCACGGCGACGACGCCCAGGAACACCGCGCTCGCCGGGTCCGCGTGCGTGGCGGCGGCGTTCCGGGCCTGTCTCGGTGCGGCGCAGACCAGGAACAGGACGACACCGCCGACGAGCGCGACCGACCCGATCCAGTCCTCGGCGCGCAGCGGGGCGACGGACAGCGCCCGGGTGAACAACAGCGCGAACAGCAGGTTGGTCGTCAGGAGCGGCTCGACCAGGGTGACGTCCCCGACGCCGAGGGCGGCGGCGCCCAGCAGCTGGCCCGCGATCATCGCGGCGAGGCCGGCCAGCCACATCGGCGTGCCGATCAGGTCGCCGAGCAGCCGGAACGACACGGCCGCGTCGGGCACCGAGCGGGCCCGGGCCGCCCGTTGCTGCAGCACGAACCCGAGGCCGAGGAGCACCGCCGCGCCGAGCCCGAGGCCCGCGACGTCCGCCCACCGGCTCACCGCCGCACCGTCACGAGGGCACGCCGTGCTCGCCGAGCGGGCCGAGCGTGAGCGCGCGCTCGGCGGCGAGCGCGGCGAGCCTCGGCAGGGCCGCGGCCGTGACCGGACCCGGGACCACGTCGTGCAGGAGCAGCGTGGCACCCCCGACGAGCCCCGGCTCGAGCCGTCGGACGACCGAGTCCGCGGTCGCCGTGGCCGTCCAGTCCTTCCCCCACGCCGTCCAGAGGACCGGGCGCAGGCCCAGTTCGTGCGCCGCGCACACCGCCGGACCGGTGAGGACCCCGAACGCCGGACGGAACCACCGCGGTGTCGTGCCGCAGGTCTCGCCGATCAGGTCCCGGGTGTGGGCCAGCTCGTCGCGCACCCGGCGCCGCCCGCGGCCGAGCAGGTACCCGTGGTCCCACCCGTGGACGGCGATCTCGTGGCCCGCGGCGGCCAGCTCCCGGCCCAGGTCCGGGTTCCGGGCCAGCTCGCGTCCCAGGACGAAGAAGGTCGCCCGTACTCCGAGCCCGGCCAGCGCGTCCCGCACGGCCGCCGTGCCCGGCGGCGAGGGTCCGTCGTCGAAGGTCAGCGCCACGTGGCCGGCGGCGCCCCGCCCGGACAGACCGGGCAGCAGCCGCCGTACCGGTGGCAGCCAGCTCGCGGCCGGGAGAAGGTGCGAGCCCGCGGCCGCCCCCGCGCCGAGCAGCGACCACCGCAGGGTGGTCCTGCGGACGGTGGCATTCACCCGGTCACCTGCCTTCCCGGGGCGAGATCCGGCCTCCCCCGGCCCGGCGGCAGGCTCCTGCTCGTACCCGCCGACGCGCCGCCGAAACCGGCAGGCCGCCGGCCGTGGAGCCCTGGTCCGGCGCTCTCCCGGGGCCTCAGGAGGCGCGCGGGAGGCGGGCCTCCCGCAGCGCGCTGCGGCGGACCTTGCCGGCGTCGTCGCGCAGGGGGTCGGTGGTCAGCTCGACGGTACGCGGCACCTTGTACGGGGCGAGCCTGCCGCGCACGAACTCACGCAGCTCCTCCTCCCCCACCGGGCCGCCGACCTGCACGATCGCGTGCACGACGCTGCCGTAGTCCTCGTCGGGCAGCCCGATCACCGCGGCCGAGAGCACCGCGGGGTGCGCGGAGAGCGCGGACTCGACCTCCGCCGGGTACACGTTGGCCCCGCCGACGAGGATCATGTCGGTCTGCCGGTCGGCGAGGTAGAGGTAGCCCTCGGCGTCGAAGGACCCCATGTCCCCCAGCGACTCCCACCCGTCGCGCTCGCGGGCCTCCGCGCCGATGTAGCGGTAGGTCGGCGCCTCGCCGTCGCGCCGCATCCAGATCTCGCCGACCTCGCCGGGCGGCAGCTCCCGGAAGTCCTCGCCGCGCACGCTCATCCGGCCGCGCTGCACCCGCCCCACCGAGCCGGGCCGGTCGAGCCACTCCCGGCCGTCGATCATGCAGTTGGCCTGCGCCTCCGTGCCCGAGTACAGCTCGATCACGATCTCCGGCCGGTCGACCCAGTCCAGCCAGCCCCGCTTGACGTGCGGCGGGCAGGGCGCGCCGACGTGCAGCACGGTCCGCAGCGAGGACAGGTCCGCCGCGGCCCGCACCTCGGCGGGCAGCCGCAGCATCCGCCCCATCATCGTGGGCACCACGTACAGCCACGTGGCCCGGTGCCGGGCGACGAGGTCGAGCGCGCGGGCGGCGTCGAACCGTCCCATGAGGACGACGTGGTGCCCCTGCAGCAGCGCCATCAGCGAGAACATGTACGGCGCGTTGTGGTAGAGCGGTGCGGTCGACAGGAACACCCCGTCCCGGCCGATGCGCAGCAACGGGGCGCGCGCGAGCACGGCCTCCACACTCGCCTGCTGCCCCGCGACGATCAGCTTCGGGCGGCCCGTGCTGCCGCCCGAGGTCGGCGCCTTCCACGAGGGCCCGACGAGGTCGGGCAACGGCGTGGCGTCGCCGGTCGAGAGGTCCTCGTCGCCGCTCGACCACGAGCGCCCGTCGCCCGGGTCGAGCCCCACCACCAGCGCGGGATCGGCGATCTCCACCAGCGCGGCGAGCTCCGTGGGCGGCAGCCGGTGGGACAGCGGCTGCGGCACCGCCCCGAGCTTCCACGCGGCCAACGAGCACTCGACGTGCCGGATCCCGTTGGGCAGCGCGATCGAGACGAAGTCCCCGTACCCGACCCCCAGCGCGGCGAACCGCCGGGCGAGACGGGTGGAACGCTCGTCGAGCTCCCGGCGCGTCACCCCGCCGTGGTCGTCGGTGAGCGCGGGGGCGTCGGGCGCCGCGGCGGCGAGCTCCCGCAGCCGGACGGCGAGGGCGGTGGGGGCGACGGTGCTCGGCATCGTTCTGAGCATTGCTCACGACACGGCGCCACGGCAAGGTGACCGACGGCGTCCGGCCGCCCCGCGCGGGTATGGTCACGATCATGACCGACGACGCGGGGGTCCTCGTCCGCCGGCAGGGACCGGTCGGGCGGCTGACGCTGGACCGGCCCGGCGCGCTCAACGCGCTCACCGCCGGCATGATCCACACCCTGCTCGGCACGCTCGAGGGCTGGGCGGAGGACCCGGCGGTGGCCGCCGTCGTCGTCGACGGGGCGGGGCCGAAGGGGCTGTGCGCGGGCGGCGACGTCCGGTTCCTGGTCGACGACGCCCGCGACCCGGCGAGCCGCGGCCGGGCGGGCGCGGCGATGCTCGCCGAGGAGTACCGGCTCGACGCCCTGGTCGCGCGGTACCCGAAGCCGTACGTGGCGCTGATGGACGGCGTGGTCATGGGCGGCGGCGTCGGGATCTCGGCGCACGGCTCGGTCCGGGTCGTCACCGAGCGGACGATGCTGGCGATGCCGGAGGTGACGATCGGCTACGTACCCGACGTCGGCGGCACCTGGCTGCTCTCGCACACCCCCGGCGAGCTGGGCACGCACGTCGCGCTGACCTCGGCCCGGCTCGGGGCGGCCGAGGCGATCGCGTGCGGGCTCGCCGACCGGCAGGTGCCGTCCGACCGGCACTCGGAGCTGGTCGACGCGCTGGTCGCGGGCGGCGATCCCGCCGAGGTCGTCGACGCGCTGGCCGTGGACCCGGGCCCTGCGCCCCTGCTCGCCGACCGTGGCTGGATCGACGCCTGCTACGGCGCGGACACCGTCCCGGGGATCCTCGCCGCGCTCCGGCAGTGCGACGAGCCCGGGGCGCGCAAGGCGGCCGACGCGATCGGCCGGGCGGCACCGCTCGCCCTCGTGATGACCCTGCGCGCGCTGCGGGCGGCCCGCGCCGCGACGGTCGAGGAGGCCCTGAGCGCGGAGTACGTGACCAGCCGGTGCAGCATGCGCTGGCCGGACTTTCCCGAGGGTGTGCGAGCGCTGCTGGTGGACCGCGACGGCGCGCCCCGCTGGTCGCCCCCGACGCTCGACGAGGTCACCGGCGAGGTCGTGGAGCGGTTCCTCGCCGGCGCCCTCGACACCGATCCCGAGCTGCGCCTCTAACGGCTCGCCTTCAGCAGGTCGGCGCACTTCTCGCCGACCATCATCGTGGTGATGTTGGGGTTGATCGCGGGCAGGAAGGGCAGCACCGACGCGTCGGCGACCCGCAGGTTCTCCACCCCGCGCACCCGCAGCTGCGGGTCGAGCGGCGCCTTCGGGTCCGTCGCCGGGCCCATCTTCACGGTGCACGCCGGGTGGTAGACGGTGTTGTGGGTCCTGACGATGTAGTCCTCGATCTCGTCGTCGCGCACCGCCTCCGGTCCCGGTGCCAGCTCGGCCGCCACCCACTCCTTGAGCGCGGGCTGCTCCGCGATCCGCCGGGCCAGCCGGACGCCCTCCGTCATGACCCGCATGTCGTGGCCGTCGGGGTCGGTGAAGTAGCGCGGGTCCACCCGGGCGCGGTCGCGGAAGTCCCGGCTGCGCAGCCGCACCGTCCCCCGGGACCGACCGCGGGTGACGTTCGGGGTGAGGCAGAAGCCGTTGTCGGTCGTCGGGTAGCCCCAACGCACGGTGTTGAGGTCGAACGGCACCGAGCCGTAGTGCATCATCAGGTCGGGCCGGTCCAGCCCGGGCAGCGTGCAGTGGAACAGCCCGATCTCCCACCACTGCGTCGAGTGCTCGACCATCGGCCGCCCGGCGTCCCACATGACGAGGCCCTCGACGTGGTCGTCGAGGTTGGCCCCGACGCCCGGCGCGTCGACCAGGACCTCCACGCCGAAGTCCTTGAGGTGCTCGGCGGGGCCGATGCCCGAGAGCATCAGCAGCTTGGGCGTGTCGATCGCCCCCGTCGAGAGGATCACCTCGCGGCCCGCGCGCACGATCTGCCGGCCCGGCCCGATGCCGCGCTGGTACTCGACGCCGGTCGCCCGCGTGCCGTCGAAGAGCACTCTGGAGGCCCACGAGTCGGTGCGGACCTCGAGGTTCGGGCGCGTGGCCATCACGGGGTGGAGGTAGCTGACCGATGCCGAGGACCGCGTTCCGTCCGGGAACGAGTTGATCTGGAAGAAGCCGGCGCCCTCGGTGATCGTGACGCCCTCGTTGAACCGCACGGTCGGCAGCCCGACGGCCGCGCACGCCTCCAGCACCGCGACGCCGCACGGGTCGTCCGGCGGGACCTGCATGATGTTGACCGGGCCGGAGCGGCCGTGCCCCTCCCACGGCCCGTCGTTGGTCTCCAGGCGGCGGATCAGCGGCCAGCACTCGTCGGCCGACCAGCCCTCGCAGCCCTGGGACGCCCACTCGTCGAGGTCCTCGCGCGGGGTCCAGAACGCGATGCAGGAGTTGTGCGAGGAGCAGCCGCCGAGCACCTTGGCCCGGGCGTGCCGCAGGAAGGAGTTGCCGTGCTCCTGGGGCTCGACGAGGTAGTCCCAGTCGTAGCCCGAGTCGAGCAGGTACATCCAGTCCTCGAGGCGCAGGATCGCCGGGTCCCCGACGTCGGACGGGCCTGCCTCCAGCAGGCACACCGTCACGGACAGGTCCTCGGACAGCCGGGCCGCGAGCGCGCAACCCGCGGATCCGCCTCCCACCACCACGTAGTCGAACGTGTCGGCCCCGCCCGTGCCCGGCGCCTCCCCGATGTGTGCTCCCGTCACGGCAGCTCCCCCTCCATCTGCTCCATCTGCTGGGCCATGTGCTCGGGCAGCGTGCCGAGCCGGTGGCGGCCCTTGAGCCGGAACCACACCAGCCCGACGAGTGCGACCGCCCCGATGAAGATGAACGCGATCCAACGCAGGACACCCGAGCCGTAGACGTCGGCGCGCGGCCAGGCCAGGTTCAGCGCCATCGCCGCGCCCCACAGCACGGCCAGGACGTTGATCGGCAGGCCCAGTTTGCCGAGCGAGAAGTAGCCGGTCGTGGCCCCCTCGGACCCCGGCCACTGCCCGCGGAACCGCTTGACGAGCATCGGCACCGTCACGAGCAGGTAGGCGACGTAGATCATGATGACCGCGACGCTGGTGACCGCGGTGAAGATCGCCGGGGTCCCGATGTTCACGGCCAGGATCAGGATCGCGACGACGCCGATGAGGATCGCGGGGATGACCGGCGTCTTGCGCTTGGGATCGATCCGCGCCAGGCGGGCTCCGGCCGGCAGCGCGTTGTCGCGGGCCATGGCGAACATCAGCCGGATGCCCGCGGTGTGGACGGCCAGCGCGCAGACCGTGATCGCGACGACGATGCAGATCAGGAACACCTTGCCGAGCGGGCCGCCGAGGGCCTGCAGCACGATGAGCTGCAGCCCGCCCGACGCCATCCCGAGCGCCGGGTCGTCGAGGTTCGGGGCGGCCAGGATGCCGAACAGCAGGATGCACCCGCCGATGACGAACGACGCGATCACGGCGCGGAGGATCGCGGTCGGCGCCGTCTTGCGCGGGTCGACCGTCTCCTCTCCCAGCGAGCTGGCCGTGTCGAAGCCGTACATGACGTAGGCCGAGGCGATGGAGGCCACCAGGAACACGCCGAAGTAGCCGCCCGGCTGGCCCGCGCCGATGTCCTTGGTGTCGAAGAAGACCGACGGCGGGTTCATGATGTTGAACGCGAGGACGACCACCAGCAGGATCGCGGCGATCAGCTCGATGAACACGCCCGTGCTGTTGATCCGCGCCATCAGCTTCACGCCGAACGCGTTGACGAGCGTCGTGAACAGGATGAGGATCGTGCCCCAGATCACGGCGCTGTACCCGAAGTCCGTCGTGTTGCTGCCGTCCCCCACCAGCTGGAAGCCGGACCAGATCTGCGGCAGTGTGACCTGGTAGGCCAGCACCACGGCGGCGAGGGTGACCACGGACGCGGTGAACATCATCCAGCCCGCCAGCCAGGAGACCGTCGGGCCGGCCAGGCGTTTGGACCAGTTGTAGACCGACCCCGCCACGGGGTAGCGGCCGGCGAGCTCGGCGAAGCAGAGGGCCACCATCAGCTGGCCGACGAACACCATCGGCCAGGACCACCAGTACACGGGCCCGCCGAGGCCGAACCCGAAGTAGAACAGCTGGAAGGTGCCGGTGAGGATCGAGATGTAGCTGACGCCGGCGGCGAAGCTGGCGAACTTTCCGATGCTGCGGTCGAGCGACTGGCTGTAGCCGAACTCGGAGAGCCCGTGATCGTGCTCGGACGTACTCAACTCACCCTCCCGACCTATCCCGTGAACCACCCCTGCGGTGCGGGGGCGGTGTTCTGCCAGACGTGCTTGGCCTCCTGGTACTCACGGAGACCGGCGTGCCCGAGCTCCCGGCCGTTGCCGGAGCGCTTCATCCCGCCCCACTCCGCACCGGGCACGTACGGGTGGTAGTCGTTGATCCACACGGTCCCGTGCCGCAACGCGGAGGCGACCCGGTGCGCACGGCCCATGTCCTGCGTGAAGACCGCGCCGGCGAGGCCGTACTCGGTGTCGTTGCCCAGCTCGACGGCCTGGGCCTCGGTGGTGAAGCGCTCCACGGTGAGGATCGGGCCGAAGGTCTCCTCCCGGATCACCCGTATGTCACGCGTGACGTCGGTGATCACCGTGGGCAGGTAGAAGTAGCCCTTGGCCAGCGCGGGGTCGTCCGGGCGGGCACCCCCGCAGACGACCGTCGCGCCCTCCTGCCGCGCCGCGGCCACGAAGCCCTCGATCTTGGCCCGGTGCGCCTCGGACACCAGCGGCCCGACCTCGACGCCCTCCTCCAGGCCGTTGCCCAGCCGGATCCGGCCGGCACGCCGGGCGACCTCGGCGACCAGGTCGTCGTGCAGGGAGTCCTCGACGATCAGCCGGGCGCCGGCCGAGCACACCTGCCCGGAGTGCAGGAACACCGCGAGCATCGCGTAGTCCACGGCGAGCTCGAAGTCCGTGTCGGCGAAGACGATGTTCGGGTTCTTGCCGCCGAGCTCCACGGCGGTGCGCTTGATCGTCTCGGCCGAGGCGCGGATGATCGCGCGGCCGGTGGCGAGGCCGCCGGTGAAGCTGACCATGTCGACGTCGGGATGGCCGGTCAGCGGGGCGCCCACCGTGGGCCCGTCGCCCAGCACGATGTTCACGACGCCGGCGGGTACCCCTGCCTCCTCGCACAGCTTCACGAGGTGGATCGACGTCAGCGGGGTGACCTCGCTGGGCTTGATCACCATCGTGTTGCCGGCGGCCAGCGCGGGCGCGACCTTCCACGACAGCTGCAGCAGCGGGTAGTTCCACGGCGTGACCAGCGCACACACACCCACCGGCTCGTGCACCACCCGGCTGACGACGGTCGGGATGCCGGTCTCGACCAGCCGTCCGGCGTCCTTGTCGGCCAGGTCGGCGTAGTAGCGGAAGACGGCCGCGACGTCGTCGACGTCGATGCGGCTCTCGGTCAGCGTCTTGCCGGTGTCGAGGGTCTCGGTGTGCGCGATGTCCTCCTTGTCGCGCACGAGGAGGTCGGCGATCCGGCGCAGCAGCGCACCGCGCGCGGGCGCCCCGGTGGTGCGCCAGGGGCCGGCGGTGTCGTCGAACGCGCGCCGGGCGGCGGCCACCGCACGGTCCACATCGGCCGCCGAGGCCTGGTCCACCGACCGCACCACCGAGGCGTCGAAGGGGTTCACCACCTGGGCGGACCCAGCCGAACCGGAGGTCCACCCGCCGTCGACGAAGAGGTCTGGCACGGCGGTGAGAGTGCTCCGAACCCGGTGCATGGTCAAGCAGATCGGACAGAACGGCGCGTATGGTTCCGTCATGAGCAACCCGGAGCGGCCTCGGGACGGGGGCGTGCAGTCCGTGGACCGCGCGATCACCGTCCTCGAGATCCTGGCCCGCCGCGGGGAAGCCGGGGTCAGCGAGGTGGCCGCCGAGCTCGAGGTCCACAAGTCCACCGCCTTCCGGCTGCTCGGCGCGCTCGAGGACCGGGGGCTCGTCGAACAGGCCACGGACCGCGGCAAGTACACCCTCGGGTTTGGGCTCATCCCGCTGGCCGGGGCCGTCTCCGGGCGGCTCGACGTCACGCGGCTGGGGCGGGAGGCCTGCGAGCGGCTGGCCCAGGAGTTCGGCGAGACGGTGAACATCGCCGTGCTGCAGGACGCGCACGCCGTCAACGTGCACCAGGCCCGCGGCCCGTCGACCGTGCTGAGCTACAACTGGATCGGCCGCATCACCCCGCTGCACTGCACCTCCAGTGGCAAGGCGCTGATCGCCTGGCTCGGCCCGGCCGACCTGGACCCGCTGCTCAAGGAGGTCCTCGACCGTCCGGAGCGCTTCACCGAGAACACCCTGACCACCCCCGAGACGGTCGACGCCGACCTCGGCCGGATCCGCGAGACGGGGTACGCGGTCGTCGTCGAGGAGTACGAGATCGGGCTGAACGCCGTCGCCGCCCCGATCCGCGACCAGACCGGCGGAGTGTGCGCCGCGCTGTCCCTCTCCGGGCCCAGCTACCGCCTCCCGCCCGAGCGCCTCGACGACCTCGCCCCCACCGTCGTCGCCGCCGCCCGCGACATCAGCCGGCGGATGGGGTGGTGGGAGACGGGGTGAAATGAGCATCAGCGCTGTTCGATCATGGTTCGGCAGCGCTGGTGCTCATCGCAGAGCCGCACGGACCAGTGCGACGACGCGCTCGGGGTCGTCGAGCCTCGTGAAGCGGAACATGCGCCAGCCCGCGGCGACGAGGGTCGTGAAGCGCGCGGTGTCGCGGAGGACCTGGTCCGGCCTGGTGTGATCGGCGCCCTCGTACTCGAGCCCCACCCGCCGGTCCGGGTAGGCCAGGTCCACCCACAACGCCCGGCGCGCGACCGGGTCCTGGACCACCCACTGCACCTCCGGCCGCGGCAGGCCCGCCCGGATCAGCGCCAGACGCATGCGAGTCTCTGGCGGCGACCCGGCACGTCGGTCCGCGAGGTCCACCGCGTCGGGAACACGCCCGCCGCCGCGTGCCCGCGGGTACCGCCGCGCCGGCTTCAGGATCTCCTCGGGCAGGAACCCGCCGACGTTGGCCAGGGCGTCGAGCGCGACGACGGCCTCGACGAGCGTGGGCGCCCAGCGCACCAGGTCGAAGGCGGTCCGGCGCGCGGTGGTGGCGAGCGTCCCGCCGGCCTCGCCGACCTCGTCGTCCCCGAGCCTGTCGCGATGCAGGACCAGGCCTGGGCGCGGGCGCACGCCGCCGCGCAGCAGCGTGACGTCCGCGGGTGCGCCGAGAGGGCCGCAGTCCGCGCCGTGCAGGAGCGCGGCGGCGTACCCGGCGAGCACGCCCCGCCCCTCGACCAGGGCGTACGCGGCCCGGGCCCGCAGCTCGGCGTCACCGATCCGGGCGGTCCGGGCGGCACCCGGACACACGTACACGTCCGGGAAGACCCGGCGGAACCGTGGCCCGCGCAGCATGCCGGGCGTCACGAGGCCCGCCGCCACCGCGGCCGACCCGCGGAAGGCCACCGGCCAGCCCGAGACCTCGGTCCGGACCTCCACACTCACCATGGCGCGAGCCTGCCGGGCAGGGGCGGATCTTCGAGGCGTTTCCGCGAGATCGACCGCCAGCGATCAGCACCAGCGCTGTTCGATCATGGTTCGACAGCGCTGGTGCTCATCTCACGCCGAGGATCAGGCCAGGCGGGCCTGGACCCAGTGGTGGAACTCGGCGATGTGGTGCTCGCTGGGGACCAGCGCGCCGCCGCGGGCGTAGACGCGGCTGGACATGGCGGGCTGGGTGCGCTCGCAGGCGGCGAAGTCCTGGGCGTTGACCCGGCGGAACAGCTCCACCGAGCGGTCCAGGTCCGCACCGGACCGCACGACGTCGGGCAGGAACAGCCAGTCGCACTCGACCAGCGTGCGGTCCGCGGCGACCGGGGTCATCCGGTGCACGATCACGTGGTCCGGTACGAGGTTCACGAACACGCCCGGGCGGATCGTGATGGCGTAGTACCTGCGGTCCTGGTCCTCGGCGATCCCGGGGATCCGGCCGTGGCCGGCCGAGCCGTCGACCGTGAAGCCCTGCACCTGCTCCCCGAACTCCGCGCCGTGCCCCACGTAGTACTGCGCGGCGTACCCGTCGGCGAACTCCGGGAGTACCTCGGTGAGCTCCGGGTGGATCGTCGCGCAGTGGTAGCACTCCATGAAGTTCTCGACGATCAGCTTCCAGTTGGCAG
Source organism: Pseudonocardia terrae (assembly GCF_021343995.1). Lineage (GTDB taxonomy): Bacteria > Actinomycetota > Actinomycetes > Mycobacteriales > Pseudonocardiaceae > Pseudonocardia > Pseudonocardia terrae. Next base: position 67,450 of record NZ_JAJTTE010000011.1, on the reverse strand, counting down.
CGACGTCGTAGGAGATCCGCCGGCCGAGCACCAGGTTCTCGGTGCCGTAGTGGTCGATCGACTCGACGTCGCCGAGCCGCGTCACCACCGCCCCGATCACCTCGTCCTCGAACGACGGCGGCTCCTCCGCCACGCACACCCACACGTAGCCGAGCCACTCCCGCACGGCCACGGGCGCGAGGCCGCGGGTGACCCGGTCGACGTCGGGCATCTGCGTGAGGTTCGGCGCGGCGATCAGCTTGCCGGTGAGGTCGTAGGTCCAGGCGTGGTACGGGCACTGCAGCTTGTTCCGCACCTGCCCCGCGGGCTCCACGCACAGCCGGGCGCCGCGGTGCCGGCAGACGTTGAAGAAGGCGCGGATCTGCTTGTCCCGCCCCTTCACGACGACGACCGACTCCCGGCCGACCTGCACCGTCCGGTAGGCGCCGGGCGCGTCGAGGTCCGCGGCGAGGGCGACGCACACCCACCCCGCCTCGACGATCCGCTCCTGCTCGGCCGCGAAGATCGCGGGGTCGGTGTACCAGTGCCCCGGGAGGGTGGCGACCAGGCTGCTCGTGAGGGTTTCTTCGACGGCGGTCATGAACGGAGGCACTTTCCCTCGGGATCGAACAGGGGCTCGGCGGCGACGACGCCGGGCAGGCGGGCACCGAAGTACTCGACGGACACGGCGGTGCCGGGCACGGCGAGCTCGGCCGGCAGCCACGCGTAGGCGATGCCGGCGTCGATCGTCGGGCCGTAGGCCGCGCTGGTCACGTACCCGACGGCGGTGTCGCCGGCGTAGACCGGCTCGGCCCCCATGACCACGTCGGCCGGGTCGTCCATCAGCACCGGGACCAGCCGTCGGCGGGGCCCGGTCGACGATTCGGCCGACACCGCCGCCGCACCCGGGTACTCCCCCGACTTGACCGCGAACGCGAGCCCGGCCTCGGCGGGCAGGTCCTCGCTGGTCATGTCCACGCCGCTGGCCCGGTAGCCCTTCTCCAGCCGCAGGCTGGTGAACGCGTGCCGGCCTGCGGCGACCATCCCGTGTTCGGCACCGGCGGCCCACAGCGTGTCCCACAGCGCGAGGCCCTGGTCGGCGGTGGTGTACAGCTCCCAGCCCAGCTCGCCGACGTAGGACACGCGTAGCGCGAGCACCGGGACCGCACCGACGTGGATCCTCTTCGAACGGAAGTAGCCGAAGGAGAGATCGTCGGAGCTCACCGACGAGAGGACGTCGAGCGCCCGTGGGCCCCACAGCCCGACGCCGCAGGTCCCGGCGGTGACGTCCCGGACCGAGACGCCCGCGGGCGCGAGCCGGCGCAACCGGTCGACGTCCACCTCGCCGTTGGCCCCGACCTGGAACAGCTCCTCCCCCAGCCGCGTCACCGTGAGGTCGGAGAGCACACCACCGGCCTCCGTGAGCATCAGGGTGTAGACGACCCGGCCCACGGCGACGTCGACCTTGTTGCTGGTCAGGCCGTCGAGGAAGGCGCAGGCACCGGGCCCGGAGACGTCCACGCGCGTCAGGGGCGTCATGTCGTAGAGCCCCACGGCGTCCCGCGTCGCGAGGGCCTCCGCGCCCGCGATCGGCGACCAGTGCCTCGCGGCCCAGCCCTCGCGGGTGGGGATCCGGGCGACGTCGGGCAACCCGGCGTTGGCCTGGAACCACAGCGGCCGCTCCCAGCCGCCGATCTCGGTGAACACCGCACCGAGCTCCTGCTGGCGCAGGTGGAACGGGCTGGTGCGCATCGGGCGCGGCCCGGCCGGCGGGTCCAGCGGGTGCACGATGTCGTACACCTCGACGAAGTTCCGCGCGGCCCGCTGCGCGACGTAGGCCGGCGAGCGCTGGGCCTCGGTGAATCGGTTGAGGTCGCAGGCGTGGACGTCGAGCGACGGGTGCCCGTCGACCAGCCACTCCGCGAGCGCCCGCGCGACGCCGCAGGAATGCGTGACCCACACGGCCTCCGCGACCCAGTAGCCCTCCAGGTCGGGGTGCTCGCCGAGCAGCGGCATGCCGTCGGCGGTGAAGGAGAACACGCCGTTGAACCCGTGCTCGACCGGGACGCCCTCGAGCGCCGGGAGGAGCTTCTGCGCGTCGGCGTAGGCGGGCGCCCAGTCCTCCGGGGTGAAGTCGAACGACGACGGCATCTCCGTGTGCGTCGGCAGGTTCGCCGGGTCGATCGGGATCGGCCGGTGGGCGTAGGAGCCGATGCCGAGCCGCTCGCCGTGCTCGCGGAAGTACAGGTCGCGGTCCTGGTGGCGCAGGATCGGCGCGGCGGCCTCCCGCTCGCCGAGGTCCCGCAGCCCGGGAACCGGGACGGTGCGGGCGTACTGGTGCGCCATCGGCAGCAGCGGCGTGGGCAGGTCGACCAGCGCGCCGGTCAGCGGGCCCCAGAACCCCGTGCACTGGACGACGACGTCGGCCGGGAACTCGTGCTCGCCCCGCCCGCCGGCGGCCGAGGCCGTCTCGGTGCGCACCCCGGTGACCCGCCCCTTGTCGCGGAGGATCTCCACGACCCGCTGCTCGCCGAGGAACCGGGCGCCGCGGGCGATCGCCCGCCGGGCCTGGGCCTCGACGGCGCGCGGGGCCTTGGCGAGGCCGTCCGTCGGGATGTGCAGGCCGGCCAGCACGTTCCCGGGCGGCACGAGCGGGTGCAGCGCGGCGCACTCGTCCGGCCCGACGACGGCCGACTCGACGCCCACCGAGCTCAGGAACCCGTGCCGGCGCCACAGCTCGTCGACACGGGCGGGCTCGGTCGCCACCTCCAGGCCCCCGACCTGGTTGAAGCACCACTTCCCGTCGAGGTCGAGGGAGCTCAGCTTCTCGACGGTGTACCGCGCGAACCGGGCCATCGTCCGCGAGGGGCTGGCCTGGAACACCAGCCCGGGCGCGTGCGAGGAGGAGCCGCCGGGCAGGAACAGCGCGCCCCGGTCGAGCACCGTGACGTCCGTCCAGCCGCGCTCGGTCAGCTCGTCCGCGACGGCGGCCCCGACGACACCCGAGCCGATGACGACCACACGAGGGCTCACGCGAGGGCTCATGAGGCGACGTACCGGCGCGTGGCCGCGGGCAGGTGCGGGATCTTCTCCGACAGCTGGAGGTAGACCGCTCCGTCCTCGATCACCACGGTGTGCGTGCGGACCGGGTACTGCGCGACGAGCCCGTCGGCCTCGCCGGTCCGCAGGTCGAAGATCGCCGCGTGCAGCGGGCACTCGACGGCGCAGTCCTCCACGAACCCGTCGGCGAGGGAGGCGTCGGCGTGGGTGCAGGTGTCGTCGACGGCGAAGAACTCGCCGTCGTCGGTGTGGAAGAGCGCGACGGGCGGACTGCCGGGCAGGTCCGTGAGTCGCAGGGCGGCGCCGCGCGGGAGATCGGCGAGCTGGCAGGCGTAGTTCATGGTGCCGCGTCCTCGAATGCGGGTGTGGGGGCTGTGCGTACTGCGGAACACTCAGCACGACTCGCAACAAGGTGGGGCGAGACCCAGCCCACTGTCAAGGACGGACGACGGCCGTTGACGCGGTTGTCCGGATCGGTTCCGAACCCGAAAAGTGGCCGTAACAGAAGTCACGCCGACGGCCGTGCGAGGTCACGGGACGACGCGCCTGGTGGAGCCGGGCGCGGTCGATGCGGCGGAGCGAGCGACAGGGAAGAGGAGTGGTGATTGGTGTCACACGAAGCGGGATCGACGGGGGCGTGTCTCCGTCCGGGCGTGTCGCCGAGGAAAGCGTGTCGCTGGAGAGCGTGTCGCGGTGGGGAGCGTGTCGCTGCGGGGTGTGTCGCTGCGGGGTGTGTCGCGGTGGGGAGCGTGTCGCTGCAGGGCGTGTCGCGGCAGGGAGCGCGTCGCGACCGGGGAGTGCGGCTCGGTGGGGCGCCGCGTTCGGAGGCTTCCGGACGCGTGGTTTCCGGGGGCGCCGCTGTCGGGGGGTGTCGCTCTCGGGGGGCGCCGCTCTCGGGGGGCGCCGCTCTCGGGGGGCGCCGCTCTCGGGGGCGGCCTGAGAGGGACGGACCGGGACCGCCCGGCCGGTCGAGGGGCCGGGCCGGGCGGGTCGCCGCGGTCAGCGGGCGCGGCGGCCCCGGTTCCAGCCGCCCAGGATGCCCAGGGCGTCGAGGAGGCCGGAGCTGAACTTGCCGAGTGCGCGTCCGAGGTTCTTCACGTGCTTCCTCCGAGATACGTACGGACCGGGGGGCGGACACCCACACGGTGTCAAAAGGGTGACCACCGTGCACGGGTGGGGGCCACGGGTGGGTGAACGCCGTGATCGGCGGCCTACGCTCCGACACCGCTGGTCGCCGGGCTCGCGGCGGGCCTTGAGTGCCGTCGCCCGGCCCCCGACGGCCGTGCGGCCGCTGCGGTGGACGCGCGCCTCGGATCGGTGGGCGGTGGTCCGTGTGTCGCGGAGGAGGGCGCGGAGGAGGGCGCCGACGTGGCGCGGCGGACCGCGCAGGAGGCGGCGCGCAGGCCCGCCGGGATGCGATGCTGGCCCTCGACACCCGGAGATCGAGAGCAGGAGCGCACGTGACCGTCACCGTCGTCGTCGGCAACCCGAAGCCCGCCAGCCGCACCCTCCAGGCCGGCACCGCGCTGGCCGAGAAGCTCACCGGCGCCGCGCCCGACCACGTGATCGACCTCGTCGAGCTGGGCCCGGGCCTGCTCGGCTGGGGCGACGAGGCCGTCGCGGCCGCCGTGAAGACGGTCCAGGAGTCCTCGCTGGTCGTGTTCGCGAGCCCGACCTTCAAGGCGACCTACACCGGGCTGCTCAAGCTCTTCCTCGACCAGTTCGCGGGCGGCACCGGCCTGCAGGACGTCGTCGCCGTGCCCCTGATGCTGGGCGCCGGGCCGGGGCACGCCATGGCGCCCGACCTGACCCTCAAGCCGGTGCTGTCCGAGCTCGGCGGCACCTGCGCGCTGCCCGGCCTCTACCTGATCGACGCGACGTGGTCCGAGGCGCCGGAGCTCGACGCCTACACCGAGCGCTGGAAGCCGGTGGCGACCGCCCTCATGGCCCTGCGGTGACCGCTCCGGCCGACCCCGCGGTAGCCGCCCTGCGCGAGCTCGGCTCCCAGCTCGACCGCACGCTCGCCGACCTCGCCGAGGCCCGCCGGCGCGTCGAGCAGCTCGAACGCCTGCGCACCGGTGGCCTGAGCTGGCACGAGATCGTCACGCAGGAGGAGCGACCGCTGGTCGTCGAGGCCGTGACCCGGGCGCTCGACGACCTCGGCAGCGTCGGCGGGCGGTTCCGCCGCGAGGAGGCGCGGGCGCTGCAGCGCGAGGAGGTGTCGATCACCCGGATCGGCAAGCTCTTCGGGGTGAGCCGGCAGCGGGTGTCGGCGATCCTGCACGAGCCGCCGCGCGCCCCGCGGTCGGACGGGGGCGTCAGCGCCCGTCGGTGATCTCCACCCCGAGCGCCGCGAGGAGCAGGGCCCCGACCGGCACCAGCTGGTCGGGCCCGATCCGGCAGCCACGAAGGGCGAGCGGGCCGCGCAGGTCGTCGACGGTCGAGCCGTGCAGGTCCGTGCCGGTCAGCCGGGCGTCCTCCAGGGAGGCCTCGCCGAGGTCGCAGCGCAGGAACGCGCAGTCCTGCGCGCTGAAGCGGTAGAGGTCCGCACCGCGCAGCGACGTGTCCTCGACGTGCAGGAACGTTCCCTTCGCCATCCGGAACCGGGCGAGATCGGCGCGGCAGCCGGAGATCCGGACGTCGTTGAGCCCGGCGCCGTTGAGCTCCGCGCCGGTGAACCGGCAGTCGGTGAACGTGACGCGGGTGAACACGGCGTCGTCGAGCACCGCGCCGGAGAGGTCGCAGCGGTGGAACTCGGTGTCGCGGCAGTGCAGCCCGCTGAGCGTGCGGCCGGAGAGGTCGACGCCGGAGAACCGGCACTCGTGCAGCCGCAGGTCCGCGACGTGCTCGGGAAGGACCAGATCCGACCCGGCCTCGATCCCGTCCCACAGGTCCCCGGTGTCCGGCGGCCCGGGCACCGCGTCGTACGACGACGGCAGGTCGGGCGGGTCGGGGCGGGTCTTGGTCGTGCGGGTCGTGCGGGTCCGGCGAGCCACGCGGCGACGCTACCGGGGCGGCCCGCCCCCGCCAGGCGGTCCCCGCAGTGGGCCCGGCGGGAGCGTCTGCTCTCACGGCCCCCGGGTCCGACACACCCGCCCCGGCCGGTCGGCCCACCTGCCCCGGTCGGCCCACCCACTCGAACGGGTACGGAGCGGGAGTCGGGACCGAGACGCCTCCGTCCGACCCTTGACCGGCCCGACCGCCCGCGAGGACGGTGGACGCCCTCGTGCGTCAGCACCCGGCTCCATCATCCGACCCACAGGGGGTGTCATGTCCTCGCAGACCGACTTCTTCTCCCGTTTCGGCGATGTGTGGCGGACGGGGAAGGTCGACGTCCTCGACGAGCTGCTGCCCGCCGACGTCGCCTACCACATGCCGCCGTTCGAGGACATGGACCGGGCGGGCCTGAAGCAGGTCGTCACCGCCTTCCGCCAGGCCTTCCCCGACTTCGCCCTGACTGTCCACGAGGAGTCGCACGACGGCGACACGACCGCTGCGCGATGGAGCTGCACCGCGACCTTCACCGGCGCCTCGCCGCTCCTGCCGCTCGCTCCCACCGGGCTCGCCACCGCGGCGAGCGGCGGGCACTTCATCCACTGGCATGACGGCGTGCCGATCGAGGTGTGGCACTTCGGGGACTGGCTGGGCTGGCTGCAGCGCTGCGGTGTGATGCCGCCGCTCGGGTAGCCCCTCCGCGAGGGCGGGCCGTCAGCGCCGGCGGCCGGCCCGCCGGTGGCGCAGCACGGCGAGCGGCCGGACGAGCAGGGCGGCCACGCAGAGGCCCAGCACGAGGGCGACCGGCGCACCGGCGGAGACGGCCGCGAGGACGCCTCCGGCGAGCACCACCATGACCACCGCGGCGACCACGGCGAGCCGCACGGAGCGGTCGTCCGCGGCGCGGGCGCCCAGCCGCCGGACGGGGCGGGTGGACGGTGCCAGGCAGGCCCGGCGGAGCACCCGGAACTCCCGGACCGCCGGCCTCGCGTTAGCCATGTCTAACAGCTACCTCGTGCCTGCCCTACGAAACAAGCGGAATCTCAAACTCAGACACGTCTCACACCCCGGGAACGCCCAGCACACGGTCCAGATACGCGTTGCGGAAGCGACCTTCGGGGTCGAGCCGGTCCCGGAGGGCGACGAAGGCGGCGAAGCCGGGGTAGAGCCCGCGGAGCTCGGCGGCGGTCCGGCTGTGCAGCTTGCCCCAGTGCGGACGTCCGTCGAGCGCGGTCATCACCGACTCGACGGCCCCGAAGTACGCCTCGTGCGGGCGGCCGCGGGCGACGTGCACGGCCAGGTACGCGGTGTCGCGGCCGGACGCCGTGGACAGCGGGACGTCGTCGGCCGCGGTCACGCGGACCTCGACGGGCACCGTGACCTCCCGGGCGTGCCGCGCGGCGGCCGCCCGCAGTCCCGCGAACGCCTCCCCCAGCGTCTCGCGCGGCACCGCGTACTCCATCTCCAGGAAACGCACCCGCCGCGGGCTGCAGAACACGCGGTAGGAGCGGTCGACGTACTCCGGGGCGGCCATCTGCCCGGCCATCAGCCGGTTGAGCCGAGGCACCAGCGCCGGTACCCGCGCGCCCAGCCCACAGGCCGCGGCGAAGCCGGCGTTGCCGAGCAGCTCGTCGCCGATCCATTCGGCCGCCCGCCCGCGCCGGGGCCCGGAGGCCCCCGTGCGGTTGTTGCGCTTGAGCACTGCGAGCTCGGTGTGCGGGAACCAGTAGAACTCGACGTGGTCGTTCGCGGTGGCGAGCTCGTCGAGGCCGTCCAGGACCTCGGCCAGCGGCAGCGCCCGCTCGACGGCGTGCAGCCGGAACGCGGGCACGGTCTCCAGGGTCACCGAGGTGAGCACGCCCAACGCGCCGAGCCCGACGCGGGCGGCGTGCAGGACCTCCGGGTTCTCGTCGGCGGCGCAGCGCAGCAGCGACCCGTCGGCCAACACCATCTCCAGGCCGCGGACCTGTGCGGCGATGCCGTGGTGGGCGGCGCCGGTGCCGTGGGTGCCGGTGGAGATCGCGCCGGAGATCGTCTGGGCGTCGATGTCGCCCAGGTTCGGCAGGGCCCGGCCCTGCTCCCACAGGAGTGCGTTGAGCGACCGCAACGTCAGCCCGGCCGGCACCGTCGCGAGGTCGCCGTCGAGGACCACCGACGGCGTGGAGGGCGGCCGGATCGCGACGCCGTCGGGCACCCCGATCCCGGTGAACGAGTGGCCGCTGCCGAGCGCCTTGACCCGCAGCCCCTCCCGGGCGGCGACCTTCACGGCCTCGGCGACCTCGCCGGCGTCGCGCGCCGCGACGACCCGGACGGGCCGGGTCCGCTGATTGCCGGCCCAGTTCCGCCAGGTCACGGGCGTGCTCAGGCGACCGTGCCGGCCAGCAGCGGCTCGAAGGCGACGTCCGGGAACTTGCGGATCACGACGTCCATGCGCCACTTGTTGCTGAACACCGCCAGCCGCACCCCGTCGCTGCGCATGAGCACCTCGCACTCGGACTGCGACGCCAGGGCCTGCTCGCCGGCCTCGTCAGTCACCCGGGCGATCTGGTAGGGCAGGTGCTCGAGGGTGATCGGGGCGGAGAACTCCGACGCCATCCGCGCGGCCACCACGTCGAACTGCAGCGGGCCGACGGCGGCGAGCACCGGCGCCTGGTCGCCGCGGCGCTCCGAGCGCAGCACCTGGATCACGCCCTCGCCGTCGAGCTGCTCGATGCCGCGGCGGAACTGCTTGCTCTTGCCCGCGTCGGCGCAGCGGGCCACGGAGAAGTGCTCGGGCGCGAAGCTCGGGATCGCCGGGTAGTGCACCGGTTCGGCGGCGTAGAGGGTGTCGCCGGGGCGCAGGGCGTTGGCGTTGACCAGCCCCACGATGTCGCCGGGGAAGGCCTCCTCGACGGTGGTGCGCTGGTTGCCGAACACCGACTGCGCGTACTTGGTGGCGAAGGGCTTGCCGGTGGCGGCGTGGGTGAGCACCATGCCACGCTCGAACCGCCCGGAGTGGATCCGCAGGAACGCCATCCGGTCGCGGTGCGCCTTGTCCATGCCCGCCTGGACCTTGAACACCAGGCCCGACAGCGGGGCGTCGAGCGCGCGGGGCCGGCCCTCGGCGTCCTCGCGCTCCGACGGCGAGGGGGCCAGCTCGACCAGCGCGTCGAGCAGCCGGGCGACGCCGATGTTCGACAGCGCCGCCCCGAACAGGACCGGGGTGGCGGTGCCGGCGAGGAAGCCCTTCTCGTCGAACTGCGCGCCGATCTCCTCCAGCAGGGCGATCTCGTCCTGCGCGGTCTGCCAGAACTGCGGCTCCTCGGCGGCGATCACCTCGGCCGGCACGACCTCGGCGGTGGCCCGGGTCGCCCCGCCGGCCGCGCGCGTGTAGCGGGTGAACTCCCCGGTGGCGACCTCGATCAGCCCGCGCAGCTCCCCCGCGACGCCGAGCGGCCACGTGACGGGCATGGGCCGCAGCCCGATCGTCTGCTCCACCTCGTCGAGCAGCTCCAGCGGCTCGCGGCCGGGGCGGTCCCACTTGTTCACGAACGTGAGGACGGGGATCTTGCGCGAGCGGCAGACGTCGAACAGCTTCAACGTCTGCGGCTCGAGGCCCTTGGCGGCGTCGAGCAGCATCACCGCGGCGTCGACGGCGGCGAGCACGCGGTAGGTGTCCTCGGAGAAGTCGCCGTGGCCCGGGGTGTCGAGCAGGTTGACGACCGCGTCCTTGTACGCGAACTGCAGCACCGCGCTGGACACCGAGATGCCGCGCTGGCGCTCCATCTCCATCCAGTCCGAGGTGACGCCCTTGCGCCCGGACTTGCCGTGCACCGCGCCCGCCGAGTCGATGACCTCGGCGTGGAGGGCGAGCGCCTCGGTGAGCGTCGACTTGCCGGCGTCGGGATGGCTGATCACCGCGAACGACCGGCGCCGTCCGGCCTCCGCGAGCACGTCCCCCGCCACGGCCGATCCGACCTGCACCACCTGCGCACTCCCTCCGCCGCGGCCCCGTGGCACGCGCCGTGATCCAGGGTAACCACCGGTGCGGGGTGCCCGGCCGGTGCGGGGACGGGGCGGAACGTGTCGTCGCGCACCGCGGGTCCGTCGCGGGTGCCACCGTGGCCGCGACCTCGTACGAGGTGCTGGCCCTGGGCTGCGCCGGGCTGGCCGGTGGGGTCCTTCTCGCCGTGCTCCGCTGCGCACGCCCCGGCGTCCGGCCTGCTGCGGGGTGACCGGGACCCAAGACGAGCGCCTCGATGAGCGCCGACCCGCTCCCTGAACGGCCGTTCGGCTGTTAGGGTCGAGCGATGTGACATAGACGTCACATTCGAGGAGGCTGCTCATGCCGGGACTCCCGTCCCCCGCGCACCGGACGGTCGGGTACGCGTTCGACCGCGTGCTCGACCGGTCGCCCGACGCGCTCGCCCAGGTCGACGCGACCGGCCGCTACACCTTCGCCGAGGCCCATGCCCGGGCCCTGCGGATCGCCGGCGGGCTGCGCGCGCTCGGCGTCGGCCGGGGTGACGCGGTGGCCCTGCTGCTGGACAACACCCTGGACTTCGTGCACACCTGGCTCGGGCTGTCACTGACCGGCGCGGTCGAGGTCCCGGTGAACACCGCCTACAAGGGACGGTTCCTGGCGCACGTGCTCAACGACTCGGCCGCGGAGACCCTCGTCGTCGAGGAGGCCTACCTGCCGCGGCTGGCGGCGGTCGCCGGGGAGCTGACCCGGCTGCGCACGGTGGTGGTGCGCGGCACGGGCACGCTCGCGGGGTTCCGGACAGTCACGTTCGGCGAGCTGCTCACGGCAGCCGCGGCGGCGCCGGAGCCGGTCACCGGCCGGGACCTCGTCGCGATCATGTACACCTCCGGCACCACCGGCGCCTCGAAGGGCGTCCTGACCTCGCACGCGCACGCCTACACCTACGCCTCCCGCGAGGACTTCCTGCCGCCGGGGCCCGACGACCGGGTACTCGTCACGCTGCCGCTGTTCCACCTCGCCGGCCAGTGGGCCGGGGTGTACGCCGCGCTGATCCACGGTTGCCGGTGCGTGGTCGAGCCGGGCTTCTCCGTCTCCCGGTTCTGGGACACCGTCCGCGAGCACGGCATCACGCTCACGAGCATGCTCGGCACGATCGCCCAGCTCCTCGCGCAGGCCCCGCCCCGCCCGGACGACCAGGACAACCCGCTGCGCCAGGCCGGGATGTCGCCGCTGCCCGGCGACGTCGACGCCTTCCGCCGGCGGTTCGGCGTCGAGGCCACGACCGCCTACGGGATGAGCGAGATCGGCTGCGTGATCCTCGGTCCGCCCGACCGGATCCGGCCCGGCCAGGCGGGGTTCGCCCGGGCCGGCTACGACCTGCGGGTCGTCGACGAGCAGGGGCGCGACGTCCCGCCCGGGCAGGTCGGCGAACTGATCGTGCGGCCGGAGGTGCCGGAGACGGTGATGCTGGGCTACCACGGGCTCCCGGAGAAGACCGCCGAGATGTGGCGGGACGGGTGGCTGCACACCGGCGACGCGTTCACCGTCGACGAGGAGGGCCGCTACTACTTCCGGGACCGGATCAAGGACGCCCTGCGCAAGGGCGGTGAGAACGTCTCCTCCATGGAGGTGGAGCGGGTGCTCGACGAGTTCCCGGCCGTGGCCGAGAGCGCGGTCGTGGCCGTGCCCTCCGAGCTGGCCGAGGACGAGATCAAGGCCGTGGTCGTGCTCCGCGAGGGGCACGCGTTCGACCCGGCCGAGCTGATCGCGTTCTGCGTGGACCGGATGCCGTACTTCATGGTCCCCCGGTACGTCGAGGTCGCGGACGCGTTGCCGCGCACGCCCACGCAGAAGGTGCAGAAGGCGGTGCTGCGGGACCGCGGGGCGGGCGGGGCCTGGGACCGGACCGCCGCCGGGATCGTCGTGGGGAGGCGCTCGTGACCGTCCTGCTCGTGGCCAACCGCGGCGAGATCGCCGTCCGGATCGTCCGGGCGGCCGCCGACCTCGGATACACGACCGTGGCGGTGACCACGGCCGACGAGCCGGGGGCCCTGCACGCGGAGCTGGCCGACCGGCGGGTGCCGTTGCCCGGCACCGGGACCGCCGCCTACCTCGACGCCGCCGCGCTCGTCGCCGCGGCCCGCACGGCCGGGGCCGACACCGTCCATCCCGGTTACGGCTTCCTCGCCGAGGACCCGGGCTTCGCGTGGGCCTGCGCCGACGCCGGGCTGACGCTCGTCGGGCCGGGCCCCGAGGTGCTGGAGACCTTCGGGGACAAGGTACGCGCACGGGCGGCCGCGGCGGCCCGCGGGCTGCCGGTCCTGCCCGCGTCGGACGGGCCGGTCGACCTCGCCGGGGCGCGGGAGTTCCTGGAGTCCCTCGGCCCGGGTGCCGCGGTGATGGTCAAGGCGCTGGCGGGAGGCGGCGGGCGCGGCATGCGGCCGGTGCACACCCCGGACGAGCTGGCCGGGGCGCTGGAGCGGTGCCGCTCGGAGGCCGAGCAGGCCTTCGGCGACGGACGGGTCTACGTCGAGCGGCTGCTGCCCGACGCCCGGCACGTCGAGGTGCAGGTCGTCGGGGACGGGTCCGGGGTCGTCGCCCTCGGCGAGCGGGACTGCACGCTGCAGCGCCGCCGGCAGAAGCTCGTCGAGTTCGCCCCCAGCCCGTGGCTGCCCGACGACCTGCGGGCCCGGCTCCTCGCCCACGCCCGGGACCTGCTCGAGGGCTACCGCGGGCTGGGCACGGTGGAGTTCCTCGTGGCCGGGGACGACATCGCGTTCCTCGAGGTCAACCCGCGGCTGCAGGTGGAGCACACGGTGACCGAGGAGGTCACCGGGGTGGACCTGGTCGAGGCCGCGCTGCGGATCGCGGCCGGGGCGACGCTGTCCGAACTCGGGTTGGACCCTGCGCACCCGCCGGCACCGCGCGGGCTCGCGGTGCAGGCCCGGGTGAACACCGAGACCCTGCTGCCCGACGGCGGCGTGCGGCCGGGGGTGGGCGAGCTGCGCCGGTTCCGTCCGCCGGGCGGCCGCGACGTTCGCGTCGACACCCACGGCCACGCCGGCTACGTCGTCGGCCCACGGTTCGACTCGTTGCTGGCCAAGGTCGTCGTCACCGAGCCGGGCGGCGACCTGACCCGGCTGCTGCGTCGGCTCGACCGCGCCCTCGGCGAGTTCGACGTGGCCGGGCCGCCGACCACGATCCCCGCGCTGCGCGCGCTCGTCGCCCGGCCGGAGCTGGAGGAGGGGCGCATCCACACCGGGTTCGTCGAGGAGGTCCTGCCCGCGATCGCGCCCGACGGGCCCGTCCCCGGCGCCGACGGGAACGCCGGCACCGACGCGGGCAAGGTCCTGGCTCCGATGGCCGGCGTGGTGGTGGCGGTCGAGGCGGCGCGCGGCGACGCGCTGGCCCGCGGGCGCACCGTGCTCGTCCTCGAGTCGATGAAGATGGAGCACCTGGTCACCGCCCCGGCCGACGGCGTGCTCGGCGAGATCGGCGTGGCCGTCGGCGACGTCGTCGACGAGGGCTCGGTGCTGGCCGACTTCACCCCGGGCGAGCTCGACGCGGCCGCGCACGCCGCCGACGAGGAGGGCGACCCGGACGCGATCCGCCGCGACCTCGCCGAGGTCCGCCGGCGGCGCGGGTTCGGGCTCGACGAGAACCGGCCCGCGGCCGTCGCGAAGCGGCGGCGGACCGGGCACCGCACCGCTCGGGAGAACATCGCCGACCTGTGCGAGCCCGGGTCGTTCGTCGAGTACGGGGCGCTGTCGATCGCGGCCCAGACGCGCCGGCACCCCCTCGACGACCTGATCGAGAACACCACCGGGGACGGCATGGTGACCGGCATCGGGGTCGTCGACGGCCGTCGCTGTGTGGTGATGGCCTACGACTACATGGTCCTCGCCGGCACCCAGGGCAAGCGCAACCACGCCAAGACCGACCGGATGATCGACCTGGCCGAGCGCGGCGGCCTCCCCGTCGTGCTGTTCGCCGAGGGTGGCGGCGGTCGGCCGGGCGACACGGACACCGCGCAGATCAGCGGCCTCGACGTGCCGACCTTCCGGGACTTCGCGCGGCTGTCCGGGCGGGTACCGCTGATCGGGATCGTCTCGGGCCGCTGCTTCGCCGGCAACGCCGCGCTCGCGGGCTGCTGCGACGTGCTGATCTCCACCGAGGACGCGAACCTCGGCATGGGTGGGCCGGCCATGATCGAGGGCGGCGGCCTGGGCGTCGTGGCGCCCGAGGACATCGGGCCCATGACGGTGCAGGACGCCAACGGCGTGGTCGACGTCCTGGTCCGCGACGAGGCCGAGGCCGTCCGGGTCGCCCGCCGGTACCTGCGGTACCTGCGCGAGGCGGACGCGCCCGGCGGTGTCCCCTGCCCGGACCAGCGGCTGCTGCGCCGGGCCGTGCCGGAGAACCGCCTGCGCGCCTACGACGTCCGCGCCGTGGTCGAGGGGTTGTTCGACACGGACAGCGTGCTGGAGCTGCGCCCCCGGTTCGGGATCGGCGTGCTCACGGTGCTGGCCGAGCTCGACGGTCGTCCGGTCGGGGTGCTGGCCAACAACCCGCGCCACCTCGGCGGGGCGATCGACTCCCCCGCGGCGGACAAGGCGGCGCGGTTCCTGCAGCTGTGCGACGCCTACGGCCTCCCGGTCCTCTCGCTCTGCGACACGCCGGGGTTCATGGTCGGTCCGGCGTCCGAGGAGACGGCGACCGTGCGGCACTTCTCGCGGATGTTCGTGGCGGGCGCGAACCTGTCGGTGCCGGTGGTGGCGTTGGTGTTGCGCAAGGCCTACGGGCTCGGCGCGATGGCCATGCTGGGCGGCAGCATCAAGGCGCCGTACGCGACGTTCGCCTGGCCCACCGCCGAGTTCGGCGGCATGGGCCTGGAGGGCTCGGTCGACCTCGCCCACCGCAAGGAACTGGCCGCCATCGCGGACCCGGACGCGCGGGCCGCCCGGCGGGCGGAGCTCATCGCGGCGCTCTACGAGCGGGGCAAGGGGCTGAGCGTGGCGTCGGTGTTCGAGGTCGACGACGTCGTCGACCCGGCCGACACCCGGGCGCTGATCGGGGCGACCCTCGACGCCGCCCCGCGGCGGCTCGGCGAGCGGCGCCCCTTCGTCGACACCTGGTGAGGTCGGGGCCGCTCAGCGCCGGGCGGACACCGCGGCCTCGAGGGCCCGGACCATCGGGCCCAGCCGGGCCCGGTCGGGCTGGACGTTCGGCACGCCGTGGGCCTCCAGCGGCGCGGCGGTGACCGGCCCGACACAGGCCACGAGGGTCCGCTGCAGCGCCTCGACCACGCGTTCCCGCAAGTCGCGCTCATCGGCGCGGCGGAGCAGGCCGGCCACCGCAGGCGCGCTGGTGAATGTCAGGGCGTCGAGCCCGCCGGCCAGCAGCCGGTCGGTGAGGTGGTCCACCGGGCCGAGGTCGGCGGGCAGCTCCCACCGGTACACCGGCACCGTGACGACCTCGGCGCCGGCGGCGGTCAGCGCGTCGACCAGCTCGGTCAACGGGTCCCCGTGCAGCTGCACCGCGATGCGCAGGCCGGCGACGCCCCGGTCCAGCAGGTGCTCCAGCACCTCGGCCGAGGACTCGGTGGCCGGGGACCAGGCGTCGGTCAGGCCGGCGCCGCGGATCGCCCCGCGCGCCTTCGGCCCGCGCGCCAGGATCTCCCCGCGCCCCAGCGTCGCGACGAGCTCCTCCCGCAGGCCCCAGCGCTCGGCCCCGGCCAGCCAGCCGCTGAACCCGACCCCGGTCGTCGCCACGACGATGTCCGGCGGGGCCGCGAGCAGGCCACGGGTGCGGTCGACGACCCGGTCGTCGTCCTCGACCGCGACGATCCGCACCGCCGCGCCGTGCAGCACGCGGGCGCCGCGCCGCTCGAGGAGCCCGGCGAGCTCCTCGGCCTTGCGCGCGGCCGTCACCCCCACGGTGAGGCCGTGCAGGGGCCCGTCCTCCGCGGTGGCCGTGTCCGGTCCCGACGCTGCTGTCATCCCCGCATGGTGACCGGCCGGGGGCCGGAACGCCGAATCGGGCACGGCATCGTCACGTGACGGTCACACGGCGCCCGCGAGTGGACGCGGGGCGGCCCGGGTAGCTCCCCCGCATGACCCGTGACGACGACCCGCGACCCGAGCGGGTGCGCACCCTGCACGACACGAGGACCGAGGAGCGGTCGCCGGCCGCGCCGCCCGGGTCCGAGCCCGACGACCAGGCCCAGGGCGTCGAGCCCATGGCCGAGGTGCCCGGCGGCCCGCAGGTCGACGTGCCGGCCGCCCAGGGCCACATGCCCGCCTCCACGGACGACGACACCACCGAGCGGGGTCGCGACTGAGGCACCACCGCACCGCCGCGGCGCCGGGATCCGCACGGGTGCCCGGCGCCGCGGCGTGCCGGGGACGCGTGAGATCCGCCCGGCATCGGGTACCGGCCTCTCATGACCACGCAGCAGACCCCGCTCGACGCCCCGCCCCGCCACACCGGCGAGCCCGGCCTGCCGCTCGCCTCCGGCCGCGACACCCTGCGGGCCGCAGGGGCGATCCTGCCGATCGTCGCGCAGGGGGTGATCGCCCGGCGCCGCCACGTCGTCGCCCTGGCCGGCAAGGCCGATCTCGACGGCCGCGGCGTGCGGGTCCTGCAGGACCTCTCGACCCGCTACGGTCACGGCCCGGTGCGGCTGCGGCTGCCCGGGCGCAGGGCCGCGCTGGTGCTCGACGCCGACGACGTCCGGCGGATCCTCGACGAGACCCCCGAGCCCTTCGCGCCGGACACCTGGGAGAAGCGCAAGGCGCTCGGCCAGTTCCAGCCGCACGGCGTGCTCGTCTCGCACGGCGAGGCCCGCGCCGAACGCCGACGGTTCAACGAGGCCGTACTCGACACCGGGCACCCGTTGCACCGCAACGCCGCCGTGATGGCCCGCGCTGTCGCTCAGGAGGCCGGGGTCCTCGGCGCGGAGATGGACCGGACCGGTGAGCTCGACTGGGACGCCTTCGTCCGCGCCTGGTGGCGGGTGGTGCGCCGGGTGGTGCTCGGCGACGGCGCCCGCGACGACCACGACCTCACCGACGAGCTGACCCGGCTGCGCAACGCGGCCAACTGGTCCTTCCTGCTGCCACGGCGACGGGCCCGCCGCGAGCGGTTCCGCGCGCGGGTGCGCGAGCACCTGGAGCGTGCCGAGCCGGGCAGCCTGGCCGAGATGATCGCCCGGACGCCCGCGGACCCGGAGGTCGACCCCGTCGACCAGGTGCCGCAGTGGCTCTTCGCCTACGACCCCGCGGGCGCGGTCGCCCTGCGGGCCCTCGCCGCGCTCGTCGCCCATCCCGCGGAGCTGACCCGGGCCCGGGAGGAGATCGGCGACCGCGACCTCGCCCTGCCCCAGGACCTGCCGCGGCTGCGTGCGACCGTCCTGGAGTCGGTGCGGCTGTGGCCGACGACGCCGCTCCTGCTCCGCGAGACCACGCGGCCGGTGCGCTGGGATGGCGGCGAGCTCGACGCGCGGACCGCGATGATCATCCCGACCTGGTACCTGCACCGCGACGGCCGCACGCGCGCCGACGCGAACCGCTTCGACCCGCAGCAGTGGCTCGACGGCGCCGCGCAGGAGGACCCGGCCCTGGTCCCGTTCAGCGCCGGTCCGGGCCGCTGCCCCGGCCGGGAGCTGGTCCTGTTCACCACGTCGTCGTTCCTGGCGCACCTGCTGCGCGGCCGGGAGCTGGAGCTCGCCGCTCCGGTGATCGACCCGCAGGCGCCGCTCCCGGCCGGCGTGGACCCCTTCGCCGTGCGGCTACGGGTGCGACCGACCGGGTGACACCCGGTGTGTACTGCTCGGGCCCGGGGGTAGCCGAGAGTCATGACCAGCTCACTCCACCCAGAGCAGCGCGACGGGACCGCGCGGCCGGACCCGGCCGAGTTGTCGACCGCCGACCTCCTGCGGCAGCTGTCCGACCAGGTCCGCACCCTCGTGACCGACGAGGTCCAGCTCGCCAAGGCGGAGGTGACGCGCAAGGGCAAGGCGTTCGGCATCGGGGCCGGGCTGGCCGGCGCCGGCACGGTGCTCGCGCTCGCCGGCGGCCTGGCGTTCGTCGCCGCCGCCATCGCCGCCCTCTCCCTCGTGCTGCCGGTGTGGGCGTCGGCGCTGATCGTCGGCGGGGTGCTCGTGGCGCTGGGCGGCATCCTCGCCCTCGTGGCGAAGAAGGAGATCAGCAACGCCTCCCCGCCGGTGCCGGAGCAGGCGATCAGCAGCACGAAGGCGGACGTCGAGACGATCAAGCGAGAGGTTCACCGGTGACCGATCCGACCCCCGAGGAGCTGCGGGAGCGGATCGGTGCCGAGCGCGCCGAGCTGGGCCGGACGGCCTCGGCACTCGCCGACCGGGTCGACGTCGGCTCCCGCGCCCGGGCCGCCCGCGACCAGGCGACCGAGCAGGTCAAAACCGGGGTGGCGCAGGCGACCGAGCAGGTCAAGACGGGCGTGGCACAAGCGACCGAGCAGGTCAGGACGGGAGTGGGGCAGGCGCAGCAGCTCGGGGGCGAGGTGCTGAACCGGACCGCCGGGACGGCGAAGCAGGCGGTCGACACCCTCGACTCCGCGCTGGGCGGCCGCGGCCGCACCACTCTGGCCGCCGCAGGCCTCGGCGCGGCCCTGCTCACGGCGCTCCTGGTGGTGCTGCGCCGGCGACGGAAGTGACGTCGTCGACGAACGGGATGAGGGGCGCGATCCGTGGGGTCGCGCCCCTTCTGTTCGCGGAGTGCCGATTCCATCTGCTCGTGGAGTGCCGGATCCATGAACGCCGTTGGTGACCGAAGACCGACGATTTTGTCGGCTCAGCGGTCCGAAACGACGATCATGAGTGGGGATGCGGCCGTGGTGCTGCACCGAGCGACCGTGCGGCCGAGCACCTTGGTCTTCAGCGACTCGTACCCGTCCGAGGTGATCGCGCACCGGTCGGGCAGGCGCTTCGCCTCGGAGGTCTGGGCGGTGGGTCCGCCGGTGTCGCCGTTCGCGGTGGCTCGCCCGCGGCGACGGCACCCCGCTCTACGCGATCCGGCGCACGTCGTGCTCCCGGGCTTGCGGGCCCCTGCCTCCTCTCGGCCGCCTTCCGACCCTCGCGATCAGGTCGACCAGCGATCGCAGGGCGGCAGACGATCGAGGAATTCCGCCCACCCACCGGCCCGGCCTCGCCGGCTGCTCCAGCGAGCCCGACGGCCGTCCGTCGCCCGGGCCCGGTCGCAAGCGCCACCCAGTCGAGCACGGACGGCTTGCGTGGAGGTCGTGGCCGGTCAGCGCGGACCGGGCGGCCCTGAATCGGCAGGTGCTGCGCCCGGTCGTCAACGAGAGGGGACGTCGGGGGAGGGCCCGGCATTCAGATAAGGCGCGGTCGTTCATGGCGGGCGGTGGGTGGATCGCGACGAGTGGTTGTGGCCTCCGACGCGGCATGCGCTGGGGATCTCGTGCTGCGCCAAAAGGTTCCTGACCTGCGACCATCAACCCTCGCTCGAACATCTGTTCGACTATGATCCACGCATGGACGCAGGTCCGGTCGGCACCGCGCGCGAACGCCTCCAGCAGGCGATCGCGCACCTGGTCGACGCCGCCGGACCCACCGCGACGGCCGACGCGGTCGTCGATGGGCTGCGTGCCTTCGAAGAGGCCCGACGGGCGCTGGACCGGGCGATGGTCGAGGCGACCGCGGATCTGCAGCGGCGCGGGGTGTTCGCCGAGCGCGGCTACCGCTCCCCCACCGGGGCGCTGTCGGACCTGCTCGGCTGGGAACGCTTCGAGGCCCGCCGCCGGGTGATCGCCGCCGAGAACGTGTGCGCACAGATCGGGCTCGACGGCGCGGCCCTGGCCGCCCGGCTCCCGGCCACCGCCACCGTGTTCGCCGCCGGCGAGGCCGGGCTACGCCACGTCGAGGTCATCGCCCGCCTCCTCGACAGCGGCCCCGCCCGCCGGCTGTCGCCGGAGACCTGGGCCAGCGCCGAGGTCCAACTCGCCGCCAAAGCCGCCCTCTACCCGCCTTCCGAGCTGCACACCTGGGGCACCCAGCTGATCGAGCTCCTCATCCACCACGTCCACGAATGGCAACACGGCGGCCCCACCACGCTGCACAACCTCGTCATGCTCTGCGCGGTCCACCACCGGCTCATCCACCACTCCCACTGGGAAGCCCGCATCCTCGACGGCCTACCGGAGTTCATCCCACCGTCCTGGATCGACCTCAGCCGCACCCCCCGCCGACGACCGCCACCGCTCCTGCAGCCGGTCAGCTGACACGCGCGGCACTCGACGTAGCGCCCACCCGTCGACCGGCGGGACCAGCGCCTGCATCGTCCCCACGCCCGCCGAGCCAGGCCAGCCCGATCGGGGCCTGCCCGTGTGCACCGGAGACCTGGACCGGCAGCACTGCGCGGTCACGGCTGCGCTGAATTCCAGGATCGCCGCTGCCGACACCTCTCGGCCGCTCATGGCCGCGATCCGTCCCACCTGGCGATCACAGCGAGACACCTGCTGCGGGAGCACCCATGATCGTCGCCGCGGACACCTCCCGGCCGCTCATGGCCGCGATCGGTCCCGCCCGGCGATCAGCGGGCGTGCTGCGGCAGCGCTTTTGATCGTTCCGCGCAGCGCCCTCCCGGGCTCACCGCGCTCGGACGCCGACGGCGTTAGCCGCATCGGGTCGACGGGGTCGGCGACGCGGCGGTCGAAGGCCTCGGGCTCGTCGGCCCGTCAGCCGGCGACCCGCCGCCTTCTCCGGGGTGCCGTGCACGATCGTGCTGGCGCCCTCCGGCGGCAGCGAGGCGTGGCGGCCGTGATCGATCCCGCCCGGCGATCACCGCGACGCACCTGCTGCGGATGCGCACATGATCCGTCGCCGCGGACACCTCCCGGCCACTCATGGCCGCGATCGGTCACGTCCGGCGATCACCGGAGGTACGTGCTGCGCGGAACTCCCATGATCGTCGCCGCGGACACGTCCCGGCCACTCATGACCGCAATCGGTCATGAGTGGCGATCACAGCGAGACACCTGCTGCGGGAGCGCCCGTGATCGTCCCGCCCATCGCCTTCCCGGCCGCCGACCACGATCACGCTCACAGCCGCTGCCAAACGAGCCCGGCGCCCCCCCAGCACGGACTCCTGTCACGTCCATGCCGGACCGCACCTTCGGCACGTTCCACCGGGACCGGACCGGCTCGGTATCAGGCGCGTTGAACACTTCTGTCGCGCGGCAGGTGTTCCGACGGCCCCGCGTCCCTACCGTCCCCGACGGCCGGACGCCGCGACCGGAGGGGTGTCGTGGCTCCGGCAGTCCTCGCCGGGTCACGTCAACCGAATGACGCTTTGGCGTGCACCGCTCCCTCGGCCCTTCGTCGTCCTGGCCGACGTGCAGGCGCTCGGCCTCGAGGCACGCCGCCCACGTCCTCGAGGCCTCCGCCCTGGCCCTCCTGGACTCCTCCGCGGCGTCTTGACGCGACGAGGGGCGCGATCCGGTGTGGATCGCGCCCCTTCCGACCGGACCGGCTCAGCGCCGATGCTCGCTCCGCAGGCTCCGCTCAGCGCCGATGCTCGCTCCGCTCAGCGGTCGGCGTCGACCTGACGCCGCTCGTGCTCGGTGCGGGCCTCGAGCTCGTCGTCGTCGACGGGGTGCGGCGTCTTGGCATGCTCGCGGTGGTCCGGGTGGGCCTGCTCCTCGGGGACCATGACGTCGCGCAGCTCGGGATCGTTCTCTCGGGGAGTGCTCATGCGACGGGGATTCCCGCCTCGGCCGTTTCCACACCAGACACCTCCGCGTCCCCACCGGACACCCCGGTGAGCGCCGGGCGGGCGAGGTCGAGGGCGGCGGAGACGACCTCGTCGGGCGGCACGTCGAGGCACTCCAGCGCGAACGGGCAGCGGAACTGCCGGCACGGGCTGCACGAGACCGGGCGGCCCAGGACGGCGGCGGGCACGGACCGCGGCCGGTACTGGTCGACGTCCTCGGTGCCGGCGAACAGCACGGCCACCGGCGCGCCCACGGCGTCGGCGAGGTGCATGCCGCCGCTGTTGTTGGTCACGGCCACCGCCGCCCCGGCGAGCAGGCCGGCCAGGCCCGGCACGTCGAGCGCCCCGGCCAGCGGATAGACCCCGGCCAGCCCGTCGGCGACCGACCGCACCAGCTCCTCCTCCGCCGCCGGTCCGGAAACGACGACCGGGAGCCGGCTCCCGAGCCCGCCCGCGACCTCCCGGAACCCGAGGTACCGCCGCGACGGGCAGGAGGCGCCGGGCAGCAGCACGGCGTACGGACCCGCCGGCAGCCCGAGCCCGGCGAGCGCGGCGCGCGCACGGCAGCGGCCGGTCGCGGGGACCGCGGCGTGCAGGGTGCGGGCGGCCGCGGGGATCCCGAGCCGTCCGAGCAGGTGGAGGGCCCGGTCGACCTGGTGCAGGGCGTCGGCGGGGGCGGGCACCCAGTGCGTGAGCGCGGTCCCGCCGAACTCCTTCGACAGTCCGGCGCGGACCGGGATCCCCGCCCTCCGGCAGACCTCGGCGGCGGGCCAGGGCGACTGGGAGAACGAGGTCAGCAGCACCGCGGCGTCGTAGCGGCGGCCCGTGAGCTCGGCGACGAGGTCGCCGTCCGGGTCGCGGTCGTCGGCTGTCGGCCCGTCGATCTGCTGCCACGACACCCGCGCGACCACGGTGTCGTCGATCTCGGGCAGCAGGGCGGCCGCCGCGGCGCCGCCCGGCGAGGCGAGCAGCTCGATCCGGGCGTGCGGGGCCGCGGCCCGCAGCGCGGCGAGGGCCGGCCCGGTGAGCAGGACGTCGCCCAGGTTGTCCGGCCGCACGACGAGGATCCGGCGCAGGGCCGGCCAGTTCACGGGGGCGCCCGCCAGGGCCGCCGGGTGCTCGAACACGATCAGGTGTGTTCCCGCGCAGGCGTTGATCAACCCTGGATCAATCCTGCTCACCGTTTCGCGGCCTGCTCCTCGGGAACCGTCCCCCCGTGATCGTGATGGTGCAGGGCGGGGCCGATCCCGCCCGCGACGGCGTGGCCGACTACACCGCCCACCTGGTCGAGACGCTCCGGAAGGCCGGCGAGGACGTCGAGCCCGTGAGCGTGGCCCGGTCGCCGGCGGACGTCGCCCGCGCGGCGCGGCGGATCCGCGCGCTCGGACCCGAGGTGGTGCACGTGCAGTTCGCGCCCTCGGCGTTCGGCTTCTCCCCCTGGCCCGGCCTGCTCCCCGACCTGGTTGGCGCCCCCGTCGTGACGACGGTGCACGAGTACGGCTGGTGGGCCTCCCCGTCCTGGGTACCCGAGAGGACCTGGCGCGCGGTCGAGCGCCGCGGGTTCGACCGCGAGACCTGGCGGCTCGTGCCCCGCAGCGCCGCCGTGCTGACCACCAACGCCGGCCACGAACGGGCGCTGCGGGAGCGCATGCGCATCGCCCCGGTGCTCGTACCGCTGGCGCCGAACGTGCCGGACCTCGGGCCGGCGCCACGCACCGACACCCGTCGCCGGCTCGGGGTCCCGGACGACGCCGAGGTCGTCGCCTTCTTCGGGTTCGTGCACCCCGTCAAGGGCGTCCGGTACCTGGCCGAGGCGCTCGCGCGGCTCCGCGCCGAGGGCCGGGACCGGCTGCACCTGCTCGTCGTCGGCGGGTTCACCTCGCTCGCGCTGCCGGAGGACGAGGCGCAGGCCTTCCGGGCCGAGCTGCTCGGCCAGATCGAGGCGGCGGGCGTCGCCAAGCACGTCACGGTGACCGGGCACCTGCCCGAGAAGGAGGTCTCCGCCGCCCTGCACGCCGCCGACCTCGCGGCCTTCCCGCTCACGGCCGGCGCCACCACGAAGAGCGGCGCGCTGCTGTCCGCCTTCGCGCACGGCCTGCCGACGGTCGTCACCCGGGCCGACCCGCCCGATCCCGAACTGGTCGACGGCGAGACCGTGGTGGTCGCCCCGAAGGTCCGCGACGGTGCCGTGCTGGCCGACGCCCTGCGCCGGCTGCTCGACGACCCGGCCCTGCGGCTGCGGGTGGCCGCGGGCGGGGAGGCGGTCGGGGCCGCGCGGAGCTGGGAGCGGATCGCCGACCTGCACCGCGACGTCTACGCCGGGGTCCGCGGGCGTGCCTGACGACATCCTCGTCATCGACCTGCTCGGCGGGCTGGGCGACCTCGTCATGGCGCTGCCGGTGGTGCACGGGCTCGCGGAGCGCTTCCCGCACGCCGCCCTGCGCGTGCTCACCCACGATCCGGGCGCCACCCTGCTCGACACCGATCCGACGGTGACCGAGGTGCTCCGGGCGGAGAAGGGCCACGAGCGGGAGGCGGTCGGGGCCGCGCTGGACCACACCGACCTCGTCGTGAGCACCACCCGGCTGCACGGGATCCCGGATCTCGTCGCCGAGCGCGGTGTCCCCGGCGTCACGAACCTGTGGCGGTCTCCCCCGCCCGACGAGCCCGTCTCGCGCCGGTACGTCCGGATCCTCGCCGAGGAGGGCCTCGCCGGGCCGGGGTACCGGCCGTCGCGGATCCACCTCACCGACACCGAGGTCGACGACGCCGCGGCGGACCTGCCCGACGACGTGCCGGTCGTGCTCGTACCGGGCGCCGGGATGGCGGTGAAGCTCTGGCCGCACTGGGCCGCGCTGGTGGAACTGCTGCCCGACGTCCCGGTGGTGGCCGTGGGCCCGGGCGCACCGGCCCCCGAGCTGCCGCCGACGGACCTGCGCGGGCTCGCGGCCCGGTTCACCGCCGTCGCGCGGCGCGGCGGGGTCGTGGTGGGCGGCGACACCGGGCCGGCGCGGGTCGCGGCGGCGGTCGGCGCCCGCACCGTCGGCCTGTTCGGTCCCACCCTCGCGGCCCGCTACGGGCTCGATGACCCGGCCACCAACCTGCAGGGTCTGCCGGAGTGCCCGCACCGGCGTCCCACCGCGATCACCGAGCAGGTGTGCTGGTGGGAGGCCCGGTGCCCGCTGAGCCCGCCGGCCGGGGGCCCGGCCTGCATGGCCGACGTCCCTCCGGCCGACGTGGCCGCGGCGGTGCGGGCGGCCCTCCCGGCGCCCGTCCCGTCGTCGCTCAGCCCCTGAGCAGGCCGTCGGCGGTCACCGGGCGGTCCGGGATCGTGGTGTCCGACTCCAGGTGCACAGCGCCGGACGGCAGGATCCCGGCCCCGCCGAACTTGGCCATGACCCGCTGCTCGGCCACGACGTCCTCGCCGACGGCCTCCTCGGGCACGTCGCGCCAGAAGTCGAAACCGCCGGCCGCCACGAGCGCCTCGCGGTCGTAGAGCACGCAGCCCGCGACCCAGGCGATCTTGTACGCGAACCACCGCTCCCCCGGTCGCAGGTGCCGGCGGGCGAGGTGGATCGGGGTGGCCGCGTTGTGCAGCCGCCAGCGCTCCCACTCGGGGGTGTCGGGGTGCAGCGTCTCCGGGACCGGCGCCCCGGCCCAGCGCGCGAACGGCTCCTGCTCGGCGGGCCGCTCGTCGTCGACGTGGGAAAGGCCCTGCATGGCCGCGCCGACCATCCCGCAGCCCAGCTCCGTGATCGCCTCGTGCAGGAGGGCGATCGTGCCCGGGGCGAGCCAGACGTCGTCGTCGAGGAAGAGCACGTACGGCGCCGTCGAGGCGGCCAGGAGCGCGGCCCGGTGTTCGATGACCCCGCGGCGGGGCAGGTGGCGCCGGGTGCGGACCCGGTGCCCGCCCAGCTCCAGCACCCGGATCATCGCCCGGGCCGGCTCGGTGTCGTAGGACGCGGCGTCATCGGACTGGTCCGAGACGACGACGTCGAACGGGTGGTCCTGGGCGGCCAGGCCGGCAAGCGTGGTGGCCAGCTCCACCGGGCGGTTGCGGGTGGGCACCAGCACCTCGACCACCGCCGCGGCTGCGGGCTCGTTTCCAGGGTCGGCCTCGATCCGCCCCGGGCGGGTCGGGCCGCTCACGCCGCCGGGTCCACGACGACCTTGCCGGGCCCGTTCGACACGACGGCCTTCATGCTCTCGTCCACCTTCCGGTCGGGATCGTTCACGCCCGCGGCTACCCGGTCGGCACCGACGCATGCGCTCCGACCCGTGTCGCCCGGGCCCACCACGGCCCGTTGTTGCGGTACGCGCTCGAGCCGTGGCGCGACGACGGCGCGACGCCCGGGTTGGAACTGCTCCCCCGGTACGCCGTGCGGCGGCTGCGGCTCCCCGGAGCCGTGCTGCAGCGCAAGGAGCGGGGCCGTCGCCGACCTCGCGGCGGGACGGGCGGACACCGGGCCCGGGTGTGCCGACGCGGAGCTGTTCCTGGCCTGAGGTGTTCCCGGTCCGACGCGGAGGTGTTCCTGGTCCGAGGTGTTCACGGTCCGGCGCGGAGCTGTCCCTGGTCCGAGGTGTTCACGGTCCGGCGCGGAGCTGTTCCCGGCCTGGGGTATTCCTGGTTCGGCGGAGCTGTTTCCGGTCCGAAGTGTGAAGTGTCCCGGAGTGTCGACGGCGCGGTGCCGGGCATCCCTCCTCCATGGCCCTCTCCCCCACGGCCCGGTCCGACGCACCGGACCGCCCCGTCGCCCTGGTCACCGGCGCCAGCCGCGGACTGGGCTACCTGATCGCCCGCGAGCTCGCCGACCGCGGCCACGACCTGCTGCTGTGCGCGCGCGACGGCGACGGCCTGCAGCCCGCCCGCGCGGAGCTGGAGGCCCGTGGCGCACGGGTGGTCGCCATGGCGGCCGACGTCGGTCGTCCCGAGGCCGCCCGCGAGCTCGTCGGGACCGCCGAGCGCGAGTTCGGCCGGCTCGACGTCCTGGTGGCCAACGCCGGGATCATCCAGGTCGGACCCCAGGCGGACCTGCGCGAGGAGGACTACGCCCGGGCCATGGACGTCATGTTCTGGGGTCTGGTCCGGCCCGCGCTGGAGGCGCTGCCGCTGCTGGCCCGCACCCGGGGCCGGATCCTCGCCGTGACCTCCATCGGCGGGAAGCTGCCCGCTCCGCACCTGTTGCCCTACGGCGCCGCCAAGCACGCGGCCGTCGGCTTCGCGGAGGGGCTGCGGCTGGAGGCGGGTCGGCAGGGCGTCTCGGTGACCGTCGGGGTGCCGGGGCTGATGCGGACGGGCTCCTCGCGCAACGCGCTGGTCACCGGGAAGGCACGGGCGGAGCGGTCCTGGTTCACCGTGGGCGCCTCGCTGCCGCTGGTGTCGATGGACGCCGAGCGGGCCGCCCGCCGCCTGGTCCGCGCGACCCTGCGCGGCACCCCCGAGATCATCCTGACGCCGCTGGCGAACATCGGCTCCCGCGTGCACGCCCTCGCGCCCTCGACGACGTTGCGGCTGCTCACGGTCGTCGAACGGCTGCTGCCCGGGCCGACCGGCAGCGGTGAGCCGCCGCGTCCGGCGCACACCGCTCCGCTGCCCGGATGGCTGCGCCGGCTGACCGGCCTGGACGCGGCCGCCGCCGAGCGCTGGCACGAGCACACCGATCCCGCGCCCGACCCGGCGGGCGGTGTCGGTCCTCAGCGGACGGGTACTCCGGGACGATGACGCCCACCCGTGCCCTCGTGACCAACGACGACGGCATCGACTCCCCCGGCCTGGCCGCCCTGGCCGAGGCCGCGAGCGGGGCCGGGCTCGACGTCGTGATCGCCGCACCCGAGCACCAGTTCTCCGGGGCCGGCGCCGCCATCACCGCCGTACAGGAGGACGGCCGCACGGTGGTGCGCGAAGTGGAGGGCCCGGCCGGGCTGCCGTCGTACGCCGTGCGGGCCGCGCCCGCCCACATCGTGGTCGCCGGCCTGCAGGGCTGGTTCGACCCCGCCCCCGACGTCGTCCTGTCCGGGATCAACCGGGGCGGGAACGTCGGGCGGGCGGTGCTGCACTCCGGCACGGTCGGCGCCGCCCTCACCGCCGGCCTGCACGACCGCCGCGGCCTGGCCGTCTCGCTCGACGTCGCGCTGGGCGTCGCGGAGGACGAGCACTGGGGCGCCGTGACCACGTACCTCCCGCGCGTGCTGGAGCTGCTGCTCGACAGCCCGCTCGGCACCACGCTGTCGCTCAACGTGCCCGACCGGCCCGTCGAGGAGCACCGCGAGCTGCGGCTCGCCCCGCTGGACCCGCGCGGCGTCGTGCAGACCCTGGTGGAGGAGGCCGACGGCCAGGGCCTGCTGCTGCGCGAGGTCGAGACCGGCCAGCGGGCCGCCCCGGACAGCGACCGCGCCCTGCTGGCCGCCGGCCACCCCACCCTGACCGCCCTGCGCGGGCTGTGCGAGGACCCCGATCTGCTCGTGCCCGAGCGCCTCGCCCGCTCCGCGCGCCGGACCGACGAGAGGACGCACGCATGAACACCACGCAGGCCCGCGAGAAGCTGACGGCCGAGCTCGAGAGGCTCGACCACGAGGCCGGCGAGGAGGCCCGCGAGCAGGAGGAGCAGCGGGACCCCGACCAGCTCTCCGGCGGCATGGACTTCGGCGACCGCGGCTCGCGCGAGACCGAGGCGATGGAGGACGACCTGGCCCGGGGCACGTTGCGGATGCAGCGCGCCGAGGTCGTCGCCGCGCTGGAGCGGATCGACGCCGGGGAGTACGGCCGGTGCGTCGTGTGCGGCAAGGAGATCGACGACGAGCGGCTGGAGGCCCGGCCCGAGACGGACAAGTGCCGCGACCACGCCGACACCACGTCGCCGAGCCAGCCGGGCAGCGTCCCGCGCGTCGACACCTGAGTACGCGCGCCGAAGGCCGAGTACGAGTCCGGTATGTCGGATTCGTGCCCGCTCGTTGTCGTGTTCGCCCCGTCCTGGCCGACCGGGCCCACCTCGCCCCCCTGAAGTAGCGCGAGTCGGGCTCTGGGCTCCCGCGAGTCGGGGCCAGGGCTCCCGCGAGTCGGGACTTCCAGCACCGCGAGTCGGCAGTTCCGGGAGCGCGAGTCGGCAGTTCAGGGAGCGCGGCAACCGCTATCAGCTCGATCCTCGAGGAGGTTGGCAGGGCGGGGAGCGGGTAGTCGATCTCCGTGGCGGCCCCCGTCCTGCTCGCGCTGCGGGCGTTGAACCTCGGTGACCTGCTGACCGTCGTGCCCGCGCTGCGCGCGCTGCGCCGTCATCACCGCGACCACCGGATCGTGCTGGCCACCGCGGGCCTGCTCGAACCGCTGGCCGCGCTCACCGGCGCGGTCGACGAGGTGCTGCCCACCCCGACGTCTGACGCACTGGTCTTCTCCGGCCCCGTCGACGTCGCCGTGAACCTGCACGGTGCCGGCCCGCAGAGCCATCGCGCCCTCGACGCCCTCCGCCCCCGGCGTCGGATCGGGCTGGGGCGGCCCGAGCTGGGCTGGCCCGGTCCGCCGCCCGCGGAACTCGACGCGCTCCACGAGCGGGTCCGCTGGTGCGCGATGCTCGCCGACCACGGGATCGCGGCCGATCCCGAGGACCTCCGCCTCCCCCCGCCGGCCGACGCCCCCCCGGGCCCCGCACGTCCCGTGGTGGTCCACCCCGGCGCGGCGTTCGGTGCCAAGTGCTGGCCCGCCGACCGCTTCGCCGCCCTCGCACACCGGCTCGCGCCGCTCGGCCCCGTCGTGGTGACGGGCGGGCCGCCGGAGCGGCCTCTCGCCGAGCAGGTCGCCGCCGCAGCCGATCTGTCCGAGGACCGCGTCCTCGCCGGCCGGACCTCGATCGGCGAGCTGGCCGCCCTGGTCGCCGGCGCCGCGCTGGTCGTCAGCGGGGACACCGGGATCGCGCATCTCGCCGCGGCGTTCGGGCGGCCGTCGGTCGTGCTGTTCGGGCCGGTCGGGCCGGAGCGCTGGGGCCCGCCCGAAGGTCCGCACCGTGCCCTCACGCACGCGGAGGTCCGGCGGGGCGACCCGTTCGCCGAGGACCCGGATCCCGCGCTGCTCGCGATCGAGGTCGACGAGGTCGAGGCCGCCTGCCTCGAGGTCGTCGGTATGGGCGGGTGTGTCGCCACCGCTGCGAGGGGTACGGAAACCCCATGAACGAGCCGACCGGCAGCAGGGCCCCGGACGACGACGTCGCCCGGCCCGACATGATCGCCCAGGACGAGATCGCGACCGACCCCGCCGCCGACCTCGAGGACGTGACCGACCGCGGTACCGGCCTCGACGCGGAGGAGATCGACCCGAACACCGAGGCCGACCCGTACGACGTGCTGGAGCAGCACCGCGAGGTCCCGGTCGACGACGACGAGGCGCCGCGCGGCTGACAGGTTCCGAAGCGAGACCTCAGCTGGCATGATCGCTGTCCCGGACCCCTCTGTGCCCTATCCGGCCGAAAGTGGTCCCGGACGGCGATCACAGCCTCCGAAGACGGTCCCCGGCGACGATCATGGCCTCCCCCTGGACGACTCACGGGAGCCCCCCCACCGCGACTCGCCGAAGCCCAGAGCCCGACTCGCGGGAGCCCAGACCCCGACTCGCGCTCCCAGAACTCCCGACTCGCGGGGGGTCGTCGGCATGCGTGAGCGCGAAGTGCCGCACCCCGCAGCACGTCGCGCTCGTGGCCGACTTCTACGTCGCCCTCTCTACCTCGCCCTCGCTACGCCGACCCCCCTACGACGCTCGCTCGGACACCCCGGCCCCGACCTGCGTCCACCGGCCCTCCACGCAGCGGACGGTCGCGGCGCCGCCGGCCTCGACGAACCGCCCGGCCGTCTCGACGGCGCTCTGGACCGCCGCGGGCAGGGAAGCCCCGGCCGCGAGGGCGGCCGCGAGCCGGCCCGCGAACGCGTCGCCGGCACCGCAGGGGTCGCCGCCGGTCACGTCCAGGGCGGGCACCGCAACCCGCTCCGACGCGGTCACCAGCACCGCGCCCCGATCCCCCCGCGTGACGACGACGGCGCGGCTCTTCCGGCGTCGGCGCAGCTCCGCCGCGCAGCCGACCGGGTCGCCGCCCGGCAGCCCGAGCGCGCCCGCGGCCTCCTTGGCGTTGGGCGTCATGATCACGCCGGGCACGGGATCGGTGCCCTTGGGGTGCGGGTCCCACACGACCGGTGTGCCGGCCGCGACGGCGTCGGCGAGCATCCGGCGCACCTGCGGATCGGCGGTGACGCCGCGGCCGTAGTCCGAGACGAGCACCGCCCCCGCATCGTCGAGCGCCCGGCGCAGGCCGGTGCGGACCGCCGCGCCGAACTCGTCGGCGGGGCGGCCGCTGCCCGTGTCGGTGCGCAGCAGCGGGCCGTCGGGCGAGTGCCACCGGCATTTCACCGGGGTCCCGCCGGTCGCGGGCCCGGCGACGAGGTCGAGCGTCGGGGCGAGGAGCTCCCGCACCCGGTCGCCGTCCTCGGCGAGGGCCGTGACCAGCGTCGTCCGTACGCCGGTTCCGGCCAGCAGCACCGCCGCCAGGCCGGCCCCGCCCGGTCGTGCCACCTCCCCGGTGACATCGAGGACGGGGACGGGCGCGTCGGGACAGAGCCGCTCGACCGTCCCGTGCACGTCGAGGTCGAGCAGCACGTCGCCGACCACCACCACGGAGCCCCCCGGCACCACGGAGCCCCCCGGCACCACCGAGCCCCCCCGCACGACCGAGCTCCCCGGCCGGACGGAACCCCCCGGCCCCACGGAGCTCACCGGCCCGCCCCCTCGGCCGCCCGCGCCACGATGGCGCTGGTGGAGTGGTCGGCGAGATAGCCGAGGATCCGGACCTCGCCGCCCATCCGCTCCACGACGGGCGTCTCCGGCAGCATCTCCGGGGTGTAGTCCCCGCCCTTGCAGTAGACGTCCGGCCGCACCAGGTCGAGCAGCTCGACCGGGCTGTCGGTGTCGAACGAGGTCACCAGGTCCACGGCCGCCAGGGCGCCGATCACCCCGGCCCGGTCCTCGAGCGGGTTGACCGGGCGCGTCGGGCCCTTGAGCCGGGACACGCAGTCGTCGCTGTTCAGGGCCACGACCAGCACGTCCCCGAGCTCGGCGGCCTCCCGCAGGTAGGCCACGTGCCCGCGGTGCAGCACGTCGAAGCAGCCGTTGGTGAACACCACCCGGTGGCCGGCCGCCCGGTGCTCGGCGAGCACGGTCAGCAGGTCCCGGTGCGACAGCACGCTGCCCGGGTCCCCGGCGGCGAGCCGGCAGGTCAGCGCCGCGGCCGTGCACACGGCGGTACCCGGCAACGTGACGACGACGTCGGCGGCGGTCTGTGCCAGCGACAGCGCCTCCTCCCGCGGCGTCCCCGACGCGACCGCGGCGGTCCAGGCCCCGGCGAACACGTCGCCGGCCCCGCAAGCGCCCGACGGCGGTGCGTGCTCCCCCGCCGGCCGCCGGAGCGGCGTGCCGTCCGCGGGGAGCCGCACGGAACCGTCGACGTCCAGGGTGAGCAGCACCTCCGACGCCCCGGTGGCCGCGCGCAGTGCCGACGCGTGCTCGAACCCCCACGCCAGCCGGTCGTGCTCGGGCAGGTCGACGCCGAGCACGGCGGCGGCCTCCTCGACACTCGGCGTGACGGCGTCGGGCCGCAGCTCGGCCCACGGCGCGAGATCGTGGGCGTCGACGACCAGGAGCGGGATGCGCCCTCGCGCCCGCGCGATCCGCCGGCGCACCGCCGGCGACAGCGCGCCGAGGCCGTAGTCGGCGACCAGCACCGCGTCGGGCGCGTCGGCCAGCGCCGCGGTGGTCTGGTCGGCGAGCGCACGGACGGTCGCGCTGCCCGGGAGGCCCGGCGGCACCACGTCGTAGCGGGCGACGGGCTGGCCGGGCGGGTCGCCGGCGACGATGCGCCGCTTGGCCGCCGTCGCGCGGGCCGGGTCGAGCACGCACCGGTCCGTGCGCACGCCGGCCTTCGCGAGCGCCGAGCGCAGGGTCCGGCCGTCCGGGTCGTCGCCGACCGTGCAGACGATCTCGACGTCGGCGCCCAGCGCGGCCAGCGCCACCGCGGCGTTGCCCGCGCCGCCGGGCGCGACCTCCTCGGACGACGGCTCGACGACCGGCACGGGCCCGTCGCGGGCGACCCGGCGGGCGCTGCCGCGCACCCAGCCGTCGAGCACGACGTCGCCCAGGACCAGCACCCGGGGCCGCCGGTCGGGGATCCGCGCGGCCGCGGTCACGGAGGCGACCGGGGCGCACGCCGCGGGGATCACGGCCACGAGGGCTCCTCGGACTGGCACACCACCAGTTCGCGGACCTCGCACCCCTCGGGCCTGGTCAGCGCGAACAGGACGGTGGCGGCGACGTTGCGCGGGTCGTTGAGCTTGGCGTCCGGGCCGGGCCGGTACTGCTCGGTCCGGCCGTCGAAGAACGCGGTGTTCATGCCGCCGGGCACGAGCGTGGTCAGCCCGACCTCGCCGGCCAGCTCCGCCGCCAGCGCGCGGCTCATGCCGAGCACGCCGAACTTGGAGGCGCAGTAGGCCGAGGCGTCGGACAGGGCACGCAGGCCGAGCGTGGAGGCGACCGTGACGATCCGCCCCCGGCGCTCCTTCAGGCTCGGCAGCGCGGCCCGGATGACCGCGGCGGTGCCGAGCAGGTTCACCTTGATGACGCGTTCCCAGTCCTCGGCGGACACGTCGTCGATCCGGCCGCAGGCATCGGTCCCCGCACAGGTGACGACGCCGTCGACGCCGCCGGCCCGCTCGACGAGCCCGCGGACGGCCTCCTCGGCGGCGCGGGTGTCGGCGAGGTCCGCGAGCGCGTGGGCGGCGTCGGCGGCCTCGGTCAGACCCGGCGTCGGATCCACCCGGTCGATCAGCAGCGGCGTGCCGCCCGCCGTGGCGACGGCCTCGGCGACGGCCCGGCCCAGGCCGGACGCGGCGCCGGTGACGAGCACCGTGCCGAGCGGGCGGGAGGTGGGGAGCCGGTCGCGGGGGTCCGCGGCGGAGGTGGGCGCCGTGGTGTCGGTCAGGGTCATGCGGGTCTCCTCACGGTCGTCGGGGCGATCGTCGGGTCGAGGGTGGGTGTCCTGCGGTGGGTCCGGTGGTATCGGCCCACCAGCTCGGCCGGGGCGCCCGGCGCAGCGGGGAGCTGCGCCTCGAGGGCGCGGCAGAGCATGTGCACCGCGGCGAGGTGCGACTCCTGCACCGTCGCGGTGTCACCCGGCAGGCAGACGGCGTCGGTGGCGCGCCCCACCAGCGGGTTCGGGCCGGGCCCGGTGAGGGCCCAGCAGTCCATGTCGAGCTCGCGGGCGGCGTCGGCCGCCGCGAGCAGGTTGGGGCTGCGGCCGCTGGTGGACAGCAGCAGGAGCACGTCGCCGGGCCGGCCGTGCGCGCGGACCTGCCGGGCGAACACCTCCTCGTAGCCGTAGTCGTTACCGATCGCGGTCATCGAGGAGGTGTCGGCGTGCAGGGCGATCGCGGACAGCGCCTGGCGCTCACCCTCGAACCGGCCGACCAGCTCCGCGGTGAGGTGCTGGGCCTCCGCGGCGCTCCCGCCGTTGCCCGCGGCGAGCAGGCGCCCGCCGGTCGGCAGCAGCCCCGCGAGGGTGTTGCCCCAGCGCACCAGCGTCGGCGCCGCGGCCCGCAACGCGGGCAGCGCCGCCTCCAGCCGGTCGACGTGGCCGCCCAGCACCTGGTGTGGGGTCACGTCGGTCATCACCGCACCCCCGTCCGCGCCTCACGGGCACCGGACGCCGGGGCCACGCCGCCCTCCCGGCCGGCGATCGCCTCGCGGTAGGCCACCGTGGTGGAGCCGGCGATCTTCGCCCAGGTGTAGCGGGACAGCACCCGGCGACGCCCGGCCGCGCCGAGGTCGGCCACCGCCTGCGGGTCCGCCAGGAGCGCCCGCAGCGCCGCACCCAGCGCCTCCGGGTCGCGCGGCGGCACCAGCAGCCCGGTCTCGCCGTCGACGACGGTGTCCTTCATGCCGCCCACGGCCGTCGCGACGACGGGCCGGCCGCAGGACATGGCCTCCAGGGGCACGATGCCGAAGGGCTCGTACCAGGGCGCGCAGACCACGGCGTCGGC
This sequence comes from Pseudonocardia terrae, assembly GCF_021343995.1. Lineage (GTDB taxonomy): Bacteria > Actinomycetota > Actinomycetes > Mycobacteriales > Pseudonocardiaceae > Pseudonocardia > Pseudonocardia terrae. The sequence goes on along the minus strand of NZ_JAJTTE010000011.1, from coordinate 32,626 downwards.
GGAGCGGATCAGCGCCGGTACGTCGGGACGGCGGACCGCCCCGAGGAAGCGCACCCGTCCCGCGACCCGCATCCGGCGCGCCAGCTCGCGCAGCCGGTTCAGCTCCGGGTCGGCCATCAGGTCCATCCCGGCGGGCGGGCCGCCGGCCACCACGAGCTCGGTGTCCGGGACGTCGCGCAGCGCCTCGACGACCTCGTCGACGCCCTTGCGCCGCACCACCCGGCCGAGCGCGAGCAGCCGCTTGCGCCGCCCGCGCCGCGGGGCCGGGCCCTCCGGGGCGAACTCCTCGGCGTCCACCCCGCACGGCACCACCGAGATGCGCCGGCGATTGGCGCCCAGGCGCAGCAGCTCGAACAGTTCGTCCTCACAGGACGCCGTGAGGCGGTCCGCGGTGCGCACCAACGTCTTCTCGGCCGCGATGCGGCCGGCTGGGCTGGTGTCGTCCGCTCCCTGTTCGCGCTTCTTCACGTGGCCGAGCGCGTGGAAGGTCTGCACCAGCGGCAGGCCGAGCAGGCCGGCAGCGCCCCGGGCGGCGAGCCCGGACATCCAGAAGTGCGCGTGGGCGACGTCCGGCGGGTCGGCCCGCCAGGCCCGTTCCAGCTGCTGGGCCAGCAGCGGCACGAACGGCACCAGGTCGTCCTTCGGCACCGGCCGGGCCGGACCTGCGGTGAGGTGCCGGACCCGGACACCCGGGCCGAACGCGACGACCTCCGGGAGGTCCGCGTCGTCGCGGCGGGTGTACACCGTGACGTCGTGGCCCGCCCGGCCGAGCGCCAGGCTCAGCTCCCGGACGTGCACGTTCTGCCCTCCCGAGTCCGGTCCGCCGGGCTCGGCGAGGGGGCTGGCGTGTTCGGACACCATGGCGATCCGCATGGGTCAGCTCCTTCCGGTGAGAGCGGGTCGTGAGGCGGGGGCGGGAGCGGTGTCGGCGACCTGGGCGAGCACGGCCTCCCAGTCGCGCAGGAAGCGCTCCACCCCGAACTGCGCGAGCGCGGCCTCGCGGGCGGCGCGGCCCGCGGCCGCGGCGGCCTGGGGGTCGGCGACGAACTCGACGAGGCCGCGGCGCAGCCGTCGCAGATCGGTGGAGCACACGCCGGCGGCGGGCGGCACCCGTTCCGGGGCCTCGGTGGTGCCGACCACCACCACCGGCATCCCGAGCATCATCGCCTCGATCAGCGACAGCCCGAGCGAGGTCCAGCGGGCGGTGTGCAGGTAGACGCGGCGGCGCGCCAGTTCGGTGTGCATCCGGTCCTGGGGCAGGTCGCCGCCGCTCCGGACCCCCGGTAGATCGAGGTCGTCCGCACCGATCCCGAAGACGTCGACGGGAACGTCGGCGGCCAATCGCGCGACGATGTCCGTGCCCGTGATCCGGTTGCGCCGCAACGGTTCGTTGATGCAGGCGGCCGCCGAGGCCACCTCGCCGGTGTACCGGTGCCCCGGGTCGAGGACGCCGTGCTCCACCACCGCGGTGGGGGTGCTCCCGGCGTCCCACATCAATGCGTTGAAGTGGGTGACGTGCACCAGCAGGAGATCGTCGCGATCGGCCATCGGGTGCCGCGACGTGGCCGCACCCTCCCGCGGCGCGTTGTGCTCCAGGAAGATCGCCGGCACATCGCGACCTGGCACCCGGCCGAGCCACTCGGTGGCCAGCTCGAGCTCCTCCGGCCGCTGCAGCACGACCAGGTCCACGTCGGACTCCGCGAGCTCCGCGGGCGAGCACTCCACAGCGGACGCAGGCCAGTCCCAGGCCGCGGGCCGCCCGCCGCCCCAGGGCCCGCGCTCGGGCAGGGTCGGCAGCAGGTAGCGGTGCGGGCCCTGGACGAACGCGGTCGTCCAGGAGCCGTGCACGTGCCAGATCAGGATGTTCACGCGGGGATCTCCTCCGTGAGGGGGCCGGTGAGGGGAACGGACGGACGGGTGAGCCGCCGGACGGCCGCGACGACGTCGTCGGGACGGACGGAGGCGAGGCAGGGATGCCCGGCGACGGGGCACTCGCGCGCCCGGGTGCCGCGGCAGGGGGCGTCCTGGTCGCCGAGCAGGACCTGCGGGACTCGGTAGGGTCGCCAGCGCACGGCGGGGACGACCGGCGCGAACAGCGAGACGACGGGGGTGCCGACGGCGGCGGCGAGGTGGGCAGCCGCGGTGTTGCCGACGACGGTCGCCGACGCTCCCGCGATCACCGCAGCCAGCTCTGCCATCGACGTGCGTCCGCCCAGGTCGAGGGCATGGTCGCCGGCGACCTGCGCGGTGAGCTCGCGCTCCCCCGGGCCACCGGTCACCGCCACGCGCCACCCCTCGCCGACCAGTCGGCGGACGGCCTCGGCGGCGTGGCCGGCGGGCCAGCGCCGGGCGTCGACGGCCGCGCCGGGGTGCACGACCACGTCGGCGACGGGCTCGGGGAGCGGCGCCGGCAGCCGTACGTGCAGCCGGCCGTCGTCGTCGGGCGGGAGGGGGTACCCGGCGGCCTCGGCGATCGCGCACATCCGCTCCGGCTCGGGCTGGTCCTCCTCGAGCGTCTCGCCCGGCCGCAACCGGACGTCGAGGAGAGCACCCGGATAGTCCACGGACGCACCGGCGATCCGCGGCACGCCCGCCATCCGGAGCACCAGGGCCAACGGCAGCGGCGACTGGTGGAAGGACGTCAGCACGACGGCCTCGTCGAAACCGGCCAGCCCGTCGGCCAGCGCGTCGATCTCGGTGCGCCGGACCGGCGGCGGGTCGCCCAGCACCCAGGGGCAGGACCACACGCGGACCTCGGTGACGCCGGGCAGCAGCCGGGCGGCCTCCTCCCCCGCGGGCCCGACCAGCATCGTCACGCGCGCCGAGCGCGCGATCGCCCGCACCGCCGGGCCGGCGAGGAGCACGTCCCCCGCGCCGTCGAGCCTGGCGACCAGCACCTCCCTCACGCAGCGGCTCCGAGGGGGCCGTACAGCAGGTGGTCGACGGCCCGGACCAGGTCGGGGGCGACGACGGGCGCAGCCTGGATCTCCTCGATCCGCGTCACCGGCGTCGGGACCAGCACGGCGAGGGCGCCGGCGGCGTGGGCCGCCCCGACGTCGGCACCGATGTCGCCGACGACGGCGACCCGGCTCGCCGGAACGCCCAGCTCGGCGGCCGCGGCGAGCACCATGCCCGGGGCCGGCTTGCGGCAGGCGCAGCCGTCGCGGGGCGCGTGCGGGCACACCTGCCAGGTGGCGAAAGGGCCGAGCAGGCGCTCGACCTCCCGGTTCACCGCGTCGACGTCCGACCGGCGCAACAGGCCCCGCCCGATGCCGGACTGGTTGGACACGACGCCGACCGGGATCCCGGCGGCGCGCACCATCCCCAGCGCGCGGCGCGCACCGGGCATCGGCCGCACGGCGGACGGGTCGTCGCAGTACGGCACGTCCACCACGAGCGTGCCGTCGCGGTCGAAGAGGACCGCGGCGGGCGGTGTCCAAGCCGGAGTCATGGTGGACGAATCACCGCTGGCGAACCGAGCAAACTCCTCGGCCAGGACTACTACTCTCCGTAATTCCCGTGACACGGAGTGACTGAGCGGAGTTCGTGACCCGGGTCACGGGTACCCGGCCCGGATGTTCGAGAAGCTGAGGTCCCTGTTCGGCCGTCCGCCCACCGCCGAGGACGACGTGCGCCCCGATCCGGCCGCCGCGCGGTCGCGCGAGACGGGCGGACGGCCCACCGAGCGGGGCGACGCCGCGACAACGACCGGGACCGGCACGACCGAGGACTTCGTCGGCCGGACCGCCGGTCAGGACGAGGGGACGGCCGGCGAGTCCGGCGCAGAGGCCCGGCGGGACGGGTAGCTCACCGCGCCATCCCAGCGGCGGTGTCGGGCGACCGGCGGCGCCGTGCACCCGACCAGGCCAGCAGGGCGGCGAGGACGTCCTCGGCGAGCGCGCCCGGCAGGTCGGAGCCGAAGCGGCGCGCGGCGGCGGCGCGGGCACGCACCCCGAGCACCGCGGCCCCGGCCGCGCCCGCCAGCCCCGCGAGCGCGGGCAGGGCGGGGTCCTCGCCGTCGCGCCGGGCCATCGCGGCGGCGCTGGTCGAGCCCAGGGTGAGCCGCGGGGCCAGGCCCGGCGCCCCGAGCCGGCCGGGGACGGCCGGCTGCTTGTCCGCCACCGCCTCGGCTGCGGCCATCAGACCCGTGAGCGTGGTGCCGGCGCGCCCGCCGATCCGCCCCGCGAGGCCGGCGTCGCCCGGGCGGGAGGTCAACGCGAGGGCGGCGGTGCCGGCCGTGCTGCGGGAGCCCGTCGCGGCCCCGAGAGCGACGGCCCGGATCAGGGTCGAGGGGCGCGCGGGCGGTGCCGCGGGCCCCGCGTCGGGCGCGCCGCGCTCGAGCCGGACCAGGGTCGCGTGGGTGGCGATGCCGTAGGCGAGGTGCGGGAGCACGCCGGCCGTCCAGTCGGCGGCCGACCAGGTGCGGGGGTCCGAGACGCGGGTGAGGGCCAGCGGGCCGTCCGTCGCGAGCATGGCGGCCGCGCCGAGCAGCGGGCCGCCGACCGCGGTGGGCAGCCGCAGCCCGGCCGCCCGCAGCCCGCCGGCGACGGCCCCGACGGCCAGCCCCGCCGCCGAGCCGGCCAGCGGGCCCAGGGCGGCGAGCCGGTTGCGGCGCTCCGACCGGCCACCCGGCACCGCGACGCCGGCCCGGTCCGCGACCGCGGCCACCAGCTGCTCGGGCGCCCGGCTCGCGGGCCGGGCCCGCAGCACCGCGTCGGCGCCGCTGACCACGTTGAGCGCCGTGGTGCCCGCGGCACCGGCCGTCACCCCGTTCAGGAGACCTCTCGTGACCTTCACCGGCCGGGAGTACCCGAGGCCCGGACGGCGAACCGGTTCCCCGGAGGCCCTATCCGGCGTTCGCCTCCCGGACGGCCCGCTCACCCTCGTGGGCCGCGAGTGCCGCCGCCACCGCCCGCTTGGCGTCGGTGTCGGACAGCAGGCCGAGGTGGCTGCCGCCGATCTCGACGTTCCTCGCGTGCGGGTCCTGCGAGGAGCGCCAGGGCACCACGCGGTCGCGGCGGGTGAAGACGGAGGTGAACGGCACCCCGACCGCCCCGCGCAGTGCCGTGCGGAAGTCCGCGCAGCACGGTCCGCGCAGGCAGCCGAGGGTGGCGGCGCCGGGCACCCCCAGCGTGCCGGCCGTGCCGAGCACTGCGGCGAGGCCCAGCACGGGTAGCCCGAGCCGGTAGAGGTCGAAACCGGAGCCGAGCGTGACCAGCCCGCGCACCGGTGCGCCGGCGGCGATCGCCGCGCGGGCGAACTGACCGCCGCGGCTGTGCGCCACCACGTGCACGCCCTCGCCGGTGTCGGCGCGTTCGAGGGAGCGCCGCAACGCCTCGACGCTGCGCCCGCCACAGGCCATGCCCACGCCGACCGTGTGCGGCGTGACGTCGTAGCCGAGCCGGCCGAGCCACCGCTGCATCGGGCGCAGCCCGGCGTCGGTGGTGCCGAAGCCGCCCACCAGCACGAGCGGACCGCCGCCCAGCCACGCCCGGCGCAGCGGCGGATCGGGCTGCCCGCGGTGCAGCAGGGCGCCGCTGACCAGGCTCAGCCGGGTTCCGAGGGCGGCGAGAGCGTCGAGCACGCCGGCCCCAGGCGACTCCGCGACGGAACCGCCCGCGGCCGCCTCGAGGGTGCTCACCACGTCAGGCCGTGCTCCCCGTGTCCTCCTTGCCGGAGAGCTCGCGCAGGAGCTCGTGGCAGCGGGCGGCGCGGCGCGAGTCCTCGGCCATGACGTCCTCGAAGAAGGACGCGACATCGTCGTACCCGGCGTTGCGGGCGTCGCGGACGTACTGGCCGTAGTCGTGCCCGGCCTTGAGCGCGTGGTACTGCACCGACACGAGGTCGTACATCACGTCGCTGAAGCCGGTCTCCCCGGTGGCCATCGGGGCTCACCTCCCGGTCGTCGGATCGTGCGGACCGGGGCCGCGTACCCGCCGGGAAGGGCTCGAACCGCGGTGTGGCGCACCGGATGCCGGGGCCTGACGTGGAGGAGCCCTGCGGGGCGCACGCGCCCGCAGGGCTCCTCGTGCACCGGGAGCACCACCTCCCGGCGCGCGGGGCGCCCACCACGGCTGTCCAGCGCCCGCCGGTCCTGTGCCCCCGGGGCGGCCGGTCAAACCCGCCGTTCGGCCTCCAACCGCGCGGGCGGCGGCTCACGGGGCACGGCACCCGTCGCGACGAAGAACTCGGCGACCGTGCGCAGCTTCGTGTTGAGCCGCTGCGAGGTGCGGCGCAGCTCCTCGAAGGCGGCATCGCGCGTCATCCGCCGGCCGGCCATCAGGATGCCCATCGCGACCCCGATGTCGCGGCTGCTCTCCAGCGCCCGGTCCAGGTCGCGCGCATGCTCCCTCTCCCGGGCCGCCGCCATCGCCAACGCGGCGTGCCCGGCCAGCAGGGCGCCCACCGCGTAGGACCGGTGGTCGAACGCCTCGACCTCGCGGGAGTAGAGGTTGAGCGCGCCGGTGGTGTCCTCGCGCACGAACAGCCGGAAGGACAGCATGCTGCGCACACCCGTCTCCTCGACCGCGGCCTTCGCGAAGTCCGGCCAGCGCTCCTCCGACGCGAGGTCGCCGGTGCGGTACGACCCCTGTGTCTCGATCGCCTCCAGGCACGGCCCCTGCCCGGTCCGGTACTGCACCTCGTCGACCAGTTCGGGCAGCTCGTCCGTGGCGGCCACGGTCCGGATCGGGCCCTGCGCCCGGACGAGCGACATCGCCGCGTGCCGGCACCCGGGGACGGTGCCGAGGGCGACGCGGGTGATGCGCTCCTGCGTCGCGAGGCGCCCGTCCTCGGCCTCGAGCTGGCGCCCGACCTGGAGGAACAACCGTGCCAGGGTTTCCTGTTCCGTCTCGGCCACGGACCTGTGTACCCGGTGGCGTCCCGCCGACACGTCGCCCTCGGTAGCGACCGGCCCGCCCACCGCGATCTCCTCCGCGGACGACCGATGAGATCGGTGACGGGCGGCGGTCCACCGCTCGACGACACGACGGGCCGGGCGCCGCCGGCACGGCCCGAGGAGCAGGAGGAGCCATGGGGCGCATCAAGGTCCACGAGTTCACCACCCTCGACGGCGTGATCGGCGCCCCGATGTGGACGATGGACTACGGGTTCACCGACCAGCTCGGCGCCGAGATCGGCGGCTTCATGACCTCGTGCACGGCGATCCTGCTGGGCCGCACCACCTTCCAGGAGTTCGCGCCCGCCTGGTCCGGCCGCACGGCCGAGGACGACCCGGGTGCGCCGTTCTTCAACGAGTCCCCCAAGTACGTCGTGTCCGGCACCCTGCAGACGGCCGACTGGAACAACTCCACGATCGTCGGCAAGTACGACCCGGACACCATCCGCGACCTCAAGGCCCGCGTCGACGGCGACCTCTACGTCAGCGGCAGCGGTACCCTCGTGCGCGCCCTGCTCGCCGACGGCCTGCTCGACGAGCTGCACCTGTTCGTCTACCCGCTCGCCGTGGGCGAGGGCCCGCGGCTGTTCCCCGAGAACGGGCCGCGGCATGGGCTCTCCCTGGCCGGCTGCACCGGCCTGGACAACGGCGTGGTGCACCTGACCTACGGGCCGGCGGCGGGCTGAACCCCGCCCCTCGCCTCCGCCCCCTCGCCTCAGCCCGGACGCCCCAGCTCGACGAACCGGAGCACCAGGGCCAGCTGCGAGCGGTAGTCCACGGTGTGCGGCGCCCGCTCGTGCCTGCGCCACAGCGTGTTCAGCTCCTCGCGGCCGAACCCGTCGGCCCTCTCGAGCACCGCCCGCACCTCGGTGTCGTCGACCGGCCTGCCCCGGAGCGCGGCGAAGGCACGCACGAGCGCCGCTCGGTCGGGGTCCATCCCGTGCGGCGGGCGCGACGAGTCGCGGGGGCGGGCGTCCACGACATCCAGGTTAGGCCGGGGGTACGACGAAAACGGCTGCGCGACACCGGCCGTCGGGTACCTCCCGACCCCCGCCGAGGGGTTGCCGGGGCCGGGAGGTCCCGTCGTACGGCCGAGCACGACGGCTCGGCGGCGACACCGACAGGAGATCATGACGCCCGGCCCGCCCGCAGCCGGCCGCGCCCGGCTCACAGCGAGTCCATAAGGGCGTCGCGCCGACCGGAACCGATGTGCCGCACGAGGACGGGCCGGGTGTGGGCGGAGGGGCGCGCCACGCCCGGCCCGAGGTCGGGCGCCGAGATCAGGGCCGGTCGAGGAACGTCTCCACGACCTCGTCGAACGCGGCCGGGTTCTGCAGGAACGGGAAGTGCGAGCTCGCGATCTCGCGGGGGAAGACGTGCAGCTCGGCGCCGGGGACGCGGTCGGCGATGTAGCGCTGCGAGGCCGGGTCGACGTGGCTGCCCTCGCAGCCGATCACGAGGGTGGGCCGGTCGAGGCGGGGCAGGACGTCGCGCCAGTCCTGCGCGCAGTGGTCCCACAGCAGCGGGACGCCGGCGTACGGCGGCGTGAGCGCGATCTGCTCCTCGACGAACGCCCACAGCTCCGGGTCCACGTCGCCGCTGAACATGCCGCGCACGAACTCCGCGGTGGCCTTGGCCCCCTCGGGCCCGTGCAGCGCCTCGCACAGCGACAGCAGGGCGGCCACGTCGAAGATCGCGCCGCTGTCGGCCTGCGCCTGCGGGGACATCCACGGGACGGCGGCGACCGCGGCCGGCTGGTCGACGGCCACGAACCGGCGGATGCGGCCGGTGCCGTACTGGTCGACGAAGCTCCACCACACGGACACGCCCATCGACCAGCCCAGGACGTCGGCGCGGTCGACACCGAGGTGGTCGAGCAGCTCGTGGGCGTCGCGGGCGAGGCGGGCGATCCGGTAGCCGTGGTGCGGCTTCTCCGACGTGCCGTGCCCGCGCTGGTCGAGCGTCACGACCCGGCGCCGCGGGGCGAGGTCCTCGACCTGGTGGCGGAACATCGCCTGGGTCTGCCCCCAGCCGTGCAGCATCACCAGCGGCGGGGCGTCCCCGGCCGGCCCCGTGTCGCGGTAGGCCAGCTCGACGCCGTCGGACGTGCGGAAGGTGCTCATGGGTCGCTCCTGCAGCGGTGAGGGAGGGCCAGGGCCTCGGTGGCGGGGGTCAGGCGGCCCGGACGTGCAGCCCGCCGTCGACGGGGAGCAGCGTGCCGGTGATGTAGGCGGCCTCGTCCGAGGCGAGGAACAGGGCGGCGTGGGCGATGTCGTAGGGGCTGCCCATCGCGCCGGTCGGGCTCAGCGCCGCACGCTCGGCCCGGACGTCGGCGACCGTCCGGCCGCCGGCGAGCTGGCGGTACACGAGCGGAGTGTCGATCAATCCCGCGAGGATCGCGTTCACCCGGATCCCGCGGTCGGCGTACTGCACGGCCAGGCTGCGGGTCAGCTGGTTGACGGCGGCCTTCGCGGCCGCGTAGGCGGGATAGGGGTAGCCGGTCCAGCGGATCGAGGCCGTCGACGAGACGTTCACGATCGCGCCGCCGTGCCGCAGCAGGTGCGGGATCGTCTTCTGGGCACTGAGGAAGACACTGTCCAGGTTGACGGCGAGGGTGGCCCGCCACTGGTCGAGGGTGAGCTCCTCGGGCCCGCCGAGACAGGTCACGCCCACGTTGTTGTGCACCACGTCGAGCCGGCCGGTCAGCCGCAGGGTCTCTGCCACCGCCGCCCCGACCTGGTCCGGGTCGGTCGCGTCGGCGACGACGCCGTGGCCCGTGCCGCCGCACCGCCGGATCTCCTCGACGGTCCGGGCGGCGGCGTCGGCGTCCCGGTCGACGACGACGGTCGCGGCCCCGTGCCGGGCGAACGTCGTCGCGGTGGCGAACCCGATGCCGACGGTGTCCACGGTGGCGAGGGTGTCCACAGCGCCGACGGCGCCGTCGGTGCCGTTCTCGGGGCTCCCGTGCCCACCGCCGAGCACGAGCGCCGTCCGACCGGCCAGTCGAGGTGATCCGACCGGTCCGGTCCCGTGCACCGTCATCGCTGTCGCCGCCTCCTCGCGTGCCGGGCCCCGGGGGCGGGCCCGCTCCGGACGAGTCTCGCGGCGCCGCCGCACCGCCCGCTACGGACGGGCGCCGGAACTCACGCCGCCGAATTCCACGGTCCGTAGGAAGATCAGCCGTCGGGCCCGGTCAGCTCGGCGACCAGCAGCCCCGTGTGCAAAAGCAGCCGGTTGCCGCCGTCCTGCAGGTCCAGCCCGGTGATCTCGGTGATCCGCTCGAGCCGGTAGTAGAGCGAGGTGCGGTGCAGGTGCAGCGCCTCGGCCGTGCGGGGCATCGAGCCGCCGTGGTCGAGGAAGGCGCGCAGCGTCGCCACCAGCCGTGCCGCACTCCGGTGCCGGAGCAGGCGCCCCACGGGCTCGGGGACCAGGTCCGGCCCCAGCACGTCGTCGGGCAGCTGCAGCAGGAACGCGTAGGGGCCCAACGCCTCCCAGCGCGCGACCGGGCCCAGCCCCCGCACCGCACGGGCGCCGCGGGCCGCCGCCCGGGCCTGCCTGCCGGAACGGAACGCCGCGCGCAGGCCGGGCACGACCTCGCCCACACCCGCCACGACCCCACCCGCCCCGTCCGGGCCACCGAGGAGCCGGCCCGCGGCCGCGACCATCCGCTCGGCCGTGCCGACGACCTCGGTGGGATCGAGGTGGGCGCCGACCTGGAGCAGCGTGCCGCCGCCCGGGGCGAGCGCCGCGAGCGAGCGGTGCGGGTGGCGGTGGGCGGCGGAGTCGAGCACCACGCGCAGCGCCGTCGCCACCTCCGGGCGCGCGGAACCGGGTGCGAGCAGCACGGTCACGACGGCCTGCGCCACGTCGGCCGGCAGCCCCGCGGACTCGGCGGTGGACACGGCCGCGTCGCGGTCGGCGACGTCGTCGCCGAGCAAGCGGGCGACGAGTCGGTCGCGCCCGGCGCGGTCCTCCTCGGACTCCTCGTCGCGGGCCAGCAGCGCCGCCGCGGCCGCCGCGACCTCCTCGATGCGCCGGACCTGCGACCCGGCGAGGCTCCGGTCGGCGTCGATCACCATGAGCAGGCCCAGGAGCTCGCCGGCGTGCCGCATCGGGACGCACAGCCGTGCCCGCAGCCCCAGGTCCGGCCGCTCCGGCACGACGCCCGCCCGGGACCACCCGGCGACCCCCTGGTCCAGGACGTGCCGGGCGACGTCCGCGCCGGCGTCGCGCTGCAGGACGGCCCGGACCCGCACCTCGTCCTCGTCGCCGAAGTGCCGGCTGGTGACGAGCATCCGCACGACCGGGTCGTTCACGACCACCGAGCGGCCCAGCTCGTCGGCCAGCTCGTCGACGACGGCCTGCAGGTCCGCCCCGGCCCGGCGTCCCCCGCTCTCCGCCATCCGCGCCTCCACCTTCCCGCCGGGTCGCCACGGCCCGCCGCCGGGCGTCAGGATGCCGGACCGGCCCGGCGCGGTCCGCGCCACGTCGACTCGAACTGATGTTCGAGCTTCTGCTACCGTCGGCGGGCGCGCGGCGGCCGGGGTAGGGGAAGTACGCCGGCCGCCGCGCCACCGTCCGGAAGAGTCCGCGATCAATGCACCACGTGCATCAATGCACGACGTGCATCCTCGTGGGTAACCTGGGGTCACCCGGACGACGGGTGCCGCCCGGCGGCACCCGGGAACAGGACGCGCCCATGAGTGCCCCGAGCGAGCAGGACACCGCCGCCGCCATCCCCGCCACCGACGGTGCCGCCGCCGACCCCGCCGACCCCGCGGCCGTCTCGGCGGCCACGGAGAGCTCCCCCACCGCGATGACCCGGCTGATGCCGGCGGACATGCTGGAGCGCCGCGCCGAGTGCCCCTTCGAGCCCGCCCCCGGCCTGGAGCGCCGCCGCGGCGAGGGCGCGGTGCAGCCGTTGCCGCTGCTCAACGGCGCGCAGGCGTGGCTGGTGACCGGCTTCGAGGAGGCCCGCGCGGTGCTGGCGGACCGCCGGTTCAGCTCTGACCGGGTCCGCTACCGCGACGCCACCCGGATGCAGCCGCACGAGGTCGCCGCGCAGGCCGCGGCAGCCGAGCGGGGCGAGCCGCTCTGCCCGGCCCCGATCGAGGCCCGCACGGACGGGATGTTCGTCTTCATGGACCCGCCGGAGCACACCCGGCTGCGGCGGCTGCTCACCGGGCAGTTCACCGTGCGCCGGATGAAGGCCCTCGAGGAGCGGGTCACCGAGATCGCCGTCGAGCACATCGAGGCGATGCGGGCGGCCGGGACCGAAGCGGACCTGGTCCCCGCCTACGCGCTGCCGCTGCCGTCGCTGCTGATCTGCGAGCTGCTCGGCGTCGACTACGCCGACCGTGCGCCGTTCCAGGAGAACACCGCCGTCGCACTGAACTCCACCTCCACGCCCGAGGAGCGCGCCCGCGCGGGCGGTGAGCTCTACCGGTTCATCTCCGGGCTCGTGGCCGCCAAGCGGGCCGCCCCGGCGGACGACATCCTCTCCGGCCTGATCCACGAGGCGGACCCGCCGCTCACCGACGCGCAGCTGGTCGACGTCGCCCTCGTGCTGCTCGGCGCCGGGCACGAGACCACGGCGAACATGCTGGCCCTGGGCACGTTCGCGCTGCTGGAGAACCCCGAGCAGCTCGCGGCGCTGCGCGCCGACCCCGCCCTGATCGACACCGCGGTCGAGGAGCTGCTGCGCTACCTGAGCATCATCCAGCTCGGCGTCAGCCGGATCGCCACGGAGACCGTGACGGTCGGCGGCGTCGAGATCCCGGCGGGGTCCTCCGTCGTCGTAACGACCCCGGAGGTGAACCGCGACACGCGGCACTGGAGCGACCCCGACCGGCTCGACCTCGGCCGCGAGCGTGCCCCGCACCTGGCCTTCGGCCACGGCATCCACCAGTGCCTCGGCCAGCAGCTGGCTCGCATCGAGATGCGGGTGGGCTTCGGCGAGCTGGTCGCACGGCTGCCGAACCTGCGGCTCGCCGCGAAGGCCGAGGAGGTGCCGCTGCGCAACGACATGCTGATCTTCGGCGTGCACTCGCTGCCGGTGACCTGGGCCTGACCGGGCCTCGCTGCGGATGATCGGCCTGCCCGGCCGCCCCGGGCCCGCCGTCATAATGGGCCGCCACGACGACGGGCCGGCGAGGGGGAACGTGATGGCAGGGACGGCTCCGCCCACACCACCCGTCGCCGCCGCGCTCCCCGAAGTGGGCCGCCGGGAGCGCAAGAAGCTCGCCACCCGTGCGGCCGTGCGTGACGCGGCGTTGCGGCTGGCGGTCCGGCACGGCGTCGAGAACATCACCGTCGAGCAGATCGCCACCGAGGCGGACATCGCCCTGCGCACCTTCTTCAACCACTACTCCAGCAAGGAGGAGGCGGTCGTCGCGGCCGCGGCGGCCGGGGCGGAGGCGCTCGTCGTCGAGTTCCGGGCCCGGCCGGCCGCGGAGTCCGTCCTGCAGGCGCTGCGCGAGGCGGTCCTCGTGGTGATGGACCGGCACGACGCCGCAGGCCGTGACCACCTCCGTGCGTTGCGCCTCATGCGGGAGAGTCCCTCGCTGATGCCGCAGCAGATGGCGGTGCTCACGGCGCAGGAGCAGGCGCTCGCCCGGGCCGTCGCCGACCGCGTCGGGCCGCCGGCGGTGGAGGGCGGCCCGACGTCGATCTACCCGCAGCTCTGCGCGGCGGCGGCGCTGGCCGCGCTGCGGGTCGTCCTCGACCGCTGGCTCGGCCACGCCACCGACCCCGACGACGCGCCACCCCTCGCCGTGCTGCGTCGGGAGGTCGACGAGGCCCTGGCCCACCTCGCCACGGGACTGGACACGGTCGCGGGGACCTGACCCCGGACCGTGCGCTGCGTCAGCCGACCGCGCCGGCCTCCACCAGCGAGTCGGCGATGTCGAACCCGTCGATCAGCGCGAGCACCCGCCGCACCGGGCCCGCGTCCGGCGACACCACCAGCTGCAGGGTGTGGCCTTTCGCGGCCAGCCGCATCCGCAGCCCCACCAGGCAGCGCACCCCGCACGCCGCGAGGAACCCGACGCTCGTCAGATCGACGATCACCCGCTCGATCCCGGGATCCGCCGCGAGGCGGGCCACCACGACCTCGAGCTCCGGGCAGTTGGCCAGGTCGATCTCGCCCGTCAACGCCACCACGGCGACCGGGGCGCGCTGCACCATCAGCAGCAGGCCTCCCGGCAAGGACCTCTCCCACGCTTCCACGGCGCACCCCCGCCAGTCGCGCCCACCGTGGCCTCCGATGCGGTCCGGCAAGGGGGTGAGTGTCGCCCCGGGACGGACGGTCCCGCAACGGCCATCCGAGGCACCCCGCCGGCCCACCGGACCGTCAGGACGGTCAGGATGACGACGGCGTGTCGGCGGTGTCCTCCGACTGCCCGTACCGCGCCCAGCGCAGGGCCTCCTCGCGCTCGTGCCGGGCCGACTCGCGGGCGTGCGCGGCGAGGTCACGAAGCCGGGAGGCGTCGGCCGGCCGCACCTCGGCCGTGTGGTCCAACGTCGACGCCACGGCGTCCTCGACGCTCGCCCGCTGCTCGGCGAGCGCCGCCACCTGCGCCGCGACGCGTTCCCCCTGCGCCCGCAGCCGGTCCGTCTGCCGTCTCAGCGAGGCGCCCCGCTCCGCCTGCCCCTCGTCACCGTCCATCGCAACCTCCTCCGCACCTTCTGTGGCGGCCCGACCGCACGGCCCCCTTCCCCGGGTACCTCCGCCGTCGCGGGCCATTCAGCGCCGGCGTCCCCTCGACCGCTGCTGTGTGCGGGTCAGCACGGCCCGGCTCTGCGCGATCTGTTCTTCGCTACCCCGAACGGCCCGGGCCACCGCCGTCGTCACCTCCACCATGCAGGCGTGGGCCGCCACGCTCCCGCGACGCGCGGCCGCGGCCTCGGCCTCGGCCTCCGTGCGGGCGTCCACCTGCTCCCGGTCGACCGCCGCCTGTTCCCGATCTGCCGCCGACCCCTCACGATCCACGGCGGAGTCCTGGCGGTCCTGTGCGGCGGCGGTCCGGTCCCGAGCCGACGCCCGCCGGTCACCTGCGGCCTCCTGCCACGCGAACTCGCTGTGCGCCACGAGGGCGATCGCCTCGTCGAGGAGGACGTCGACCTTGTTCCGGTCCCGCCGCCAGGCCGCGGCGTGCTCGGCCGAACGGGACGGGCCGGTCCCGTCGTCGCACGCCTGCTCCGCACTGGCCAGCCGGTCCATCGACTCCAGGAGGTCCCGCCGGATCTCCCACAGGCGGGTCAGCACTCCCTGCACCCGGCCCGCCGCCTGCACGTCGCGGGTCCCGGCCCGGCCGTCCCGCCGGTCGGCCTCGGCGTCGCGCTCGTGGGAGGCGTGGTCCCGCAGCTCGGCGGCGTCGTCCCGGGCGCAGGCCGCGACGTCCCGTCGGTCGGCGGCGGGCCGCGGGTCCCGCGAGCCGTTCCACTCGCCCATCGCGACCAGCTCCTCGCACGCCACGAGGCGTGGCGGTGCCGGTTCAGACGGTACGGGTTCGGAGGCCTCGGAGCACCCCCCGCACACGTCCGGACCGGGGACACGACGATCGGCACGTACGCGCTCGCCCCGATGGGCCGTACCGAGGCGGGGGTGAACCCCGTGCGGCGCCGAGCGGGGAGGACCGTCAGTCGTCGATCAGCGGCAGCTTGAAGGTCAGGTGCCGGGTCGCCGACGGGGGCCGCAGCATGGGCGGGTAGTGCATCTCCGCCTGCACCCAGGCGATGATGTCCCGCGCCCGCCGGCGGCTGTTGGCGGTTCCCGAGACGACGAAGCCGTCCTCGTCGACGACGGTCCACGTCCACTCGCGGGCGCCGGTCCGCCTCGTCACCGTCAGCTGCACCGAGACACCCTATGCACCCGCCCGGGGGACCCGCGCACCGCCCACCGGTCACACCGGGCAGAGCTGTCGGAACCGCATGATCCAGACGCCGGGAAGGGCGGTTCCGTCGCAGGTGAACCGGGTCGCTCAGCCGTCGGACCGGCGCGCCCGGACCAGGAACGAGGCGGTGACTGCCACGCCGCGGTCGGGATCGTCGACGAGGCCGGCCAGCATCGCCTCTGCCCGTGGTCCGGGGACGTCCGCGAGCGCGGACGCCAGTCGTCGGCGGACCGCGCCGGTGGCGCCCGCCAGTGCGCCCGCGATCGCGCCGGCGATCTCGTCGGCCAGGCCGTGCCGGGACGCGAGCCCTCCGAGGGCGTCGGCGGCCTCCACGTCGTCCCGTCCCTCGACGACGAGGGCGACGAGCGCGGGGACGGTGTCCGCCGCGCCCCGGGAGGCGCGCACGAGCGTGGCGCGTCCCCTCACCACCGGGTCGGGGTGCCGGAACGCGTCGGCCAGCACGGCGGAGGCGTCCGGCGAGCCGATCTTCACCAGAGCCGCGAGCGCACGGTGCCGCCGAGCAGCGATCGGCGAGTCCAGCGCCTCCGCCAGGACCGGGACCGCGCCGTCCCCGGTCCGGGCCAGGGCCCAGTCGAGCGCGCCGGCGACGTTGGGGTCGGACTCCTTCAGCGCCGCCTCGGCGAGGGGCACGGCGTCGCGGTCCCCCTCGCCGGAGAGCGAGAGGGCGACGCGCTGACGTGCCGAGGGATCGCCGGCATCGAGCCCTCGCATCAGCCCGATGGTGCGCAGCACGTCGGACCACTCGGCGGGCTCGGTCGCCCGGACCCGGCCGAGTCGGCGCAGGAGCTCCTCCTCCCGTGCGAGGCGATCGCGGGTACGGGCGACGAGCTGCTCGACCATCGCGGCCGGGCTGAACGACAGGTCGGTGAGGACGTCCGCGATGTCCCGCAGGCTCAGCCCCAGCGAGCGGAGGCCTTCCACGTGGAACAGGCGACGGACGTCCTCCTCCGAGTACCGCCGGTACCCGCCCTGCGTGCGCCCGGTCGGCGACACGAGCCCGATCGAGTCGTAGTGGCGCAGCATCCGCGCGCTGATCCCGGACCGTTCGGCGACCTCACCGATGAGCATCCCGCTCACTCCTCCACGAGCGGCGCCCCGCGGAGCGCGACGGTCCGGCGTGCCTCCGCGATCGCGGCGTCGAACCCCTCGTCGGGGTGCTGCATGAGCCGCTTCGTGGCGAGCGCGTGCGTGCGCACGCCCGCGTCCCGCGCGGTGATCGCGCGCTCGACGACGGGCAGGACCGCCGCTCCGAGGGCGACGAAGGCACGGCTGAGGCTCCGCTGCACCTCGCCGTCCCCGCGGTCGAACTGCGTGGCCAACGTCTCGGCGAGGCCGGTCTCACGACCCTCCGGGACGAGCCCGGCCGCGGTCCGCCAGGCCGTCCGGGCGACCTCGTCGTCCTCGTCCGTCAGGAGTGCGGTGGTGATCGCGGGCCACGTCCGGGCGTCGCCGATCTTCGAGAGCGTGTGGAGGGCCTGGCTCCGCCCCTGAGGGACGTCCGATCCGAGCTCGTCCAGCAACCGCTCCACCGTGAGCGCGACGTCGTGCCGGGTGAGCGCCCAGCTCAGCATGTCGCGGACGAAGAAGTCGGGCTCCACCGCGCACCGCCGGACCAGGACCTCGACGTGCTCGGGGTCCGGGCGTATCCCGGCGTTCAGCGCCGCGTGCAGACGCGCCGAGGCGGCAGGACTCTCCAGGGCGGACCTCAGCTCGAGGCCCGCCCCCTCACGTACACCGGTCATGCCCACGATCCAAAGCCTTGTCACGGTGTCAAGGTCAAGCTCGCGGACCCACGGGACCGAGGACGGCTGCACCCCGGGGCTCGGCCACCTCGCCCGCGCGGGGTTCTCCCGCCGCCTCCTCCGGTTGTTCTCGCCGCCGTGGGTATCCCCTGGGTCACGTCGCACGTGTGTCGGAGGACGGTCGCGACCGCGGCGGGACGCTGCCGACGACCGAGGAGGGGTGTTCATGGCCGGGCGACACGCGTCGCGGTTGGCGGTGCGGGACCTGCTCGAGGCGGTGGAGGCGGCAGCCCCGGCGGACGCGGTCGAGGAGGTTTCGAACCAGCTCGCGGAGCTGTTCGGGGCGAGCCGGGTCGCGTTCCTCATCGCCGACTTGAGCGGCCGGGCGGTCGTCCGGCTGACCCGCGGCCCCGGCGAGGGCGAGGGCGGGGACGGCCCCGGGCCCGACGGCTCCGAGAGGATTCCCCTGGAGAGCACCGTCTACGACCGCGTGCTGCAGTTCCAGGAACCCGTCGTCGAGCACGAGGAGGCGGCGGCCGGCGAGGTCCGCGTCGTCGTCCCGGTCACCGACCGCGGCGACGCGATCGGCGTCCTCGAGATGACCCTCCCGAACCGCCCCGGGGCCGAGGTGCTCGCCGAGCTCGCCGCCGCCGGGCACGCGCTGGCCTTCATCGTCATCGCCAACCGCCGCTTCACCGACCTCTACGCCTGGGGGCAGCGCACCACGCCGCTGTCGGTCCCGGCGGAGATCCAGCACCGGCTGCTGCCCGACGCCTACACCTGCGAGGCCAGCCAGTTCACCCTCGCCGGCTGGCTGGAGCCCTCCGCGCGCATGGCCGGCGACACTTTCGACTACGTGCTCGACCGGGACAGCGTGCAGCTGTCGATGACCGACGCCGTGGGTCACGGGCTGGAGGCCGCGATGCTCGCCACGCTGGCGGTGAACAGCCTGCGCAACAGCCGCCGTACCGGGCGGACCCTCGCGCAGCAGGCCGACGACGTCAACCGCGACCTGGTCCGGCACACCGGGACAGGAGAGCTGGTCACCGGCCAGATCGCGCGGATCGACCTGATAGCGGAACGGGCCGGGATCGTCAACGCCGGCCACCCTCGTCCCCTGCGCGTGCGCGACGGGCTGGTCGAGGAGGTCGAGCTCGCCGTGGACATCCCGTTCGGGATCGACCCCGAGTGGCGGTACCGGGTCCAGGAGCTCGTGCTGGAACCGGGCGACAGGATCGTGTTCCTCACCGACGGCATGCTCGAACGCGACGCCGCTCACCTGCCCCTGATCGACATGCTGCTCAAGACCCGCAGCGCCCATCCCCGGGAGGTCGTGCAGGCCCTCGGGGCGGCCCTCCTGGACGCCACGGACGGCGACCTGCGCGACGACGCCACGGTGATGTGTCTCGACTGGTACGGCGGCCCGCCCCGGCGGCGGCGCAGTCGTGGCGGCGCCGACGAGAGCACGGGCTCCGGGTCCGTCGTCGGGTGACGAATCCACTGCTCCTCGGCCGCGACGTCGTGGGCGTCGTCGGCCGCCTCGCAGTTCTCCCGGGCCGCCCGACGAGGGACGTGGGCACGAGCCGGCCCAGGTCTGGCAGCGGCGCGGCCGGCACGGTCGTGCTCGTCGAGTTCGGATGGTGTCGAGTGCGGTCGACGGCCGCTACGCTTCCGTCCGCACAGCCACTGGTCGAAGTGTGCCGGGACGGTGCCCCTGTGGCCGGCTTCGATCCTGGGAGGCGGGCATGGCCTCGCTCGATCCGCATCACCGCGTCGGTCCCGGTCACGACGACTTCCGGGATGCGCTGATCGAGCGTCTCGCCGAGGTCCGGGCGCGGCTGGCGGAGCTGAGCGCACGGGAAGGGGCACTCGCGGACGGACCTCCGCGATCGACACCGGTTCTGGTCTCGGAAGCCCAGGCGCATGCGGTGAAGGCGCACGAGTGCGCGCTGCAGGCCCACAGGCGGGCGGCTGAGCGCTATCGACGCGCTGCGGACACGCATGCGCACCTGGCCGGCGTGTTCGAGGCCCGGGCCGATGCGCTCGGGGACAGGTAGAGGCCGCCGACGCCTGTCGACGCGCCGGGGCGCGCGAGCACGGGGCCGCGAGCGAAGGCCGCCCTGGCCCGGGATCTGCGGACCCGGTCGACCGGGCGCCGTGACCCCTGGAGCGAGTAGGACGGCGCGCAGCGGGAACTGCCGGCGGAGCACACCGCTTCCCGTGCCGACGGAGGGCCGGTCATGCGCCCGGAACAGCCCTGGGCCGCCCAGCTCGAGATCCTCGCGAGCCGCCAGAAGACGACCGAGCGAGAACTCCTCCGGGCTCTCGAGGCGGCGCGCGCCCGCACCGAGCACCTGGAGTGCGCTGTCGAGAACGCCAGGACGACCGGCATCGCGATCGGCATACTCGTCGAGCGGCACCGCATCACACCCGACGAGGCGTTCGCCGCGATCGTCCGTGCCGGCCGGGCGAGCAACCGGACGGTCCGGGAGGTCGCGCAGGCGCTCGTCGAGAGCGGTGAGCTGCTTTCGTGAGGTCGGGATCGACCGGCCTTCCCTGCACGGCCGGGCAAGGGGCGTACTCGGCCGCGGGCGGCAGCGCCGCCAGGCGCGATCTGGGCGCGAAGACCGCGATCAGGGACTTCTTGAACACGGCCTAGTCGCGTGGGTCCGCCGCGGCGGCGCGATACGCAGCGTCGGCCGCCTCGCGGGCCAGCTCGGCCTCCCGGCGATGCGCCTGCGCGCGGTCCGCTCGGCCGAGCTCGTCGAGCAACGCGGCGACGCGTTCGTGCACCTCGGCGGACTTCTCGTGACGCTCTGCCGCCCGCTGGTGCGCCTCCACGGAGTACTCGTGCGACCGGTCGGCGTTGGCCTGCGCCTCCGCAGCGGCCTCGGCCGTCGAGCCGTGTCCGTGCCTGTTCTGCCGCTCGATCTCGCCCAGCCGTTCGTGCAGCTGCGCGAGGCGCTCCACGATCTGCTCCCGACGACGTCGCAGCGCCGCCGCCCGCGCGTCCTCCTCGGCAGTCGGGGACTCGGGCTCGGCCCGGTCGTCGTGCGCCATCCGACCAGGCAACGCCGTCGAGTCGATCTGCACAACCGCCACACGAAGCGCCACGGCCCGCGGCAGATGTGGGTCACGCGGAGGCTGATCGTGAAAACAGGCCGTATCAGGCCCGTGAGCTGGGGAGAAGCTCCTCCTCCGACTGGACTCGAACCGTAACCCTGCGAACCAAGATCGACTTTTGTGGTGAGTCGGCCTCGTTGAGCTGCGAAATTTCCGTTGTCGGGCGGCCTTCAACGGCCCGGCGACGGCCCGGAGGAGCCAGCGATGATCTTCGGAGCCGCTGAACGGGTCTGTGCTCGCGTACCTCCCGACAACGCCGTGAGGTGAAGGACCGGGCACCTCCGACGCGGTCCCCGCACCTCTGTGTCACTGTGAAGTCGAGGCGAGCGGGCGGACAGCAGGGAGACCAGGTGCTGAGCCAGATCGGCCAGGCCGCCGGGATGTTCGCCGTCACGAACATCGACGACATCCTGGTCCTCGCCCTGTTCTTCGGGCAGGCCGCCGGGCGTCGCTCCGCCGAGATCCGGGTCGCAGCCGGGCAGTACCTCGGCTTCCTTGCCATCCTGGCCGCGTCCGTCGTCGGGGCGCTCGGTGCCGGGCTCCTCCCGGATTCGGTCATCCCCTACCTCGGCCTGCTGCCCCTGCTGCTCGGCATCCGGGCCGCCTGGCAGGTCTGGCGCCATCACGACGACGCCGACGAGGACGCCCGAGGGACAGACTCCAGCGCCGGACCGTCGATCCTCGCGGTGGCCGCCGTGACCTTCGCCAACGGCGGCGACAACATCGGCGTCTACGTCCCGGTGTTCACCACCAGCGGCATCGGCGGCATGGTCGTCCACTGCCTGGTGTTCCTCGTCCTCGTCGCCGTGTGGTGTGCCCTGGGTCGCTTCTTCGCCACGCGCCCGCTCGTCGCCAGGGCGCTCAGCCGCTGGGGCCACATCGTGCTGCCGATCGTCCTGATCGGGATCGGCCTGCTCATCCTTGTCGAAGGCGGAGCCTTCGGCCTCTGATCCGCCGGACGGCTTCGACACCTGCCTACGCGGCGCCTGCCGAGCCGTGGGTCCTCGGCGCCGCCTCGCGGTGGACCTCAGCGAGGTGTCCTGCTTCCCGGTGTGGCCTACGCTCGCACCGATGCGTCGGGCGGTGTCGACGTGGCTGGTCGACCTGAACTGGCCGGAGCGCAGCCGAATGGCCCGTCCTCGCGCTCGACGAGGCGTGCACGAACGCGATCCTGCAGAATCGCCAGACTGGACCGCTCGTGCTGCACGCCGAGGTGCATTCGAACGACGTCCTGCGCCACGCGGTCAGCAGCCCCCATGGACAAGGCGGCGGCACCGGCTGGCTCGGCGCTTACTCGGGTGGCCTCGGGCTCCCCGACGGCGACGCCGCCCTGCGGTAGCAGGGGCACGACTACTCCTCTCGAGCTGCCTCACGCATCTCGACCCCCGCCTCACGGTCCTTCCCGGCCGCCCGGCGATGTGCCTGACTGCGACCAGCACGATCGTGCTCGTCCAACACCTCGGCCACGTACTCGTGCACGGCCGCTGACTCCTCGTGGCGCTCGGCCGCCCTCTGGTGCGCGTCCGCGGCCTTCTCGTGTGCCCGCTCGGCATGCGCATGCGCTTCCGCCGCCTGCTCTGCCGTGGAGCCGTGGCCCTGCTCTGCGCGATGCTCGATCTCGGCCCGGCGTTCCTTCAACTGGTCGATGCGCTCGTCGATCTCCTCCCTGCGACGCCGCAAGGAAGCCGTCAGATCGTCCGGCTCCTCGACGGAATCTGACGACCGGGCGCTGTGGTCGGAGTCGGACGTCACAGGGACAGCGAACGCCGCGAGCCACTCGCCCGCAACTGCTGGGACTTCAGACCCGTCGTAACCGTGGCTGATCTTCCGAACGGCCGTCAAACGTGGGGATAAGGTGGGGCCGTGATCTTCCTGGCAGGCCGGATCAGGCCTGTGAGCTGGGGAGAAAGCTCCTCCGACTGGACTCGAACCAGTAACCCTGCGATTAACAGTCGCATGCTCTGCCAATTGAGCTACGGAGGACCGCCGGCCGGCGAGCGGCGCCCCGCTCGCTGACAAGCGAAACCCTACAACACGGGTTCCGGGCCCCCGGCACCCCCCTCCCCCGCCCTGGGCGAGCCGGCGGCCGGGATGCTGAGGCAGGATGGGGGCACCGATCACGACCGTCCTGCCGTGGAGGCGACATGCTCAAGTTCCTGCTGGGTGCCGCGGTCGGCTACGTGCTGGGCGCGAAGGCCGGTCACGAGCGCTACGAACAGTTGCACCGCACCTACCAGCGCGTGGCCGACCACCCCGCGGTCCAGGGGGCCGCCGGCGTGGTACGGGCCCGCGTCGAGGACGTCGTGAAGGGCGGCTCGCAGAGCTCCGGCTCGAACGGGCCGGCGCGCTGACCCGAGTCCGTCCCCCGCGCGGGGCGGGGCTGTATGTACGGCGCGTCGAGATCGACGAGCCCGAGGCGGGCTGGGACCGCTACCCGTTCGCCCTGCCCGTGGTCGCCGCCCTGCGCGGACGACGGCTGGAGTTCGGTCCGGGCGTCACGTTCCTGGTGGGCGAGAACGGGTCCGGCAAGTCGACGCTGGTCGAGGCGATCGCCGTCGCGGCCGGGTTCAACGCCGAGGGCGGCTCGCGGAACTTCGCCTTCGCCACCCGCGCGAGCGAGTCCGCGCTGGGCGGGTCGCTGCGGATCGGGCGGGCGCCGGGCAGGGAACGCTCCTCCTTCTTCCTGCGCGCCGAGTCGTACTACAACGTCGCCACGGAGATCGAACGCCTCGACCGCGAGCCCGGAGCCGCGCCGCTGATGCCGGCCTACGGCGGTGTGTCCCCGCACGAGCGCTCGCACGGCCAGTCCTTCCTCGACCTGCTCACCCACCGCTTCCACCCGCGCGGGCTCTACCTGCTCGACGAGCCCGAGGCCGCGCTCTCCACGAGCGGTCAGCTCGCGGCGCTCGCCCGCATCCACGACCTGACCGCCCGAGGCTCGCAGTTCCTCGTTGCCACCCACTCGCCGATCCTGCTGGCCCTGCCCGGCGCCCGGATCCTCGAGATCGGCGACGACGGCGGCCTGGGCACCGTCTCCTACGACGACGCCCTGCCCGTCCGCACCACCCGCGACTTCCTCGCCGACCCCGACCGGGTCCTGCGTCACCTGCTCGGCTGAGCCACCCGGCTGCGGAAGGTCCGCCGGTACGCGGTCGGTGAGACGCCGAGCTCCGCCTGCAGGTGCAGCCGCATCGAGCCGGCGGTGCCGAACCCGGCCCGATCCGCGACGTCGTCGACGGACAGGTCGCTCTCCTCCAGCAGTGCACGGGCCCGCTCGACGCGTTGCCGGGTGAGCCACTGCCCCGGCGAGGTGCCCATCTCGTCGCGGAACCGCCGGGTGAAGGTGCGGGTGCTGGTGGACTCGCGCGCGGCCAGCTCCCGCAGCGTGACGGGACGGTGCAGGTTCTCCAGCGCCCACGCCCGCGCCCGGGCCGTCGACGACACCGCCGGCTCGGGCACCGGGCGCCGCAGGTACTGGGCCTGCCCGCCGTCGCGGTGCGGCGGGACGACGGTGCCGCGGGCGACCTCGTTGGCCACCGCCGCGCCGTGGTCGGAGCGGATCATGTGCAGGCAGAGGTCGATACCGGCGGCCTCGCCCGCCGACGTCAGGACGCCGTCCGCATCGGTGTAGAGGACGTCGGGATCGAGGTCGACCTCCGGGTACAGCTCGCGGAACCGGGCGGCGCACTTCCAGTGCGTGGTGGCCGGGCGCCCGTCGAGCAGGCCCGCCGCGGCCAGGACGAACGAGCCCGTGCAGATCGACGCGATCCGGGTGCCCGGCCGGATCCGGGCGAGCGCCTCGGCGAGCCCCGGGGGCGGCGGCGACGGCGCGTAGTCGAGGTCCGACGCCGGGACGATCACGGTGTCCGCCGTGTCGAGCACCTCGGGCCCGTGCTCCACGAGGACGGGGAAGTCGGCGTCCGTGCGGACGGCCCCGGGAACGAGCGCGCAGGTCAGGACCTCGTACAGCGGCCGGTCGGCGGCATCGCGGGCCTGCCCGAACAGCCGGTGGACGATGCCGAGCTCCATGGGCAGGAGCCCGTCCCGCACGAGGACCGCCACCCGGTGCCGCTCGGTCGCCATGGCCCGATCTTCGCACATGCTGTCCATCCGGCCACTGGTCCGTGGGGCCGGCGGTCCTCAGGATCGGGGC
This sequence comes from Pseudonocardia terrae, assembly GCF_021343995.1. Taxonomy (GTDB): domain Bacteria; phylum Actinomycetota; class Actinomycetes; order Mycobacteriales; family Pseudonocardiaceae; genus Pseudonocardia; species Pseudonocardia terrae. Next base: position 7,795 of record NZ_JAJTTE010000011.1, on the reverse strand, counting down.
ATGGACGTTCTGTGGGTGGTCGCGCATCCGGAGCCGCGCTCGTTGACCGGCGTGCTGGCGGCGGAGGGCCGGACCGCGCTGGTGGAGCAGGGGCACGAGGTCGAGGTGTCCGATCTGTACGCGATGCGGTGGGACCCGGTGCTGACCAGGTCGGACTACGGGCTCGACGCCGACGAGCGGCTGTCGGTCTCCACCGCGTCCCGGCGGGCGTTCGACGCCGGGACGCTGCCGCCGGAGATCCGGGCCGAACAGGCGAAGCTCCGCCGGGCGGACGCGCTGGTGCTGCAGTTCCCGCTGTGGTGGTTCGGGCTGCCCGCGATCCTCAAGGGCTGGGTGGACCGGGTGTTCGTCGAGGGGTTCGCCTACGGGGTGCGCGGTCCGGACGGGCGCACGCGCCGCTACGGCGACGGCGTGCTCGCCGGGAAGCGGGCCCTCGTCGTCACGACGACCGGGGGTCCGGACCCGGTGTTCGGGCCGCGCGGGATCAACGGGCACGCCGAGGAACTGCTGTTCCCGCTGTTGCACGGCACGCTCTTCTACGCCGGTGCCACCGTGCTGCCGCCGCTGCTGATCCCCGGGGCCGACCGGTTCACCGAGGCGGACGGCGCCCGGGCCGGGGCGGCGCTGCGCGAGCGGTTGGCCGGCCTCGGAACGGAGGCACCGCTCCCCTACCGCCCGCAGAACGGCGGCGACTACGACGAGAGCCTCGTGCTGCGCCCGCACCGTGCGCCCGGGCAGGCGGGGCTGTCCGTGCACACCGCCGACACCGCCGAGGTCCGCGCGGCCGGTTAGCCGGCCAGCGGGCGCGGTGGCTCGCCCGCGGCGGCGGACACCGCGGCGTCCGGGCCCAGCCGGCGGGCCTGCTCGCGCAGCCGGCCGAGCTCGCGCGCGACGTCGGCCGCCCCGGTCGGCAGCCCGGGCGGCTGGCGCAGCCAGGTCGTCGCGACCCGGGGTGCCCGGTGCGCAGTCAGCGCGGCGCGCAGGGCCGAGTCGAGCGCGGGCGGTGCGCCGAGGTCGGTGACGACGACGAGGTCGTCACCCGTCCCGTGCGCCGCGCTGCTGCCGGCGAAGCGGGGCAGCACGTCGCTCACCGCGCGGGCGACCCGGCGCAGCCCGTCGACGACGGCGTCGAACCCGCCGTGCAGGGTCAGCGCGCCCAGGTCGGCGCTGACCAGCCCGATCCCGGCACCCTGCCCGGCGAGCAGCCGCTGCTCGAGCGCCTCGGTCAGCGCGGGCACCCCGGGCAGACCGGTCACCGGGTGCAGGGCGAGCGCCCGGTCGTACTCGAGCGCCGCGACCGCCCGCAGCACGTCGCCGATCCGCGCGATGCCCCGGCAGCGCCCGTACCCGTCGACGAGCGCGATGTCGTCGTGGGCCCGGCGGGGGCCGCCGAGCTGCAGAGCCTCCCGGGGGTCCGCGTCGAGCGGCAGCACCCGCGCCGGATCGGCGAGGTCCCGGACCGGGCGTTCGGCGTGCAGGGCGTAGCCGAAGCGCGCGGAGACGGCGAGGAGGAAGCGGTTGCGCTCCAGCATCGCCACCGGCCGCTCCGACGCCGTGGTGAGCACGATGCCGCCGAGGTCCGGCGAGTCCTGGAACAGGATACGGGCCTCGGCGCCGGTCGCGGTGTCGCGCAGCATCACCGCCGGGCGGGCGAAGTCGCCGAGCACCGGCCCGGCCGGGTCGGCACGCACCCGCCGGACGTGCGGGGTCGGCGCGGGCAACGGGCCCGCGAGCCGATCGACGGGCCGGCGGCCGGGAGCGCCCAGCAGCGGGCCGCAGCCGCGGCGCACGCCGTGCCGGCGGAAGGCCTCCAGGTCCGCGGTCGTCGCGATCCCGCCGGCGACCAGCTCCGCACCGGCGCGGCCGCACAGGCGGGCGACCGCGTCGAGCACCACCTGGCCGCCCGGATCGGCATCGAGGGCGGCGGCGAGGTCCGGATCGAGGGCGACGACGTCGGGCGCCAGCCGGGCGATCAGGGCGAGCGGATGGTCGGCCGGCCCGACCTCCCCCACCCCGATGCCGTAGCCGCGGGACCGCAGCCCACGAGCGCCGGCCTCGACCTCGGCGTCGCCCGGGTCGCCGATCGGCGCCGCGATCCGGACGACGACGTCCCGCGGCGCGAACCCCGCGTCCCGCACGGCCGCGTGCAGCTCGTCGAGGGCGCCCTCGTCCGCGGCGACCGTGTCGGCCAGCAGCGTGACGTGCAGGGGCACGCCGAGACCGTAGCCGCCGGCCCGCCGGATCCCGGCGGCCGCGGCGCCGACGTCGAGCGCGGCCCGGCGGTCCGTCCGGGCGGCCGCCGCGACGACCCCGGCCATCGCCCCGTCCCGCGGCCGCGGCACCGCCTCGACGGCCACGACCGCACCGGTGGCCAGGTCCGCGATCGGTGCGAACAGCGGGCGGATGCCGTCGGACCGGCTGTACGACGCGGCCCACACCGCGGGGCCCTCCGGCCCGTCCTGCGCGATCGTCACGCCCGTCCCTCCGTCGGTCGAGCGGCCGGGTCGCGCTGGCGCACCGGTCGCGGGCGTCGCGACCGTCCCCGATGGACGGAACGGGGGCCGGGCCGGCCACCCCCCGGCGGGTGGCCGGAGGGTGAACGGACGGAGATCACATCAGGAGGGTGGGATGTTCTGGTTCACCCGGAAGAGGTTGCCGGGGTCGTAGCGGCGCTTGACCTCCTGCAGCCGCGGGAAGTTCTCCCGGTAGGAGGCGCGCACCCGGTCGGCGCCCTCGTCCATCATGAAGTTCACGTATGCCGCGCCCTCGGTCAGCGGGTGCAGCGCGTCGTAGTACTCCTTGGTCCAGTTCGTGATCAGCTCGGCGTTCGCGGGGTCGGGGTCGACGCCGACGATCACGCCGTTCCACCCGCCCCCGCGGTAGGCGAAGGCCGTCTCCTCCGCGCCGACCCGGGCCACGGCGCCGTCGATCGGGTACAGGTGCATGGTCGACTGGCCGGTGGGCAGGCGCACACCGAAGCGGCGGTGCACCTCGATCGCCTCGTCGGAGATCTCGCGCACGAAGTCCGCCCGCCAGTACCACTGGTGCCCCGGCGGGAAGAGGTCGTCGAAGACGCCCTGCAGGACGGCGTACGGCATCGCGTCCACGCCGAAGAGCAGCGGCGAGCCGAACTCCCGCACGGGCGCGAGGACCTCGTCGGCCATCGCGTGCGGCCCGCTGTAGCACCAGAGGATCATGCAGACGGTGCGGTTCCACAGCGCCTCGGGGAAGAGCGGGACCGGCGGGACGGCGGCGATGCCGAGCCAGCCGTTGACCTCCTCGGGCAGCGTCGGGAGCAGCTCGCGGTACCCGTGCATGACCTCGCCGAGGTCGTCCATGTCGTAGAACACGGGGCCGGCGATCACGGTGCCGTTCTCACCGATCTCGTGGCAGCGGAACACGAACGAGGTGACGACCCCGAAGTTCCCGCCGCCGCCGCGCAGTGCCCAGAACAGGTCCGGGTGCTCGTCCGCGCTCGCCCGGACGAAGGAACCGTCGGCGAGGACGACGTCGGCGGACAGCAGGTTGTCGATCGTCAGGCCGAAGCGCCGGGTGAGGTTGCCCGTGCCGCCGCCGAGGGTCAGCCCGGCGACGCCCGTGGTGCCGATGATCCCCGACGGCGTCGCCATGCCGAAGGCGGCGGTGGCGTGGTCGACGTCGCCCCAGGTGCAGCCGCCGTCGGCGCGCACCGTGCGGGCGACCGGGTCGACCGTGGTGCTGCGCAGGCCGGAGAGGTCGACGACGAGCGCGCCGTCGGCGACGCCGAGCCCGGCGGCGTTGTGCCCGCCGCCGCGCACCGCCAGCAGCAGCCCGTTCCCGCGGGCCGCCCGTACGCAGGCGATCACGTCGGCGACGTCGGCGACCCGCGCGATCGCCGCCGGCTTGCGGTCGATCATCGCGTTGTAGACGGCCCGGGCCTCGTCGTAGCCCGGGTCCCCGGGTCGGACCAACGGACCGCGGAGGGTGGCGGCGAGCTCGGGCGCCCATGCGGGGCCGGTGGTGTCGGTGCTGGTCATGGTTCCCCTCCCGGATCGTCGGGGGGTGCGGCCCGTGCCCTGGCCGCACCCGGGAACCGAGGCTAGGAACGCAGCGTTCGCGCAGCGTTCGCCCTGGGGTTCAGGGCTTGTGCGCGACCGCGAAGAGCCGGCGGAAGGGGAACCAGGTGCTGCCGTCGGCCGACGCCGGGTAGGCCGCCCGGAGGCGCGGGGCGAGCCGCGCCTCGAACCGGGCGTAGTCCTCCTCACCCAGCGCGTCGCGCACGGGGCGCAGGGCGGTGCCGCTGATCCAGCGCAGCACCGGGTCCTCCCCGGTGAGCCGCTGCAGGTAGGTCGTCTCCCAGACGTCGGCGGTCGCCCCGGTCGTGGCGAGCAGCTCGGCGTACTCCGCCGGCTCGGCCGCGGCGGGCTCGCTGCGCAGCACGATCGGCTGCTCCCACTCCGCCGCCAGCTCGCGCGCCAACGCGTGCGAGGGGGCGGAGAAGTTGCCCGGGATCTGCATCGCGAAGGTCGCCCCCGCCGGCAGCGCCGCGATCCACCGCGGGATCAGCTCGGTGTGGGTGGGCACCCACTGCAGCACCGCGTTCGTGACCACGAGGTCCGTGTCGGGGGCGGGAGTCCAGTCCTCGGCGCCCTGCAGCCGGGCGTCGACGCCGGCGGCGCGGGCCGCCTCGACCATGTCCGGCGAGGAGTCGAGGGCTTCGACGACGGCGGCCGGCCAGCGCGCGGCCAGCACCGGGGTGAGGTGGCCGGGGCCGCAGCCGAGGTCGACGACCCGGCGCGGGTCGGTGGTGCGCACCCGGGCCAGCAGGTCGTGGAAGGGCCGGGCGCGGTGGTCGTCGAAGTCGAGGTAGAGGGCGGGGTCCCAGGTGGTCGCCATGCGGTCCTCGCAGGTCGGCGGATGGCGTGAGGTGTCGTGGATGCTCACGGGTCGGGGTGGATCTGGCGGATCGTGCCGTCGCGCCCGGAGACGCGACGTTCGAGCACCCAAGCCTCGCGGCCGTCGGGCATCGTGGCGCGCTCGCGCGAGGCGATCGAGCCGGTGACGCGCTGGTGCACGGCCTGCGGCACCTTGCCGGGCTCGCCGAGCGGGAAGCGGCGGGGCGGCCCGTCGTGCAGCAGGAACGCCTGGCCGAGGTCCTCCTGCGTGGCCACGACGAAGGTCATCGCACCGTCCGCCCAGGTCGCCTTGCTGACGAGGTGCCATCCGACCCGCTCGGGCTCGCCGGGGAACCACACCCCCCGGTTGGTGACGACGAGGTGGCCGTCGCGCACGACGTCGGCCGTCGCGACCACGTGCTCCTCCGCCTCGAGCTCGCCGGCGAACCCCTCCGGCAGGTCCTCCTTGCCGAGCAGCCGCGCCAGGAGCATCAGCCCGCGGGATCGCATCATGGTTCCATGACGTCGGCGATGGGTCCGGAGAATCGCATTATGGTTCCATAGTGCCGGAAAGGGACCGGGCGAATCGCGTTATGGTTCCATAGTGCGTCATCGGTGGGCTCCGGACGCCTGTTCGCGCAGCGCGATCTTGTACTGCTCGAGCGGGACGAGGTCGCCGAAGAGCTCGTTGTACAGCTCCGGGTCCTCGGTCGGATTGGTGCGCTGAAGACGCGACTTGACCTCGGCGATCTGCGCCTCGACCAGCGCGAGCTTCACACCGGCGAGCACGCTGCCGACGTAGCGGGCCTCGTCGCCGAGCTTGCGCGGCAGCTCCAGCGGCTCCACGGCCAGCTCGCTGAGCAGCTTGCGTTCTTCGGGGCCGCACTCGGTGGTGACCGCCTCGATCCACGCCGGACCCTCGATCCCCGCGCACACCCCGCCGGCCTTCTGGATGGCGACGTGCACCGCGGCGAAGGCGGGATGGGTGAAGACCTGCTCGGGCAGCTCGTCGTAGGCCGGGCCGGCGACCGCCGGGATCTGCAGGGCCGACTTGAGCGCCTCGCGCTGCAGGTGCAGCCGCGGGTCGTCCCGGCGCGGCGCCGCGACCGGCTCCGGGCGTCGGCCCCGTGGGCGGTCGGGGGCGACCCCGGCCTCCTCACGCACCCGCCGCACGACCATCGCGATGTCCTCCCAGCCGGCCCAGCCCGCGAGCCGGCGGGCGTACTCGTCCCGCAGGTCCTCGCGCTTGATCTTCGCGACGACCGGGACGGCCCGCTGCAGCGCCTGGATGCGGCCCTCGGCCTGGTCCAGGTCGTGGTCCCGGAGGATCTGGCGGATCGCGAACTCGAACAGCGGCTCGCGGCGCGCGATGAGGTCCCGTACCGCCGTGTCGCCGTGCGCCTGCCGCAGCTCGCAGGGGTCCTGCCCGTCCGGCGCGATGCACACGAAGGTCTGCGCGGCGAAGGACTGGTCGCCGTCGAACGCCTTGAGCGCGGCCGCCTGGCCCGCCGCGTCCCCGTCGAAGGTGAAGATCACCTCGCCGCGGTCGAACGAGTCGTCCCCCATCAGCCGGCGCAGGACGTTGATGTGTTCGGCGCCGAAGGCCGTGCCGCAGGACGCGACGGCGGTGTGCTCACCGGCCAGGTGCATGGCCATGACGTCCGTGTAGCCCTCGACCACCACGACCCGCCGGGTCTTGGCGATCTCGCGCTTGGCGTGGTCCAGGCCGAACAGCACGTGGGTCTTGCGGTAGACCGGGGTCTCGGTGGTGTTGAGGTACTTGGCCTCGATGCCGTCGTCGTCGAACAGGCGGCGGGCGCCGAAGCCGACGACGTCGCCGCCCAGGTCCCGGATCGGCCACAGCAGTCGGCGGTGGAAGCGGTCGATGTGCCCGCGGCGACCCGGCTTCGACAGCCCGGCCTTCTCCAGCTCGTCGAGCGAGAAGCCCTGGGAGAGCAGGTGTTTGGTGAGCTTGTCCCAGCCGGCCGGGGCGTAGCCGCAGCCGAACTGCTCGGCCGCGTTCGCGCCGAACCCGCGGGCGGTGAGGAACTGCATCGCCGTGGCGCCCTCGGGCGTGCGCAGCTGCGCCGCGTAGAACTCCGCCGCCTTCTTGTTCGCCTCGAGCAGCCGGGTGCGGGTACCGCGGTCGCGCTGGACGCTCGACCCGCCACCCTCGTAGGTGAGCCGGACGCCGCAGCGCTCGGCGAGCCGCTCGACCGCCTCGACGAAGCCGATGTGCTCCATCTTCATGACGAAGTCGATCGCGCTGCCGCCCTCGCCGCAGCCGAAGCAGTGGAACGTGCCGTGCGTGGGCCGGACGTTGAACGACGGCGTCTTCTCGTCGTGGAAGGGGCACAACCCCTTCAGCGAGCCCGCGCCGGCCCGGCGGAGCGCGACGTACTCGCCGACGACCTCTTCGATCCGGGTGCGGTCGCGGACCTCCGCGATGTCGCTGTCCCGGATGCGGCCTGCCACGACCCCGAGTCTAGGCCGTGTCCCGTGAGGCCCGGGCCGCGGATTCCCCCACCGCAGCTCCGATCGCGTCGCGCCGAGCCCCAGGCAGTGCCGCCCCGCGTCCACAGACGCGCCTCCGCCGGACAAGATCATTGATCGTGGATGGGGAGCGACGATTTCCGACCCTCCGCGTCCACTCGCGACGATCACGGGCAGGGGGGGTGGGGCTCCGGCTGTCCCGTGCCGGGGAAGAACCGCGAGCCGCCGACACCCCGCTCCGACCACCGAGCTCCGGGACTGCCCGAGCACGATCAGCCCCGAGGCCGTCCCGAACCACGAGCAGCCCCCAGGCCGGCTCGAACCTGGACCAGCGCCGGAGCCCGCTCGAGTCAAGATCATCGCTTCAGGACGTGGACCGACGATTTCCGACCCTCCACGTCCACGAACCACGATCATGGGCAGAGCGG
>NZ_JAJTTE010000119.1 GCF_021343995.1 Pseudonocardia terrae | reverse complement strand
CCGTGCCACGTCCGGGACCGCCACGCCGGCAAGATCACGATCTACGGCTGGAGTATTAGGGATGACGGTAGGACCTCGACCCTGACCCTCACCGCGGGAACCGACACACTCGGGCCGTTTGCCACCACTTCGGCAATTTCGTATCTCGTCGTCAGCCTATTGTTTCGTCTCAGGGAAGTTGGCACCTCGGCAAGGCCCTGACCGGCAAGCGGCCAACGTGAGAGTCGATCTTCCGTACATCGTCTCGCGAACCTGATCCCGGCGGAAGCAACGGCCACCGCTAGCACGACTGGCTGCCGGCTGACCGGAGGCCAGGACCCAGCACTCGCAGCCGTCTGACCAGCAGAATCAGCCCGCCGATCTTGGTGGCCGGGCCAGATCCGCGGAGCCTCGATGCGCTGCGAATTGGCTGACGATTGCGGTGCGGAACGCACGACGGCACTCTGACCTCGGAAGATGCAGCTTGCGACAGTCCCATCGACCCACTCGGAAGGGGCATCCGCCGGATGCGACTCCCTCAGGCTCGCCGCGTCGGGTCGGTGCGGTTCGACGATCCAAATCTCGTGACGCGCCGGACCGGCCACGATGCTCGCGCTGGCGGCCCGCTGCTGCTGGCGTGCGGGCTGATGAGCCCGGCAGACATGGCGTGGCCCAGGATCACCGCCGGTGCACTCTCCTTTCGCCTCTTCAGACCGGATGGTCCGCCCGCGAGATCGTCGGCGTCGTGGCCGTGTTCCTCACCGCGGTGGTCCTGCACCGCGTGGGACAACCTTCCGCGCCGGCCGGGGTGAAGGGGGTCGCGGCGGGGAGCCTGGCAGGTCTGGGCGTCACCGCCCACCGAGCTCACCGAGCCCATTGCGCGAGCCGGTCACCCGAAGACGCAGCGAGGCGCGGGTCACGCCCGGTCGTGCGCCGTCGGCGTCACCCGACTCGAGACCATTCACGTGAGGAACCCGAGATGACGAGTTCTGCGAGCCGTAGGCATGCCCCCGAGGTGGAGCCGACAGGGCAGGGCCGGTCGAGATGGTGGCGGGGTGCAGGGACGCTGTCCGGGGCGAACACCTTCCTGGTCGCGGCGAACGCGCTCTACCTGCTGCTCGTGGCGTTCGGGAACATCACTGACTTCTCGGCCAATCAGGCTTTCGTGCAACACGTGCTGGCGATGGACACGACCAATTTCGGAGCGCCGTCGGGAACGGGCCTGGACCCGCGGGTGATGTGGCGGGCGGTCACCGACCCGGGTCTGCAGACCGCGGCGTATGTCGGCGTGATCGTCTGGGAGCTCGCCGCCGGGTTGGTCCTGGCGGCGGCGGTGGTCGTGCGTCTTCGGGGCAGGCACCCTGCTCACGGGCTGTGGCTGTCGACGGCCGGGCTGATGATGGTGCTGGTGCTGTTCCTCGGCGGGTTCATCGTCATGGGCGGGGAGTGGTTCCAGATGTGGCGCTCCACGGCGTGGAACGGGCTGGATCCGGCGTTCCGCAACACCATGGTCGCCATGGTCACTTTGGTGCTGCTCCACCTCGACAACCGCGTGCGAGCCTGCTCGGCGTAGGCGTCACGCACGCCCGAGCAGGCTATGCCGGTGCGACCCAGCTCACGGGACAAGGTTTCGAGGTCAGCCGCACGATCCACCGTCCGTGCAGGCCGAGCCTCCGGTCCGGGGTCCCCGCCTGGGTGGCGCCACCCACCGGCGGTGGTGCTTCACCCTGCAGGGGGCGACCAGAGCCTTGCCCTCGCCGTCATGTCCACGACGGCCGGCTTCGTGATGACGGTGGTAGGCGTCCGGGTCTCCTCCCGCATCGCCCCGTCCCTGATCGAGGCCGAGGTCGCCCGGGCGATCTGCCACAAGGCCACGAAGCCCATGAGCGGACCGGTCCATGGCGCGGTAGCGCCCGCCGGGCATCGTGAGGACGAGCGTGGGATCGTCCGGGTCGGGTCCGATCTTGAGGGGTGCAGCTGGCTCAGCGCCGCAGCTGCGCGATCAGCCGACGGGTGCTGTCGCGACGGCCCCAGGCCAGCACCGCGACAAGGACACCGATGGTTGCGGGGAACGCGACGAGGGCGCCGCCCACCATGATCCAGGTGACCGTCACCGCGCCGATCATCAGGGCGACGAAGCACAATGCGGCCAGCCCGGTCAGGCGGGGGACGAACATCGCGATCGCGCCGGCAAGTTCCAGAGCGCCGATGAGGTACATGCCGGTGGTGCCCAGGCCCATGGCCTCGAAGCCGGCGACGTTCTGCGCGTCGCCACTGAGCTTCCCGAACGCGGAGAAGGCGTAGACGGCGGCAAGGAGCACCTGCAGCGTCCAGAGGCCGACGTTCGCGGCGCGCGAGGTGGTGACGGATGCGGTGGCGGTGATCTCGGTCATCGGAAGACTCCAGTCGTCGTATGGGATGTGCTCGGGGGTGTAGACGCCCCGAGTGGGCTGAACTCATCGACGCCCAGGAAGCCGGCGATTCCCGCTTGAGGCTCGTGCTGTCTCGGCCGAGCGCTATCGCCGAGTCTGCCGCCGGCCGCCCCGGTGCAGGTGGAGCAGGACCGCGCCGACCAGGCGGCCCCGGACCAGACCCCGTTGGCAGCGTGCGCAACCATCCGCTGCTGGGCTGCCGCTGGCCGACCCGCGGTCGATGTACGTGCAGGACGGCATCGCCGAGGTCGGCGGCCGACGCCTCGCGCACCCGCCCACACGATGACCAGGTCCGGGTGCGGCGCATGTAGGCCGCACGTCGAGTGCCGGTCGGGTCCGCGCCGCCCGGGTCGGTGACGTCGAGGCCGGCGTCCTCGCCAGGTCGGGCGCGTGGGCGAGGTCGGGCGCGTTGGCTAGGGGCTGCTGGAGCGTGATGCTCATCATTGCCGCGCTGCCGGATCGGGCTGCCACAGTGCGGGCTGGGCGGCGAGCTCGGTGCCGCCGAGTGGGCCGCTCGTACCGCGCGTGGACCGACCCGAGGCCGGGGACGAAGGCGATCGGAGCACGCCCGTCGCGGTAGGTGCACTGAACCTGCTCATACTCGACAGTCCTCGATCAAAATCGGTGACAACCGCAGAACGTCTTTCGCTCCGGTGCCTGAAAAAGGGCAGCGGGGTTCTGGACGTTATGGGCCCTGGCAAAGCCGCGCAAGACCTCCCTTAGACCTCCTCCTGACGTGGACTTAGGCGTCACTTACTTGACGAAGCCGTTCTCGATCCGTGCCTACTTGGCGCTATCGAGTCGTTGCCACAGAAAGTAAGCAGGTGCCGACAAGTGATGGAGTTGTGGTCGCAGGCTGGCGTTGGCTATGTTGTGATCTACATCATCATCTGTCCTTCGCAGGCGGAGGGTCTTCGCAGCCTCGTGCGTGAAGCTGCAGGGAGAAGGGAGCGTCGATGACCCGGGCGGCACGGGGGCAGGCGCGGGGGCTGGCACTGCGCCCCTTAACTGAGGAGACGTCCAAAATGCTGGTTCCTGGATCAGCTTCAACTCCTTGTCCCGGATCGGCCGTCCAATTTTTCGCGCCACGGTCGAGACGGTCTCCAACTTCTTGGTCGAACGTTGCCTCGCCCGTCCGGGGCTAGAAGAACGGCAGAGGGTAAGAGTCAATGGAGGTCTCGGATGTGTTGCACGGGAAACGGGCGCCCGCCGTCACCGCCTCGGCCCATCGGCAAACCACCTCGGCCCTCCTGAACAACGCGAACAACACCAACCCGACCGCGGTCATGAAGAGCTGGCGGGAAACCTCGCGCCGTGCCCGGGGCAAGCCGGGCGTACACCTTCCAATGGCCAGTTGAGAAGTGCTTCCGCGGCCCGAGCGTTTCGCCGACCCGTCGACGGGAACCGGCGGCGATGATCACTCCCGAGCAGCGGACGGCCGAACCTGCCGGACAGGTCGAGCTTCGGGCACAGATCGCAGAGTTGGAGCAGACCGTACGGCAGCTGCGTGGCGCGATGCGGTCGCGCAAGCTCATCGACCAGGCGATGGGAGTGCTCATGGCGCTTGAGCACCGCGACCAGGACCGCGCCTTCGGGCGGTTCAGGGCCCTGTCCGAACGGCAGAAGTGCAAGCTGAACCAGGTGGGCGCGGGCATGATCCGCCACGTCGTCGGTGCCGCGCCCAGCGACGATCGGCAACTGCACATCCGCCGCTCGGCACGTCCTGTTGACGGTGAAAGGCGGGGGGCGGCCTGTGCCGATCTCGGTGTTCGTGCTCGATGACCATGAGATCGTGTGCCGCGGTGTCACCGCGCTACTTGAGGCCACCGACGACATCCGGGTGGTGGGCGAGGCCCGTACCGCCGCCGAAGCGCTCGTTCGCATTCCGGCGGTCCGGCCCGATGTTGCGGTCCTGGACGTGCGCTTGCCCGACGGCGACGGGGTCACGGTGTGCCGGCAGGTGCGTGCGGCCATAGATCCGCCGCCGGCGTGTCTGATGTTCACCTCGTACTCCGACGACGAGGTCCTGTTCGGGGCCATCAGGGCCGGCGCGGCCGGCTACCTGCTCAAACACGTGTCCGGGGCCGAGATGATCGACGCGGTGCGCACCGTCGCCGGCGGCGGCTCGTTGCTCGACCCGGACGCGACCAGGCGGGCGCCGCACCGGCTACGCCACGGACACGCCGACGAGGATCCGCAGTACGCGGCCTTGTCCGTGCAGGAACGCCGGGTCCTGACGCTGCTCGCCGATGGGCTGACCAACCGGCAGATCGGCGCACGGCTGAACCTGGCCGAGAAGACCGTGAAGAACTACGTGTCGTCGATGTTGCACAAACTCGGCCTCACTCGCCCCGGGGTTCCACAGATGATCCGGGTCTGACGACTCGTCCGAGGCTCGCACCGCTG
>NZ_JAJTTE010000118.1 GCF_021343995.1 Pseudonocardia terrae | reverse complement strand
TTCGTAGCCCGCACCGGGCGGCCAGGGCCACGACCGGGACCAGCCCGGCACACGAGTTGGGTAGCGGGGACGCATTGCTGCGCCCCCGCCCCCTCAGAACCGTACGTGCCAGTTTCCCGGCATACGGCTCAAGCAAGTCCCGAGGGCGCCGTGGGCTGCTGGTTCCTCCTGCGTGCTTGGACGCTGCGGTGGCAGGAGGTGTGTACGAGGCGTGTCCGGGTTCCGTTCATTGTGCCGTCTCGCCCGTGGTGGGTGAGATAGTCGGCGGCGATCGCTCGTTTGACCACGCGCAGCCACCAGCGTTCCCATTCGTGTGGGGACTGGGGCTGATCTGCGGTGAGCAGGTGGTCTCCGCAGAACGGGCAGTAGCCACCTTGCCTGGCGAGCAGGGCGGAGTTGTAACTGTCCAGCGCTGGTTTGACCTTCCGCCGCCGCCTGTTCCAGTACTCGCGTAGATCGGGGTCGTCCGGGGACGCCCCACTCGCGACCAAGGTATGGCGAACAATGTCGGTCCAGGAAAATTTCGCGAGATAGGCGGTGGTGCCACCGTTCTCGCCCTGCAAGGGTTGGGGGTCACCGAACACCCAGCGATCGTTCCTGAACCGGTGGAACCGGCCGAAGTAGCGGCTTACCACCCAGTGACGGGATTTCCTTGGGTGGTTGCGGCGTGCCCACCGGTAGGTGAGTGCCCACATATACGCGTCCAACGAAGCAAATACTCCACTGGACACCGCCCCTCGATAGTAGGAGGCCCAACCCCGGATAATCGGGTTGAGGCGGGCGATGACAGCGATTGCGTTTGATCCACGCAACCGGCGCATTTCGACCGCCAGCCTCCTGCGGACACGTTTGACCGCGTCCGGGCTCGGTTTGATCAGCAGTTTCCCGAGGGACCGTCCGTTCCGGTAACGGCGGACATTAAATCCGAGGAAGTCGAAGCCCTCTTCGAGGTGCACTATACGTGTCTTGTCCTCGTTGAAGGCCAGCCCCCTCGGCTTCAGCCACCCGGCCAACCGTGCCTTGACCTGGCCGGCCTGTTGCCGGGAGTGGCAACAGACGGCGAAATCGTCGGCATATCTCACCAGAACCGGGGAGTCCACTGCTACTTCTCCGGCTTTACTGCCGGTGCGGTAGCGGACCCCGGCGGCCTCCTCCAGGCCGTGCAGCGCAACGTTCAACAGCAAGGGGCTGATCACACCGCCTTGCGGGCTTCCCTCCTCGCTCGGAGAGAAGCGCTCGTTATCGATCACGCCCGCCTTCAGCCAGCCCTCGACCAGGCCCCGCGCGGGGAACCCGCCGAGCGCATCCAGGAGCCGGACGTGGTCGATCTTGTCGAACGCTGCCGACAGATCGGCGTCCAGGATCCACACCCGTTTGGCCCGTGGCCCTTTGAGCGTGGTGAACAGGGACTCGATCGCGTCGGCGCAGCTGCGTCTGGGCCGAAACCCGTATGAACGGGGTTCGAACCGGGCCTCCCACTCGGGCTCCAACGCATTACGGACCCGTGCCTGATGGCACCGGTCCATGAGCGCGGGAATTCCGAGTGGGCGCTGCTTGCCATTGGCCTTCGGGATATACACGCGTCGAACCGGCAGCGGCACCCATGACGAACGCGTTCGATGCACTTGCACCGCCGCTTCGGCACGGGCGGCACTCGACAGCGCGATGTCTCCGTCGATACCGGCCGTTCGACGCCCAGCATTGCGTTGGGTCACCTGACGCACGCTCACAAGCGTGTTCGACCAAGAGCCCAGCATCAGTTTCTGCAGCGACCGGACCACCGCCCAGTCCTGCTCCCGCGTCGCCTTGAAGATCCTGCGCCGCAGCCTCGCTACGTTCTGTTCATGGGTGCGCCAGTCTATGGCGTCCCATGGCGCAGAAACGTCCACGGGTCCGTTCACCTCGATGGTGTCCAACATGCCCCTATGGTCCGCGAGCCATCGGCCCTGAATATCCAAAGACTCACCTGTCCACGTCAGCACCCTCTCGGGCCCAACCATCTGGTTGGTATCCGGCCAGTTGTGCCACGGCGGTCAACGGGAAGGTGTCGACCCGTGCTGTCCGTGGTTTTCCTGTTGCCTTTCGGCCACCGGCATTAGCTTCTTGGACATCCTGTCCCGTCGAGGACTTCCGCCCCTCTTACGATCGGCCTACCAAACCTCGGCGTCGATGGCTTCGACACCGTCTGGACCACGACGAGGTTTCCACTTTCCGCTCACTCGAGTCGCGGCCGGATTGGGTGCCCTCTTTACCCCGAGACCACGTGGTGCTCTCGTGGCCGGTCTCGTGCCTCCGGCCACCACGCGCCCCCTCTTCCAGGGGCAAGGCCCTATCACCCCGGTCCACATCCCACCATCCGGAGCTCTCCGATAACGAGGCGTCATCAAGGGTTCACTCCCGTTCACCCGCCCGACCTTCTCCCAGACCCGGCGATCCCCGGGTGGAACAGGGGCACCTTGGGCACAGCCCCGGGCTTCGCACCCCGCAGACCAAGAGCCTGCGGCGCACGCCGGAGCAGGAGACAGGCGCTCGAGCACTTGCCCGGAGCTACGCCACCAGCTTCACCAGCCCTCCACTCGACATAGCTCACTCACAGTGAGCGACTTGGTGTCGCACCACGAGGTTCGGATCGTCGAAGCGCACGCGGATCGCGCGACACGCGTGGGATAGTCGCATCCAGCGGATGCCCTTCTCTGCGGGGATCGATGTTGCCGTGGTAAGCACATCTTCCCAGCTCAGAGGGGCATTCGTGTGTCACGACTCGCCCGAATCAGCGCGCTTCACCGGTGGATCCAGGCTCAGACGGGGACGGGCTCGGCCGTCGGCTCCTCCGCGTGCCGGGCCATCCGTCCGGCGATCGCCGCGCAGGCCATCAGCTGGATCTGATGGAACAGCATCAGCGGCAGCACCAGCAGCCCGACCTGCGGGCCCGCGAACAGCACGCCCGCCATCGGCAGGCCGCTGGCCAGGCTCTTCTTCGACCCGCAGAACAGGATCGTGATCCGGTCGGCGCGCGGGAACCGGCGCGGGACGACCCAGGTGATCGTCAGCACCACGCCGAGCAGCAGCACGCAGGTCCCCAGGAGGGCGCCGAGGGCCGCCGGGGAGAGCCGGCCCCAGATGCCCTGCACCATGCCCTCGCTGAACGCGGTGTACACGACCAGCAGGATCGAGCCCCGGTCCACGACCTGCAGGTACTTCTTGTTCCGGGTCACCCAGCCGCCGATCCAGCGCCGCAGCAGCTGACCGAGCACGAACGGAGCGAGCAGCTGCAGGGCGACGTCGACGATCGCGCCGCCCGAGACGCCGCCCTGCGACGACAGCAGCAGGCCGGTGAGCAGCGGGGTGACCACGATGCCGAGCAGGTTCGAGAGCGAGGCCGCACAGATCGCGGCCGGGACGTTGCCGCGGGCCACCGAGGTGAACGCGATCGACGACTGCACCGTCGAGGGCAGGCAGCACAGGAACAGCATGCCGAGCTTGAGTTCGGTGGGCAGCACCGCCGACGGGATGAGCTGGATCGCCAGCCCGAGCAGCGGGAAGAGCACGAACGTCGCCAGCACGACCGTGCCGTGCAGCCGCCAGTGCTTCAGCCCCTCGATCGCCTCGCGGGTGGACAGCCGTGCGCCGTAGAGGAAGAACAGCAGGCCGATGGCGACGGTCGTCGCGTGCCCGAAGCCGGTCGCCACCGCCCCGCGCGCAGGCAGCAGCGCCGCGATCCCCACCGTGAGGAGGATCAGCAGCAAGAACGTGTCGATCCGGATCCGCTCCCGGAGACGCTTCCACCACTGAGGCACGGGGTCCATCCTCCGCCACCCACGCTCATGCGGAAACACGCACACCGCTCTGTCTGTCATCACGGACTACGATGAGCCGATGCTGGACCCGGTGTTCCTGCGCTCGTTCGTGACGGTCGCGCGCACACTGAGCTTCACCCGCGCCGCGGACCGGCTCGGCGTGCGGCAGTCGACGGTGAGCCAGCACGTCCGCAAGCTCGAGGCCGAGGTGGGCCGCACGCTGCTCGCCCGCGACACCCACACCGTCGCCCTCACTCCCGACGGCGAGGCGATGCTGGAGTTCGCCACCACGATCCTCGACACCGGCGAGCGCGCCCTGGCGCACTTCCGCGGCGCGCGGGTCCGCGGACGGCTGCGGTTCGGGGTTTCCGAGGATCTCGTCGCCCGGCTGCCGACGATCCTCGCCGGCTTCCGCCGCCGCCATCCCGAGGTGGACCTGGAGCTCACGGTCGGGCTCAGCGAGACCCTGGAAACCGAGCTCGACCGCGGCGAGCTGGATCTGCTCTTCGCCAAGCGCTCGCCCGGCCGGACGGGCGGCACGCCGGTCTGGCACGACCGGTTCGTCTGGGTCGCCGCCCCCGGCCACCGGCTCGACGACGCCGCGATCCCGCTCGTCAGCTACCCGCCGCCGAGCCTGTCCCGGGCCGCGGCCATCGCGGCGCTGGAGGCCGCGGGCCGGCCGTGGCGGATGGCCTGCACCAGCGGTTCCCTGTCCGGGCTGCGGGCGGCCGCCCTGGCCGGGCTCGGCGTCGTCGCCCACGCCGAGACGCTGATCCCCGCCGGGCTGGTCCCGGTCGCCGGACTGCCGCGGCTCGGCGAGTTCGACTTCACCCTGCAGACCGGCCGCCGCGCCCTGACCGCCCCGGCCGAGGCCCTGGCCGGGGCGATCCTGGACAGCGCGGCGACCCTACAGAACCGCATCATGGAACCATAACGCGAATTTCCGGCGACAATTGGTGCATTATGGAACCGTAATGCGCTCTGACCCGTATCCGCGAGTAGTGGGCGCTCGCGGACGGTGAGAGTACGATAACC
>NZ_JAJTTE010000117.1 GCF_021343995.1 Pseudonocardia terrae | reverse complement strand
AACCGACCGCCAGACCGGGCGACCGCCACGCGAAAGACACCAGCCACCTAGGGTCAGGCTGCTCCCTCGCGCCGGGCGTGAGGGTCCGTGAGTTCCCTCGCGCCCACACGACCGGGAGGACGGATGGACCAGCGGATCCTGGGGTCGACGCGGCGGGCGCTGCACGCGGTGGCGGAGTCGGTGATCGCGGGCCCGCAGTACCGGACCGCCGGCACCATCCGGCTCAAGGTGACACCGGGCGGATTCGGCGGCACCCTCTCCAGCCTGCGGGTGGAGAGGGTGCCGAGCTGGTCTGGCGGGGCGGGCGCGCGCCGCTCGCCGGGACGTGCCGGCAGCTCGCCGAGGCGGCGGGTGTGCAGGTCGGGCCGCCCGAGGGGCTCTACGCCGACGGCTCGGACGTCGGCCCGGACGAGCCGTTCGCCCTCGACCCGGTCGCGGCGGAACACCTGGCGGACTGGTTCGCGCGCGGCGACGCCGCGCTTCGGGCCCTCGGTGAGCCGGTGCTCTGGCCCGAGCACTTCGACCTGGCCGTGCCGCTCGACGGCGTGAACTACGGCGTCTCCCCCGGCGACGCCGCCCACCCGGCCCCGTACGCCTACGTCGGCCCCTGGGAACCCCGGCGCGGGGAGTTCTGGAACGCGTCGTTCGGCGCGGTGCGTCCGGCGGACGAGCTGCCGGACGTCGCCGCTCTGCTCGCGTTCCTGCGGGAGGGCCGGGCCGCCGCGGAACGGGACCCGCTCGCGACGGCCTGAGACGTCGCCCCAGCCCTGCGACGTCGCCTCAGCCCTGCGACGTCGGCTCAGCTCTGCCGGACGATGTCCGCGAAGAGCGCGTGCACCCGGCCGTCGCCGGTGAGCTCGGGGTGGAAGGCGGTCGCGATGACCGCGCCCTGCCGCACCGCGACCGGGCGCCCCGCGGCGGCGCCCGGGTCCTCGCCGGCGCTGGTGACGGGCGGGACCGCGGCGAGCACCTCGACGTCGTCGCCGGTCTTCTCGACCCACGGCGCCCGGATGAACACGGCCCGGACCGGGCCGCCCTCGACGCCGGTGACGGCGAGGTCGGTCTCGAAGGAGTCGACCTGGCGGCCGAAGGCGTTGCGGCGCACCACGACGTCGAGCCCGCCGAGCTGCTTCTGGTCCGGCCGGCCGTCGAGCACCTCGCCGGCGAGCAGGATCATGCCGGCGCAGGAGCCGTAGGCGGGCATGCCGTCGGCGATGCGGTCGCGCAGCGGGTCGAGCAGTTCGAAGACCTCGAGCAGCCGGCTCATCGTGGTCGACTCGCCGCCCGGGATCACCAGCCCGTCGACGGCGGCCAGCTCGGCCGGGCGGCGGACCGGCACGGCCTTCGCGCCGGTCGCCTCGAGGGCGGCGGCGTGTTCGCGGACGTCGCCCTGGAGGGCCAGGACGCCGATCGTCGGGACGGCTCCGGTCACTGCTCGATCACCACGTCTACCAGGGTAGACGGTGATGCGGCCCACCCGCCGGTCACTGGCCGGCGGCGACCTCGCCCGCCCGCGCGGCCTCCTGCGCGGCGTGCCGGACGGCCTCGGCGACCGCGGGGGCCACCGCCGGGTCGAACACGCTCGGCACGATGAAGCTGGCGTTGGGCTCGGCCACCACGTCGGCGATCGCCGCCGCGGCCGCGAGCAGCATGCGGTCGGTGATGTCGTGGGCCTGCGCGTCGAGCAGTCCGCGGAACACCCCCGGGAAGGCCAGCACGTTGTTGATCTGGTTCGGGTAGTCCGAACGCCCGGTCGCGACGACGGCGGCGTGGTGCATCGCCACCGACGGGTCGATCTCCGGGTCGGGGTTGGCCAGCGCGAACACGACGGCGTCGTCGGCCATCGTGGCGGCCTCCTCGGCCCCGAAAAGGTTCGGCGCGGAGACCCCGATGAACACGTCCGCCCCGACCAGCGCGTCGGCCAGCGAGCCCTGCTTGCCGCGGTGGTTGGTCTGCTCGGCGATCGAGGCCAGGTTGTCGTCGAGCCCCGGCCGGTCCTTGTGGACGATCCCGTCGATGTCGACGGCGAGCACGTCGCCCGGCTTCTCCGACTGCAGCAGCCGGATGATCGCCGACCCGGCCGCGCCCACGCCGCACACCACGACGGTGCAGTCGGTGATCTTCTTGCCGACCACGCGCAGGGCGTTGCGCAGCGCTCCGAGCACGACGACCGCGGTGCCGTGCTGGTCGTCGTGGAACACCGGGATGTCGAGCATCTCGCGCAGCCGCCGCTCGATCTCGAAGCAGCGCGGCGCGGCGATGTCCTCCAGGTTGATCCCGCCGTACGCCGGGGCGATCACCTGCACGGTGCGGATGATCTCTTCGGTGTCCTGGGTGTCGAGCGCGACCGGCCAGGCGTCGACGCCGGCGAAGCGCTTGAACAGTGCCGCCTTGCCCTCCATGACCGGCATCGCCGCGGCCGCGCCGAGGTTGCCCAGCCCCAGCACCGCCGAGCCGTCGGTGACCACCGCGACCGTGTTGCGCTTGATCGTGAGCCGGCGCGCGTCCGACGGGTTGGCCGCGATCGCCTGGCAGACCCGCGCGACACCGGGGGTGTAGGCGCGGGAGAGGTCGTCGCGGTTGCGCAGCGCGACCTTCGACTGCACCTCGAGCTTGCCGCCGAGGTGGATCAGGAAGGTGCGGTCCGAGACCTTGCGGACGTGCACGCCGGGCACCGCGCCCAGGGCCTCGGTGATCTCCTCGGCGTGCTCGGAGTTCAGCGCGTTGCAGGAGATGTCGACGACGATCGTGGCCGTGCGGGCCTCGACGACGTCGAAGGCGGTCACGACCCCGCCGACGTTGCCGACCGCCACGGCCAGATCCCCGGCGGCGCTGGCGGAGGCCGGGGCCTCGATGCGGACGGTGATGGCATATCCGGGACCGGGAATGGGCACGGCCAAGGACCCTACTCGCGCCGTCCGCGTGAGCCCGCTCGCGCCGCCACCGAGTTGGGCAACCCTTGAGGCGGACCCTGTGCGCGGGGTTGTGCCCGCGCGGCGAGGGGAGTGGAATCGCTGTGACCCCCAGCACAGCGGAGTGCACCCCAGCGGAGGTGGTCGACCATGACCGTCAGATCAGACCCCAAGTCCGGCCATCGCGGAGCATCAGACGGGATCGGGGCGCCGGTCACCGATCCCGCGCTCATCCGGAACGTCGCCCTCGTCGGGCCGTCCGGGTCGGGGAAGACGACGCTGGTGGAGGCGCTCCTCGCGCACACCGGCGTGATCCCCCGACAGGGCAGCGTGCTCGACGGGACCACGGTGTGCGACCACGATCCCGCCGCCGTCCGCCAGCACCGTTCGGTCACCCTCGCCGTGGCGCCGCTGCGGCACGGCGACCTCAAGATCAACCTCATCGACACGCCCGGCTACGGGGACTTCGTCGGGGAGCTGCGCGCCGGCCTGCGGGCCGCGGACGCCGCGCTCTTCGTGGTCCCGGCCATCGCGGGCGCGGACGGCGAGGGCATCGATGCGGGGACGATCGCGCTGTGGGAGGAGTGCGCCGCCGTCGGGATGCCCCGGGCGCTGGTCGTCGCGCGGTGCGACCAGGCGCGGGCCGACGTCGAGGCGACCCAGATCGCGTGCCAGGAGGCGTTCGGTGGCGTCGCGCCGCTCTACCTCCCCATCGAGGACGGCTTGTACGGCCTGCTCAGCCAGACCCCCGAGGGCGCCGCGCCGGCCGGGGCGGAGGAGGCCCGGGCGACGCTGATCGAGGGGATCATCGAGCAGTCCGAGGACGAGACGCTCATGGACCGCTACCTCGGCGGCGAGGAGATCGACACCGCCGCCCTGATCCAGGACCTGGAGACGGCCGTCGTGCGCGGGGCCTTCCACCCCGTCGTGCCGGTCTGCGCGGCGAGCGGGGTCGGGCTCGACGCCCTGCTCGAGGTGCTGTCCCGCGGGTTCCCCTCGCCCCTCGAGCGACCGCTGCCGATGGTGTCGACGATCGACGGCGCCACGCACGACGGGCTCACGGCCGATCCGGAGGGCCCGCTCGCCGCCGAGGTGGTGCGCACCTCGGCCGACGCGTACGTCGGGCGGGTCTCGCTGGTCCGCGTGTTCTCCGGGACCCTGCGGCCGGACACGGCGGTGCACGTGAGCGGGCACGTCCCCACGCCGCGCTCGAGCCCGGAGGAGGCCGGGGAGTTCCCGGCCGGGCACGACTCGGACGACCGGCTCAGCCACCTCTACACCCCGCTCGGCTCCACGCTGCAGGAGACCGACGCCTGCGTGGCCGGCGACATCTGCGCGCTGACCAAGCTGTCCGGGGCGGAGACCGGCGACACCGTCTCCGAGGCCGAGCACCCGCTGCTGCTGCGGGCCTGGGACCTGCCGGAGCCGTTGCTGCCCATCGCGGTGGTGGCCAAGGACCGCAGCGACGAGGACGCGCTCGCGCGCACGCTCGGCAAGCTCGTCGCGGCGGACCCGGGGCTGATCCTGGAGCGCAACCCGGAGACCCATCAGACAGTGCTGTGGTGCACCGGCGAGGCGCACGCGGACGTCGTGCTGTCCCGGCTTCGCGAGGCCGGGGCGAACGTCGACACCGAGCCGGTCCGGGTGCCGATGCGGGTCACCCTCGAGCGCAAGGCGAAGGTGACGGGCCGGCACGTCAAGCAGTCCGGTGGGCACGGCCAGTACGCGATCTGCCACGTCGAGTTCGAGCCGCTCCCCCGCGGGTCCGGCTTCCAGTTCAAGTCCGCCGTGGTCGGCGGGTCCGTGCCGACGCAGTACGTCCCGAGCGTCGAGAAGGGCATCCGGGCGCAGCTCGAGCGGGGCCTCGTCGCGCCGTCGGAGGGCCCGGACGCGCCGCCGCACCCCGTCGTCGACGTCCGCGCGACGCTGGTCGACGGCAAGGCGCACAGCGTCGACTCCTCCGACGCGGCCTTCCAGACCGCGGGCGCGCTGGCGCTCCGCGAGGCCGCCGAGGCCTGCGGGGTCCAGCTGCTGGAGCAGGTCGACGAGGTCGCCGTGACGATCCTCGACGACCACCTCGGGGTCGTCCTCGGCGACCTGTCGTCGCGCCGCGGCCGGGTGCTGGGCACCGAACCGACGGGGACGGCGGGGCACACGGTGGTCCGCGCCGAGGTGCCGTCCGAGGAGCTGCTGCGCTACGCGGTGGACCTGCGGGCCATGACCTCCGGGACCGCCACGTTCACCCGGGCCTTCGCCCGGTACGGGGAGCGGTAGCTAGGGCCTGGCCGGACGCGCGGCCGTGGGGGGGGGGGGCGCGGCGGG
>NZ_JAJTTE010000116.1 GCF_021343995.1 Pseudonocardia terrae | reverse complement strand
CCCGGCCGGTGATC
Source organism: Pseudonocardia terrae (assembly GCF_021343995.1). Classification (GTDB taxonomy): domain Bacteria; phylum Actinomycetota; class Actinomycetes; order Mycobacteriales; family Pseudonocardiaceae; genus Pseudonocardia; species Pseudonocardia terrae. Next base: position 5,280 of record NZ_JAJTTE010000116.1, on the reverse strand, counting down.
AGCCCGATCCGTTGCGGCAGGAAGGGGAGCCGGCGCTTGCGGGCCGGGTCGAACAGCCCCTCCGCGGCCAGCAGCCGGCGCAGCCGCTCGATCCGGGCCAGCAGCTCACCGAGCCCCACGGCGCGGATCCGGTCCACCCGCAGGCTCAGCGTGCCGCGGCCGGGGAAGAAGGAGGGCTTGCCGTGAACGATCACCCGGTTGCCCTCGGCGACCACCTCGCGCTGCTCGGCGACCAGCGCCATCGGCGCCGTGAGCTGCAACGACACGTTGGCCACGGGATCACGCAGCGTCAGGAACGCGGTCCCGGTGCCGGCCCGGGCGGTGACCTGCGCGAGCTGCCCCTCGACCCAGACCGCGCCCAGCCGGTCGATCCACTCGGAGATCTTCCGCGCGACCGTCCGGACGGGCCAGGGCGACTCCTCGGTCGACGGGCCCGCGCTCATCCCTCCCGGACCGTGGTGATCCGGTTCGACAGCATCGTGACGAAGGGCGGCCGGTTCTCGTGCGAGGTCTCCCAGATCAGCAGCGCCTGCAGGCCGGGCAGGTCGAGCTTGCGCAGCTTGCCGCGCAGCTGGTGCAGGTTCATGCCGGGGTACTCGGGCAGCACCGCCGGCGGGGTGTCGGCCTCGTCGCCGAGCGTCCGCTCGGCGATGTCCGCGATCGCCGCGCCCGCGACCGTGTCGCCGGGCTCGGCGAGGTGGTCGCCCTCGACCCGGTCCTCGGCCCCGGTCGCCGCGCTCCCGGCGCCCTCGGCGCTCTCGGGCGCCTGCTCGATGTCGGCGCCCGGCGCGGGCACGAGGTCGGTGCCGGGGGTGATCGGCGACGCGGCGGCGAAGCCGTTGGTCGTGGGCTCGTCCCCCTCGTCGTCGAAGGTCGCCCAGGCGGGGGTCTCGGGGGCCTGGCCGAACGCGCCCAGGGCCTTGTCGCCCTTGATCGCCAGCTCGGTGACCTTCTGCTGCACGCGCATGGACGCCTGGAGGGCCTGGCTGACCGCGGTCACGGGGAACTCGACGACCAGCCGCGGCAGCTCGCGGACCTGCTCGACGGCGGTGGCGGCCAGGCCGGCGGCGATCCGCACCGGCATCGGTAGCGGGCTCATGGCCGCATTGTCCCCCGTGATCGGCGGCGCTCGCAGCACGGGGCCGGGTCGCCTCACCCACATCCCACGGCGGCCACGATCGGGCGCCCGTACCCTGGTCGACATGAGTGGTACCGCCGGATCGGACGGCAAGCGCGTCCTCGTCGCGAAGCCCCGCGGGTACTGCGCGGGGGTCGACCGCGCGGTCGAGGCGGTCGAGCAGGCGTTGGAGAAGCACGGTGCGCCCGTGTACGTGCGCAAGCAGATCGTGCACAACAAGCACGTGGTGGAGACGCTGAGCGAGCGCGGCGCCGTGTTCGTCGACGAGACGAGCGAGGTCCCGGAGGGCGCGATCGTCGTCTTCTCCGCGCACGGCGTCTCGCCCGAGGTGCGAGACGAGGCGAAGGCGCGCTCGCTGCAGACGATCGACGCCACCTGTCCGCTGGTCACGAAGGTGCACCAGGAGGCCAAGCGGTACGCCCGCGAGGACTACGACATCCTGCTCGTCGGGCACGCGGGCCACGAGGAGGTCGAGGGCACCTCCGGCGAGGCCCCCACGCACATCCAGCTGGTGGAGAGCGCCGCCGACGCCGAGAACGTCACGGTGCGGGACCCGGAGAAGGTCGTCTGGCTCTCCCAGACCACGCTGTCGGTCGACGAGACCATGGACACCGTGCGGGCGCTGCGCGAGCGGTACCCGACGCTGCAGAACCCGCCGAGCGACGACATCTGCTACGCCACCCAGAACCGCCAGGTCGCGGTCAAGGCGATGGCCCCGCAGTGCGACCTCGTGCTGGTCGTCGGCTCGCCGAACTCGTCGAACTCGGTGCGGCTGGTCGAGGTCGCGCTGGGCGCCGGGGCGGGCGCCGCGCACCTGATCGACTACGCCCGCGAGATCGACGAGTCGTGGCTCGACGGCGTGCGGACCGTGGGTGTGACGAGCGGTGCCTCGGTGCCCGAGGTGCTGGTCCGCGGGGTCCTCGACTACCTGGCCGAGCGCGGCTGGGAGTCGGTCGAGGAGGTCACGACCGCCGAGGAGACCCTGACGTTCGCCCTGCCCCGCGAGCTCCGACCGAGCCGCGCCGGCCGCTGACCCGGGGTTCGTCCTCCTCGTCCTCGTCCTCCTCGGGGAGGTCGCGGTCCCGGCCGCGCACCCCGAGCCGGCCGAGCCGGCTGACGGCGTCGTTCGGGCCGGTGCGCTGCACGATCAGCCGCAGCAGGCCGATCAGCAGGGTGAGCCCGGTGGCCACGGCCATGATCGGGAACCCGTTGACCAGCGGGGCCCCGATCATGAGCACGGTCTCGGTGAGCCCGGGCCCGGTCTTCCCGACCAGCAGCACGATCACCGGCACCAGCACGGCGACCAGCAGCGGGGGCTGCACCATCGGCCCGAACAGGTTGCGGCGGCGCACCCAGCCCACGGCGAGGACGCACCCCACCACGTAGGCGATCCCGAACACCACACCGAGGGTGCCGATCCGCAGCACGTCGACGAACACGCCGAGCGCGGTCAGCACCACGGCCAGCGCCACGGCCGCCAGGGGCGGGATGCCGAGCACCGTGGCCAGCGCCGACCGTTCGGTGACCGGCCAACCGCCGGAGGACCGCGGGGAGGGGGCGCGCGACGTCACCCGTTCACGGTAGCCCGTGGCCCGTCCGGGCCCGCGTCGCGCGCCTGCCATCCGCCGCCCTCACCGTCCCGAGCCGCCTCCCGGGCCCCGTCCCGCGCCCCCGGTTCGGGCACGAGCTCGTGCAGTGCGACCAGCGACTCACCCGCGGACGCGACGAGCTCCGGCGCCGACACCGCCCGCGGCACCCGCTCGACCGGGCTCGGCGCCTCCAGGTCGCCCTCGGACACCTTGAGCTCGGTGAGCCGCCGGGCGGTGACCAGGACGCGTGCCTCCAGCGAGGAGACGGTGCGGTTGTAGCTCTCCACGGCGCTGTCGAGGCTGCGTCCGAGCTTGGCGACGTGCGTGCCCATCGTGGCGAGCCGGCCGTGCAGCTCCCGGCCGAGCTGGTGGACCTGCGCGGCGTTGCGTGCCAGCGCCTCCTGCCGCCAGCCGTACGCGACGGTGCGCAGCAGCGCGATCAAGGTGGTGGGCGTCGCGATCACGACGTTGCGCCCGAAGGCGTGCTCCAGCAGCGCGGGGTCCGCCCGCAGCGCGGCCTCCAGGAACGGGTCGCCCGGCACGAACAGCACCACGAACTCCGGCGTGGGCTCGAACGACGCCCAGTAGGCCTTGGCCGACAGCTGGTCCACGTGGGTCCGCAGCTGCCGGGCGTGGGACTGCAGCTTCTCACGGTGCACCGAGGCGTCCTGCGTCTCGACGGCCTCCAGGTAGGCCGCGAACGGCACCTTGGCGTCGACCACGATCTGCTTGCCCCCGGCGAGGTGCACGACCATGTCCGGTCGTACCCCGCCCTGGCCCTCGGCCGCGCCCGCGCCGGTGACCTGGGTGGAGAAGTCGCAGTGCTCGACCATGCCGGCGAGCTGCACGATCCGCTCCAGCTGCAGCTCGCCCCAGCGCCCGCGGACCTGCGGGGCGCGCAGCGCGGTGACCAGCTGCTTCGTCTCGCCGCGCAGCTTCTCGGAGTTCTGCGCCATGGCCTTGACCTGCTCGACGAGCCCCGCGTAGGCCGCCTCGCGCTCGCGCTCGACGGTCCGCAGCTGGCCCTCGACCCGCTGCAGGGCCGCGGCCATCGGGTCGAGCAGCTTGCCGATCGCCGTGGCACGCGCCGCCTCGTCCTGCTCCGCCTTGGCGTGCAGCGCGGCCGCGGCCTCCCGGATGCGGCCCTCGGCGAGACTGACGAACTGCTCGTTGTTGCGCGACAGCGCCTCCGCCGAGAGCGCCTGGAACGTCTCGCGCAGCTCCGCGTCCCGGGCCGTGAGCAGCCGCTCGCGCTCCAGCGCCGCCTCGCGCTCGCTGCTCAGCGCGGCCCGGGTGGCCGACACGTCCGCCTCCGCGCGGCGCAGCCGTTCGGTGGCGGTGCCCACCTCCTCGTGCAGCTCCTCGATGCGCTCCAGCAGCCCGGTCCGCTCGGCCTTGAACGCCGCGGCCTCGGCTCGCGCGCCCGCCGAGGCGGTGGCGGTGGCCCGGGCGGCCTCCGCCGTGGCGACCCGGTGCCGGGCGCCGGCCAGCAGCCACGCCAGGCCGCCCCCGATCGCCAGGCCCAGGAGGAGCCCGGCGAGCAGGAGCGGCAACGCGTTCGAGAGATCCACGATCAGCAGGGTGCACCGGGGCACCGACAATTTCGGGCACCGGCGCGCGCCCGCCGTCGGGTCAGCTGCTCTCGCGGTCGAGCAGGGACCGCTTCACGGGCAGGCCCCACCGGAACCCGCCCAGCGTGCCGTCCGTCCGCAGCACCCGGTGGCAGGGCACGAAGAGGGCGGCGGCGTTGCGGGCGCAGGCCGACGCGGCGGCGCGCGCCGCGGCCGGGCGGCCCGCCTTCGCGGCGAACTCCGTGTAGGTCACCGGGCCGCCCGCCGGGACGGCCCGCAGCACCTCCCAGGCGTGCTCCAGGAAAGTGCCGGACCGTTGCCGCACGGGCACGCCGTCCACGGCGGACAGCTCGCCGGCGTAGTAGGCGCGCACGGCCTCGGCGGCCGCGCCGCCGTCGCCGGGCTCCACGTGGGACGGCCGGATCCCGCTGTGCACCAGCGGAACCAGGTCGTCGAGCACGGCGGTCCAGCCCGACGCGAGGACCGCGCCGTCGTCGTCGACGACCACGGTGAAGGGGCCGTCGGGGGTGTCGAGGGTCGTGCAGGTGCTCATGCCGTCCTCCAGACGGTCGGGTCGGCGGCCGGCCGGGTGGCGGCGCGCCAGAGGTGGGTGGCGGCGTAGGACCTCCAGGGCCGCCAGCGGGCGGCGTGCCGGGTCAGGCCGTCCACGTCGGACGGCAGGCCCAGCGCCGCGGCCCCGCGGCGGACGGCGAGGTCGGACACCAGGGGTTCGTCGGGGTCGCCGAGCAGCCGCATCGCGACGTAGCCGGCGGTCCAGGGGCCCACACCGGGCAGCACGACCAGGTCCGCCCGCAGGGAGGCGGGGTCACGCCCGGCGTCGAGCACGAGCGTGCCGTCGGCGACGGCGCCCGCGAGCCCGGCGAGCGCGGCGGCCCGGCGGGCGGGCCCGCCGACCGTCTCCGCGACCTGTTCCGCGAGCCGGTCGGCCGCCGGGAAGAGCCGGTCCGGGCCCTCGCCGGCC
>NZ_JAJTTE010000115.1 GCF_021343995.1 Pseudonocardia terrae | reverse complement strand
CCCACCCCACTCGGCGAACTCAGGGAGTGCCCGTCCATGTCACCACATGAATCCGCTGACGAGGTCGTTCGGCTGACCACCCGACGAGTACCCGAGGACTGGTCCGATGTGGACCAGCGCGCGGTCGACACCGCCCGCGTGCTGGCCGCGGACGCGGTCGAGCAGTGCGGGAGCGGACACCCCGGCACGGCGATGAGCCTCGCGCCCGTCGCCTACGCGCTGTTCCAGAGAGTCATGCGGCATGACCCCGGCGATGCGCAGTGGCTCGGCAGGGACCGGTTCGTGCTGTCCGCCGGACATTCGAGCCTCACCCTGTACATCCAGCTGTTCCTCTCCGGCTACGGCCTGGAGCTCGACGACCTGAAGGCCCTGCGCAGGTGGGGTTCCCTGACACCGGGCCACCCCGAGTACGGGCACACCGAGGGCGTGGAAACCACCACCGGCCCCCTCGGCCAGGGCCTGGCCAACGCGGTCGGGATGGCGATGGCCGCCCGCCGCGAGCGCGGCCTGTTCGACCCGGACACCGAGCCGGGCATGAGCGTGTTCGATCACCAGATCTACGTGATCGCGTCCGACGGCGACATCGAGGAGGGCGTCACGTCCGAGGCGTCGTCGCTGGCGGGCACCCAGCAGCTGGGCAACCTCACCGTGATCTACGACAGCAACGAGATCTCGATCGAGGACGACACGCGCATCGCCCTGTCCGAGGACACCGCCAAGCGCTACGAGGCCTATGGCTGGCACGTCCTCACGGTCGACGGTGGCGAGGACGTCGCCGGGTTCCTGGCGGCGATCGAGCAGGCCAGGGCCGAGACCGCGCGCCCGACGCTGATCGTGCTGCGCACCGTGATCGGCTATCCCGCGCCGACCCTGATGAACACCGGCAAGGCGCACGGTGCCGCGCTGGGCGCCGAGGAGCTCGCCGGGGTCAAGCGCGCCGTCGGCTTCGACCCCGAGCAGAGCTTCCAGGTCGACGACGACGTCCTGCGCCACACCCGTGAGGTGGCCGAGCGCGGGCGGGCCGACCACGAGAAGTGGCAGCTCGAGTTCGACGCCTGGGCGCAGGCCAACCCGGCACGCAAGGCGCTGCTGGACCGCCTCGTCGCCCGCGAGCTGCCGGCCGGATGGGCCGACGACCTGCCGATCTGGGAGGCGGACGGCGGGACGGTCGCCACGCGCAAGGCGTCGGCCGCGGTGCTGGCCAAGCTCGGGGAGATGCTGCCCGAGCTGTGGGGTGGGTCGGCGGACCTCGCCGAGAGCAACAACACCACGATCAAGGGCGCGGACTCCTTCGGTCCGACCGAGATCTCCACCGCGGCCTGGACGGCCCAGCCGTACGGCCGCACGCTGCACTTCGGCATCCGCGAGCACGCGATGGGGTCGATCCTCAACGGGATCGCGCTGCACGGCGGCACCCGGCCGTACGGAGGCACCTTCCTCATCTTCAGCGACTACATGCGCCCGGCGGTGCGGCTGGCCGCGCTGATGCGGCTGCCGGTCATCTACGTGTGGACGCACGACTCGATCGGTCTCGGCGAGGACGGTCCGACCCACCAGCCCGTCGAGCAACTGGCGTCACTGCGCGCGATCCCCGGTCTGTCCGTGGTGCGCCCGGCGGACGCGAACGAGACCGCGCACGCCTGGAAGGCCGTGCTGGAGGACACCGGCGGCCCGGCCGGGCTGGCGCTCACCCGCCAGAACGTGCGGACCCTGGAGGGCACCTCCGCCGAGGGGGTCGCGCGCGGCGGGTACGTGATCGCCGAGGCGACCTCGGGCTCTCCCGACGTGGTGCTGGTCGGCACCGGTTCCGAGGTCCAGCTGGCCGTGGAGGCCAGGAGGATCCTCGAAGCCGACGGGATCGCGACCCGGGTGGTGTCGATGCCGTGCGTCGAGTGGTTCGACCGGCAGGACCGGACCTACCAGGACGAGGTGCTGCCGCCGGCGGTGCGGGCGCGGGTCGTCGTGGAGGCGGGCATCGCGCAGCCGTGGCACCGGTTCGCCGGGGCCGCGGGCGAGATCGTGTCGCTGGAGCACTTCGGCGCCTCGGCGGACTTCACGACCCTGTTCACGGAGTTCGGCATCACCACCGAGGCCGTGGTCGAGGCAGCCCGGCGCAGCGTCGCGTCCGCGCGGGGATGACCCGCAGTCATGATCACACGAGGGAGATTTCGTTGACGCAGTCGATTGCCAAGAAGCTCGATCCCGTTCACTTCTCGGACGCCACCCGCGCCGTCGTCGGAGAGGTGGACCAGGTGAGTGCCGGGGTCCAGTCCGCGGCCTGGGTGCGGGCCGGGGCGTTGCTGCTCACGGCTCCGAAGGTGTTCACCGTCGGGACCGGGCGCAGCGGGCTCGCCCTTCAGATGGCCGCGATGCGGTTCATGCACCTCGGGCTCCCGACCCACGTCGTCGGCGAGGTCACCGCCCCGGCGATCGGCTCTGGCGACGTCCTGGTGGCGGCGTCGGGATCGGGCACCACGGGCCGCGTGGTGCGGGCCGCGCAGACGGCTCGTGACCAGGGCGCGGACGTGATCGCGCTGACCACGGCGGCCGACTCGCCGCTGGCCGAGATCGCGACCGAGGTGCTCATCGTCCCGGCCGCCGACAAGCAGGACTTCGACGGCTCCACCTCCGTCCAGTACGCGGGCAGCCTGTTCGAACAGTCCGTTCTGCTGATCACGGACGCGCTGTTCCACACGCTGTGGAAGACCGGCGGCAGCCAGGCCCGCGAGCTGTGGCGCCTGCACGCGAACCTCGAGTGACCGCCGCGCCCTTCGCGACCCGATGACACCACCCTGAGGAGCCAGAGATGCCGGACGCCGACATCAGCACGTTGGAAGCGGTGGCGCTGGCCGCCACCCGCAGCGCCGCGGTGGCCGGCTACGCCTGGGTCGGCCGGAACGACCAGAAGGCGGCCGACGCCGCGGCCACCTCGGCCATGCGCGCGGCCCTGGCCGATGCGCCGGGGCGGGGGACCGTCGTCATCGGGGAGGGGGAGAAGGACGACGCCCCGATGCTGTTCAACGGCGAGCTGGTCGGCAACGGCCACGGACCCGACTTCGACATCGCCGTCGATCCCCTCGAGGGGACCTCGTTCTGCGCGCGGGATCTGCCTGGTTCCCTGGCCACCATCGCGTTCGGCGAAGCCGGCACGCTGTGGTCGCCGGGGCCCGGGTTCTACATGGACAAGATCGTCGTGCCACCGCGCGCGAAGGACGTCATCGATCTCGACGATCCTCCCGAGCAGACCTTGGTCAAGGTCGCCGAGGCGCTCGGCAAGAAGGTCGCCGACCTGCGCGTGGTCATCATGGACAAGCCGCGGCACAAGGAGCTGATCGCTCGCGTGCTGCAGGCGGGCGCGGCGGTGCAGACACCGGCGGGCGGCGACGTCGGCGGGAGCCTGGCGGTGCTGATGCCGACCTTCGACATCGACCTCCTGCTCGGGGTCGGCGGTACACCGGAGGGCGTGATGACGGCCGCGGCGGTCCGAGCACTGGGCGGCGGCATGCTGGGCCGCCTGGCGCCGCAACGCGACGAGGAGGCGGACGCCATCCGGGCGGCCGGCATGTCGCTCGAGCGCGTCTACGACTGTGCCGAGCTCGTGGCGGGAGACGCCTTCTTCGTCGCCTCGGGGGTCAACGGCGGGCCCCTGCTCGGCAGGCCGCGCACCGGAGGCGGCACGACCGTCGTCGAGTCGCTGCTGATCTCGCGAGGTCAGATCCGCCACGTCACACACACCACCTTCGACTGACGCCGCCGGCATGACCAAGGAGATTCGGTGACGCTGCACCTGGAAGACCTCCGTGTCCGTGACCTCGGCGAATGTCGTTACGACTCGCCGTTGGCCGAGATGCTCTCCACCAAGCAGACCTCGCCGCACTACGTCGCGGAGGGCGACCGGGTCCTGCTCGAGGACACCGTCTCGATGCTGGCCGAGCACAGCCTGCCGTCCGTCCAGGCCCCGAGTTTCGAAGCCGCGGGCCCGCGCCGCAAGATCTACTTCGATCCCGCGACGGTGACCGCGGGGATCGTGACCTGTGGGGGGCTGTGCCCCGGCCTGAACAACGTCATCCGCGGCCTGGTCAAGGAGCTCGCCGTGCACTACCGGGTCAAGCGGATCCTGGGCTTCCGCAACGGCCTCCAGGGGCTGACGGCCGAAAACCGCTACGACACCGTCGACCTGACGCTGGAGGGCGTCCGCGACATCCACCACTCCGGCGGCACCATCCTGGGGAGCTCCCGCGGCGGCCAGGACGCCGACGAGATGGTCGACAGCCTCGTGCTGCGCGGCGTCGACATCCTGTTCGTCATCGGTGGCGACGGCGGGATGCGCGCTGCGACGTACCTCAGCGATGCGATCCGGGAGCGCGGCCTCGACATGGCGGTCATCGGGGTCCCGAAGACGATCGACAACGACCTGCCCTTCACAGACCAGTCGTTCGGGTTCCAGAGCGCGTTCGCGCGAGCCACCGACTTCATCTCCGCGGTCGCGGTCGAAGCCGCGGCCAGCCCGAACGGCGTCGGGATCGTGAAGCTGATGGGCCGCCACTCGGGCTTCATCGCCACCTACGCCGCGTTGGCATCCAGCGCCGCGGACATCGTCCTGATCCCCGAGGTGCCGTTCGTGCTCGAGGGCGAGGACGGCTTGCTGGCCCACATCGAGCGGCACGTGCGGACCAAGGGCCGCGTGGTGATCGTCCTCGCCGAGGGCGCAGGCCAGGAGCTCCTGGACCACGGCCTACCGGAGCACAACGGTCGCGGCACCGACGCGTCGGGCAACGTCAAGCTCGGTGACATCGGGGAGTTGCTCAAGCAGAGCATCACCGCACACCTGACGACGGTCGGCCTCGCGCCCACGATCCGCTACATCGACCCGAGCTACGCGATCCGCAGCGTCGCCGCGAACGCCTACGACGGCGTCTACTGCCTGCGGCTGGCCCACGCCGCGGTGCACGCGGCCATGGCCGGCCGCACGGCAGCTGCCGTCGCGCGGTGGCGGCGGCGATTCGTGCACGTCCCGCTGTCCCTGATGACGAGTCGTCGCAACCAGGTCGACCCCGACGGTGACCTGTGGATGTCGGTGCTCGAGACCACCTGCCAGCCTGCCGAGTTCGGCCCGGTGCGGGAGCGCGAGAAGGTTCGCGTGGGCTTCTGCTGACCCGCCTATGAGGACGAAGTCAAGGGTCGCCGACACCGGCAATGGCGGGGTTCCAGGGCGTGCGGGTGGTGATGATGGTCTGCCCGCGGCGCCCGGATTCGGCTCGGCCTCCTGATGCTCTACCTGACCGTGCTGTGCAGCGGGGATGAATGCCAAACCGGGTGGGCGGCTATGAGCGCGCCCACCCGGTGGCTGTTCAGGACGACCCCGGTCGGCCCGAGGCTGGAGGCCCCCCTTCCGGTGGACCTCCAGCCACTACGGGGTCCGGGGCCATAGCCTCGAATGCTCGGGGTGGTCGTTGTCGAGCAGGCGATGCGCCAGCGCGATCGCCTCGTTCGGCTCGATCTGGTCGACGGCGGGGTCCCCATTGGCGAGTCTCTCGAAGACGTCCGCCAGTTCGGCCGCCGTGGCCGGGGACAGCCCGTCCTGGCCGCAGTCCACGTAGCGCAACCGGATCACGCTGGCGGCCTGCAGCATCAAGGCACCGTAGGTGTCACGTGCGGCCGTCGCCCGCTGGGATCGCTGGTCTTCCACGCCGGCTGCCATC
>NZ_JAJTTE010000114.1 GCF_021343995.1 Pseudonocardia terrae | reverse complement strand
ACGCCGCCAGCGTTCGTCCTGAGCCAGGATCAAACTCTCCAACAAAAACTGGCTCTTACAAAGGGTCCACCCACCGGACGGGGCCGGGAGCAGACCAAACATGAACTGGCACAAAAACCGCCAAAACATAAAGCTCGACACACTGTTGAGTTCTCAAAAGACACCCGCACACCATCAGGAACCCTTGCGGGAACCGTCCGGGGCGTTGTCACTTCTGTTCGAGAGCCTACCAGATCCAACCGGATCGGAGGCAACTCTCATATGTTACGTCGTCCGTACCGTCGGGGCAAGCCCCGACTTCCGTCCGACGCGCCCCTGCCACGCTACCCGAAGGTATCGCTTCCGCGGAGGCTGCCCCCTACCGGCGAGCCCGACCCGGCCCGGAGACCCGGCCCGATCCGTCTTTCCGCTCGCCGCGGCGACGAAGAGAAAGTTACACCAGGGCTACCGGGGGTGGTCAAATCGACCCCCCACTTGCCGTCTGACCTGCGAAGACCGCCCGGCGAACCGAAACCGGACCTGTCCGGGCGCGCGACGAACGGTCAGTCCGTCGAGGGGGCGTCCCGATGGCCTTCACCTGCAGCGATCCCTGACGCACCCGCCGGCTCGCGCCCGTCGGACGGCCCGTCCGGACGTCGTTCGTCGTGCAGCGCTTCGCCCCCACGATCGCCAGAATTTTCTTCGGACGCGCCCGACGGCCCCCCGCCGCGGGCCAAGCGGCGCAACATGTCGTTGTAGGCCTTGAGCTCCGCGTCGCCGTCCGCGTCGGCGCGGCGATCATCGCGCCTCGCCGACCGCTCGTCGTGGCGGGACCACTGGATGAGCAACGCGATGATCACCAGCAGGAGCGGGATCTCTCCCGAGGCCCAGGCGAGCCCGCCCCCGAGCTTCTGGTCCACGAGCGGATCGGTGACCCAGGGCAGGGCCAGCGACCGGTAGAACGGCTCGCCGATCACGGTGTGCGCGCCCATCAGTGCCACGCCGAAGAACGCGTGGAAGGGCACCGAGATGAACACCACCGCGAGCCGCGCGACGGGTGGGAGGCGTCGTGGCGACGGGTCGACCCCGATCACCGGCCAGAAGAAGATCAGGCCGGCCAGCAGGAAGTGCAGGTTCATGGCGACGTGCGCCCAGTGCTCGTTGAGCGCCCACCCGAACAGGTCCGAGAAGTACAGCGCGTAGTACGAGCCGACGAACACCGGCAGGGAGAACAGTGGGTGCGTCACGAACCGCGCGACCGGCGAGTGCACGGCGGTGAGTAGCCACTCACGCGGGCCCGGTGGGTTGCCCCGCCCCGCGACCGGGAGCGCACGCAGCATCAGCGTCACCGGCGCCCCCAGCACGAGCAGGATGGGCGTGAGCATCGCCAGCATCATGTGCGTGCCCATGTGCACGCTGAACATCGCCGGTGCGTACTTCCCGAGCCCCGAGCTCGTCGCGACCAGGAGCACCGCACAGCCGCAGAGCCACGCCGCGGTCCGCCCGGGCTTCCACGCGTCCCCCCTGGCACGCAGCCTGCGGACTCCCAGGAGGTAGAGCACCGCCATCAGCACCGCGGCCGTGCCGAAGATCAGGTCGAAGCGCCAGTCGAAGGCGAGCCGTGCCAGTGTCGGCGGGCCGTCCAGGTCGTAGCCGAGCACGACCTCGGTCCGTGACGGCGGAGCGGCATTCGATGCGGGTGGTGCGCTGCGGCCCAACGCCACCGCGAGCCCGACTGTCGCCAGCATCAGCAGCACCTCGACGCCACCGAGCCGGAGGAGCGCGCCGCGCTCCCCTCGCCCGGCCGCGTCGACGGTGTGCCTGCGGTGCAGGAATCCGAGGCCGCCGAGCGTGAGCAGCGCCAGTGTCTTCCCCAGCAGCAGTGCCCCGTAGGTGGAGCCGAGCAGGTCGGCCGGCGACACCCGGACGAGGGCGTTGAGCACCCCGGTGACCGCGAGCACCGACCAGCACCAGAACGCGACCCGCGAGAAGCGGCGTACCGCGACGCCGAGCGTCACGCTGTCGTCGTCCGCCCGGGCGGCCGCGAGGGACAGCACCGCCACCAGCCCGCCGACCCAGAGCGAGGCGGCGAGGACGTGCAGCACCAGACTGTTCGTCGCGATGTCGTGCGAGCCGCCCGCCGCGGAGTGCCCGGTGAGGGCGACCGGCAGCGGGCCCAGCAGGGCGAGCCCGAAGGCCACCACCGTCCATCCCCACGAGAGGACCAGCCGGCAGACGACCAGCAGGAGCAAGGCGACGATCGCGGTCAGCAACCACGACATCGCATCCGAGAGTTTGGGGATCACCGAGACCAGAAGTTCGGGATCGAGGACGTCGACCACCGGTCTACCCAGTGCGTCGGCGGCGCTGAGCGGGACCAGCAACAGGGCCGCGACGGCCCACCCCGCGGCGGCGTAGGAGGCCGCCCGCACCCCGCGGTACCCCGCGACGTCCAGGTAGCCGCTCCGTTGCGGCGCCACGAAGAACGCCGCGAGGAGCAGGAACCCGATCGCGAGCACGGCACACACCTCGGCGGCCGCACGGACCGCCGGGAGGCCGATCGTGGTCAGCGTTCCCGGATCGGGCAACCCGAGGTTCTGGACGGGCCGGGATCCGGTGAGGGCCGTGAGCCCTGCCGCGACGAGGACCGCCACGGCGATGCCGAGCCCCACCAGGCCGCCGACGCCCGAAGGTGGCCGGCGTGGCGACGTCGTCGGGGCGGGGTCGGCGGTCGTCTGCGCCATGCGACCAGGCTATGCCCGCACCAGGACGGCTTTCCGTCGTACCCCGCTGGCAGACTCCCCGGCGTGACGGAGATCCCGGGACTGGCCGAGTGGGTCGGGGCCGCCGTGCCCACCGCGGGGCGCACGGTGTCGATCACCCCGTGCTCTCCGGCCATGGTGCAGGTCGCGGGTGCGCGGGCGTCGCCGAAGGCCCTCCCCCTCGACGACGACGCGGCGGACTGTGTGGTGCTCGATCGGGTCCTACCCGCACTCGACCGGCCCGACGCGCTGCTGGCCGAGGTCCGCCGGGTGCTGCGGCCGGCGGGCAGCCTGGTCGTCGTCGTGCCCGCGCCGGGTCGGTCGCTCCGCGAGCTACGGCGCGGCGTGCGACGCGCGCTGCTCGGCAGGGGCTGGCCGTGCTCGGCCGCCGTCGACCATCCCGGATGGCTGCTCACGGCCGCGGACTTCGCGGTGCTCGGGGACGTGCGCGCGGTGTTCGATGCGCCGGCCGAACTCGCGCCCCTCGTCGCCTCCGGCGTGTGGCCGGAGCCGGAGGCGTCGCGGAGGGAGGCCGTGGAACGCCGCGTCGCGTGGCTCGCGGCCTCCGGACAGGCCGTGCCGGTCGGGTTCCGACGGCTGGTGGGCCGCCGTTAGCGCAGGTCGGAGGCGGCTCCGACGAGCATGACCCCCTGTGCCTGCGCCTCCCCCACGGCGACGACATCGGTCACGATGCAGGTGATGTTGTCCGGCCCGCCGCCCTCGTTGGCCAGCGTGATCAGCTGCTCGACGACGACCTCGGGCCCGGTCGGGGCAGCCATCAGGTCCTCGATCGCCTTGTCCGGCAGCACCGCCGTCACGCCGTCCGAGCAGAGGAGGTACCGGTCCCCCGGCTCCGGCTCGAGGAACTCGAGGTCCGCCTCGACGGGGTGCTCGGTGCTCAGCGCGCGCATGAGGACGGAGCGGCGGGGGTGGACGAGCGCCTCCTCGGGCGTGATCTGGCCCTCGTCGACCAGTTGCTGGACCATCGTGTGGTCGTGCGTCAGCTGGCGCAGCTCACCGCCGCGGCAGCGGTAGATCCGGGAGTCGCCCACGTGGGCGAGGCCGAGGCGGGTCCCGTCGAACAGCAGGGCGACGACCGTCGTCCCCATCCCCTGGGTGTCCGGTTCCTTGCGCGCGTGCTCGGCCAGCCGCTCCGACGCCTCGTCGACCGCGCGTGCGAGCTCGCCGAGCAGGTCCACCTCCGAGAGATCCTGGGGCAGACGCTCGTCCAGCTCGAGCATCGCCGCCACGGTGAGCGCACTCGCGAGCTCTCCGTGCGCGTGGCCGCCCATGCCGTCGGCGACGACGAGCAGGCGGTCCCCGGCCGCGCCGGAGTCCTCGTTCGCGGTGCGCCGGCGGCCGACGTCCGAGCCGATCGCGGAGCGCAGTCCCAGTGCCATGTGCCCAGTATGGATCTCGCACCGTGGGAGCGTGAGGGCGGACACCTCGAAACGGACGGGTGACGTCGGGGAACGGCCCGATCGCGCACCCGCGTCGCACGGTCGGGCGGCGTCGGGAGCCTGCCGACAGTGGACCCGTTACCCTCGTCGGCGGTGACCTCCGGGTCCCACGCCCTCGTAGCTCAGCTGGACAGAGCAAGAGCCTTCTAATCTCTGGGTCGCAGGTTCGAATCCTGCCGGGGGCACCAGGTCAGACGGTGTGCGCCACTGACCGAGCACGACAAGTGGGGGGAGTAGTGGGCGAGTGGTAGGGCGAGTATCGCTGCCGTCGCCCCATGGCAGCTGCTCGAAAGCCCGGACGTCAGCGCGGTGAGGCACCTTCGACCCGGGTCTGCGCTCGTGCTCCCGCCGCCCTGATGGCGAGG
This sequence comes from Pseudonocardia terrae, assembly GCF_021343995.1. Taxonomy (GTDB): domain Bacteria; phylum Actinomycetota; class Actinomycetes; order Mycobacteriales; family Pseudonocardiaceae; genus Pseudonocardia; species Pseudonocardia terrae. The sequence goes on along the minus strand of NZ_JAJTTE010000114.1, from coordinate 1,239 downwards.
ACAAGCTCGGCCCGAGTTGTCGGCTGTGAAGCCTCTCCGGCAGCAGGTGGTTCTCCCAGGCCCTTCCGGGACGGTGCTGCGCAGCTCAGCCCGCTGATGCCTCACATACCCGACGAGGTCGCCCCCGGGTTCGTCGGCCCCGCTGGCTCGACTCCCAGATCCTGCCTGATCAAGCGCAGCACCTGTGCTCGTTCCTCGACAAAATTGTGGATCATGCCCAGGGCGACGTTGTCAGGGTGGGACGCGGCCCCAGGCTTGTCCGGCCTCCCGCTGATGGGGTCGATCTCGTACCAGTGGTGGTACCAGACCTCGGCCGAGAGCGCGCATGCGTCGACCAGATCCTTGATGTCCTCGCGGCCGTAGAGGCTCACATCCCGGCGGGCGGCTCTGATGCGCTCCGTGGGAAAGCTGTCCGGCTCGGCGTCGGGGTCGGACTGAGACTTGTGGATCATCATCTGAAGTAGGTCGAGGACTGAGAAGATCTCGCCGTATGCGGCGACGCGCTGCGTCTGCGTCCGATCCCGCTGCTGCTGGCGCCGCAGCTCGTCCGCTCGCGCCCATTCCGCTTCTCGGTTCGTCCGCTCCCGACGGTCAGAGGCCCACTGAGTGATGATCACGCCTGCCAGGGTTCCGACGACCCCCGATATGGACACGGCCAGCAGCACCCAGCTCGGGGTGCCGCTGGCCGACTGCGCGAGGATCATGCCCAGGCGGACCGGCGCAGCTGCGCGCGGCGTGCTCGGATACGGCTCGGCGGGGTGCCGAGCTCATCGTCAGCAGCGGCCATGATCGTGGCGATGGTGGCGCGCTCCTCGGCCTTGGCGATCGAGACGTCCCAGGCCTGCTCAGACTCGCTGTCGATGTGCCTCGACCCGCGCACGCGCACCACCGGGTCGCGGTCGGAGGCGCGGTAGCGGCGGATGCCGTCGATGATCTCTCTGGTCGCCCGGTCCGGCTCTCCGGCCGGCCCGAGAAGCTGCTTGACCATCAGGTCTCCTTGCCGTCGGACCTGTTCGACGTAAGCCTAAGGTTCGGTCCGGACCGATGCGGCAGACGACATCAGGCCCCGACCGGGCCGGGAAATGCGACGACCCCCGTGCGCCGAGGACCGACCGGTATTCGGTCCGGACACGACTCTCAGCTCGACGCCCACCTCCCATGGGCACCCATGCACGGCCGACTGATCAGCCTGGATCCACCGGTGAAGCGCGCTGATTCGGGCGAGTCGTGACACACGAA
>NZ_JAJTTE010000113.1 GCF_021343995.1 Pseudonocardia terrae | reverse complement strand
GGTCAGCGCCGGTGCCGGGGGCGGCGCCGAGGCCGGTGCCGACGCCGGAGCCGGTGCCGACGCCGGGGCCGCCAATGCCGGGGCCGGTGCCCGGGAGGCCGTCCTCCGCGGAGCTCGCGCCCGGCGTGGAGTACGGGTGGCCGCTCGCGCCGGTCCCCGCGGTCGCGCGGCCGTTCGACGAGCCGCCCTTCCGCTACGGGCGCGGGCACCGTGGCGCCGACCTGGTCGGGGGCGTGGGGCAGGCGGTGTTCGCCGCACGCGACGGGGTCGTGGTGTTCGCCGGGCCCGTCGCCGGCCGCGGGGTGGTGTCGGTGGAGCACACCGACGGGCTGCGGACGACCTACGAACCGGTCACCGGCACCGTGGCCGTCGGGGTCCGGGTGGCCCGAGGGGACCCGATCGGCGTGCTCGAGGCCGGGCACGCCGGGTGTCCCGCCGAGGCCTGCCTGCACTGGGGTGTGCGGCGCGGCGTGCGCTCGACCTCCGAGTACATGGACCCACTGGTGCTGCTGCGGCCGCGGCACGTCCGGCTGCTCCCGCTGCCCGACCCGTGGCCGGGCTGAGGCGGCGAGCGCCGAGGGGCCGGGTCAGGCCGGTTCGGTCAGCCGGCTGCGCAGGCGCGTGACCAGGCGGGAGTGCAGCTGGCAGACCCGGGACTCGGTCACGCCGAGCAGGCGGCCGATCTCGGCGAGGGTCCGGTTCTCCAGGTAGTAGAGGCGCACGACCTCGCGGTCCCGCTCCTCCAGCGCCCCCACGGCGAGGGCGAGCTCGCGGACCGTCTCGCCGTGCTCCACCAGCTCGACCGGGTCCGGCGTGGCCTCGTCCGCGACCAGCTCGGCGACGGGGACCTTGCCCCCACTGCCGGACTCGAGGGCCTCCGCGCTCACGAGCTGCCGGTGCTGGAGCATGCCGCGCAGCTCGCGGAGCCCGACGCCGAGCTCCTCGGCGACCTCCCGGTCGTCGACCGTGCGACCGAGCCGCGTCTCCAGTCGCTCCCGCGCGCGCTCGGCCTCCCGGCGGCGGGCCCGGGCGGTGCGCGGCACCCAGTCCTGGGCCCGCAGCTCGTCGAGCATCGCGCCGCGGATGCGCTGCGCGGCGAAGCTCTCGAATCGCACCTCGCGCTCGGGCTCGAACCGCTCGACGGCGTCGATCAGCCCGAAGGTCCCCACCTGGACCAGGTCGGCGGCGTCGACGTGAGTGGGCAGGCCCCCGGCCATCCGGCCCGCGACCCCCCGCACGAGCGCGCGGTAGTGGATCACGAGCCGGTCCCGGGCGGCCGGGGCGCGGCTCGCGAGGAAGTCCGCCCACAGCGACGAGGTGATGTCGGCGGCCTCCGGGGCGGGCGCGGGAGATTCCGCTGTCTCCTCGGCGACCGCCGCCGGGGCGATGCGGGGCGGCGTCGGCGTGGCGGCCACTTCGGCGGGCGGCCTCTCCGGGCCGGGCCTGCCGTTGGCCGACCCACGGTGCCCGATCGAGGGAACGGTAGGGGGCTCGGGCGTGTCGTACCGGAGAGGGGCCACGAGGGCGACGTGCTCGGCGGCCCGGTGCGGCCCGCCGAGGTTCGGCTCCACCTCGCCCGCCACGTCCGGGGACACCCCGGACTCGGCCGGGACCGCCCGCAGTGACACCCTGCGTTCGGCGGCCGCGGACGCCTCCGCGGTGGGCAAGGCCCTGGTCAGCGCTGCGGCCAGACCACCGACCTGCCGTGTGACCTGTGGGGCGACCTGCGCAGACCCGGCGTCCGGAGCGTCATGCCCGGGGATGAGCCTGGTCATGGACCACCTTCAGACGGTCGACGGTCACGTGCGTGTAGAGCTGGGTGGTCGACAGCGTAGCGTGACCGAGCAACTCCTGTACGTAACGAAGGTCGGCGCCGCCCTCGAGCAGATGTGTCGCCGCGGCGTGCCGGAAGCCGTGCGGTCCGATGTCCGGTGCGTCGGGCAGGGCCGCCATCGCGCGGTGCACGACCGTGCGGGCTACGCGGGGGTCGAGCCGCCCGCCGCGGATGCCCAGGAACAGCGCGGGGGGCGAGTCCGGCCGCGCCAGCGCCGGACGGCCGAGGGCCCGCCAGCGCCGCAGCGCGTGGGCGGCGGGCACCCCGAACACCACGGTCCGTTCCGTGGCGCCCTTGCCCAGCACGCGGAGGGTGCGGCGCTCGTCGTCGACGTCGTCGACATCGAGCCCGCACGCCTCGCCGACCCGGATCCCGGTGGCGTACAGCACCTCGAGCAGCGCGAGGTCGCGCAGGGCCTCGGGGTGCTCCTCGGCCGCACCGGAGGTCGCGGCGTCGAGGACCGCGGCGGCCTGGTCCGCCCGTAGCACCTCGGGCAGTTCCCCCCGCGAGCGCGGCGAGCTGAGCCGTGCCCCGGGGTCGCTCGCGAGCAGCCCGGCCCGCGCCGCCCACGCCGTGAAGGTCCGGACCGCCGCCGCACGCCGGGCCAGCGTGGCCCGGCTCGTCCCGGCCGCGTGCGCCTCGGCGAGCCGCCGTCGCAGGTACGCGAGGTCGAGCGCCGCCAGGGACGGCAGGCCGCCGAGCATCCCGGCGAGATCCGAGCGGTAGGCCCGCACGGTGTGGGCGGACCGGCCCCGCTCCAGCTCGAGGTGCCGGGCGAAGCGGTCCACCGCGGCCCCGACCTCCGCCGAGAGGACACGCTCGGGCGGATCAGCACCCGCCCCGCCTCCTCCGGCCGGACCGGTGGGATGGGGCTCGGGCCGCGTCTCCGGCCGGATCTCGGGTTCGGGCTGCGCCACCCTCCGACGGTGCGGGGCCGGGCGGCCCCGGGTCAACGACCCACGCCGCGCCCATCGCCGAGCAGAGGGACGGTCCATCCGCCTGCGCGGCGCCGGACCGGCACCCGCGTGCACGCCATCGTCGACCGCGGTTCGACGCGACGAGCATCGGCCTTCCCCGCACGGCTCGGACCGTCCCCGGTGCTCCTCGCACGCGGCCCGACACGGCACCGGGCCGACGCGCAGCCCCTACCGGGGCCCACGCCGCGCCGGGCGCTGCCATCGGCCCTCGCGGTACTCGACGAGGCCGCCGCGTTCGAGCTCGACCAGCGCGGAGCGGACGGCGTCCTGGTCCAGGCCCGCCTCCACCGCCAGCCATGCGATGTCGCGGGCGGCGCGCGGGGGCAACGCGTCGTGCACCCGGGCCTGGATCTCGTCGAGGACGTCCGTCTGGCGCTGCGGCCGCTCCGGCACGCACGCCAGCTCCACGCCCAGCCGCCCCGTCGCCTCCGTGATCTCCTCGGCCCGGGTGACCAGCAGCGCGCCCTGCCGGATCAGCTCGTGGCAGCCGGCGGACGTCGCCGAGGTCACCGGCCCCGGGACGGCCATGAGGACGGTGCCGAGCTCGCGGGCGTCGGCCGCCGTGCGCTGGGCCCCGCTCCGCAGGGCCGCCTCGACCACCACCGTGCCCGCCGACAGGGCCGCGATCAGCCGGTTGCGGACCAGGAACCGGTGGCGCGCCGGCACCGCGCCCGGCGGGTACTCCGACACCACCAGGCCGTGGCGGCCGATGCGGTCGATCAGTCCGGCGTGCGAGGCGGGATAAGCGCGGTCGAGCCCGCACGCCAGCACCGCGATCGTCGGCCCGCCACCGGCCAGGGCGCCGCGGTGCGCGGCGCCGTCGATCCCGATGGCCGCCCCCGACACGACCGTCTGCCCGGCCGCGGCGAGTCCGGCGCCGAGCTCGGCGGCGGTGTGCGTGCCGTAACCGCTGGCCGCACGGGCGCCGACCAGGGCGACCGCCCGGTCCGTGAGGTCGGCCAGTGAACCCGGGCCCCGCACCCACAGCCCCAGCGGCGGTGCCAGCTCCTTCTTGTCGGCCAGGGCGAAACAGGCGAACGGCCACTGTGGCCATTCCGGGTCCTCCGGGACGACCAACCGCGCCCCGCAGGCGGCCGCCGCCTCGAGATCCGCGTCGACCCGGTCCTCCCCCCGGCGCGCCGAGGTCTCGTCGGCCACCCCCTGGGGGACGTCGCCACGCCGGACGGCGTCGGCCGCTGCGACCGCGCCGACCAGGTCGACCCACCTCCTCGTCTCGGGTGCCGGCGGCTCGACGACCCGCATCAGGTACGCCCGCGCCCGCAGGACCGCCTCGGCCACCACGGCCGGCCGGGGCGCCGCCGCGGTCACGCCGCACCCCGCTCGCGGTAGTACAGCGCGTTGTCGACGGCCTCCCGGTCCGGCGACGAGGCACCCGCGAGATCCGCGAGTGTCCACGCGACCCGCAACGCCCGGTCCGCCCCGCGCGCCGACAGCTCACCCGACCGCATCCGCTCCTCCAACGGCCGGACGACGGACCGGGGCAGCCCGAACGTCCGCCGCAGGGCAGGGCCCGGGACCTCGGCGTTGGTCCGCCAGCCGTGCGCCGACCAGCGCTCGGCCGCGGCCGCCCGGGCGGCGAGCACCCGGGCCCGGACGGTGGCGGTGTCCTCCTCCGCGCCCCCTTCACCGCCGATCGCAGTGACCGGGAGCATCCGGGCCCGCAGGTCGACACGGTCGAGCAGCGGCCCGGACAGCCGCCCGAGGTACCGCCGACGCGCGATCGAGGTGCAGATGCAGTCCCGGTCCCGCGCGGGCGCGCAGGGGCAGGGGTTGGCCGCCAGGACCAGCTGGAACCGCGCGGGGTACCGGACGCTGCCGTCCGCCCGGGCCAGCCGGATCTCGCCCTCCTCCAACGGCGTGCGCAGCGCGTCGAGCACGTGGGGTTGGAACTCGGCGCACTCGTCGAGGAACAGGACGCCTCGGTGCGCCAGCGACACCGCACCGGGACGGGCCAGCCCGGCCCCGCCGCCGAGCAGCGCCGCCATCGACGACGAGTGGTGCGGCGCGACGAACGGAGCGACCCTGCTCACCGGGTCCCCGGCCGCCTCGCCGAGCACCGAGCGGACCGACGCCAGCTGCAGCGCCTCGTCGCGGCTGAGCTCGGGCAGCAGCCCGACGATCCGCCGCGCCAGCATCGTCTTGCCCGTGCCCGGCGGGCCGACCAGCAGCAGGTGGTGCCCACCGGCGGCGGCGACCTCGAGGGCACGCCGCGCGTCGGGCTGGCCCACGACGTCGGCCAGGTCGGGCACCGCGGCGGGGGCCTCGGCAGGCGGGCCCGTCGGCCGGTCCAGGTCGCGCTCGCCGGCGAACCAGCCGACGACCTGGTCGAGTGAGGCGGCCCCGAAGATCTCGACGTCGTCGACCAGCCCGGCCTCCTCGAGCGCGGCCACGGGCACCACGACCCGCCGCAGGCCGGCCGCCCGCGCCGCGAGGACGCTCGGCAGCACACCGCGCACCGGCCGCACCCGGCCGTCGAGGGCCAGTTCGCCCAGCAGCACGGTGCCGCTGAGCCGGTCGGGGTCGACCACCCCCGCGCCGGCCAGGACACAGCACGCCAGGGCCAGGTCGAAGCGTGATCCGGTCTTCCGCAGGGTCGCCGGGGACAGCGCCAGCAGGATCCGCACGGCCGGCCACTCCCGGCCCGAGTTCACCACCGCCGACCGCATCCGGTGCACCGACTCCTGCAGCGCGGTGTCGGCCAGCCCCACGATCTGCACCCCGGGGATCCCACCGCCCACCAGGGCCTCGATCTCGACGGGCACACCCTCGACGCCGTGCAGCGCCACGGACCAACCCCGGGCGAGCGCCATCAGAACGCCCCCTCGTAGTGCGCGAGGGTGACCGGCCGGCCGGGCCGCATCAGCACCGCGACGACGTCGAACCGGATCTCGCACCACGCCACGTGGTGCGCGGCGAGCCACGCCCTGGTCACCCGGCGGATGCGCTGGGCCTTCAGCCCGGTGACGGCCTCGGCCGGCTCGCCGTACCGCGTGCCGGAGCGGGTCTTGATCTCGCACACCACCAGGCGTGTGCCGTCGCGCTCCCGCTGGGTGGCCACCACGTCGATCTCGCCCTCCCGGCACCGCCAGTTCCGGGACAGCACGACGAGGCCCTTGCGTTCGAGGTACTCGACCGCGACGTCCTCGCCGCGGCGGCCGAGCTCGTCCTTGGCTGCCATGCCGGACACGATCTCCGGCCGGGCCGACCCGTGGGGCGGAACGCGGAAAGTGCTCCACAGGAGCCGCGGACGGTGGACAACCGCCGAATCCAGCTCGCCGACGGACGGAAACCGTCGGGGGGAGATGCTAAGGCGCGCCTAGGTGGCTGGTGTCTTTCGCGTGGCGGTCGCCCGGTCTGGCGGTCGGTTGCG
>NZ_JAJTTE010000112.1 GCF_021343995.1 Pseudonocardia terrae | reverse complement strand
GCCAAAGATCAACTAGCGGCACGACCCAAGATCGACAGTGGATCCAGGCTCAGCCAGCGTGGGAGAGGACCAAGACGGCCTTGACCAGGTCGGTCGCTCGTCGTGGGCAGCAGCGGATCTTGCGTAGGACTCGCCAGGCCTTGAGCACGGCGTTGGCGCGCTCACCGGGTCCGCGCTGGCGGGCGTGGGCGGAGTTGACCGCCTTCTGGTTGGTCGAGAGCGTGCGCCGCTCGCCGGTCTCGGGGTCTTTGGGCCGACGTCGTTGCGGGACCTCGAACCCCGAGCCGCGATAGCCGTTGTCGGCGACCACCTTCACCTGCGCCTGCTGCAAGGCCTCGAGGATGCCGTGCTCGCGAGCGGCTCCCATGTCGTGTCGTGCGCCGGGCAGGGCGGGCGAGGCCCACACGAGCCGACCGGCTGCGTCGGAGATGACCTGCACGTTCACGCCGTGGCACTTGTGTTTGCCCGAGTAGTAGGGCCGGTCGCGGCCCGATCCCATGCCGACTCGGTCGATGCGCAGCAGGGTGCCGTCGAGGATGATGAACGCCTTGGCCTTGATGACCGTCATCGCCTCGGCCAGGGTCGGGGCGAGCGCGGCCAGGACCTCGATCGCCTCGGTGACGTAGCGGAACACGGTGGTCGTGCCGATTCCGTACCCGGCGGCGAGCTCGGCGTAGGTGTCGCCCTTGCGCAGGTGCGCCAATACGAGCACGGCCTGGTCACCGGGGGACAGGCGCCGCCACCGGGTACCGACCTTGGCCCGGCGAGCGCGGAGGCATCGGCGAGGGTGATGAGGGCGTGGTTGGACACGGACAGCCCCGCAGGGTAGGAAGGCAACCGAAGCTCCTGGTCAGGACGTGTTGATCTAGTCAATCGCCCGTCTACCAGGAGCTTCACTTATTCCGGTGGCGCCGCGCCGCAGCAGCTCACGCCCGCCTCCGACCAGGATGGAAAGGGCTCAATTAGGTAGGTGCGGGGCTTTTCACTTTTCAACCTACGCAGTCAGACGTATGGCCCCGCACTCACGAAGGTTCGCGAGGTGCGGGGCCATACTCGTGTCGAGGATCTTACTTCTTCAGCTGCACAGAGAGGGTCTTGGTCGTCTGGGCGGTCTGACCCTGCCCGTCAGTGACAGCGAGCGAGACCGGCCAGTTCCCGAACTGCTTCGGCTTACCGGTGATGCGGTCGCCCACCTGCTTCAGGCCCGGCGGGAGGTTCGTGAAGGTGAACTTGTAGTGCCCGTCGCCACCACGAGCCTTCACGGTGTAGTCGTACTGCTGGTTCAGGGTCGCCGTGGGCAGTCCATCGAGGCTGAGGTAGAGGGAGCCGTTCTGGAGGCGACCGTTAATCCTCGACGCCCACTTGCCGACGGCGTCAGGGATGTCCCGGTTGTCATCGCCGCTGTAAGCCGTGTGGATCGCGCTGCCCTTGTTCCAGTTGAGAAGGGTGTTCGGGTTGATGTCGCAGACGATGTCTCCGCTATCGCAGATGTCAGCCACGATCTCCGGATGCACGACGTCAGCCGGGCGCGGCTTGACGCTCGGGATGAGCGTGCCGAGCGCCGCGCGCACGCCGGTCGCTCCCGTGTCGTTCTGCGCGCTACCGAACTTGAAGGCCTGCGTACCGTCCCGGTCGCCGTCTGCAACGAGGAACGCCCCGATGATGGCGTTGCCCGCGGGCTTCCCGTTCAGGTCCTTCATGAGTTGGTGGACAGCCATGGCACCTTGCGAGTAGCCAGCCAGTACGAACTTCGCGTCCTTGCAGGTGTTCAGCCGGTTCGTCAGCAGCGTGGTGAGGACGCCGTTGCCGCTGTTGGCGCTGCCTACGAACTTGTCCGCGCCGTCGCCGGGGCGGTCCCCGAACCAGTAGCTCTCGATCGACTTCTCAGCGCGTGCGAGCGCTACGGGTTTGAGTACCGGGGGAGCTTCAAGGACCGACCGCAGAGCCGCAGTCTCCTTCTCTGTCGGCTTCAGCAAGTCGGTACTGGCGGCCTCATACGTGTTGAACATGGTCCCGACGTCATTTTGCGTGACGCCTGCGGGCAGGTACTTCAAGTACTCGGCGTAGACACGAGCGACCTCCTTGCCAAAGCCATAGGTCACGATCGACTGCGCGTAGTCGCGGGCGGCCTTTTGGTCGCCACGCTTCCTCAGCTTCTCAACGTTGTCCTTCTCGGCCTGGGTCAGCGTGTCATCGAGGTGCTCGCCAGATCCCCTCGAACCGACGAAGTAGATCTTCTTGCACGCACTGCCGGGCGGTGTGGCGGCGCTGGCGCTTGGTACCACGGCCGCAACCGTTGCGATCGCGATCGCTCCCGCCACCGCTCCCGCCGCGAGGCTTGCCAGACGCTTACCGGTGCCCCACCGCTTCAGCGCGTGCCGTCGGCCACCGGGCGCACTCGTACCTTCTTGCAAAGACGACGCTCCCCTCAACGGTGACTTCCGGTCTGAAGTCACCCCAACTCGCGTCATAACCGTCGTGATCGACTGCGTGTCGTTAGCAGCTATGAACTGAGCGTGCGCCAGGCGGTGTAACAATCCGGGCAGACCGGACGCAACGGTGAAGCTTCACGTTAAACGGTACGGCCGTTTGCAGGGCGTTCAGACGAGGCGGGGTTATTGAAGCCAAAGGCAGCCTGGACCTGGGACGAGTTCAAGCAGCGCCTACGCGGCGTGCACGGGTCGGCCGCTTGAGCTTCGTGATCGCTGCGTTGGCCTCCGCATCCGACTGCACGACGCCCCACGTGCGCGCTGCCCGCAGCACGGTCGACTCACTCACGCGAAAATCAGACGCGATGTGTCTTGTCAAATACTTTCGCGTCCCATCAGGATTTGTGGCCTTGTATGCGTTCGCGATCCGCTCGGATTTGTCAAGTCGTTTTGGTTGGTTTGGCGTGAAGTCGTGCATAACTACAAGATAGTGTCCGTCATTTTTCTTGTAGGGTCAAGCCGACAGAGGTGTCCTGCGTCGCCAAGTACATGTTGTACGACGCGCAGCCGGCGTTTTCCGACACTATGCGACACGTGACCCCCGGTGAACTCAAACTAACAATTCTTACAACGCTGACTCACTGACATTGTTGAACAACTATTTTGCTCAACATGCAAGAAGTCGGTGAAGCACAAAGCTTGGTCACAGCCGCGCCGCGCTGGCATAATAATGTAGCGGGTTATCACGGCTGCACGAGATCAAGGCGGATAGTGCAGCTGGCGGTTGGTTAAGGTCCGTGTAGTAACCCTCCGCCTGCCTACCAGACTGAGCAGCCTCCAAGTGATCGGTCCGGGACATGCCAGGACGTTGGCCTACTCCGGCGTCCTGGCCGTTTCTATTTTGTTCCGTACCCCTGCCCTGCTTGACGACTGCCGTGATTTATTGCGGAAGCACTTCCCTAACAGGGGTAACACGGGGAGTCAAGCCACAGAAGGGGAGGGGACTACTTCTTGCCATCCTTGTCATCCTTGCCGCCAGTGAGGACCGAGAGCACGCCCTTACTCACGTCCAAACGCTTATCGAACGTCGGGTCGAGCAGGTTGATGATTGTGGTTACTGCGATCAGCGCTGTCAGAAGGACGGCGGTCTGATGCCACTGGTCGGACAGCTTGATGCCGTACTTAGCGAGCGTCAATATTGCAGCCAGCGGCAGCACGCCGACCACGAGCGATCGAACGTTCTCGCCAACCACATGGATACGTTTGCGGACCGTCACCGGACCTGCGGCTGTCCTCTTCAGCTCCCCATAGTGCCGGAGAAGTAACGCGTTCAGATCCCTCGTAAGCTCGTCCTGAAGCCGGCGAGTCGTGTACCGGTCTGGTAAGCGCAGATCATCCACGTATGAGCCAAGAGTCCTCGCGAAACCTGACCAGCAGTCAGTCGCAAGCCGACCCATCTTCTTGTCCGAGGTAGCCCTTCCGATCATATGAATCGCATCGTGAAGTTCACTGTGGAACTGATCGAAACTTGTCCACCGGGTCCCAACGTACTCTACGCCAAGACAATCCAGCGCGCGCGCGACCCGGCACGTGACATAGTCAGGGAACAAAAGCGCCACGTCACGCCGGTTAGCTTGAACCTGGACGCGCTTGACGACCATAGAGGCCGTGAGGGACGTGAGTAGGAGCAGGAGCATCATCAGAAGTATTTGCCTCCACTGCTGTCCGTCAAGAAGATTAGTTGAGTCAATGCGCCAACCTTCTAGGAATTGCCGCGACCCCGCAACCGGACCGTACATCAGGAGGCAGTAGAAGAGCACCAGTATGACGTAGACGCTGAGCGCGGAAACAATTGCCCTGGACGAGATCCGCCGGAGACCCTGCACCAGGAAGGTAGCGAAAGCCGCAATTACAAAGTCCTCACTGCGAAAGCGGAACGCAAGGATCAGGCCGACCAGCACGGTAACTACGCTACCGGCCCATGTGGCGGTTCTGTAGGCCCGCCGATCGCTGACCAGCAGCCGCACGTACCCTAGCGCCGCTTTGCGAACCCTTCGCTGAGCGAAGGGACTACTCTGCACGTCGCTCCGCAGGTTCCTGCGGATGGCCAAACGGGCATACCCGTTGTCGGCCCTAAGGGCGCGCATCATCACGACGTCGGCCAACGCATGCTTGATCCGAGCTTTTCGACTGTAGAGACGCTGGAAGTTCTGAGCCATCTCGCTGACCAACAACGTGGGGAGCCTCTCGCCTGCGGTGCTTGCCGCTTATATCGTGCGCAGCCGGAACGTTACTCTGTACTGGTCAGATGGATGACCGGTTCGTCGACCTTTGTTGATCGGCGCCGTGTCCGGCCCCTCGAGGCTCTGCTCACCGGGCACTCCTTCGCCCAGTCGACGAGGTTACGGTTGCTGACCCGGCATTCGGTGTGGACGACGACCTGGGACGCGCCGCCAGGCGTAGCAGCGCTGGCCCACAACCTGGTCAAAATCGCCGCCCTCGCGGCCTGATCGGTCGCCGAACGGAGATCAACACCTTCCGCCGCACCCCGTCCCCCTCGCCAATCCGCCCGACGAGGCCTTCTTCAGGTCGAAGTAGCTAACGCGCCACCGGGGTCACGGGGCGTCAACGACTGCGACCCCTCGTTGTGAAGACCTCCTCACCGTCCATTCGACCACGGGACCGCCATTGGGCGTGGCAGTCGCCGGGGCGACCATCGAGATCAGGACGGCGAGGTCGCTTGCGTCCGGCCTATCGGGCACGTCAGCAGCTGGACATCGGCGGTCGCCGCCGTCTGCTGGGTCGGAGGCGACATACAGCAGTAGCGCGCCTCGCGTGCCGTGTGGGTCTCGCAATGCGTCGGCGGCGTCGTCCACCGAGGTCTTCGTGGTACCCGCGATCCGCTCGACGGCGTCGCGGTGTTTCGAGTCGCTACCGACGAAGTCGATGCGCGGCCATTCTCGCCGGTTACGCGTGATGACCTGTCCCTGCCCATATCCAGGGAGTTCTCGGCGCTCCGCGAACCTGGTCAGCTGAGGCCAGACCAGTGCAACGTCTTGGAGCTTGCCGTTGGACACCAGCTTCTCGTAGAACCGGAGAGTCGGAGCGATCACTTTGTCCGCGTAGTCGGGATGCCACTTCAGCTGCGACAGAGCGTTGAGGAACTCCTTCGCGCTGATGATCCCGACGAGCGCTTCAAAGGAGCTAGCGGGATCCTCGGGCCTTCTCCGGCTGGAGGTGAAGGTCGTCTTCTCGGACGCGTTCTGAAGCAACGAGGTCATCAGTACGAAGTTCGCCGCTTTCCCGGTGGCGTCCTTCCGCGGAGGGAGCCCGTAGTAGTCCTTCAGCCGACCAGCCTCCCCGAGGGTGTTGATGACTGCGTTGAACATCTTCGTCCGCCCAGTCGGCTTGAGGTAGGGCAGATGCTGGCTGACGATGGGCGGGACCTGCCAGGGCTCGAGGATCGGCGTTCCATCGTCTTGGAAGCCCTCGTAGTCCTGCAGCCGAGTGCGGAGCGCGACCTCATCACGCATCAGGCCGTCGAAGGCCTCATACAGGTCTACCCGCTTCGGGGCGTCGTCGGGGTCGCGCCGGATGAAGAGTCTGACAAGGTCTCGATAGCCCTGGCGGAAGCCGAACCAGCGTCCGGCCTGCATCAATGTGTCACCCTGCAGGGCCTTGCGCGTGTAGAAGGAGATGGTGAGGCCTTCCACAGTGAATCCCCGGCTAAGCTTTGCTCCACCGACGAGCACTCGCCAAACGTCGTTGCGGTCGAAATCGAGGTTCTGCTGCTGCCTCTGACCCGAATCCGCGAGTAGGCCTTGAGTTGATCTGGGTTTGCCGGGCTGGGTGCT
>NZ_JAJTTE010000111.1 GCF_021343995.1 Pseudonocardia terrae | reverse complement strand
GCCAAAGATCAACTAGCGGCACGACCCAAGATCGACAGTGGATCCAGGCTCAGTCCGAACTTCGGCGAGGATTCGGTGTAGCCGTGGGAGGTCGCTCGCGCGGATACCCGGCGGCCCCGACGGCTCGGCGGCAAGGTCTTCACGCTCGATCAATCAGGCTGTTGCACTACGCGCAGGTCCTGGCGGAGATTGAGAACGGCCCACCCGAAGCTCGCCCTGGCAGGCAGCGGCGGCCTGCGATGCTGATCGGCGGAGAACGGTCCGCGAGATGTACGACGGCGTGTGGTGCCGACGCTGCAGCACCGATCCTGGCCCTGCCAGGGCCGCCCGAAACCTTGCGGCGCCGGGCTCCGCCGGACGTACCGTGGTGTGTGCTCGTGCAGCCGATGGCTTCGCTGACCGACCTCGCTCTGGGGCTGGTCACCCTCTACCTCGTCCCGCGCTTGCCCCGGGACGTCGCTGGAGCGCGGTATTGGCGCGCCGCGTTCGCCTGGGCGGCGGTGACCGCGCTGGTGGGAGCGGTGTACCACGGCTTTCTCGTCGGCGTTCCTCAGGTTGGCGAGGTCACGTGGGCGGTCATGAGCACCATGGTCGTCCTCGTCATGTCGTTCCTGCTGGCGGCGTCGGTGGTGCAGGTCCTCGGCCGGAGCCGCGCCATCGTGTTCTGGCCGCTGCGCCTTCTGGGCGTCGCCGCCTACGCGGTCCTCGCCGCCACCGGCCACCCCAGCATCACGGCGATCATGCTGTGCGAGGGCCTCACGATGGCCTGTGTCATCGGTCTGTGGGTCTGGGCGTGGCTGCGCCGGCATCCGTCGGGTCGCCCGATGCTGGTGGCCATCGGGGTGAGCATCGCGGGCGCGCTGCTGCGACTGGTGCCGGGCGCCGCGACGCTGCTGCGACTGGACCCCGACTCCGCCTACCACATAGGGCAGATCGTCGGGATGGTGCTGCTGTGCCGGGCCGTCGCCCGCAGCGGACCGCGCCCCGAGGCCGTCACCGACACCCCGTCCGGGCGGACATCTCGGCCGGTCGGCCCGTCACCCACCTCCGTCGACCGCCAGCGGCCAACCAGGTGGATCAAGAGGAGTCAGGAAATCTGATCCGCCAAGGGGTCGCCTCCCTGACCGTGGTCGGGGTCGCGACGGACGTCCTGGCCTCGGACGTACGTACCCCGCGGTGATGCGCCCGGTGCTCGGACGACGCCGGGATGATCGATGCGGTATCGCGTCAGCGGTGGTCGATCACGCGAGGGTCGGTTACTTTTCTGTGTGACGCACGTCGCATGACGATAGGAGCTCGGGCGGATGCTCTACCCCGTATACGAATGGCACCGGCGGTTGACCGAGCCGGCCCGGATCTCGTCGAAGCTCCTGCACCGCACGCTGTCGGGCCTGCCCGCGCCGGTCGGGGAGCTGGCCGGGACCCGCCGGCTGAGGGCCGTCAGCGAGATCGTCGCGGGCAGCCGTCCCACCCACGTCCGTCCGGACTGGGGCATCGAGTCGGTCACGGTGGCAGGCGAGACCGTCGAGGTCGACGTCCGGCCCGTGCTGACCACGCCCTTCGCCACCCTGCTGCACTTCGCCACGCCCGGGGTGCCCGGGAGGACGCCGATGCTGTTGGTGGGGCCGATCTCCGGGCACTTCGCCACGCTGCTGCGACCCACGGTCCGCACGTTGCTGGCCGATCATGACGTCTACGTGCTGGACTGGCACAACGCCCGGGACATCCCGGTCGACGAGGGCCGGTTCGGGCTCGATGAGTACATCGACCACGTGCTCGCCGCGATGCGCCACCTCGGCCCGGAGCACCACGCCCTGGCCGTGTGCCAACCGGCCCCGCTGGTGCTCGCGGCCGTCGCCGTCCTCGCGGCGGCGGAGGATCCCGCCCAGCCGCGCAGCCTCACGCTCGTGGCCGGCCCGATCGACACGCGGGTCAACCCGAACAGGATCAACGAGCTCGCCGACCGGCGTCCGCTGTCGTTCTACGAGCGGTTCCTCGTCTCGCGGGTGCCGCGGCGGTACGCCGGTGCCGGGCGGCGCGTGTACCCGGGGCTGGCCCAGCTGACCGCGTTCATGTCGATGAACACGCGGCGGCACCTGAGCTCGCACGTGCAGCTCTACCGCGCGCTGGTCGCCGGCGACGGCGCGACCGCCGCGCGGATCCGCGACTTCTACGACGAGTACGGCGCGGTCATGGACGTGCCGGCCGAGTTCTACCTGGAGACCCTGCAGCACGTCTTCATGGAGCACGACCTCCCCCGCGGCGAGTTCGTCCGGCGCGGGCAGCGCGTCGATCTCTCGGTCATCAGGAGGACCGCCCTGCTCACCGTCGAGGGGGCCGAGGACGACCTGTGCTCGCCCGGGCAGACCGAGGCGGCCCACGGGCTGTGCACCGGGATCCCCGCGCGGGATCACCACCACCACCTACAGCCCGGCGTCGGGCACTACGGGGTGTTCGCGGGCTCGCGCTGGAACGAGGAGATCTACCCGGTGTTGCGGGACTTCGTCGCGGCCCGCTCGGCCGCCCGCACCGCGTCCTAGTTCGGACATCGCGTCTACACGCGAGGATCGGAGCCGCTCGATGACGACGGAAGCTTCCGGCCGCGCGGCCGACGAGAAGCGGACCGCCCCGCCGGCGCGGCCCGGGTCGGTGACCGAGCCGGTCGCCGCCGACGAGGCCGAGGCGCTCGGCGTGGTCGAGGGGGGCGAGGCGGTCGGCATCCCGTCGGTCGTCGGGGTCCTGAAGGGAATCACCTCGGCGTTCGCCCAGCCCGGGCCCGTCACGCGGGGTGCCGGACGGCTCGTCCGGGACCTGGTGTCGATCGCCCGCGGGACCGACGAGCACACGCCCCACCCGAAGGACAAACGCTTCGCCGATCCGGCCTGGTCGATGAACCCGCTCTTCCGGCGGCTGGGTCAGGGCTACCTCGCCCTGGGGACCGAGCTGGGCCGCCTGGTCGAGGAGTACGAGAAGAGCTCCCCGGACTGGCACGACGTCGAACGCGCCCGGTTCGCGGTGTCCGCGCTGACCAGCGCACTGGCGCCGACCAACCAGCTGCCGACGAATCCCGCCGCGCTCAAGCGGGCCTTCGACACCGCCGGGGCCAGCCTCGTGCGGGGGGCCCGCCAGTTCGCGCACGACGTGCGGCACAACGGCGGGCTGCCCTCGCAGGTCGATCGCAGTGCCTTCACCGTGGGCGAGGACCTGGCCCTCACCCCGGGCGACGTCATCCACCGGGACGAGGTGGCCGAGCTCATCGAGTACCGGCCGAGTACCCCGACCGTCCGGGAACGGCCCTTGCTGGTCATCCCGCCGCCCATCGGCCGGTACTACTTCCTGGACCTGCGACCCGGACGCAGCTTCGTGGAGTACGCGGCCAGCCGCGGGCTGCGCGTGTTCATGCTCAGCTGGCGCAACCCCACCGCCGAACACGCGGACTGGAACATCGCCACCTACGCCCGACGAATCCTGAGCGCGGCCGAGGTCATCAAGGACGTGGCCGGCGTCGAGGACGTCAACACCCTCGGCTTCTGCGCCGGGGGCATCCTCCAGTCGATCGTCCTGGGCCACCTCGCCGCACGGGGCGAGCACACCATCCATTCCGCGTCCTACGGCGTCACGCTGCTGGACTTCGGGGTCCGGGCGCCGCTCGGCGCCTTCTCCGCCCCGCGCGCGCTGGAGATGGCCCGGGCCGACTCGCAGCGCCGCGGGGTGATCACCGCCCGGTCGTTGGGCACGGTGTTCAGCTGGATGCGCCCCGACGACCTCATCTTCAACTACGTCGTCAACAACTGGCTGATGGGCGAACGTCCCCCGGTCTTCGACATCCTGGCCTGGAACGCCGACGGGACGAACCTGCCCGCGGCGCTGCACTCGGAGTTCCTCGACATCTTCCGGTCCAACACCCTCGCCGAGGGGCACCTCGAGGTGCTGGGGACGCCGATCGACCTCGGCAAGATCACCGCGCCGGTGTTCGTCACCGGAGCGGTCAACGACCACCTCACCCCGTGGACCGGCTGCTACCGCACGACCGAGCTGGTGAGCGGGCCGAGCACCTACGTCCTGAGCAATGCGGGACACATCGCCAGCCTGGTCAACCCGCCCGGCAACCCGAAGGCCAGCTACTTCATCGGCGGGAACCCCTCGGACGGCCCCGAGCACTGGCGCGCCACCGCGCAGAGGCGCCAGGGGACCTGGTGGGAGGCCTGGGCCGACTGGCTCCTGGAAAGGTCGGGCGCCGAACGCCCGGCCCCCGCCACGAGCGGCAACGCTGACCAGCCACCGCTGGAGCCGGCGCCGGGCTCCTACGTGCTGGACCGGACTCCACCCACGGCCTGACACCACCCGCCGTCGACCCACTGCAAGGAGATGGCCACCGACTCGCCCGGCTCGGCCGGTCGCTCGTAGCAGGAACAGGTGCCCGCCAGACGGGACGAGCTAGCGAGTTGCGTGCGGGATCCGCCAGGCCAGGACCCGGCTGTTGAGCAAGGCAGGAGCGGGTTGTCATCGCCGGCGAGAACCAGCGTCGGCTGCGGCGGAGTGCACAACCACGTCAGGCTGCTTCATCCCCTACCTGACATAAGAGGCGTTCTCGCCGCGTCTACACCCAGGTATGGACGACGAGTCTGCAACGCCGACCGCGACGTGCGGCGGTCGAACCCCGACTTCTCCGGCTCATCCCCGCCCGAGTCCGGCCTCCGGGCGCCGCCGAGCGTGCGGCGGTGAAACTGTCAGCATGCGGGCCGACGATCTCGAGTCGTTGCACGAGACGCTGTACTGGCTGTCCCAGCCCGGCGTCCGCGACTCGATCACCGACGCCGAGCGTGAGCACGCGACGGGCGAAACCAGCACCGGCGAGGATCTGCGCGCCGAGTTCGGGCTGCCGCCTCGATGACCCCCGGTACGGGCCCCCGGACGCAGCGCATGCCGACCAGCCGTATCGGGCCGAGATCAGCAGCGAGGCACGCCGCAGCCTCCACCGGCTCCCAGGCAACGTGGCGGCCGCGATCATCGAGTTCATCACCGGCCCCCTGGCCGATAGTCCTGCGGGCTGAGCAAGCCGCTCACCGGGCCTTCAAGGTCGTTCGCGGTAGCCCCTTGGCGAGCGCAGCGAGCCGCCGGCAGGCTTGCCGGCGATCCCGAGAACGAGCAGCACCTCCCGTCCGCCCGCCTCGCGACGACGGCTCGCCGAATCCGTGGTGCAGCCGAGTTGTTCAGCCAGCTCAACCGCCGTCACACCGACCGCCCGAGGTCGACGCCCGCGCCGAGTCCCGCGGCTTCGTCGCGATCGCCGGTGCGGTAGGGCGTTGTGGAGGCGGATCAGTGCTGACATGACGAGTCCTCCTGACGGCTGCGCAGCTGCGGTGCCGCGACAACTACACCAGGTTCCACTATTTTTACAAAAACATCTCGTGTTAAATGGCGTGTGTCGAACGATGGTGAGGAGGAACCCGTGACGTACGTGATCGCGTTGCCGTGCGTGGACGTCAAGGACCGCGCCTGTGTCGAGGAGTGCCCGGTCGACTGCATCTACGAGGGTGGTCGCTCGCTGTACATCCACCCGGACGAGTGCGTCGACTGCGGGGCCTGCGAACCGGTCTGCCCGGTCGAGGCGATCTATTACGAGGACGACCTGCCGGACCGATGGGCCGCGCACACCGAGGACAACGCCCGGTTCTTCACCGAGACACTGCCGGGGCTCGACACCCCCGTGGGAAGCCCGGGCGGCGCCGCGAAGCTCGGGGCGCTCCCGGTCGACACCCCACTCGTCGCGCAACTCCCGCCGCACCCGCTGGATGGCCAGAATGGCTGACCGTCGCCAGCAGGTGCTCGACACGCTGCAGCGCGCTGCCGAGCCGATGGGCGTGTCGGAGATCGCCGACCGCCTCGGCATCCACCCCAACACCGCCCGCTTCCACCTCGAAGCACTGGTCGACGACGAAATCGCCGAACGGGTCCCGGAGGCGCCCGCGGGGCGCGGGCGCCCGCGCGTGGGCTACCGGGCCCGCCCCGGCCTGGCCCGCGGCGGCGCACGCCGCTACCGGATGCTCGCCGAGATCCTGCTCGGTCAGCTGTCCACCGGCGACGACCCCACCGCCGCGGCCGCGTCCGCCGGACGGGCCTGGGGGGCACATCTGGTGCCCCGGCCGGCCCCGTTCCACACGGTTACGTCGGACGAGGCGATCGGCCGGCTCGTGACGATGCTCGACGACCTCGACTTCGCCCCCGAGCCCGTCCGCGACGACCAGGGGACGACCGACCGGGTACGGCTGCGGCACTGCCCGTTCCTCGAGCTCGCCGAACCACATCGCGACCTCGTCTGTCCGGTGCACCTGGGGCTGATGCAGGGCGCGCTCGGCGAACTCCGCGCCCCCGTCCAGGTCAGCGCGCTCGAACCGTTCGCGGAGCCCACCGCCTGCCTCGCCCACCTCACTCGACCTGCCGACAGGAGACCATCATGAACATCGTCGAGATCACCAGCGCCCCGGCCCGGCGG
Source organism: Pseudonocardia terrae (assembly GCF_021343995.1). Taxonomy (GTDB): domain Bacteria; phylum Actinomycetota; class Actinomycetes; order Mycobacteriales; family Pseudonocardiaceae; genus Pseudonocardia; species Pseudonocardia terrae. Next base: position 488 of record NZ_JAJTTE010000111.1, on the reverse strand, counting down.
GCTCCCACACCCGACGGGCCGACGGTGCGGCTCGTCTCCGACCCGGACGGCGGCGCTCCGGTTGCGGTCCTGCACGTGACAGTGCCCGCAGGCGGCAGCATGCCCGAACACGACCACGGCCCGTCCCATGTGGTACTGATCCCGCTGCGCGGCCGGATCCGGCTTCATCACGACGGGGTTGACCACGACCTGGCCCCCGGGACCGCAACCCACATCGGCATCGGCGAGCGCGTCAGCCTCGCCAACCCCGCTACCGACAACGCCGAGCTGCTCGCCGTCGCCGCCCCACCCGACTTCGCCGCCGCGTTGTCCAGGTGGCCGGCCGCGTCACCAGCCACGGCCTGAGCGCCCGCACGGCCCAGCGCCCTGGTCTCGAGCGGATCCGCGAGGCGCGCTTGAGCGCGATAGCCGCGTGGAGCTGTTGGGGTCTCTCTCAGGGCAGCGCAAGGATGTAACCTCTTGAGCCGGGGCCGCAGTCGATTCGTCGG
>NZ_JAJTTE010000110.1 GCF_021343995.1 Pseudonocardia terrae | reverse complement strand
ACCGAGAACGCGGCACTGCCGACGAGGAAGGTCGGCAACACCAGCGACAGGGCGAGATCGAGACCCGCCCCGTCGGGGCCGATCATCGCGTCGCGGGGGACGACCAGGCCGTCGGCCGTCACCGGTCGCGACGCGTTCCCCCGCAGACCCAGGCCGTCGAACGCCCCCGGTTCGCTCAGCCCCGAGGCGTCGGACGGGACGAGCCACAGGGTCATCGGTCCCGCGGCGGCCAGCGGCCTGCTGGACCAGACGCCACCACCATCGGCCTGGAGGCCTCCGCCGCCGTCGCCGGCCTGGCGCTGCTGGCCAGCTATGCCCACGGCGTCCTCAGCCACGCCCGCGAGCGGGGCTGGCGGGCGCCCGACCCCCGAGTGGTCTCGTGGACGCGCGCGGACTGGACGAGCCTGCGACTGGCCGCGGTGTGCTCGCTGGCCGGTTCCGCTCCGCTGCCGCCGTTGCCACCGTCAGGGCCGGCCGTGGGCTCGCGAGCCTGATCGAGCTTCAGTGGCGAGTCGTCACTGGTCGGAGGCTTCGGGCCGCCCAGTCCGTACCTGCGCTGTTCGATCGGTCCGCAGAGCGGGTGGTTGAGGCAACCCGCCCGACGACGGCAAGGCCGTCTCGTGCTCTTCCCGCCGATTCCACCTCTTGGGCCAGGGAAGTTGTTCCGGTCAGCCCACGGCCTGGCCCCTGTTCGTTCGGGCCTGCTGGACGCCGCGGCAACCGGGTGATGAGAATCGCTCACCGCACTCCCGCGGCCACGGAGTATCGGGGTTGGGCTGGGCGTCGATAGTCCCGGAGCCCGACGGCAGCCGGCGAGCGATACGCGCCCTTCTACAGCGTCCAGGAGCGAAGTTCAGCGTGACGAACCCCTCCACCTCCGGGCCCGGCTCGGCGGGTCGAAGCACTGACCGCCGCGACGTGGTGGCCCTACCCGACTGCGGCGGCCTGTGCGACCCGCAGCGGCTCGCAGCCTTGAACGAGACCGGCCTCGGCGTCGAGTCGGATCGGGTGATGGATGCGTTGACCGAGCGCGTGCGCCACCGACTCGACGTGCCGGTGGCGCTGGTGTCGCTGGTGACGCCCGACCAGCAGATGTTCCCCGGGATGGCCGGGCTGCCCGAGCCCTGGGCCGCCCGCCGGTCGACCCCGCTCTCGCATTCGTTCTGCCAGCACGTGGTCGCGACCGCGGCCCCGCTGGTCGTCGAGGACGCCCGTGAGCACCCGCTGGTGCGCACCAACCTCGCGGTCACCGAGCTCGGCGTGCTCGCCTACGCCGGGATGCCGCTGAGCGACGAGGCCGGCAACGTCCTGGGCTCACTGTGTGCCATCGACTCCCGCCCGCGCCGGTGGACCAATGAGGAACTCGCGCTGCTGGAGGATCTGGCCCGGACCTGCTCGATCGAGCTTCGCCTGCGCCTGGCCCGCGTCGACGCCGACCGGGAGCGGCGTCGCCGCGACGCAGTCGACGCAGCGCTGCGTCGCTCGGTGGAGCGCACGCAGACCCTGCTGGTCGCCTCGCAGGCCTTCGCCTCCGCAGAGACCGTCGAGGACGTGCGCGATCAGATCGGGGACATCGTCCGTACCGGGCTGCGGCCGGCCTACGTCGGGCTGAGCCTGCTCGACGAGCACGAGCAGATGCACCGGCTCCACGACGACGACTTTCAGTCCCCTGACGAGCGCACTGACGAGCACGCCGAGCGCGCCGACCTGTGGCTGCGCTACGACCTGACCGCGCCGCTGCCCTCGGCGGTCGCGGCCCGGACCGGGCGGGTGGTGGCCTTCCCGGACCGAGCCGCGTTCGATGCCGCGCACCCGGCGGCTCTGCGTCGCCTGCACGCCCGGCTCGGGCTGCAGGCCATCGCGGCTGCTCCACTGCCCGGGCCTGAGGGCCCGATCGGCGCGATGGTGCTGGGCTGGGAGCACCCGCGGCAGCTCGAACACGCGGACCTGGTCGCCCTCACCACGATCGCGGGATACGCCGGCCAGGCGCTGCTACGGGCGCAGCACCGGCAGGCCGAGCAGCGCCGTGTCACTGCGACGAGGGAGCTCCTGGAGACGCTGCAGCACAGCCTGCTCACCGCACCGTTCGAGCCCGATCATCTGGAGCTGGCTGTGCGCTACCTGCCGGCCAGCTGCGACGCAGCCATAGGCGGGGACTGGTACGACGCGTTCATGCTGCGTGACGGCGCGTTGTGTGTGGCCATCGGCGATGTCGCCGGTCACGATCGCGAGGCCGTCGCGGCGATGGGGCAACTGCGCAGCCTGCTGCGCGGGATCGCCTACAGCGCCCGCGACACTCCCGCCGTGGTCCTCGCCGAGCTCGACTCCGCAGTCACCGACCTCGCTGTCGGCACCCTCGCCACCGCGGTGTTCGCCCGCATCGAGCAGCCGCGGCGACTAGCAGCCCGCGGTGTGCGCCGCGTGCGCTGGTCCAACGCCGGGCATCTCCCGCCCCTGCTGATCGACCCGGCCGGGCGCGCGCGCTTGCTGCACACCCAGCCGGAGCTTCTGCTCGGGGTTCGCTCCCGAGGGAGCGCTCACCCGGATCGCTCCGCCCGCTCCGACCACACCCACGAGCTCGAGCCCGGCTCGACCCTGTTGCTGTTCACCGACGGGCTCGTCGAGCGTCGAGACAGCGACCTCGACGCCGGCCTGGCCTGGCTGGTCGACCGCGCGGTTCAGCTGGCCGGGGCGCCCCTCGAGGAGCTTTGCGACGAGCTACTGGCCGAGGTACCCGAACGCGTCGACGACATCGCGATGCTCGCCCTGCGCACCCACCCCGAGGATCGACCGCGCCCCCCTTCTGCCGGCCCGGAGGTGCGTCAGCCGGCCGACTGAGCACAGCGAGAAGCTTTTGGCACGCGCAGTACCGGGCCCGGGGTGCACCGAGGAGGCCGACCGCTTCCCGATATCGGCGTGAGGTCGGGTCGGACGCATGCTGCGTACGCCTGAGCATGGTCAGGCGTCTGGCCTCGACGGCGGTTGATCGGCTCGCGTGCGGAAGCCGGCCCGGACGGTTTTCCCGCCGGCGTGAGGGTGGACGTCCCAGGTGTCGGCCAGAGCGGCGATCAGCTGCAGGCCGCGGCCCCGGTGGGCCCGCGGGTCGGGCGGTTGCTGTCGGGGTGGTGTCGGCGAGCCATCACGCACGCTCACACTGAGCCAGTCCGCGGTCAGGTCGAGCCGCACGGTGAACTGTGTCCGTGCGTGATCGATGCTGTTGGCGGCCAGCTCGCTCGCGACCAGTGTGACGTCCTCGATCTCGCCCGGGAACTGCCAGTCCTCGAGCCGGGCCCTCAGCTCGCGGCGCAACGCCGCCAAACGGCGCGGGTCCGGGGGAACGGTCCAGCAGGCGTCCACCAGCTCGGGCCGGCGCCCGAGACGGGCGAAGGCCAGATCGAGGTCGTCGGCGACGGCGACCCGCTGCGCGACCGTCGACGCGCGCAGCATTTCCCGCACGTGACGATGCCGGGCCAGGATCGCCAGCTTCGCCTTCGGCCACCCCCCGGCCTCGCGGACCGCCTCGGCGAACAGTGTGAGCAGGTCCGACTGGCGCACTACGACGTCATCGATATCGGCGACGACCGGGCCGAAACGGGTCAGCGACGAACCGAGCTGACGGCGCAGCTGGTCACCGGTCGGCGCGGCCAACTCGCCTCGAAAGACCACGATCGCGGCGCTGTCGTGAAGACTGATGATGGCAGAGAGCTTGGGCTGGTCGTGCCCGTCACCGTGGACCGGTCCGGTCACCTGCCCCTCCCCGCTTCGCTGTCGCAACGTCACCCTAGGGCCGGTGGTGTCATGCCAGCGCCAGGGTGGCCCACACCGTTTTGTAGCTCATGTGCGGCGTGATCCCCCACCGGCCCAGTGCCGCGACGAGCGCCAGGCCACGACCGCGTGTGCCCGACCGCGGGGCGCGCCGGTACGGCGGAAGGATCGTGGTCGCCGGGTCGGCGTCGTCGACGGCGATGGTCAGCTGGTCGTTGTCGACGACATCGAGCCGGACCGTGCGTGGGCCGCGGGCGTGTTCGAGGGCGTTGGTGACGAGCTCGGTGCACATCAGCTCGGCGTCGACCTGGCGGTCCCCGGCGGGAAGGTGCGCCCGCAGCCACGCCCGCAGAGCCGACAGACAGCCGGCGTCCTCGACCGAGGCCACGAGGGATCCGGCCTGCGCCGCCGACACGGTCGAGGCCGAGCGTGGTCCTGCCGCGGGCCGGGCAGGGCCGCCCGCGGACTGGGCAGGTTGTGCCGGGACGGCCGGACTGGTGTCGCTGGTCATGCCCTACCTCCTCGCTGTGCCACCAGGCCTTTCCTGGCACGGGTACCCACGCCGACCTCCACCGGTGTTGCGCCGTCCGGGGCATTCTTCGCAACCTCCTCCGCGATATCGCACTTCACCGGAGGGGTGCGGCCATCGGGGACAGCCTGCGCGGCGGTCGTCGCGAAAGCCGATGAGGTCAGCCCTGACCGCGCGCCGGGGTCGTGAACCGGTCGGCGCCCCGGAGCTCGAGGTGGTGGATGGCCGGCGTCAGACCGCGGTTCCGGCCCAGGCCACGCTCGGCGCCGACGCTCTGACCGTGCTGCTCGTCGAGGACGATGACGCCGATGCCCTGGTGGTCCGCGAGCTGCTCTCCGACGTCGTCCCCCTCACCGCGGCACCTCTCGCCGTCGGCGCCCCGGAGGCCAGCCTGTCCGGCTCGGCGCAGGGACGACACGACGCACGCACCGCGCGCGCCGGCAGCACCAGGGCCGGCATCGGAACTCCCGATGTCGCCGGCCCGAACGTCGCCGACCAGAACGACACCGAACCGCCGGCGCGCAGGACTAGCTGATCAAGGGGCGGGTCGACGGCGAACTGCTCCTTCGGGCGCTGCACTACGCCATCGAACGGCGTCGCTCCGAGCAGACCACTCGACAGCTGCATGCCGCCCGTTTCGCCGAGCAGGAGAACCGCCGTCTCGGCCCGTGGAATGCTCCCCACGGCCCTGCTGCGCGATCCGACCCTCGCCCTCGCCACCCGCTACCAGCCCGGCAACCGGCGACTGTTGCTCGGCGGCGACTTCTACGACGCCGTCGAAACCCCCGACGGCTGCGTGCACCTGCTCATCGGAGACGTCAGCGGCCACGGCCCCGACGAGGCCGCCCTCGGGGTGTCACTGCGGATCGCCTGGCGCACCCTCGTGCTCGCGGGCATGCCCGCACAGCACATCTTGCCCGTTCTCGACCAGGTCCTGGTCACCGAACGCCACGCACACACGGTCTTCGCGACCGTCGCCATGGTCTCGGTGGCGCCTACGCGCCGGGCGATCACTGTGCAACTCGCCGGGCACCCCCCACCGATGCTGATCGAGCCCGAAGGCGCCGTGCAGATGCTGCCTGCCGACCAGCTCGGCCCACCCCTGGGTGTGCTCCCCGACCTCAGCTGGGGCTCGGTCGACGTGGCCGTGGCACCCGGATGGTCGCTGCTGGCCTACACCGACGGACTGATCGAGGGCCGCGACGACACCGGAGAACCGCTCTGGCTCGAGGGCCTGCGCACCATCCTCAACGCTGTGGCGTGTACTTCGCCGGTCAGCACGCCAACCGGTGAGAATGGCACCAGTGGGCCACCCGACGCAGTGTCCGAGCCGGAAGATCTCCTCGAGCGTCTCCTACGGCAAGTCGATCAGCGCGTGCCGCACCGCACCGACGACCTCGCCGTCGCCCTCATCGTCCACGCCCCGGACCCCGGACGGTGATCAGCCGGCGCACGGTCCGGGTCGGTATCTCGCGAGCAACCGCCGGGCCGCCGACGGAGTAGTGCCTTCGCCAGGCGGGCGGCTGTCAGAGGACTCCCCGTTGGCACGACGGATCGGTGGCAAGGGTGGCGGGAGCGGCAAGGGCAGTGGCGGGGGTACTCCTCTCGCCATCGCCCTCGGCGTAGCCCTCTTGGCCGGCGCGGGCGGGCCGACCGCGATCGGGAGCGCCACATCTTCCGGTGGTGCATCAGTCTCAGCCGGTGGCAGTTCCGGAGCGCGGAGCGGGTCTCGGGTCAGCAGCAAGGACTCGACGGCGGCGGAGGCACGCGGTGGAAAATCCTCCGCACCAGAACACAGTGACCTACTACTGGCAGCGCCCTGCGGACCGACGGCGGACTGGAGGTGCGATGACCAGCGCAAACAGCCCCGGCTACACGTTGAAGCGGAACGAATCCGCAGGTAACGCCGACGTGCGGCGATCCAGCGAGCCCCCGGCTTGACCTGCGTTGATGGGTTTGGCTGGTGCTTGCCGTCTGCCGCTGTTGATGGGGCTCCTGACGAACGATTGACGAACGGCTCCTCGGTCCGCGGGCCGCCGGGCAGACTGCCGACATGGCATCCGCTCCCCCGGCCCTCGACGCCGTCGTCGACGAGCTGCTGGCCCGCCCGGTCCGCACCGACGAGGTACGAACCCAGGCACCCGCCGCTCCGGGTCTGTACGCCTGGTGGGCGCCGCCTGCCATCCTGCCCGAGCTCGCCGGCCCCGCCCACCCCAAGGAGCCGGACCTCCGTTTGCTCTACGTCGGTCTCGCGACGAAGCTCCGTTCTCGGCTCGCCTCGAACCACCTCCGCCGGAGCGGGAGCTCGACGCTCCGCCGCACCCTCGCCGGCCTCCTGCTCGACGAGCAGGGCTACCGCACCCGCTGGACCGACCGCGTCGTCCTGATCGACGAGGACGAGGCCCGACTCACCGAGTGGATGAACACCAACTTGCGCGTCTCCTGGTGCGAGCACCCGACGCCGCGAGAGGTGGAACGCGACATCATCCGAGCCCTGCACCCGCCCCTCAACGTCGACCACGCCTCAGGTCCCGCGCTCCAGGTCATCAAGGTCGCCCGACGCCGCTACTACGACAGCGCCGGGCCTCGCCCTTGAGCCGCCTCCGGCTTCGAGCGCTATGAACCCGCGGAGACAAGATCCACTACTTCGGCGGGCCTCCGACGTCCGCCGTCACCCCTCGTACCCGAGTTTGATCAGAAGGCTTAGTGCGTGACGCAGGTCAGCCGCGCAGTGCCG
>NZ_JAJTTE010000010.1 GCF_021343995.1 Pseudonocardia terrae | reverse complement strand
GACAGCACCGCCCCGCACGACAGCACCGCCCCGCACGACAGCACCGCCCCGCACGACAGCACCGCCCCGCACGCCGTTCCCGCCGCCGACTCCGCCACGCTCCTCCAGCGGCTCGCCCACCACGCCGCGGCGCACGCCGATCCCGTCGTGGGCGCCGACGCCCTGGTCCACCTTGCCGCCGCCCGCACCCGCCGGGGCGACGACACCGCCGCCCTGGCCGCGGCCACGGCCGCCCTCGACCTCGCCGACCGCGCGGGCGACCCGGTGCTGCTCGGTCGCGCCGCCCACCGGCTCGCCGCCGCGCTCGCCGGCGCCGCGGAACCCGCTCCGAGCGCCCCGGCGGCCCCGCCGGCAGGGCTCACCCCGTCCGTCCCGAGCCCAACGGCGGGCGGCCCGGGACCGGACGCACCGGCGGCGTCGGTGTCGGACACCCCCGCGGTGTCGGACGCGCAGGCGGTCCCGCCGCCGGTCACCCCCTCCGCACCGGCCGTCGGAGCCGCCTACCCCGCCGGCCTGCGCGACGCCCGCGCGGCCTTCGACCTCGCCGTCGACCTGCTCGCCGGCCGCGACGACGCCGCCCACGCCCTGGCCCTCGTCGACCGCGCGCACCTCGCCCGCCGGCGCGACCGTCCCGCGGAGGCGCTGGCCGACCTGCACGCCGCCCTCGCGCTGTTCCGCACGCTCGGCCGGCCTGCGGACGTCGCCGCGGCATGGCAGGAGGTGGCCGCCGTCGAACGCGCGGCCGGGCACCCCTGCCGGGCCGTCGCCGCCCACCGCTCCGCCCTGGCGGCCCTGACCGAGGCCGGCGACGCCGCCGCGACCGGGTGGTCCCGGCTCGCCGCGGGCCTCGTCCAGGTCGGCCGGCTCCCGGAGTGTTCGGACCTCGTCGCCGCCCGCCTCGCCGACTCTCCCGCCGCCCGATCCGTCCGGGAGCTGCGCGAGCTGGACCCGGCCGCGCCGGACTGGGCGCTCGTCGCCGCGCTGACCGGCGGTTTCTCCCGCGGCGAGTGATCCACAGCACATCGGGAGCACATCGGACCGGTCCGGGTCAAGGTGTCCCCGGAACGAAGCCGCGCGCCGACTGCGTCGCCGCGGACGTCGCCAACTGTGCCAAACGATCGGTTGACTGGGTCGCACGTCACCAACCGTCTGCAGAGTCGCAGCCTGGAGGTAGCACGCGTGACCAACGACAGAGCCGTCGACGCCGTCATCGTCGGAGCCGGGTTCTCCGGCCTCTACCAACTCCACCGCTTCCGCGAGCTGGGCCTGTCCACCCGGGTGTTCGAGGCCGCCTCCGGCGTCGGCGGGACCTGGTGGTGGAACCGGTACCCCGGCGCCCGGTGCGACGTCGAGAGCCTCGCCTACTCCTATTCCTTCTCGCCCGAGCTGGAGCAGGAGTGGACCTGGAGCGAGAAGTACGCCACCCAGCCCGAGATCCTGACCTACGCCCAGCACGTCGCCGAGCGTTTCGACCTCCTCGACGACATCACGTTCGACACCCGCGTCGAGAGCGCGGTCTACGACGCCGAGCGCGCCCGCTGGACGATCACCACCGACACCGGCGAGGTCGTCGACTGCCGCTGGTTCGTGATGGCCACCGGCTGCCTCTCGGTGTCGAAGGCGCCCGAGATCCCCGGCGCCGAGCGCTTCCAGGGCCCGACCTACCACACCGGGCACTGGCCGCACGAGGGCGTGGACTTCACCGGCAAGCGCCTCGCGGTGATCGGCACCGGGTCGTCGGGCATCCAGTCGATCCCGATCATGGCCGGCCAGGCCACGGACACCGTCGTCTTCCAGCGGACCCCCAACTTCTCGATGCCCGCGGGCAACCGGCCCCTCACCGAGGAGGAGGTCTCCGCCCGCAAGGCGACGTACCGGGAGTACCGCAAGGAGCAGCAGATCTCCGCGTTCGGAGTGCCGGTCCCGCCGCCCACGCAGTCCGCGCTGGAGGTCCCGGAGGACGAGCGCAACGCCACGTACCAGGCCGGGTGGGAGCAGGGCAACCTGGTCGCCGTGCTCGCCTCGTACACCGACACCCTGGCGGACAAGGACGCCAACGAGACCGCCGCGGAGTTCGTCCGGTCGAAGATCCGCGAGAAGGTGCGCGACCCCGAGCTGGCCGAGCTGCTCTCGCCGCGCAGCTTCCCGTACGGCACCAAGCGGCCGTGCCTGGACAGCGGCTACTACGAGACGTTCAACAAGGACAACGTCCGCCTCGTCGACATCCGGAAGACCCCGCTGGTGGAGATCACCGAGAAGGGCGTGCGGACGTCGGAGCAGGAGTACGAGGTCGACGCGATCGTCTTCGCGACCGGCTTCGACGCCATGACCGGCGCGATCACCCGGGTCGACATCCGCGGGAAGAACGGTGTGTCGCTGAAGGAGAAGTGGGGCGAGGGCCCCCGCTCCTACCTGGGGCTGTCGGTGGCCGGGTTCCCGAACATGTTCACGATCACCGGCCCGTCGAGCCCGTCGGTGCTGTCGAACATGATGGTCTCGATCGAGCAGCACGTGGACTGGGTCACCGACTGCGTGCGCTGGATGCGCGACAACGGCGTCGCCGAGCTCGACGCGACGCCCGAGGCCGAGGACGAGTGGGTGCGCCACGTCGAGGAGGTCGGCGACACGACCCTCTACCCGACCGCGGACTCCTGGTACATGGGCTCCAACGTGCCCGGCAAGCCGCGGGTCTTCATGGCCTACATCGGCGGGGTCGGCGTGTACCGCGAGAAGTGCGACGACGTCGCCGCCAAGGGCTACGAGGGCTACGCCAAGTCCCCGGACGTCACGGCGGCCCCGGAGAAGCAGTCCGCCTGATCCCCGCGAGTCGGCACTCCTGACCCACCGAACCGCACATCCCGGGACCTCCCGGGATGTGCGGTTCGGTGTACGGAGACCGCCGCCTCGCGGAAGGGGTCAGACGGTGCGGGTCAGACGGTCAGGCCTGCATCGGCGCCGGCGTTGACCGCGCGGACGAAGTCGGCCGGCGAGTCGGCGTCGCCCAGCACCCGCACCTCGATCCCCTCGCCGAGCTCCAGCCCGGCGGTGACCTCGGAACCGGTCGGACGCCAGCCGATCGCCAGGGCGACGAGGTCGGCGTCGAGCGCGTGCGCCGTACCGTCGGCCCCCTGCCAGTGCACGACCCCGGGCTCGATCCCGACGACGGTGGCCCTGGTCAGGACGTCCACGCCGTCCTTCTTCAGCTGCCGCACCAGCTGCCGCCGGGTGATCGCCTCGATCCCGCGGCCGATGCTGCCGCGCATCTCGACGATCGTGACCTCGGCGCCCTTCTCCCGCATCAGCTCCGCGGTCTCGCAGCCGGTGGCGCTGCCGCCGACCACGACCAGCCGCGTCCCGGGGCCGACCTCGATCTCCCCGCGCAGCAGCCGTTGGGCGTCGTGCGCGAGTTCGATGCCGGGGATCGGCGGGACGAGCGGGTCCGCGCCCGTCGCGACGACGACGACGTCCGGCCGCTCGGCCGCGACCGTCTCCGCGGACACCGGCGCGGACGTGTGGATCTCCACGCCGAGCGCCCCGAGCCGCCGCGCCTGATGCTCGCGGAACCGCAGCACCTCGCGCTTGCTCGGCGCGAGGCCCGCGACCTCCAGCTTCCCGCCCAGCTCCGCGTCCCGCTCCCAGAGCGACACCTCGTGCCCGCGCAGCCGGGCGAGCCGCGCCGCCTCCAGGCCCGACGGTCCGGACCCCACGACCATCACCCGCCGCGGCCGCGCCGCGGGCTCGACCTCCCAGGTCAGCTCGCGACCGACCTCGGGGTTGACCGCGCAGCGCGCCCGCTCGCCACGGCCGACCAGGTCGACGCAGGCGTTGCACGCGATGCAGGGGCGCAGCTCGTCCCGCCGGCCGTCGCGGACCAGCAGCGGCCAGTCCGGCTCGGCGATGAGCCCGCGACCGAGCAGCACCATGTCGGCCTCGCCCGACGCGACAATGTCCTCGGCGAGCTCCGGGTCGTCGAGCCGCCCGACCGCCATCACCGGCACCGAGACGGCCTCCTTGACCGCCCGGACCAGCGGCCGCATGTGCCCGCGCGGCACGGACATCGGCGCGAGGGTCTGCTGCAGGGTCAGCCAGGTTCCCGACGACACCGAGATCGAGGCGACCCCGGCCTCCTCCAGCATCCGCGCGACGGCCACCGCCGACTCCAGGTCGAACCCGCCGGGCTCGGCGTCCGTGCCGTTGAGCCGCCACACGAGCGGCAGGTCGCACGCCGCGACGATCGCCCGGGCGACCTCCACCGAGAACCGCGCGCGGTTCTCCAGCGAGCCGCCGTAGGCATCCGTGCGGTGGTTGTGCTGCGGCGACAGGAAGTTCGACGGCAGGTACCCGTGCGCCCCGTGCACCTCGAGGTAGTCGTACCCGGTCTGCTGGGCGTACCGGGCCGCCCGCGCGTAGTCGGCGACGATCCGTTCGATCTCGGGCACCGTCAGCTCGTGCGGGACCGGCGACGCCGAGTTCAGCGGCACCGGCGACGGCGCCACCGACGGCCCCTCGACGACCTGCCGGCCGGGGTGCATGAGCTGCACCCCGACCGTGACGTCGTGCGGCCGCAGGGCCTCGACGACCCGGCACAGTCCCGGCAGGTACTCCGGCCCGCTGATCCGCGGCTCCGGCCCCACGGTGTCCGACGAGACCAGGCAGCCCTCCACCGTGATCGCGCCGACCCCTCCTTCGGCGCGTCGGCGGTAGTAGGCCACCGTGTCGTCGGTGATGAAACCGCCGTTGTCCAGGCAGGTCCCCATCGGGGCCATGACCAGGCGGTTCTTCAACGTGAGGGTGCCCAGCCGGACCGGCGTGAAGAGCACGCTCACGACAGGACCTTCAGCGCGCGGACCGGGCATGCGTCGACGCCCAGCCTGGCGGTGTCCTCCTCGCCCTCGGGCACCTCACGGTCCGGCCCGACGGCCGAGTAGCCGTCGTCGTCGAGCGGGAAGAGGTCCATGTCCACGATCGAGCACTGGCCGTGCGCCTCGCAGACCTCGTTGTCGACCCCGATCCTCACGAGTGGGTCACCACCAGCTTCTCCATGGAGCGGGAGGCGAGCACGTCCTTCCACTCCGGCTCCTCCGCCAGTGCCAGCCCGGGCAGCCGCTCGACGATCCGGGCCACCGCGATCCGGGTCTCCATCCGGGCCAGCTGGGCGCCGATGCAGGCGTGGATGCCCTTGCCGAACGCGACGTGCGGGTTCGGGCTGCGGCCCAGGTCGAGCGCGTCGGGGGCGGCGAACTTCTCCGGGTCCCGGTTGGCGGAGGCGAGCACGAGGTGCACCCGCTCCCCCGGCCGGATGGTCCTGCCGCGCACCTCGGTCTCGGCGACCACCCAGCGGTTGAGCACCTTGATCGGGCCGTCGAAGCGCAGCAGCTCCTCGACGGCCGGGCCGATCAACGCGGGGTCACGACGCAGGCGGTCGAGCTGGTCGGGGTGCCGGAGCAGCGCCAGCACGGAGTTCGCGATCGAGTTCGTGGTGGTCTCGTGGCCGGCGAAGAGCAGCAGCGCGCACATGCCGACGAGCTCGTCGTCGGTCAGGCGGTCGTCGCCCTCTTTCGCCATGAGGGCGGACAGCATGTCCTCGCCCGGCTCGGCGCGGCGCTTCTCGATCAGCGTGTGGAAGTAGGACTCCATCTCCCGCAGCCCGCGTAGCGCCCGCTCGTGCCGGTCCGCCCGCGCGGCCCCGCCGGTCCCGAAGGCGACCAGCGCAAGCTCGTCGGACCACTCCCGGAACCGGTCGCGGTCCTCGGGCGCCGCGCCGAGCATCGTCGCGATCACCGTGGCGGGCAGCGGGTACGCGACCTCGGAGATCAGGTCCTGCGGCCCGGAGCCGCGCAGGAACGCGTCGAGGTGCTCGTCGACGATCCGGGTGATCATCGCGTCCATCGCCGCGATCCGCTGGCCCTTGAACGCGCCGGCCGCGAGCTTGCGCAGCCGGGTGTGCACGGGCGGGTCGTTGACGACCATCCAGCCCGTCATCAGACCGAGCACGCCCGTGGCAGCGGACTCCGCCCCGGACTGCCGCTTCCGCTCCAGCACCGGCCGGACCCGGTCGTTGGAGAAGGCCTTGTTCTGGAAGGCGGCCGAGACGTCGTCGTAGCGCGTGATCAGCCAGGCCCGGTGCGCCTCGCTCCAGTGCACCGGGTCGCTCTCGCGCAGGGCACGGAAGACGGAGAACGGGTCCGCGCTCGCCGACGGGGTGGTGAGATCGTCCAGCACGCTCACGACGCGCTCCCCACGGTCGGCCGGGACAGGCTCCGGGCCAGCCCCAACCGGTCGCGCACGATCCGGCCGCCGGTCACCCGCCCGCCGGCCACGGTGACCAGGCCGACGAGGTGCAGCGTGCCGGGCGCGCCGGTCAGCGCGGCGTCGTCGATGCCGGCGTCGGGTCCCAGCCCGCCCCGGTAGGTGCCGGTGCGGGTGACCCGGAACGCGACGTGCGCGCCGGCCGAGAACAGGTCGTCGACCTGCGACGACGCGTCGCCGAGCAGGATGTCCGGAGCCCCGTCGTCGAGGGTCACGGGTCCCGCGCCGGCACCGGACGAGATCCACTCCCGCACCACCTGCTCGGCAGCCGGGTCCGCCGGTTCGGCGACGGCGTCCCACGGCGCCAGCGCCGGGCGCTCGACCTCCGCGGGCACGCCGGTGGCGAGCTGGCGCCGTCGGGCGAGGTAGTCCTGCTCCACGAAGTTCTCGACGAGCTTCGTGCCGTTCCACCGGTACAGCCCGAGCCCGGTCCACGCCGCACCCCGGCCGTCGTGCGTGACCGAGCGGCCGTGCTCGGAGAAGCGCATGGCCAGCCGGTCGCCGTCGGTCACGATCTCGTGGACCGTGAGGCACAGGCCCGGGAACTGCCGGAACTGCTTCTGCGACGCCGGGATGTACAGCTCGTCGCGGCCCGCCACCTCGTGCGGACCCATCCGCAGCGTGTAGCCCGGCTCCATGATCTCGGGGCAGACCGAGACGTCGTGCCGGTTGGTGTAGTCGTTGACGTAGCGCCGCATGAGCGCGACGAAAGGCTCCATTACCGCCCCTCGAACTTCGGCGCGCGCTTCCCGACGAACGCCGCGATCCCCTCGGCGGCGTCGGCCGTGGCGTGCAGGGTGGTCAGCGCGGCCGTGGAGTGGTCGAACTCCCCGCGGTCCACGCCCCGGTTGACCAGGTTCTTCCCGGTGGCCAGCGCGAGCGGGGCCATCCCGGCGATCCGGGCGGCGATCTCGCGCGCGGTGTCCATCAGCGCGGCCGCCGGCACCACCTTCTGCGCCAGCCCGATCCGCAACGCGGTCTCGGCGTCGACCCGCTCCCCGGAGAACATCATCAGCTTCGTCCAGTGCCGCCCGATCACCAAGGGCGCCCGCAGCACCCCGAACCCGGGCACCAGCCCGACCGCGCTCTCCGGCATGCCGAACGTGGCGTTGTCCGCGGCCACCACGACGTCGCACGCGAGCGCCAGCTCGCACCCGCCGCCCATCGCGTAGCCGTTCACCGCGGCGATCACCGGCAGCGGGGTCTCCTCGACCGCGGCGAAGGTCCGCATGCAGTCCTGCTGGAACTCCCGCTTCGCCGCGACGTCCGTCAGCTCGGCGAAGCTCGCGATGTCCCCGCCCGCCGAGAAGGCCTTCTCCCCCGCCCCGGTGATGATCACCGCCCGGGTGCGGCCGTCGGCCTCCAGCGTGGCCAGCGCCTCGCGCATCTCCACCCAGAAGCTGCGGCCCATCGCGTTGAGCTTCGCCGGGTCGTCGATGGTCAGCACGGCGATGCCGACCCGGCCGTCGCCGACCTCTTCGACCTCCACCCGGACGTTCCGGGTGGCCGTACCGTTCGTGCTGCTCACAGCGATCCCCCAAGGGCGATGTCGATGCTCGCCGCCACGACCTCCCGGGTCCGGCCCGGTTCGATGACGTCGTCGAGCGAGAGGTGCGCGGCGGCCTCCCACGGTTCCGCCTCGCTGATCCATTCCGCCGTGAGCTCCGCGACCAGCGCGGCGTGCGCCTCCGGGCCCTGCTCGGCGAGCACCTTCTCCAGCTTCCGCCGGTGGATGGTGCGGATGCCGGTCTCCGGGGCCATGAACCCGAGCTCGGCGCTCGGCCAGGCGTAGAGGAAGTCGGGCTTGGTCGGGCGCCCGCCCATCGCGAAGTGCCCGCCGCCGTAGGCCTTGCGCAGCACCACGCCGACCTTCGGTACCGTCGCCTCGGCGATCGCCGAGACCAGCGCCTCGTAGCCGTGCAGGATCCCGCCCCGCTCGGCCTGCGTGCCGATCATCAGCCCCGGCACGTCGTGCAGGAACACCAGCGGCAGCCCGAAGGTGTCGCACAGCTGCACGAACACCTTCTCCTTCTCCAACGCGGCCGGGTCCAGCGCGCCCGCGCGCACGATCGGCTGGTTGCCGACCAACCCCACCGGGCGGCCCTCGATCCGGGCCAGCGCACACAGCAGGCTCGAGCCCCAGCCGTCGGCCCAGGGCAGGATGCTGGCCTCGTCGGCGAGGCAGGCGAACACGTCGCGCATGTCGTAGCCCGACCGCGCCCCCAGCGGGACGATGCTCTCCAGGTCCTTCGGGTCGCGCCCCGGCGGCAGCGGCGGCGCGAGCGGCGGGCGCTGCATGGAGTTCTGCGGCATGTAGGACAGGAAGGCGGCGATCGCGTCCATCGCGTCCGCCTCGGTGTCCACGACCAGGTGCGCGTTGCCCGCCTCGGTCGCGGCCGACGGGCCGCCCAGCTCCTCGTCGGTGACCTTCTCCCCGATCGCCGGCTCGACGACCGACGGGCCGGACAGCGCGATCGAGCCGGACCGCACCATCACCACGTAGTGCGCGGTGGAGGCGTGCAACGCCGAGTCGCCGTAGCTCGGCCCGAGCACTGCGGCCGCGCGCGGCACCACCGGCTGACCGGGCGGCGGCTTGAGGAACGTGGTGAAGTCCAGAGGCAGACCGGAGAACCGCCAGCCCGAGACGTCCGGCATCCGGCCGCCGTCGGCGTCGCACAACAGGACCAGGGGGAAACCGTGCCGCTGCGCGTGCTCGATCAACCGGCCCTGCTTGCGCATGCTGATCGGGGCCGTGGTGCCCGCGACCACGCTGGAGTCGATGCCGATCACGCCGATGCGACGCCCGTCGAGCAGCCCGAACCCGGTCACCACGGCGTCGCCCGGGATGGGCTTCTCGCGCCGCAGCTCCGGCAGCGCCAACGCACCGATCTCGAACCAGGTGTCCGGGTCGACGAGCATGTCGATCCGCTCGCGCACCGGCAGCCGGCCGGACTCGCGGTGCCGGCGCAGACCCTCCGGGCCGCCGCTGGCGTGGGCGGCCTCCTGCTTCTCGCGCAGGAGCGCGATCCTGTCCGCCATGGTGTGCGCGCCGCCGTCTCCGTGGGGAGTGCCGGGAGCACTGCCGGGGGTGCCTGCTGACGCCGTGGGGCTGTCCGTTGCCGTCACGGGACCTCCGCTCGTACCGGTGTCCGTCTGGTCTCACCGACGGACGCTAGACTACCAGACGGTCGATTGGTAGACAGACCTCGTCGACCCCCCGAGTAGAGCGGAGCGGCCCGTGTCGATCCAGACCGTCCTGGTGGCGAACCGCGGCGAGATCGCCGTCCGGATCATCCGGTCCTGCCGGGAGCTCGGCCTGCGGGCCGTCGCCGTGTACTCCGACGCCGACGCCGACGCGCTGCATGTCAGGCTGGCCGACGAGGCGCACCGGATCGGCCCGGCCCCCGCGCGGGCCTCGTACCTGGACGTCGACGCGATCCTGGGCGCCGCCAAGGCCTCCGGCGCCGACGCCGTGCACCCCGGCTACGGGCTGCTCAGCGAGGACGCCGGGTTCGCCGAGGCCGTGACGGGCGCCGGGCTGACGTTCGTGGGACCGTCCGCCGAGGTCATCGCCCGGATGGGCGACAAGGTCGCGGCGCGGGCGCTCGCCGAGGAGTGCGGGGTGCCGGTGCCGCCCGGGACCGGGGACCTGACCCCGGCCGAGGCGTCCTCGGCCGCGGAGGGGCTGGGGTTCCCGCTGGTCGTCAAGGCGTCGTTCGGGGGTGGCGGCCGCGGGATGCGGGTGGTGCGCTCCGCCGACGAGCTGGCCGACGCCATGGCCGCCGCCGGACGCGAGGCCGGCGCGGCGTTCGGCCGGTCCGAGGTGCACCTCGAGCGGTACCTGGAGCGCCCGCGGCACGTCGAGGTGCAGGTGATCGGCGACGCACACGGCACCGTCGTCCACCTGGGCGACCGGGACTGCTCGGTACAGCGGCGGCACCAGAAGCTGATCGAGGAGGCCCCGGCGTTCGGGCTCTCCTCCTCGCTCCGCTCCCGGATCCTCGACGCCGCCGTGACGCTCGCGCGGACGGTCGGGTACGTCGGCGCGGGGACGGTGGAGTTCCTCGTGGTGCCAGGGACTGCGCTGACCGAGAGCGAGTTCTTCTTCCTCGAGATCAACACCCGGCTGCAGGTCGAGCACGGGGTGACCGAGCTGGTCACCGGGCTGGACATCGTCGCCACGCAGCTGCGGGTGGCCGACGGCGCGCCGCTGCCCTTCACCCAGGACGACGTCCGGATCTCCGGGCACGCCATCCAGGCCCGCATCGCCGCGGAGGACCCGTGGGCGGACTTCCGGCCCGCGCCCGGCGCGATCACCGGGCTCGCGCTCCCGCTGGGACCGGGGGTGCGCAACGACTTCGGCGTGGAGCCCGGCGGCGGCCCGGGCAGCCGGGTCGCGCCGGAGTACGACTCGATGTTCGGCAAGGTGCTCGCGCACGGCGCCGACCGCGACGCCGCCCGTCGCCGGTTGATCGCCGCGCTCGGTGAGCTGAGGGTCGAGGGCGTGCCGACCACCGCGCCCTATCTGCGCGAGGTGCTGGGCTCGGAGTCCTTCGCCGCCGGGACCCACGACACCGGCTCGGTGCAGCGGGAGTGGGCCCCGGACCTGACGAAGCGGCCCGTGGGGGTCGGTGGGGCCGCGGCTCAGGGTTCCGCCGCCGGCAACGCGGCCGGTGGGGTGGGTGGCGCGATCGCAGATGCGGTCGGGGCCGGGGGCATCGGGGGCGGGGCAGTCGGAAGTAGCGCGGTCGGGGGCAGCGGGGTCGGAGGGGCCGCGGTCGGGGGCGGCGCGGTCGGGGGCGGCGCGGTCGGGGGCGGCGCGGTCGGGGGCGGCGCGGTCGTTCCCACCCGCCGGGTCCGCATCGCGACGGACCGCGGCCCGGTGGAGGTGGCGGTGTACGGCCGCACGGTCCGGCCGGGAGCCGCGGCCACGGCGTCGTCCCGCCCGACCCGCGAGTCCGTGGGTGCCACAGGAGGAGCCGCCTCCGCGGCCGGCACCGTGCCCGTCGCGCCGATGGACGCGACCGTCGTCGAGGTCCGCGTGGAGTCCGGCCAGGAGCTTGCGCCCGGCGACGTCGTCGCGGTGCTCGAGGCGATGAAGATGGAGATGGAGATCCGCACGGAGGTCGGCGGCACGGTGGGCCAGGTCCTGACCGAGGCCGGCACCCCCGTCGCCGCCGGCTCCCCCTTGATCACCCTCACCTGACCGGCACGGACGAGCGGGGCCTCGCCACCGAGGCCCACCCCGTCGACCCCGCGCTCGCCCACCGAGGCTGCCGGGGCCGACCCGTGATCAAGGCAGATCGGGCCTCTGGACCATTCGCCCACCCCGTTCCGCCCTTGATCACGGGCGATCGAGCCGGCCACCGGGCCGACCCGTGATCAAGGGCAGACCGTCCTCCGCACCGCCCGCACACCCCGTTCCGCCCTTGATCACGGGGCACGAGCCGGGCCGCCGCCCGCCGGCCTGCCCGCTGCCCCGAGATCCGCACTTCGGCAGCGGAACGCTCGAAGAGTCCGAACCTCCCGCTGCCCGGACGTGGATCAACGACCGCAATGTGCGTCCCGCACCCCCGCTGACCGCACTCGCGACCCCGCCGCGGCAGTGGAACAGGCTCTGCTCCGGCCCGCCCCCGTCGACCTCGATGCGCTGGCCGGTGAGGTACTCCCCGTCCTGCGAGGCCAGGAACGCGACGACGCCGGCGACATCGGCGGGGCGGGCGACGCGGCCGTAGGGGTAGGCGGCGTCGAGGTCCGCGATGCTCCCGCCCGCGGTCGCGGCGACCAGCCGCTCCCCCCTGTCCGTGGCCACGAGCCCGGGCGCGACGACGTTGACCCGGATCCCGTGCTCGCGTTCCTCACGGGCGAGCGTGAACGCGGCGGCCTCCATCGCCGCCTTGGCCGGCGAGTACGCCGCGCCGTCCTTGGGCAGCTCCCCGGTGGTGGTGCTCGAGACGACCACGACGTCCCCCGCGCCCGACTCCGCGGGACCCGCCCGTCACCAGGGCGGTACGTCCGCTCAGCGGACCGGCATGGTGCTCCTCCTGGGGTGTCAGCGGGAGGCGCGGTCCTGCAACGTCTCCTCGGTCGCGATCCCGCGGATCGCCATCTCCGCCATCTCGGCCCCGATCTGCTCGGGGGTGAAGGTGCCGCCGGGACGGAACCAGCGGTACACCCAGTTCGTCGAGCCCAGGATCGACAGGGCCGCGAGCCGCGGGTCGAGGTCGGCCCGCACCAGCCCCGCGGCCTGCCCCTGCTCGACGAGGTCGCGGAACACGCCCTGGTAGGCGTGCTCGGACCCGAGGATCTCCTTGCGGCGCTCGACCGGGAGCGCCGACAGCTCGTGCAGGAAGACCGCGGTGGGTACGAGGTTGCGGCAGGTGTGCTCCACGTGCCCGCGGATCACGCTCTCCAGCCGTTCCAGCGGCCCGCCGGGCACCTCCGACCGGGACCGCACGACGGCCAGGCCCTCCTTGTGGACGGCGCTGATCACGTCGAAGAGCAGGTCCTCCTTGGACTGGATGTAGTAGTAGAGGCTGCCCTTGAGCATCCCGAGCCGGTCGGCGATGTCCTGCAGGGACGCGCCGTCGTAGCCCTTCTCGTAGAACACCTGCGTGGCGACCTCGATGAGCTCGGCCCAGCGCTCCTCGCGGGGTTTACGCTCTCCCCCGGAACGCCGCGCACTCCGCCCGGCCGGCTGCCGCATCCCCGCTCCCCTCGACGCGGTCGAATCGCAAAAGCCTACCAAACGGTCGACAGTCACAGGCGGGTCGCCGCGTCCAGCCGGACCACCTCGCCGTTGATCAGCAGGTCGAGGATCCCGACCTTCCCACCCCGCTCGACCAGCATTCGGGCCGTACCGGCACCGAGCCCGGAGGCCCGCCGGAGACCAGCCCGACCGCGTCGGTGATCCGCACCGCGGTCCTACCTGACGTTCGCGCCGGCGTCGACGGGCAGCGTGACGCCGGTGATGTAGCGGGCCTCGTCGCTCCCCAGGAACAGCACCGCGTTGCTGATGTCGATCGGTTCGACCCAGGGCACCTCCAGCGCGTTGAGCGACACGAAGCCCGGCAGCGCCTTCTCCTGGGTGGGCTCCGGGTCGTCCGGCGCGAAGAGCTTCCAGGTGCCCGGGTTCTGGATCATGTCGGTGTTCACGTTGGTCGGGTGGATCGTGTTGACCCGGATGCGGTGCGGCGCCAGCTCGTTGGCCAGGGTGCGCATCAGGCCGACGATGCCGTGCTTGGTCGAGACGTAGTGCCCGACGTTCTGGATCCCCTTCAGCCCGCCGATCGAGCTGGTGAACATCAGGGACCCGCCGCCGCGCTCGATCAGGTGCGGCACCGCTGCGCGGGCGGTGTTCCAGACGCCGGTGAGGTTGACGTCCAGCATCTCCTGCCACATCTCGTCGGTGATCTCGAAGGCGGCGCCGAAGCTCGCGATGCCCGCGTTCGCCACCGCGACGTCGAGCCCGCCGAGCTCGGTGACGCCCTCGTCGACGGCCGCGGTGAGCGCGGCCCGGTCGCGGACGTCGGCGACCCGCGCGACGATGCGCCGGTCGAGCTTCTCCACCTCGGCGACCGTCTCGTCGAGGTCGGCCCGGGTGGCCGGCGGGTACTTGTCCACCGTAGCCAGCGGGCCACAGAGGTCGACGGCGATGATGTCGGCCCCCTCCTGCGCCAGCCGGACCGCGTGGCTGCGGCCCTGCCCCCGCGCCGCTCCGGTGATCAGTGCGACCTTGCCCTCGACCCGTCCCGCCATGGCCCGCCTCCTCGCGTCGTCGACCGTACCTGTCTACCAAACGGCTGTCCGATACGGAAGCTCAGTAGCGCATGGTCCCGGTGAACGCCTCGAGCCGGCGGCCCAGCACCGCCTCGGCGGTGGTGATGCCCGAGCGCGCGGCCTTGTCGATGCCGATCCCGCGGGTGCGAGTGGTGTCCCCGGTGAGCCAGAGCCCGGCGACGCCGCGGACCTCGGCGTCGGGCCGGACCGGCCCGACGAGCCCGGGCTTGGTGATCACCCCGTAGCTCGTGACGACGTGCGGTTTCGTCCACAGTGCTCCCCGCGCCGCCGGCATCATCTCCTCGACGTCCTCCCACAGCTCGGCGAACTTCCGGTCGAGCCAGGCCCGGTCGCCGTAGTGCTCGGTGGCGTCGAACGAGGCGCCGACACAGGTCAGGTACTCGCCGTCGGGCGAGACGCCGGGGTCGTAGCCGGTGAAGTTCAGCGTGAAGCCGGGCAGCCCGCACCGCGGTGTCGACAGGAACGACGCCATCTCGCGCTCGCTCATCGCGATCACCGGCTCCTTCGCGGCGATCCAGTAGCCGATCCAGCAGGCGCGGTTGCGGTTCGCGGCGAGCATCGCGATGCGCGAGCGGAGCTCCCAGGGCAGGGCGCCGTCGTCGAACAGCCGCAGCAGGTCCCACACCGGCGCGGACACCACGACCTGCGGCGCGGGGATCTCCTCGCCGTCGCGGAGCGTGACGCCCTGCACGGCCCCGTCGCGGACGTCGATCCGCCGCACCGGCGCCGACAGCCGGATCTCCCCGCCCTTCGCCTCGAACGCGGCGACCATGGCGTGCCACAGCGCGTCCCACCCGCCCATCGGCCAGAACGAGTAGCCGGCGGTGCGTTGGGTCGAGTAGTGCAGCTTGCGGGTGTAGAGGTTCTCCGACGCCGAGTGCTCCCACGGGCGCAGCGTGATCTGCTCGAGGACCGAGATCGCCTCCCACACCGTGTAGACGCCCTCGTCCGCGGTGTACTGCGCCATCCACTCCCGCAGCGACGCGTGGTTCCAGGTCTCCAGCTCGTCGTACGAGACGTCGTTCAGCGCCTGGATGCAGCGTTTGAGCCCCTGCTTCGCCTCGCCGGAGTACTGCTCCTGGATCGGGGCCCAGCCCTTGCCGTTGGTCCAGAACGGCATCGCGTCGCTGCGCTCGGAGTGCACCAGGTCGAGCCCCATCACGGAGCAGACGCGGGTCAGCGAGTCCCCGGGATCTTCGACGAGGTGGCTGCCGAGGCCCAGCTGGTGCCCCTTGTACCGGTACTCCCGCGCCCGCCCGCCGAGGTACGCGTGCTTCTCCAGCAGCAGCACCCGCTTGCCCTGCTCCGCCAACAGCGACGCGGTGACCAGGCCGGACGCCCCCGCCCCGACCACGATGACGTCGTACGACACGAGCGCCTCCCCTGTGTCTACCGTTCGTTTGGTAGTGACGGTAGCGCCGTGCTCCCCGCCGGACAACCGCCCGGGAAGCCGTTCACCCGCGGCGGATGACGACCGGGCCGGGCGGCCGCGCCAGCCTGGCCGGACACGGCCCCGCGGACGGAGGAGGACCGACGTGACCGGAGACCTCACCGCCGGGGAGCCGCGAGCACCCCGGCGGACCCGATGGATCGTGGTGGTGCGTCTGGCTGCGGTGCTGCTGCTCCTGCTCGGGTTGTGGAACGTGTGGGACGGGATCAGCGCGCTCGCCCGCGGTGGGTTCGTGGTCGCCGACGCGGACCAGGTCCTGTTGCTCGAGGTCACCAAGTGGGGCTGGGTCCTGCTGGCCCTCGGGGTGGTGGAGCTCGCGGCCGCGCCGGCCCTGCTCCGCGGAGCCGGATGGGCACGGGTGGTGGCGGTCCTCGTGGCGGGCTTCAACGGGATCGTCCAGCTCGCCTTCCTCGCCGCCTACCCGGTGGGAGCGGCCCTGATCCTGGTCCTCTCCGCCCTGATCGTGTGGGCGGTCGTGCGCCACGGCCAGGAAGTGGGCGGCTGAGCGGAAAGTTCCGTCGGGCCCACGGGCGGCACTCCGGGGAGCGCCGCCCGTGACCACCGCTACGCGTGCGGGATCTTGAACGGCGCCATCGCCCCCGCATCGATCACGTGCGTCGTGCCGGTGACGTACCGGGCTTCTTCGGAAGCCAGGTAGAGCACGGCGTTGCTGATGTCGACCGGGTCCACCCACGGGATCGGGATGGCGTTGAGCGCGGTGAAGCCGGCCTCCGCGTCGGCGCGGGTCGCGCCGCGCTGCCCACCGAGGAAGAGCGAGTAGATCGGCTCGTTGTTGACCATGTCGGTGTCGACGGTCGTCGGGTGTACGGAGTTGCAGCGGATCCGGTGCGGCGCGAGCTCCACGGCGAGCGTGCGCATCAGCCCCGTGACGCCGTGCTTCGCCGCCGTGTAGTGCGCGAGGTTGCCGAACGCGACGAGCCCGGCGATCGAGCTGGTCAGGACGATGGAGCCGCCGGTCCCCTGCTCCAGCATGGCGGGGATCACCGCCTTGGTCGTCTTCCAGACCCCGGTCAGATTGATGTCGAGCATCTCCTGCCAGGAGTCCTCCGTGATCTCCCACGCCGGCGCGAAGGACGCGATACCGGCGTTGGCGACCACGATGTCGAGGTGCCCGAACTCCGCGATCCCGTCCGCGACCGTCGCCTCCAGCGCCCGCAGGTCGCGGACGTCGGCGACCCGACTCAGCACGCGGCGGTCGAGGTCCTCGACCTGCTTGACCGTCTCGGCCAGGTCGGCCTCCGTCGCCCCGTCGTACGGCGCCGACGCCACGTCGGCGCAGAGGTCCACGGCGATGATGTCCGCGCCCTCCTGCGCGAGCCGCAGCGCGTGGCTGCGCCCCTGCCCGCGCGCCGCCCCGGTGACCAGCGCGACCTTGCCCTCGACCCGTCCCGCCATGGGAACCTCCGTCGTCCGGTGCGGGCCCCGTCGCCCGCAGCTTCCCCACCGTCCGGACGACGCGGCGGCGGGTCAACGGCGCGCGACGATCACCTTGGCGACGTCGACGAGAGGCCCGTCGAGCAGCTCCAGCACCGTGCCGTCGGGATCACACAGGTAGACCACCCGGACCGACCCCCAGTGCGACGGTTCGGGCCAGAGGCGCCGCCCGCCGGCGGCTTCGGCGGCGGCCAGGGCGGCGTCGACGTCGTCGACCCGGATGCCCAGGTGGGGCAGGCGGGCGGCGGCGTCGATCGGCCCGCACCACTCCGGGTCCGGGTCGAACTCGAACAGCTCGACCCCGCTGCCGTCCGGGAAGCCGAGCAGGGCGATGCGGACCGACGTGCCACGTGGGGCGTTCATCGCCAGGCCCGCCGCCCGCCCACCGAGCGTGAGCGGCTCGGCGAGCGGCACGGCGCCCAGGGCCCGGTAGAACGCGGTCGCCCGGTCCAGGTCCGCGACCCGGACGCCGAGATGGTGCAGGCCTCCGGACGAGGACGGCGCCGGCGGCGGCTCCGCCACTCGATCCCCTGGAGCATCTTGGTCTCGAAGTACGGCGCGATGCCCTCGACCCCGCCCTCGCGGCCGCGCCCCTGTCGGGCGCCCGGCACTCACGGGGACGGGATCAGGCCGGCGGCGCCACCGTGGCGCCCTGGGCCTGCAGGAACACGAGCGGGTCGAAGAACTCGGCGAAGGCCGCGAGTTTGCCGTCCCGCACCGTGAAGGTGCTGATGTAGGCGTTCCGGTACGGCTGCCCGGTGGCGAGCATCGTGGTGTCGCTGCGGTACTCCGCCACGAACTCGCCCTCGGTGGCCAGCGGCGAGATCACCAGGTCGTGGAAGCCCAGCGGCCCCACCAGGTGCGGGAAGCCGCCGTAGAGCGCGAGCACGGCCTCCTTGCCCTCGGTCACCTTCGGAACGGGGTCGGGCGCGAACGGCAGCCGGACGACGACGTCGTCGGCGAAGATCTCCCCGAGCGCGTCGATGTCGAGCTCGTTCATGATCTCGACGTACCGCTCGATCACCTTCTGGCCGGTGCTCATGCCGCCTCCGCGGGAGAGAGTGCGTCGGCGGAGCTCACGCCGCCTCCGCGAAGGAGAGTGCGTCGGCGGGGCTCATGCATCGAACCCCTCCATCTGCGGGGCCGTCAGCGGCGAGATGGCCCGGCCCGAGATCTTCCAGGTGTCCCCGACCCGGCGGTACTCGTCGCGGTTGAGCGCGATCGCCTTGATCGCCGCCCCGGACTTCGTCTTCCCCTCGGAGAACACGTAGTTGGTGCCGTGCGCGGTGTCCGGGCCGTCGAACTCCACGATGTGGTTGGTCATGATGTGGAACTGCTCGGCCATCGACTCGGCGTCGGCCTTGAAGAAGCCGTGGATCTCGTCGCGGCCCTCGAACCTCTTGAGACCCACCGCCGTGGCGTCCCAGTAGGCGTCGTCGGTGTAGGCCGAGAGGGCCTCGTCCGGGTCGAACAGGTCGAGCCCCCGGGCGTACAGGAGGGTGGCGTTGACGATCTGCTGGATGTCCTCTGCGCGGCTCATGTCCCTCAGTCCTCGTACATGATCACGCCGCGGAGGTTGAGACCCTTCTGCATGTCCGCGAACGCCTGGTTGATGTCCCCGAGCCCGTAGGTGCGCGTGATCAGCTCGTCGAGCTTGAGCTGGCCGCTGCGGTACAGGTCCGTCAGCAGTGGGATGTCGGTGCGGGACCGGGTGGTCCCGTAGAGCGAGCCCTGCAGCCGCTTGCCGGACATCGCGAAGGTGAACAGGTCGAACTCGACGTCGCGCTGCAGGATCGGCGCGGCCGAGGTCAGCACGACGACGCCGCCGCGGCGGGTCATCTCCTGCGCCGGGTTGAGCAGGTTCCCGTACGCCACCCCGACCGTGATGATCACGCGGTCGGCGCCCTGCCCGTTGGTCAGCTGCTCGACGAGCTTCGCGGCCTCCTCGTAGTTCGACACCGCGTGCGTGGCGCCGAACTCCTGGGCCTGCTCCTGCTTGAACGGCACCGGGTCGATCGCGATGATGTTCCTGGCGCCCTTGTGCCGCGCGCCCTGCACCGCGTTGATGCCGACACCGCCGATCCCGACGATCACGACCGTGTCGCCGAGCTGCATGTCCGCGGCGTAGACCGAGGACCCCCAGCCCGTGGGCACGCCGCAGCCGATCAGCGCGGCCTTGTCCAGCGGGATGTCCTTGTCGATCTTGACGACGGCGTCGAGCGGCGCGCAGACGTACGGCGCGAACGTGCCGAGGAACGACATGCAGCCGACGCCGGCGTCCTTCCCGTCCTTGCTGCGCGCGTGCACGCGGTGGGTCCCGTCGGGGGCGTAGCCCGCGAGCACACCGGCACCCAGCTCGCACATGTTGGAGCGGCCGGCGACGCACATCGCGCACTTGCCGCAGGAGGGCAGGAAGGAGAGGACGACGTGGTCGCCGACCTCCAGGTCGTGCACCTCCGGGCCGATCTCGGTGACCACGCCGGCGCCCTCGTGGCCGCCGAGCACGGGCGCCCAGGGCAGCGGGATCACGCCGTCGTCGAGGTGGTGGTCGGAGTGGCAGATGCCGGACGCGGCCAGCTTCACCATCACCTCGCGGCGCTTCGGGGGATCGATCTCGATCTCCTCGACGCTCCATCCGGAGTTGGTGCCGGGCTCCCAGAGCAGGGCTCCCTCGGTCTTCATGGATGCTCCCCTTCGAGCGGGCGCGGACAGGAAACGGGGGCGGTCGGGGGTCAGACGGACCGGTCGCGGTCCGCCCAGTAGGGCGCGCGGAGGTCGCGCTTGAGGATCTTCCCGGTGGGAGCCTTGGGCAGGGCGTCGACGAACTCGACGGACCGGGGCTTCTGGTACGAGGCCAGGTGCTGCCGCGCGGTCTCGATGATGTCCGCCTCGGTCGCCGTGGTCTCCGGCTTGAGCACCACGAAGGCCTTGACGGTCTCGCCCCACTCGTCGTCGGGCACGCCGATCACGGCGCACTCGAGCACCGACGGGTGCTGGTTGACGGCCTCCTCGACCTGGATCGAGTAGATGTTCTCGCCGCCGGAGATGATCATGTCCTTGGCGCGGTCGACGATGAAGACGTACGAGTCGGAGTCCCAGGTGGCGACGTCGCCGGTCCACATCCAGCCGTCCCGCAGCGTGGCCGCGGTGAGGTCCGGGCGGTTCAGGTAGCCGAGCATGTTCGCCTCGGACCGGACCACGATCTGCCCGGCGGTCCTCCCGTCCTTGGGCACCTCGTCGCCGTCGGGATCCACCACGCGCACGGAGGTCACGAACCCCTCGCGCCCACAGGACATGAGGCGTTCGGGGTGGATCCCGCGCACCGCGTCGAGGTGGTCCTCCTGGGAGAGGAAGCACATCGTCGTGCCCTCGGTCTGCCCGTACCCCTGGATCAGGGTGCACGGGAAGTTGTCCAGGGCCGCCTTGACAACGGACGACGGCATGGGCCCGCCGCCGTACTGGATGTTCCGGAGCGACGAGATGTCGTAGGACGAGAAGCCGGGCACGGCCATCATCCAGTTGAGCATCGTGGTGATGCCCAGGAAGGCCGAGACCTTCTCCTCCTGGATGAGCTCCAGGGCGGTGCGGGCCTCGAAGTTCATCAGCACCAGCGGGCAGCCGTGCCGGTGGTAGTTCATCGAGAGCACGACCGGGATGTGGTACATCTGCCCGGTCAACATGTAGACGTCCGTCGCGACGATCCGCTCCGCGACCGTCTGGTTGAGCATCCCGAACGACGTGCTGGTGTGGCTGTGCAGCGCGCCCTTCGACTCCCCCGTGGTGCCGCCGGTGTAGAGGATGAAGAAGGGATCGGCGTCGCCGGTCGTGGCGGCGCGTTCCGGCTCGTCCGTGCTGCTGCGGGCCAGCAGGTCCTCGTAGCTGCCGTCGCCGCCGCGGCCGTACTGCAGCCAGTGCGGCACGTCCACCGCGGCCTGCAGCTGCTTGGCGGTGTCGAGCCACTCGTCCGAGGCGATGAGCGCCTTCGGCGCCGCGTCGGCGACGATCTTCGTGAGCTCCGGGACGCCGAGCCGCCAGTTCAGCGGCTGCGCGACGAGACCGGCGCGGCCGGCCGCGTAGTACAGCTCCTGGTACTCGATCGAGTTCTTGGCCAGGATCGCGACCCGGTCGCCCTTGGCGAGCCCGAGCCCCCCTTCGCCCGTGCCGGCGAGCCCGTTGGCCAGCCGCCGCACCCGTTCGTCGAGCGTGCGCCAGTCGATCCGGCGCCCGTTCGGGGCGTCGACGATCGCGTCCCGGGTGGGGGTCAGCGCCGCCCACTTCTCCGGGATCCGTCCGACGTTGACCATCAGTAGGGCAGGTCGAGGTAGATGTGCCGGGAGGCGATCAGCCAGCTGTCGCCCTGCTTGACCAGCTCGTCGCGGTACCAGCCGCTGGAGAGCACGCGGATCGCGCCGTCCTCGATCGACAGCAACGTGAGGTTCGACGTCGTCGACGCGCTGTCGGCCGTCTCCTTGACGATCACGACGTTCGAGATGTTGTGCCGGCGCTGGTCGGTCTGCGCCGCGAGCGAGTCGGCGTGCAGCTTCCGGATGGCCTCACGGCCGTCGAACGGGCCGACCGTGTCGCCGTCTCGGCCGATCTGCATGGTCATGGTGGCGGTCTCGGTGAACTGCGAGGCGATCAGGTCGACGTCGTTCTCGTCGTAACCCCAGGACGCACGGCCCAGGGTGTTCTCGATCTCCGCACGAGCGGTCATGGGGGCCTCCGGCAACGCTGGTCATCATCGTCTAACGGCCGTTTGGTAGCGGTGAGGCTAGCACTCGCCGCGAGTGGCCCACAACACTCCCGTCCGCGGCGACGGAACGATCGCGGACGGGGCTCAGCGCACCCAGTCGTAGCTGCGGGCCACCGCGCGGGCCCAGTTCTCGCGCTCGCGCTCGCGGACCGCGGCGTCCATGGCCGGCTCCCACATCGCGGCCCGGTGCCAGTTGCCGCGCAGCACCTCCAGACCCGGCCAGTGCCCCACCGCGAGGCCCGCGACGTAGGCCGCGCCGAGCGAGACCGCCTCGGACCCGAGCGGGCGCTCCACCGGCACGTCGAGCACGTCGGCGACGTACTGCATGAGAAGGTGGTCGGCGGTCATGCCGCCGTCGGCCTTGAGCCGGGTGACCGGGATCCCGGACTCGGCGTTCATGGCGTCGACGACCTCGCGGGTCTGCCACGCGGTCGCCTCCAGCACGGCCCTGGCCAGGTGCCCGCGGGTGATGTAGCTGGTCAGACCGACGATGACGCCGCGGGCGTTGGCCTGCCAGTGCGGCGCGTAGAGGCCGGAGAAGGCGGGCACGACGTAGCAGCCGCCGTTGTCCGGCACCGTCAGGGCGAGGGTCTCGATCTGCGCGGCCGTGCCGATCATGCCCAGCGAGTCCCGGAACCACTGCACCAGCGAGCCCGTGACCGCGATCGAGCCCTCCAGCGCGTAGACCGGCCGCTCCCCCACCAGGTAGCCGACCGTCGGGATCAGCCCCTGCGCGGAGCCGCCGATCCGCGCGCCGGTGTTCTTGAGCAGGAAGGCGCCGGTGCCGTAGGTGCACTTGACCTCGCCGGGGGCGAAGCAGGTCTGTCCGACGAGCGCGGCCTGCTGGTCGCCCAGCGCCCCGGCCACCGGCACCCCGGGCAGCACCTCCGCGCACACGCCGTAGACCTCGGCGTTCGACCGGATCTCCGGCAGCATCCGCTCGGGGACGCGCAGCGCCTCGAGGAGCTTCGGCGACCACTCGAGGGTGCGCAGGTCCATGAGCATGGTCCGACTGGCGTTGGTCACGTCCGTGACGTGCACGCCGCGGCCCGGACCGCCGGTGAGCCGCCAGATCAGCCAGCTCTCCATGGTTCCGAACAGGACGTCGCCCGCCTCCGCGCCCGCACGGGCGCCCGGGACGTGGTCGAGCAGCCAGCGCAGCCGCGGGCCGGCGAAGTAGGTCGCGGGGCCGAAGCCGCTGGTCGACGCGTAGAGCGGGCCGAGGCCCTCCTCCACCAGGCGGGCGACGATCGGACCGGTGCGGGTGTCCTGCCAGGTGATCGCCCGGGCCAGCGGGGCGCCGGTGTGCCGGTTCCAGATCACCGTGGTCTCGCGCTGGTTGGCGATCCCGAGCGCGACGATGTTCTCCGGCTCCAGCCCGGCCCGCCGCAGCGCCTCCGGGACCACCCGGGCGACGTTGCGCCAGATCTCCTCGGCGTCGTGCTCGACCCGCCCGGGCTCGGGGTAGTGCTGGCGGTGCTCGCGCTGGGCCACGGCGAGCATCCGGCCGGAGCGGGAGAACAGCAGGCACCGGGTCGAGGTGGTGCCCTGGTCGATGGCCGCCACCACCCGCTCGCGCGGCGCCGAGGTCCGCGGCTCGCTCATCGGGGCGTCACCAGCAGCGCGGAGATCTCCCGACCTGCGGCCTGCAGCTGGTCGGCGAGGGGCCGGCGCGGCTCCCCGCCCCCGCCGAACAGCTCCTCGACCGGTGCCGCGATGCCGAGGGCGGCCACCGTGAGCCCGCCGCCCGAACGCAGCGGCACCGCGGCCCCGCCGACTCCCGCCTCGAACTCGCCGACGTCCGTCGCCATGCCTCGGGTGCGGGCCGCCGCGAGATGCGCCTCGAGCATGGCGACGGTGCTCGCGGTGCGGCCCGTGTAGCGGCGCAGCTCGAGCTCGCGGGCCGGCGGCGTGGCCACGGGCGCGAAGGCGAGCAGGCACTTGCCCCAGGCTGTCGCGTGCAGCGGCTGCTCGGTGTTGGTGCGCAGGGTCTGCGGCGAGCCGTCCGGCCGGAAGACGTGGTGCACCAGGCTCGCCATCGTGCCGGCCGGGACCGCGAGGTAGACCGCGCACCCTGTCCCTCCGGCCAGGGCGTCCGCCCAGTTCATCGCCCGCGCGCGCAGGTCGTGGCGGTCCCAGCCGTCGCCGAGCCGGCGCAGCCCGCTCCCCGGTCGGTACAGCGCGGTGGCCCGGTCCTGGTCGACGAGCCCCTCGTCGCGCAGGGTCCGGACGAGGCCGTGCACGGTGGGTCGCGGCAGGTCGAGCGCGGCAGCCAGCTCGGCGAGGGCGAGCGGACGGCCCGCGCCGCCCAGCAGCCGCAGGATCGCGGCCGCGCGCTCGACGGACTGGATCGCTCCCGGCACGGGTGGGAGCCTACGGGGTGGTGTGACCCGGTCGACAGGATCAGTTCGACATTGTCGAACGTCGGCCGTTGTCGCGCTCCGCGCGCGTTCCTAGGTTCTGTCCCGTTCGGCCCCCGTCCGGCGCGTACGCCCGGGCGGGGGCCGTCACGACCGGAAGGAGAGTTCGATGCGGAACTCGTACTTCGGCGCGCTGAGCGCCGAGTTCGCCGGAACGATGATCCTGATCTTGTTCGGCAACGGCGTCGTGGCGCAGGTCGTCACGGCGCCGAAGGACAGCCCCCTGGGCAACCACGACTCGATCACATGGGCCTGGGGCATCGGCGTCACGCTCGGTGTGTACGTCGCGGGGCGGCTCTCCGGCGCCCACCTCAACCCCGCGGTCACCGTCGCGCTGGCCTCCTTCCAGGGCTTCCCCTGGAAGCGGGTCGTGCCGTACGTCGTGGCGCAGACGCTCGGCGCCTTCGTGGCGGCACTGATCGTCCGGGTGACCTACGCGGACCTCATCAACCGGGCCGACCCCAACCACACGTCGGCGACCCAGATCATCTTCGCGACGCTGCCGGGCAACGGCGGGGGCGGGGTCTCGATACCCACCGCCTTCCTCGACCAGGTGGTCGGCACCGCGATCCTGGTCTTCGTGATCTTCGCCCTGGTCCACGCGCGGAACAACCCGCCGCTGTCGAACCTGGCTCCCGTGGTGATCGGCCTGCTCGTCGTGGCGATCGGCATGGCGTTCGGCGCCAACGCCGGCTACGCGATCAACCCGGCACGTGACTTCGGCCCGCGCTTCGCGTCGTACATCACGGGGTACGCGACCGCCTGGGTCGATCCGAACGGCACACCATATTGGTGGCTGCCGATCGTCGCGCCGATCGTCGGCGGGCTCGTCGGCGGCGCGTTGTTCAAGCTCTTCATCGACCGCTACCTGCTTCCCGAGGACACCGAGGAGCAGCCGGTCGGGCGCGAGGTCGTCGTCGAGCACGGAGGTGAGAAGTGATGGCCGAGTACGTTGGCGCCGTCGACCAGGGGACGACGAGCACGCGGTTCATGATCTTCGACCACAGTGGCAACGAGGTGGGCCGCCACCAGCTGGAACACGAGCAGATCCTGCCCGAGGCGGGCTGGGTCGAGCACAACCCCGTGGAGATCTGGGAGCGCACCTCCTCGGTCATCCAGTCGGGCCTGAACAAGACCGGGCTGGCCGCCAAGGACCTCGCGGCGCTCGGCATCACCAACCAGCGCGAGACGACCGTCGTCTGGGACAAGAACACCGGCCGGCCGCTGTACAACGCGATCGTCTGGCAGGACACCCGCACCGACCGGATCGCCTCGAAGCTCGAGCGCGACGGGCACGGCGACACCATCCGCCGCAAGGCGGGCCTGCCCCCGGCCACGTACTTCTCCGGCGGCAAGATCCAGTGGATCCTCGAGAACGTCGACGGGGCCCGCGAGGCCGCCGAGCGCGGCGACGCGATCTTCGGCAACACCGACAGCTGGGTCGTCTGGAACCTCACCGGCGGGCCGAACGGCGGCGTGCACATCACGGACGTCACCAACGCCAGCCGGACCATGCTCATGGACCTCGAGACCCTCGACTGGGACGACGAGCTGCTCGCCCTGTTCGGGATCCCGCGCTCCATGCTGCCGAGGATCTGCTCGTCGAGCTCGCCCGAGCCGTACGGCAAGACCCTGGCGAACGGGCCGCTCGGCGGCGAGGTGCCGATCACCGGCATCCTCGGCGACCAGCAGGCCGCCATGGTCGGCCAGGTCTGCCTGGCGCCCGGGGAGGCCAAGAACACCTACGGCACCGGCAACTTCATGCTGCTCAACACCGGGACCGAGCTCGTCCGGTCGGACTCCGGCCTGCTGACCACGGTCTGCTACCGGTTCGGCGACGAGCCGGCGGTCTACGCCCTGGAAGGCTCGATCGCCGTCACCGGCTCGGCGGTGCAGTGGCTGCGCGACCAGCTGGGCATCATCTCCGGCGCCGCGCAGTCGGAGTCGCTCGCCCGCCAGGTCGAGGACAACGGCGGGGTGTACTTCGTGCCGGCGTTCTCCGGCCTGTTCGCCCCGTACTGGCGGTCCGACGCCCGCGGCGCGATCGTCGGGCTGTCCCGGTACAACACCAACGCGCACCTCGCCCGGGCCACGCTGGAGGCGATCTGCTTCCAGAGCAAGGACGTGGCCGACGCCATGGCCAAGGACTCCGGGGTGAACCTGGACATCCTCAAGGTCGACGGGGGCGTCACCGCCAACGAGCTGTGCATGCAGATCCAGGCGGACGTGCTGGGCATCCCGGTGTCACGGCCGGTCGTGGCCGAGACCACCGCGCTCGGCGCCGCGTACGCCGCGGGCCTGGCGGTCGGGTTCTGGAAGGACACCGACGAGATGCGCCAGAACTGGAACGAGTCGAAGCGCTGGGAGCCGCAGTGGTCCGCGGAACAGCGTGACACCGCCTACGCCCGGTGGCAGAAGGCGGTGCAGCGGACGTTGGACTGGGTAGAGGTCGACTAGGACCACAACATCGACCTCCCGCTGGGAAAGGAAGATCTGATCATGAGATCCGTCGCGCTCTCCCCCGCCGCCCGGACCCGGGCGCTGGAGGACATGGCCCGGGAGGAGCTCGACGTTCTCGTCGTCGGCGGCGGTGTCGTGGGTAGCGGGGCTGCCCTCGACGCCGCCACCCGCGGCCTGCGCGTCGGCCTCGTCGAGGCCCGTGACTTCGCCGCCGGGACGTCGAGCCGCAGTTCGAAGCTCATCCACGGCGGCCTGCGCTACCTGGAGATGCTGGACTTCCGGCTGGTCGCGGAGGCCCTCCAGGAGCGGGGGCTGCTGATCCAGAAGCTCGCCCCGCACCTGATCCACCCGGTCCCGTTCATCTACCCGCTCCAGCACCACGTCTGGGAGCGGCTGTACGCGGGCTCCGGCGTGGCGCTCTACGACACCCTCGGGCTGCTCTCCGGGCAGTCCCGCGGCGTGCCGCACCACCGCCACCTCACCCGCCGCGGCGCGCGCAGGATCGTGCCGTCGCTGCGCAAGGACGCCCTCGTCGGCGCCCTGCAGTACTACGACGCCCAGGTCGACGACGCCCGGCACACCATGTTCGTCGCCCGCACCGCGGCGGCCTACGGGGCGCACGTGGCGAACCGGGCCCGGGTGGTCGGGCTGCTCAAGGAGTCCGGCCGCGTCATCGGCGCCGAGGTCCACGACCTCGAGACCGGGGACACGATCAAGGTGCGGGCCAAGCAGGTCATCAACGCCACCGGCGTGTGGACCGACGAGACCCAGGGCCTGGCCGGCGAGCGCGGCCGGTTCCACGTGCGCGCGTCCAAGGGCATCCACCTGGTGGTGCCGCGGGACCGGATCCGCTCGGACTCGGGGCTGATCCTGCGCACCGAGAAGTCCGTGCTGTTCGTGATCCCGTGGGGCCGGCACTGGATCATCGGCACCACCGACACCGACTGGGACCTCGACAAGGCGCACCCGGCCGCGTCCAAGGCGGACATCGACTACCTGCTCGAGCACGTCAACTCCGTGCTGGAGCAGCCGCTGACCCACGAGGACGTCGAGGGCGTCTACGCGGGCCTGCGGCCGCTGCTCGCCGGGGAGTCGGAGTCGACGTCGAAGCTCTCCCGCGAGCACGCCGTCGCCACCCCGGTGCCGGGGCTGGTCGTCGTCGCGGGCGGGAAGTACACGACGTACCGGGTCATGGCGAAGGACGCGGTCGACGCGGCCGTGCACGGCATGGACGCCAAGGTCCCGGAGTCCGTGACCAAGGACGTGCCGCTGCTCGGCGCCGAGGGCTGGGAGGCGCTGCAGAACTCGGTGCACGTCATCGCCGAGCGGTCGGGCCTGCACCCGGCCCGGATCCAGAACCTCCTCTGCCGGTACGGCTCGCTGATCGACGAGCTGCTCGAGCTGGTCGCCGAGGACAAGACGCTCGGCGAGCCCCTCACGGGGGCGCCGGACCACATCCGCGCCGAGATCGTCTACGCGGCCAGCCACGAGGGCGCCCGGCACCTCGACGACGTCCTCACCCGCCGCACCCGCACCAGCATCGAGACCTTCGACCGCGGCCTCGGCGCCGCGCAGGAGGCCGCGGACCTGATGGCCCCGGTGCTGGGCTGGACCGAGGCGCAGAAGGCCAAGGAGGTCGAGCACTACCGCGGGCGGGTCGCCGCCGAGCGGGAGAGCCAGACCATGCCCGACGACGCCACCGCCGACTCCGCCCGCATGGGCGCGCCGGACGTGGTGCCCGTCAGCTGATCCTGGTTCGCATTATGGTTCCATGACGCGCTTTGCGCTGGGGGTTTGCCGCGTTGTGGAACCATAATGCGCCCTCGGGCGCGGGAGAATCGCGTTGTGGAATCATAATGCGCCCTCCGGTCCGGGAGAATCGCGTTATGGAACCATGATGCGCGCTCAGGGCCGAGAGGGTCGCATTGTGGCGCCATCGTGCGTGGCCGTTGCGTGTCCGGAGATCGCGGTAGGGTGCCCGCCCGACCTGGTGCCCGACGCGAGGAGCCTCCCGTGACCACCACCCTCACCCGCGAGCGTGCGGACCTGCTGGAGTCGCTGCGCCGGCACCGCGACTTCCTGCGGCAGACCGTCGCCGGCGTGAGCGAGGAGCAGGCCCGCAACCGCAGCACGGTCAGCGCGCTCACCCTCGCGTCGCTGATCAAGCACGTCGCCGACACGGAGCAGGGCTGGATCGACTTCGCGCTGGGCAAGCCGGGGGCGATGGGGTTCGACGGCGATTCCGGCGGCGGGTTCGACGCTGACGCCATGCGCGCCGCCATGGAGTCCGGCGAGTTCGTCGACACCCGGTTCGTGCTCACCGACGCCGACACCCTCCCCGCCCTGCTGGAGCACTACGACCGGGTAGCCGAGGCCACCGACGAGCTGGTCGTCACCGGCGACCTCGACGCCACCCGGCCCCTGCCCAGCGCCCCCTGGTTCGAGCCCGGCGCGGAGTGGTCGTTGCGCCGGGTGCTCCTTCACGTGATCGCCGAGACCTCGCAGCACGCCGGCCACGCCGACATCATCCGCGAGGCCATCGACGGCGCGAAGACGATGGGCTGATTCGACCCAGGACCGCTGTGGCGGCAGCGCTCTCCTCACATTCGATCATGGGTTGGCCTTAGCACGCGGCCGGCTGAAGATCGATGCGAGCGCTACGGGAGCGCGGTGCGACAGCCCTCCGGTCACGCTCGTGCTGATCATGGGCAGGAGGTCGGCCGGACCAGCAGTGGCGCACCACAAGATCGATCCGAGCGGTACAGGACTGCTGTGCTGACAGCGCTCCCGTGACACTCGCGACGATCACAGGCGGAGGGTCGGCGGAGCCTGCTGCGCCAGCACGATCGATGTGAGCGCTACAAGACTGCTGCGCTGACAGCGCTCCCGTGACGCTCGCGACGATCATGGACAGAAGGTCGGCCGAATCAGCAGTGCGGGAGGCGCAAGATCTATCCGAGGGCTACAGGAGCGCGGCGCTCACAGCCCGCCCGTCACGCTCGTGCTGATCTGCTCCCGTCACGCTCGCGCTGATCATGGGCAGAAGGTCAGCGGAACCAGCAATGCGCTGCTCAAGATCGATCCGAGCGTTACAGGACTGCGGTGGTGGGAGCGCTCCTGTCACACTCGCAATGATCATGCACGGAGAGTCGGAATTCGGCGGCTGCGCACGATCGATGAGGGCGCTACAGGATTGCTGTGGCGGCGACGCTGCTGTCAACCCCCGGAAGGATCATGTGCGGGAGGTCGGCGGCTGAGCGGTCGGGCGTCACCGTGCGGTGGTCGGCGAAGCGCTCCGGTCACGCTCGCCGCCTACTGCGCGGTCTGCAGCAGGCCCGCGGCGGCAGCGGTGCGGGTGATGGTCTGGAGGGGACCGTCGATCTCGCCCGGCACCGCGCCGGGGGTGAGCAGCACCGCGAGGTCGACGCCGGCCCGGTGCACGGCGGCGGCGCGGGCGGCGACGGTCTCGCCCGTGCCGATCGCGCAGAGCCGGTGCACCGCCTCGTCGGGCACCAGGGCGAGCGCGCCGCGGCGGTCGCCCGCGCGCCACAGGTCGGTGGCGCGGGCGATCTCCGGGAAGACGCCGGTGAAGGAGCCCGCGTGCGTCGGGACCATCGCGTACTGCAGGCAGAGCCGGCGCAGCCGCTGCATCCCCTCGGGCAGCCGGTCGCCGGCGTAGGCCCAGAAGGAGACCATCGCCCACACGCTGCCGGGTTCGCGGCCGGCCTCGCACTCCCCCTCGCGGACCAGGGCCAGCTTGGCCGCGATCTCGTCGACCGGGGACCAGGTGAGGAACACGCCGTCGGCGACCCGGCCGGCGAGCCGCAGCATCTTCGGGTTCATCGCGCCGACGACGATCGGCGGTGGCTCCGGCGGCAGGAGCGTGGCGCGGAAGCCCTGCGTGCGCGGATGTTCGACGGACACCCGCTCGCCCGCCCAGGCCGCGCGCAGCACGCGGACGTACCCCTCGATCGTCGCGAGCGGGCGGTCGTGCGCGCGGCCGTGCCAGTCCTCGGTGACCATCGGGCTGCTCGCGCCCAACCCGGCGAGGATGCGCCCGGGGGCCGCGGAGGCCAGCGTCGCGAACCCCATCGCGGCCAGCGCGGGCGAGCGCGGGTAGACCGTCGCTATCCCGGAGCCCAGCCGGATCCGCGACGTGCTCGCGGCCAGCACCCCGAGCATGGAGAAGACCTCCGGCCCGGTCACCTCGCCGACCCACGCCGAGTCGTAGCCCGCCTCCTCGGCCGCCCGGACGAGCCGGAGGTACTCGGGGACACCGAGCCCGTCGTCGACGGGCAGGGTGACCCCCAGCTTCACGACGCCCGCCTCACGGGAGCACCTGCCGTCGCACGTCCCGGGTGTCGTACCAGGTCGTCACCTTGGCGATCCGCCCGTCCCGCAGGTCGAACACGTCGAGCGCGCAGAAGACGACGGGGCGGCCGTCGGCGAGCTTCCCCTCGAAGTCGATCTCGGTGACGATCGCCCCGGGGGTCTCGATCCAGCGCGTCACCCGGTCCTCGTGCTCGGCGTAGCTCGCCAGGACCTTCGGGAAGTGCGCGAGCGCCGCCTCCCGCCCTACGACCGGCGTCGCCCCGACCGTGTGGATCTCCACGTCGTCGGCGAACACCGCGGCCAGGTCCGCGAACGAGTCCGAGTTGATCGCGGCGAAGTAGCCCTCGACCACCGCACGGCTCACGAGCCCACCAGCTTCTTCAGCTCCGCCATGGCCTGGAACGACCACTTGGCCAGCGACGGGTCGCCGAACGCGGTGATGTTCCACATGACCAGGTGCTCCAGCCCGGCCTCTCGGTACTCGTAGAGCTCCTCGGCGACCTGCTCGGGGGTGCCGCAGAAGGCGTAGTGCCGCACCACCTCCGGCGGGATCGCGTCGATGATCCGCAGGGACTCCTCGCGCGGGATCGTCGTCGGGATGAAGTCGTGGAAGCCCGAGCCGTGCGGCCCGCCGTCCAGCGGCGGCTCCACGCCCAGGTCCCGGAACACCTGCGAGGGCAGCAGCACGCACAGCGCCCGCACCAGCGGCGCCTCGGTCAGCCGCCGGACGGTTTCCTCGTCCGGACCCATCAGGATGTAGCCCAACATGCCCGGCGTGATCCGAGAGGGGTCGCGGTCCGCGTCCTGGGCGGCCTGCTGGATCACCGTGAGCGCCTTGCCGTAGTCCGGCGCGGTCATCTTGGTGGGCAGCCACCCGTCGGCCTTGGTGCCGGTCAGGCGCAGCATCCGCGGGCCGTGCGCGGCGGTCCAGATCTCCGGCGGGGTGTCCCCGTAGGGCGACAGGCCCAGCACCGCCTTGTCCAGCGTGTGGAACTGCCCGCGGTAGTCGACGGGCCCGTCGGCCTCCCAGAGCAGGCGCATCACGTCGATGCCCTCGGACAGCCTGGCGACGGGCTTGTCGAAGGACATCCCGTAGGGCGTGACGTTGAGCTTCTCGCCCGAACCGAGCCCGATGATCGCCCGCCCGCGGGTCACGTGGTCGAGCGTCAGCGCCGTGGCCGCGGCCATGGCCGGGTTGCGCCGGATCAGGTCCGTGACGACCACGCCCACCTTGATCCGCTCCGTCTGCGCCCCGACGACCCCCATCATGATCATCGGGTCGAAGTAGGTGTGCGGGTTGGCCTGGACCTTCGCCAGCGGCGTCAGGTCCGGGGTCCACATCGTGTCCGCGTGCCAGCCCATGAGGTGGTCCGGCCACCACACGGCGTCGTACCCCTCGGCCTCGCTGCGCTGCGCGAACTTCACCGCCGCATCCGCCGGGGGCATGATCTGCCCGGGGACGCCCACCTGCAGGC
The DNA here is from genome assembly GCF_021343995.1 of Pseudonocardia terrae. Classification (GTDB taxonomy): domain Bacteria; phylum Actinomycetota; class Actinomycetes; order Mycobacteriales; family Pseudonocardiaceae; genus Pseudonocardia; species Pseudonocardia terrae. The sequence continues at coordinate 122,393 of NZ_JAJTTE010000010.1, read as the reverse complement.
GGTTCACCTCAGTACCTCCACCCGTCGCCGAAGGTCGGGATCCGGGCGCCGAGGTAGTCCTCGACGCAGGTCAGGGCCGCCCGCGCCGCACGGTCGGTGCCGATGCCGCGGCTGCGGAAGGTCTCGGAGGCGAACCACAGCCCCTCGACGTTGGGCGCCCGCCAGTGCGGCCGGTACTTCCCGACCAGGCCCGGCATCTGGATCACCCCGAAGCTCGGCTCGAACACCAGGTGCCGGCGCCGCCAGATCGGCTTGGCGAAGCCCGGCCACATCACCTCGGCGTCGCGCTCGAACGCCTCCATCGTCTGCCGGCACCACTCCCGGTCGCGGCCCTTCGCGCCGGGGATGATCGCGCCCATCACGTGCAGGTGCGTGCCCTCCGGCGAGCACGACGGGTCCATCGCGGACTGGTCGAACATGAAGCCCGAGCAGTCGGTCGACGGCGTCGACGTCCAGGTGGCGAGCTCGCGCGGGTCGAACTGCGTGACCGGCTCCTCGGTGGCGAGGTAGAGCCCCAGCCAGGCGATCCGGAACTTGTCCTGCGCGAGGAACTCGATCTGGCTCGCGTACCACTCCGGCAGCGCGGACCGCGGGACGACGTTCAGCACCGTCCACACCGGCAGCGTCGAGATCACCGCGGGCGCCTCGAGGATCTCCTCCTCGAAGAACTCGTTGGGCAGCACCTTGGGCTCGCGGCCCACCGCCACGCCCTTCACCGCGCCGTTCTCGATGATCACCCGCTCGACCGACGTCCCCAGCCGCAGCTCCCCGCCGTTCGACGTGATCGCGTCGGCGAGGTCGCGCCAGATCCCGTCCCAGCCCTGGCCGGGCCAGCAGGAGTAGGCCGCGGTGTTGCGCTCCTCGAAGTGCATCTTGCGCACGTAGAGGTTGTCGCTGGCGGAGTGGTCGTACCAGTTGTCGGTCATGCACTCCAGCACCGAGATGAACTCGAACAGGTCCACCACGCCCTGGTCGTGCGTGTGCTGGTGGATCCACTCGCGCAGCGAGCGGTCGTCCCAGTCGTCGAGCTCCTCGTAGGGGGTGTTGACGAGGGCCTTGATCACCTTCTTGAGCTCGGTCCGGTCCGTGTACCGGTCCCGGATCGAGCCCCAGCCCTTGCCGTTCTCCCAGATCGGCATGTCGTTGCTGACCTCGCCGTGGATCAGCTCCTTGCCGACGTGCTCGAACACCTTCGTGATGCCCGACCCGCCGTCCTCGATGAGGTGACCGCCGAGGTTGACGGTGAACCCCTCGTCCGGCACCGCCATGGCGCGCCCGCCCAGGTACGGGCTGCGGTCGAGCACCACCACCCGCTTGCCCTCCTTGGCCAGCAGCGCTCCCGCGGAGAGCCCGGCGGCCCCGGCCCCGATGACCACGACGTCGTAGCTCGGCATGACACCTCTCTCTACCAACCGACCGTTTGACACGGTGTCACGGCGGGACGGATCACGCAAGCGCCCGCACCCGGGAGCCGGCGCCCGGCTCACCGTGCGCGGCGGATCCGCACCGTCCCCGAGACTGCCCGGGCCCCGCCCGTCACGTCCAGCCAGACCTCGCAGTCGACGAGGTCCCCCTCGACCGCAATGACCCGGCCGCCCGCCACGACCCGGTCGCCGGCGACCACGTTGCCGTGGAACCGGAAGCGCGAGGCGACCACCCGCCCGTACTCCTCGAGCAGGGTGTGGATGTAGCCCAGGTTCAGCGGCCCCTGGTTGACCACCCGCGACCCCATGCCCAGCTTCTCGGTGACGGCCGGGTCGAGATGGATCATGTTCGGGTCCCGCAGCAGCGCCGCGGCGATCTTCATCTTCTCCGGGTCGACCGACTCGACCACGCGCTCCGCCAGCGCGTCCCCGACCTTCACGCCGGCACCGCCGATCGACGGGGGAACACATAGGTCGGCCGGACGATCACGTGCACGCGCCCGTCCGGCCCGGTCAGCTCGATCCGCACCGTGACCAGGTCGAACACGCCCGTGCGCGCGCCGGTCTTCCGGGTCGCGGCCTCGACGACGCAGGTCACGGCGTAGTCGACGTCGAGCCGCAGCGGTTCCGCGAAGTCCACCGCCCACTCCCCGAGCATCGGGCCGTCGGCCGAGGAGGCCCCGAAGACGGCGAAGACCTCCTCGAGGCTCAGCCCCACACCCCCCTGCGCCGCGAGGAAGGCGAACGTCGGGTGCGCGAGGCCCGGTTCGCCCGGCGGCGCCCCCAACGCGTCCCGGAGCAACCAGTCCGCGTAGTGCTCGACGCGTGCGGTGCCGCCGGGCATGCTGTGACCGACGGTGCCGGAGAGCTTCTCCTCGGTGATCACGGGACCAGAGTACCTACTGGACGGTTGATAGTCAGCTGCCTCGACGGGCCCGGACGCCGTTGCTACGGTTCGACTGTCAAACGGTCGTTGGACAGATCGGAAGGCCGCCGAGGATGCCGGACACCACCGTTCCCGACCTGCTCGAGCGCCGCGCGATGGACGCGGCCGACCAGGGCGTCGTCTTCCCCGACGGCCGCGAGACCTACCCCGAGCTGGCCCGCTCGACGCGCCGGCTCTCGGCCGCGCTCTGGGCGCTCGGCGTCCGGCCCGGGGACTCCGTGGGGCTGCTCCTGCACGGCTGCCTCGACAGCTACCGGCTCTGGCTCGCCGCGGCCCGGATCGGCGCGGTCACGGTGCCGCTCAACCCCCGGCTCAAGCCCCGCGAGCTGAGCTACATGATCGAGAACGCCGACCTGCGCCTGCTGGTCACCACCGCCGGGTTCGCGCCGGTGCTCTACGGGGCGCTGCCCGGACTGGCCGACGGCGTGCCGGGCCGCCTCGCGCTCGACGCCGCCCCGTTGCTGCGCGCCGTGGTCGCACTGGACGCGCCCGCGGCCGGGCTCCTGCACGGGCTGGACGAGACGGCCGACCCCGCCGGGGCCGACGAGGCCCGGCGGGCGCTCCGGGCGTCGGACCCGATCCTCATGCTCTACACCTCCGGCACCACCTCGCAGCCGCGCGGCTGCGTGCACGACCACGCGTCGCTGGTCGCCGAGGGCGGAGCCGTGGCGGAACGGCTCGGCCTGCGGCCCGACGACCGCTTCTGGGCGCCGCTGCCGATGTTCCACTGCGGCGGGTTCGACGTGGCGATCGCCGCCCTCGCCGGGCGGTGCGGGATGGTCCACGTGGGCACGTTCGAGCCCGGGCGGGCCCTCGACCAGCTCGAACGGGAGCGCTGCACGATCGGCTTCCCCGCCTTCGAGACGATCTGGGTGCCGGTGCTCGAGCACCCGCGCTTCCCCGAGGCCGACCTGTCCGCCCTGCGGCTGGTGATCAACGTCGGTGCGCCCGAGCGGATGCGCGCCATGCAGGCCCGGCTGCCGCAGGCCGTGCAGACCTCCTGCCTGGGCATGACCGAGTCGTTCGGGTTCTGCTGCATGGGCTCGCCCGAGGACCCGGCCGAGGTCCGCGCGACCACGAGCGGCGTACCGCTGCGGCACATGGAGGCGGAGGTCGTCGACCCGGAGACCGGCCGGCCCGTGCCGCCGGGCGTCCCCGGTGAGTTCCGCTTCCGCGGCGCCTCGCGGCTGGTCCGCTACCACCGCGACCCCGAGACCACCGCCGCCCGGATCGACGCCGACGGCTGGTTCGCCTCCGGGGACCTCGTCGTGGCCGACGAGGCGGGCCGGCTGCGGTTCGTGTCGCGGCTCAAGGACATGCTCAAGGTCGGCGGGGAGAACGTGGCCGCCGCCGAGGTCGAGGGGTTCCTCTGCGAGCACCCGGCCGTCGGGCTGGTGCAGGTCGTCGGGGCGCCGGACGCCCGCTACGGCGAGGTCGCCGCCGCGTTCGTGCAGCTCAAGGCCGGGGCCACCGCGACGGAGGAGGAGCTCGTCGCCTTCTGCCTCGGGCGCATCGCGACCTTCAAGGTGCCGCGGTACGTGCGCTTCGTCGACGAGTTCCCGATGTCCGGGACCAAGGTCCAGAAGTTCCGCCTCAAGGAGCGCCTGGCCGACGAGCTGAAGGCCGCGGGGATCACCGAGGCCCCCGTGCTCAGCTCCCGGGCCGGGTCGTGATCCGCGGCGCCTCGGTGAGGCCGCGCTGCTTGAGCTCGTCGGCGATCCGCTCGCGCAGCAGGTACTTCTTGATCTTCGTGCCGGACATCGGCCACTGCCCCGGCGCGATCCAGCGGACGTAGCGCGGCACGCGGTAGGTGGCGATCCGGCCGACGCAGAACTCGATCAGCTCCTGCTCCGTGGCCGTCGCACCCGGCTTGAGCTGCACGAACGCGGCCGGCACCTCGACGTAGTACGCGTCCGGGGCGGCCACCACCGCGACCAGGTCGACCGCCGGGTGCCCGAGCAGGTACCCCTCGACCTCGGCCGCGGCCACGTTCTCCCCGCCGACCTTGAGCATGTCCTTGAGCCGCGAGCGGAAGGTGAGCCGCCCGTCCACGTCGACCACGACGAGGTCGCCGGTGTGGAACCAGCCGTCGGCGTCGATCACCTCGGCGGTGCGCTCCGGGTCGCGGAAATAGCCGTCGAAGGCGGTGGGGCCGCGGAAGAGCAGCTCGCCCTGGGTGTCGGGCGGGAGGTCGGCGCCGGTGTCGGGGTCGACGACGCGGACCTCCATCCCCGGCATCGGGTGCCCGCCCGTCGTCACCCGCTTGTCCAGCGGGTCGTCCGTGCGGTTGAGCGACAGGAAGGCCGACGACTCGGTCATCGCCACGCAGGACACGTGCACCGCACACGGCAGCCGGGAGGCCATGTCGCGCAACCGCTCCGGTACCCCGACGGCCATCACCAGGCGGATCCCGGAGAGGTCGAAGCCCGCGAAGTCCGGCCGGTTCAGGACGGGCATCCAGATCGTCTCGAACGCGGCCAGGGCCACGGTGACCCGCTCCGTGGTGAGCAGCTCGAGGGTCGTCGCGGGGTCGAAGTAGCCGGGGTGGACGAACGTCGCCCGGGCGGTCAGGCAGCTGAGCAGGAAGGTGATGCCGCCGCCGTGGAAGAGCGGGATGGCCGTCCAGACCCGGTCCGCGGGGGTGAGCGCCATCCGCTCGCCGATCCCGTCGGCGAGCCGGGTGAGGGCCTCGTGGCTGAGCATCGCGCCCTTCGGCGCGGCCGTGGTCCCCGAGGTGTAGACGATCACCGCGGTGTCCCGGACCCGGACGCCGGGCTGGCGCGCCCACACCGCCTCGTCCGTCGCCGCCGAGAGGTCGGCCGCGGCGAGCGAGTCCGGGTCGTCGAGCACGAGGACGTGCGCGAGCTCCGGGGCACCGTCCGCCGTCGCCTCCCGGACCAGCGGGACCGACGCCGCGTCCGTCGCCAGCACCCGCATCCCGGAGTGCACCACGATCTGCCGCAGCTCGACGGCCTTGAACCGGGCGTTGACGGGCACCGTGACCGCCCCGATCTTCGCCGCCCCGATCATCACCGCGACCAGGTCGATCGACGCCGGCAGCAGCGTCCCGACCCGGTCGCCGCGGCCGACGCCGAGCCCGAGCAGCCGGCGCGCGTACTGCTGCGCCCGCTCCCCGAGCTCGGCGAAGGTGGCCCGCCCGTCCGGGAACACCAGCGCCTCGTCCGCCGGGTGCTCGGCCGCATGCCGGTCGACGAGATCGCCGAGGGTGGTCGGGGCGATCCAGCGACGGGCCATCAGCGGTCGAACTCCACGACGCCGCGGATGATCGTGCCCGCGTGCATGTCCTCGTAGCCCTCGGCCACCTCGTCGAGCGAGTACCGCTTGGTGATCATCTCGTCGAGCTTGAGCCGACCGCTCGTGTACATCTGGGTCAGCCACGGGATGCTGGTGAACGGGCTCGCCGCACCGAACAGCGCCCCGACGATCTTCTTCTGCGACATCGTCAGCTCGAGCAGGTTGATCGGCACCTGGGACAGCTCCGCCTTGCCCGCCCCGGTGACCACGACCGTGCCCGCCTTGCGCACCGCCGCGACGGCCTGGCCGACGTGGTCCGCCGTCGTGACGCCGACGGTCACGATCACCGAGTCCGGCCCCTGCCCGTCGGTGAAGTGGCTCGCCAGCTCGGAGGCCTCCTCCATCGTCGAGGCCGTGTGGGTGGCGCCGAACTCCATGGCGCTCTCCCGCTTGAACGCGACCGGGTCGACGGCGATCACGTTCGTCGCCCCGGCGTGCGCGGCGCCCTGCACGGCGCTGGTGCCGATACCGCCGATGCCCATCACCACGACGGTCTGCCCGGCCTGGACCTGCGCCGCGTTCACCGCCGAGCCCCAGCCCGTCCCGACGCCGCAGCCCAGCAGGCACAGCGGGGCCAGCGGGACCTCCTTCGGCACCTTGACCGCCGAGTTGACGCTCACGGTGGTGAACTCGCTGAAGGTGGAGATGCCGCACATCTGGCCGACCGGCTGCTCGTCGAGCGTCATGCGGTAGCTCGAGGTGTCCTCGAAGCGGGAGCCGACCATCATGTTCGCGCCCAGGTCGCACAGGTTCTGCATGCCCGCGGCGCACCAGCGGCAGCGCCCGCACGAGGGCACGAAGGTGAACACGACGTGGTCGCCGACCGCGAAGCCGGGCGTCTCCGGGCCGACCTCGGTCACCACGCCCGACCCCTCGTGCCCGCCGCAGAGCGGGTAGGTGCCGGCGGGGATGTCGCCCGTCGCCATGTGGTCGTCCGAGTGGCACAGGCCCGAGGCCGCGAGCTTCACGGTGATCTCGCCGCTGCGGGGCCCCTCGAGATCGAGGTCCGCGGGCTCGAACTTGCCGGGCGCGCTACGCAGGATGGAGGCGTGCGTCTTCACGGTGGGGGTCCTCCTCGGGGGATCCTCGGGCCGGACCACCTCGTCGTGGTCCACGACACATTGTCTACCGACCGACCGGTAGTCGTTTCAAGAGCCGGGTTGACGAACGTTCGCCCGGCCTGTCGGATGGTGATGTGAGTGCATCAACGACGAGCCCCACGGTGGACGGCGCCGCGCGGGACGCCATCGCGCAGGCCGTGGTCGGCCGCGACCGCGAGCTGACCCTGGTGCTGGCGGCGGTGGCCGCGGGCCGTGACATCCTGCTGGAAGGTCCGCCCGGGACGTCGAAGTCGACGATGCTGCGCGCCATCACCGAGCACTGGGACGTGCCGTTCGTGCTGGTGGAGGGCAACGCCGAGCTCACCCCGGCCCGGCTCGTCGGGCACCACAACCCCGCCCGGGTGCTGCAGGAGGACTACTCCGCGGAGAACTTCGTCCCGGGCCCGCTGGTCGAGGCCATGCAGCGCGGCGGGTTCCTCTACATCGAGGAGCTCAACCGCGCCCCGGAGGACACGCTCAACGTGCTGCTCGGCGCGATGGCCGAGCGCGCGGTCACCGTGCCCCGCGTCGGCACCCTCTCGGCCGCCCCGACGTTCCGGGTGCTGGCCTCGATGAACCCCTTCGACAACGTCGGCACCGCGCGGATCTCCGACTCCGTCTACGACCGCTGGTGCCGCCTGGCCGTCGGCTACCAGTCCGCCGAGGAGGAGGGCGACATCGTCGCCCGCCGCACCGGCTGCGAGGACCGGGCGCTGATCGACGACGGCGTCGCCCTGACCCGGGCCACCCGCACCCACCCCGAGCTGCGCCGCGGCTCGTCCGTGCGGGGCGCGATCGACCTGGTCGCGATCGCCATGGAGCTGCAGCGGATCGACCGGGAGGGCGAGCGCACCCGGGTGGTCCTCGACGCCGCGCTGTTGGCCCTGTCCGCGCGGGTCGGGGTCGACGAGGCCTCCGACGCCACCCCCGAGCAGGTCATCACCGAGATCTGGGAGAACCATTTTTTCTCCGCCCCCGGCGGGCAGCGCCGGGCCCGCACCGCCTGAACCTCGACCCCAAGGACATAGCCGTCGCGCTGCCCACCGCCGACCCCGGTGAGCGACGGAACCTGGCCCCGTTGCGGCGCAAGCCCAAGCGCCTCGACACCGCACCCGAGCTGTTCAGCAAGGGCAAGGGCGCACCCGTCGTCGCCGAGCTGAACCCCGACCGCTCCGGCGGGCAGGACGAGCTGCCCGCCGGCGGGCAGGGCGTGCTCGTGACCTCGCAGACCGCGCGGCAGCGCGAGCTCGGCGAGCTGCTCGAGGACACCCCACCCGACCCGGTGGTCGCCTCCATGGCCCAGGCCATCGCGCGGCGGCTCTCCGTCCGCCGCCGCCCGCGCGACGCCCGCGCCGAACGCGGGACCGGTGCGCTGGCGTCGGTGCCCTACGCCTACCGCTCCGACGACATCGACCTCGACAAGACCATCGAGATGCTCGCCGAGCGGCCGGTGCCCGAGGACACCGACATCATCGTCCGGGAGCGGATGAGCTCGCGGCGGGCCGCGGTGCTGATCGTCGACGTGTCCGGGTCCATGCGCGGGGAGAAGGTCCGCATCGCCGCGGCCACCGTCGCCGCGCTGTCCGCGGACCTGTCCGGCGCCTCGGACCAGCTCGCCCTGGTCGCGTTCTGGTCCGACGCCGCCGTGCTCAAGCCGCTCACCACCCCGGCGACGCCGTCGAAGCTGCTGGACCAGCTGCTGCGCATCGCCGCCCGGGGGTTGACCAACGTCGGGTTCGGGCTCTCGGTCGCGCACGCCGAGCTCGCCCGCTCCGCCGCCCGCCGGCGCACCGCCATCCTGCTCACCGACGCCGTGCACAACGCCGGACCCGACCCCCGCGACCTCGCCCGCCGGTTCGGTGAGCTGCACGTCCTGCTCGAGACCGACGGCGAGCACGACCTGCCGCTGGGCCGGGACCTCGCCCGCCTCGGCCACGGCACCCTGCACCCGGTGCACACGCACCGCGACGTCGCCCCCGCCCTCAACCGCATCCTCAACCGCTAGGAGAACCCGATGAGCCCCGTGATCGTCATCGCCACCATCTCGCCGAAGCCGGGTGAGGAGGAGGCCGTCCGCGAGGCCTTCCTCGCCGCCATCCCGAAGGTCCACGGGGAGCCGGGCTGCGGGAAGTACGCCCTGCACGAGAGCACGAGCGACTCGACCGACCTCGTGTTCGTGGAGCGCTGGGAGTCGGCCGAGGCGCTCAAGACCCACGGCGCCGCACCGGCCCTCACCGAGGTCGGCGCCGCGCTGAAGGGCCGCCTCGCCCGGCCGCTCGACGTGAAGACCTTCACGCCGATCCCCGCCGGCACCACGGAGCAGGGCACCATCTGAGGGTGACTGTCAGCAGCTCCCTGATCGGCCTCCCGGAGATCACCGCCGCCGCCGAGCGCATCGCCGGGCACGTCGTCCGGACGCCGACGGTGGCGAGCCCGGGCCTGTCGGCCCTGCTCGGGGTGCCGGTCACCACCAAGCTGGAGCTGCTGCAGCGCACCGGGTCGTTCAAGGCCCGCGGGGCCACCGCGAAGCTGCTGTCGCTGACGCCCGCAGAGCGGGCGGCGGGCGTCGTCGCGGTCAGCGGTGGCAACCACGGCATCGCCGTCGCCGAGATGGCGGCCGCGCTCGGCATCGAGGCGGCGGTGGTGATGCCGGAGTCGGCGTCGTCGCGCACGGTCGCGGCGTGCCGGGCCACCGGCTCGGACGTGCGGCTCACCCCGGACATCGCGGGGGCCTTCGCGCTGGCCGTGGAGCTGCAGGCGGCCGGCCGGACCATGGTGCATCCCTTCGACGACCCCGTGGTCGTCGCGGCCCAGGGCACCGTGGGCGTGGAGCTGGCCGACGACGCCGGCGACCTCACCGACGTCCTGGTCAGCATCGGGGGCGGCGGGCTGATCTCCGGCGTCGCGGCCGCGCTGCACGCCCGCCGGCCCGGCCTGCGGGTGTGGGGCGTGGAGACGACCGGCGCCGAGGCCATGTCCGCGGCGATCACGGCGGGCGGGCCCACGCCGGTCGCGCTGTCGTCGATCGTGACCTCGCTCAGCGCCCCGTCGGCGTCGCGGCTGACGTACGAGCACGTCACGGCCCTGGTCACGGACATCCTCGTGGTGCCCGACGCCGAGGCCGTGCGCGGGACGCTCGACCTGGCCGCGCACGCCAAGCTGTGGACGGAACCCGCCGCCGGGTGCCTGGTCCCGGCCGCGCGCCGGGTCCTCGACCGCGTCGGGCCGGGCGCCCGCCTCGGGCTGGTGGTGTGCGGCGGCAACGCGACCTTCGCCGACGTCGAGAGCTGGGCGGAGCGGTTCGGCGTGCGGGACTGATCGACGGGACTGATCGACGGGGCCCGTGCGTTCTCACGGGCGTGGACACGCAGGTCGTGGTGATCGGCGCCGGGCAGGCCGGGCTCTCGGCCGCCTGGGGGCTGCGCCGGGCCGGGCTCGAGCCCGGGCCGGGGTTCGTGGTGCTCGACGCCGACGAGGCGCCGGGCGGGGCGTGGCGGCACCGCTGGGACACCCTCCGCGTGGCCGGCGACGCCTTCTCCGCCCACCGCATCCACTCGCTGCCCGGGCTGGACTTCGCGCCCGAGGACCCCGACCGCCCCGCCAACCGGGTGGTGCCGGAGTACTTCGCGGCCTACGAGCGGGAGTTCGACCTGCAGGTCCGGCGGCCCGTGCGGGTGACGGCCGTGCGGTCGGTGGGCGCGGATCTCGCGGTGGAGACGGAGCCCGGGACGCAGGGCGTCGGTGGCGCCCCGGAGGACCGGACCTGGACGGCGCAGGCCCTCGTCAACGCCACCGGCACCTGGACCCGCCCCTTCGTCCCCGCGTACCCCGGCGCCCGGGACTTCCGCGGCCGGCAGCTGCACGCCGTCGACTTCCCCGGGCCGGAGGCATTCGCCGGGCTGCGCGTGGTGGTCGTCGGGGGCGGGACCTCGGCCGTGCAGTTCTTGCTGCAGATCGCGCCACTCGCCGCCGCGACCACCTGGGTCACCCGCACGCCGCCGCGCTGGCGCGAGGGCCCGTTCGACGACGTCGCCGGCCGGGAGGCGGTCGCGCTCGTCGAGGAGCGGGTCCGCGCGGGCCTGCCGCCGCGGCCGGTGGTCAGCGTGACCGGCCTGCCGCTCACCCCGGCCTACCGGGAGGGGATCGAGAGCGGCGTGCTCGACCGGCGACCGATGTTCTCCCGCATCACCCCCGACGGCGTGGCCTGGGCGGACGGCACCACCGAGCCCGCCGACGTCATCCTCTGGGCCACGGGCTGGCGCCCGGCGATCGGTCATCTCGCCCCGCTGCACCTGCGCTCGCCGCAGGGCGGGATCGCGGTCGACGGGACCCGCGCGGTCGCCGATCCGCGGGTGCACCTCGTCGGCTACGGGCCCTCGGCCAGCACCATCGGTGCCAACCGTGCGGGCCGGGCGGCCGCGCACGAGATCGTGCACCGCCTGCGGGAGCGGGCCGCCGCGTGACCGTCAGGCCGCGCGGCGCTCCCGGCGCAGCATCCGGTACTCCCGGACCACCAGCACCGTGATGACGAGGTCGAGCGCGGCGAGGAAGGGCAGCAGCACCGAACCCGTGTGGACCGCGCGGATGATCTCGTACACCACGAACACCAGCAGGACGACGACCGCGACCGGGTAGGCGGGCAGCCACTTGCGCAGCAGCGCCACCACCAACGCCAGCTTCACCACCCCGTGCAGGGCCAGGTAGAGCACGGCGAAGGTGCGGTCGCCGGACACGAACTCCGAGGTCCCCGCGACGAAGTGCCGGGCCAGCGTGCCGTCGGCCGGGCCCAGCAGGTCGTGCGCGAGGACCTCGGCGACGAGCCGGTTCACGGTCGCGCCGGACACCAGGACCAGCACGATCGCGCCGATCAGCTCCGCCGCGCCGTCGATCCCCTTGACCAGCAGGGCGAGCGTGAAGAGCCGGTCGGTCCGGGTGGCCGCGCGGGGGCCGCACACCGTGTCCTGGTCGTCGGCCCTCACGCGCGTTCCCCCGTCGCTCGACCGCCCCGGACAGCCTGCCCGCCGGCGCCGGGTACCGCCAGGGGCCGCGGGCGCTACCGCTCGATCCGGTCCGCGAACGCTACCGGTCCGGGCGGTACGGCCGTAAACTCGTTAGCGATGCTCAGGAACTCTGTCGCGCCCGGCCGCTACAAGTGGGTCGCGCTCTCCAACACCACCATGGGCGTGCTGATCGTCACGATCAACATGTCGATCCTGCTGATCGCACTGCCGGACATCTTCCGCGGCATCGGCATCGACCCCCTCGCGCCCGGGAACATCTCGTTCCTGCTGTGGCTGATCATGGGCTACCTGGTGGTGACGGCGGTCCTCGTCGTCAGCTTCGGGCGGCTGGGCGACATGTTCGGCCGGACGCGGATGTACAACCTGGGCTTCGCCGTGTTCACGGTCTTCTCGATCCTGCTCGCGGCGACCTGGCTGCAGGGCTCGGCCGGCGCGATCTGGCTGATCGTGATGCGGGTGCTGCAGGGTGTCGGCGGGGCGCTGCTGCTCGCCAACTCCACGGCGATCCTCACCGACGCCTTCCCCGACGACCAGCGCGGCCTCGCCCTCGGCGTCAACTCGGTGGCCGGCATCTCCGGCTCGTTCATCGGGCTGGTCGTCGGCGGCGTGCTGGCCCCGGTGAACTGGCACCTGGTGTTCCTCGTGTCGGTGCCGGTCGGCGTGCTCGGCACGATCTGGGCGTACGTGATGCTGCGCGAGGTCGGCGAGCGGCGGCACGCGCGGATCGACTGGTGGGGCAACCTGACCTTCGCCGTCGGGCTGGTCGCCGTGCTCGTCGGGATCACCTACGGCATCCAGCCCTACGGCGGGCACACCATGGGCTGGACCGACCCGCTCGTGCTCGGGCTGATCCTCGGTGGCGCGGCCGTCCTGGCCGTGTTCGCCTTCATCGAGACGCGGGTGGCCGAGCCGATGTTCGCGCTCGGTCTCTTCCGGATCCGCGCCTTCACCGCCGGCAACCTGGCCAACCTGCTCGCCGCACTCGGCCGCGGCGGCCTGCAGTTCATCCTGATCATCTGGCTGCAGGGGATCTGGCTGCCGAGGCACGGCTTCGCGTTCGAGCAGACGCCGCTCTGGGCGGGGATCTACATGGTCCCGCTGACGATCGGCTTCCTCGTGGCCGGCCCGGTCTCCGGGATCCTGTCGGACCGCTACGGCGCGCGGGCCTTCGCCACCGGCGGCATGGTCGTGGCCGCAGCCAGCTTCCTGCTGCTCGACCTGCTCCCCGTCGACTTCCCGTACTGGGCGTTCGCGCTGATCCTCGCGCTCAACGGGCTGGCCAACGGGCTGTTCGGCTCGCCGAACCGGGCCGCGATCATGAACAGCCTGCCCGCCCGCAGCCGGGGCGCCGGCGCGGGCATGATGACGACCTTCCAGAACGCCGCGACGGTCCTGTCGATCGGCATCTTCTTCTCGATGCTGATCCTCGGCCTGTCGAAGAGCCTGCCGGGCGCGCTGTTCACCGGGCTGACCGGCCAGGGCGTCCCGACGGCCGTCGCGCAGCAGATCTCGGCGCTGCCGCCCGTGGCGACGCTGTTCGCGGCCCTGCTCGGCTACAACCCGATCCAGACGCTGCTCGGGCCGCAGGTGCTCGGCGCGCTCACCCCCGAGCAGGCGGGCTACCTCACCGGCCGGGGGTTCTTCCCCGACCTCATCTCCGGCCCCTTCGCCGACGGCCTGAACCTCGCCCTGGGTTTCGCGGCCGCGGCCTGCCTGATCGCCGCGGTCGCGAGCCTGCTGCGGGGCGGGAAGTACGTGCACGTCGAGCCGGCGGCCGAGCCCGCCACGGACCGGGCCGCCGCCTGACCGTCGTCGGGGGCTGCCAGGGGCCGTCGGGGGCGTGGGTGCCGGGTGCCGCACGCGGGGCACCCGGCACCCACGACGTCAGTCGGTGCGGACCTCGGAGCCGTCCTGCGCCCAGCGGGTGTGGAACGAGCCCTCGGCGTCGATCCGCCGGTAGGTGTGGGCGCCGAAGTAGTCCCGCAGGCCCTGGATGAGGTTGGCCGGGCCGCGCTCGCGGCGGTAGCCGTCGTAGTAGCTCAGCGACGACGAGAACGCCGGGATCGCCACGCCCTGCTCGGTCGCCACGGTCACGACCCGCCGCCAGGCGTCCTGAGCGTTCGCCACGGCTTCGGTGAAGTAGGGGACCATGAGCAGGTTGTCCAGGTCGGGGTGCTCGGCGTAGGCGTCGCGGATCCGGTTGAGGAACTGGGCGCGGATGATGCAGCCGCCGCGCCAGATCGTGGCCATGTCGCCGAGCGTGAGGTCCCAGTCGTTCTCGATCGAGGCCGCGCGCATCTGGGCGAAGCCCTGCGCGTAGGCCACGACCTTCGACGCGTACAGCGCCTGCCGGATGTCCTCGACCAGCTGCTCGTCGGCCTTCTGCGCGGGCGCGGGGCCGGCGAGCGTCGTCGACGCGGCCTTGCGCTCGTCCCGCAGCGCGGACAGGGTCCGGGCGAACACGGCCTCGGTGATGCCGGTCAGCGGGACACCGAGGTCCAGCGCGTCCTGCGAGGTCCAGCGGCCGGTGCCCTTCTGCTCGGCCTGGTCGACGATGACGTCGACGAGCGGGCGCCCGGTCCGCTCGTCCGTCTTCGCCAGGACCTTGCCGGTGATCTCGATGAGGAAAGACTCGAGGTCGCCGGTGTTCCATTCCTCGAAGATCTTCCCGATCGCCGGGGCGTCGAGGCCCGCGACGTGGCCGAGCAGGTCGTACGCCTCGGCGATGAGCTGGATGTCGGCGTACTCGATGCCGTTGTGCACCATCTTCACGTAGTGCCCGGCGCCACCGGGGCCGACGTGCACGCAGCACGGGGTGTCGTCGACCTTCGCGGAGATCGCGGTGAAGATCTCCTCGACCTCGGCGTAGGCCTCGGGGTCGCCGCCGGGCATGATGCTCGGCCCGAGCAGCGCGCCCTCCTCGCCGCCCGACACGCCGACGCCCATGAACCGGATCCCGTTCGCGGCGCACTCCTCGGTGCGGCGCACGGTGTCCGGGAAGTGCGAGTTGCCGGCGTCGATGATGATGTCGCCCTGGTCGAGCAGCGGGGTGAGCTCCTCGATGACGGCGTCGACCGGCTTGCCCGCCTTGACCATCACGATGATCCGCCGCGGCCGCTCCAGCGCGTTCACGAAGTCCTCGACGGACTCGGTGCCGGTGAAGTCGCCCTCGCCGCCGTGCTCGGCCATGAACTGCTCGGTCTTCGCCGCGGTGCGGTTGTGCACGGCGACCGCGACGCCGCGGCTCGCGATGTTCCGGGCGAGGTTCGCGCCCATCACCGCCAGCCCGGTGACGCCGATCCGGCTCTTCTCCGCCATGCGCTCGCTCCCTCGGTGTGGTGTCGCTCGTCGCTGCCAGTGACTGCCGCCGGTGGGCGGCCGCGCGGTCCGCGCCGCCCGCCCCCGGGGGCCCATCCTGCCCTCACGGACGGGGCCGGGGCGACCCGCGCGCGGCGCGAGGTGGTGTGATCCGCTACTCGGCGGAGCGGGTCCCGACCAGCCCGGCGCGCCACAGCCACAGCACCCGCGCGGCGACGCGGTGGTGCGCGGCGACCGCCGCGGGGGGCGGCGTGCGGAACACGGCCCCGTCGGCACCCCAGCGGCGGACCGTGTCGGTGTCCGTGCCGTGGTCGGTGTCGAGCAGCACGTGGACCAGGGCCATGTCCGGGACCAGCACGGCGAGGGCCTCGGCGGTCCCGGTGGCGGGCGGGTCCAGCACGGGCGTCTCCGGCACGGGCGACGGGCCGGCCGGCGCACTTGGCATCCACGGGAGCAGCCGCGTCCCCAGTTCGCGGGCCGCGGCGCCGAGCAGGGTGACGTCGGCCGGGTCGACGGTCACGTACACGAGGTGCGGGTCGAGGTGCTGCTCGCCCCGGCGCGCGGGCCGGCACGCGGGATCGAGGGCGGCGACGAGGTGCCGGCCGCACTCCAGCACGAGACGCGCGGGCAGCGGGCCCGGCTGGGCCGATCCAGCCACCGTCGCGAGGCCGAGGACCACGGAGGAGACGAGCCGGGTCCACTCCCCCGGTGCGTACGGCAGCGCGCGGCGCACGTCCGTTTCCGCATCCACCCGGCCCACCTCCTCGTCACACAGCGTGGCGATCGGCGGGCCGCCTGGCCATACGCGGAAATGCGTAAGCACCCCGCGAGGAGGACGCGGCCCGGCGGGACGGACACGGCCGGAGCTAGATGTTCGTCGACTCCGGGGGCACGCCGTCGGGCAGCGGCGCCGCGTGGTCGACGCCGGGGGCGCCACCCGCGGCGGGAGCGGCGGGTGTGTCCTCGAGGTCGAGGGTGTACGAGGTCATCGACAGCGAGCCGTAGGTGTAGCCGTCGACCAGCACGTCGGCGCCGTGCCCGGCGGCCGCGCCCAGCCCGGCGAGGTAGAGCACCGGGACGAGGTGGTCCGGCGTCGGCACCGCCGCCGCCCAGTCGCCGGCCCCGCGCAGCCGCAGCACCTCCTCCGGCGCGCCCGTGAGCACGGCCCGCGCGGCCTCGTCGAACCGCTGCGCCCAGTCGAAGCCTGACTCGGGCTGCCGGGCGTCCATGCCGGCGAGGTTGTGCACGACGTTGCCGCTGCCCAGCACCAGCACCCCGCGCTCGCGCAGCGGGGCGAGCCGGGCGCCGAGGTCCAGGTGGTACTCCAGCGGCTTGGTCGCGTCGATCGACAGCTGGACGACGGGCACGTCCGCCTCGGGGAAGACGTGCGCGAGCACCGACCAGGTGCCGTGGTCGAGGCCCCAGCTGTCGACGTCGGCCCCCACCCAGGTCGGTTTCACGATCTCCGCGACCTCCTCGGCGAGCTCCGGCGCACCGGCGGCCGGGTAGTCGACCGCGAACAGGTCCTGCGGGAAGCCGAAGAAGTCGTGGATCGTGCGGGGCCGCGGCATCGCGGTCACCGCGGTGGCGTTGATGTACCAGTGCGCGGAGATCACCAGCACCGCGCGCGGCCGGGGCAGCGCCTCGCCGAGGACACGCCAGGACTCGGTCCAGCGGTTGCGCTCGAGGGCGTTCATCGGGCTGCCGTGCCCGACGAACGCCGCGGGCATGGGTGTCGCCGCGGCCGTCATGGCCCGGGATCCTAGAACGCGGGCCAGGGGATGGCGGGCCCGTAGCCCGAGGGCTCGGGGAACAGCGGCACGGCCAGGACGAGGTCGACGCGGTCGGTCAGCGCCCGGATCTCCGAGAGCGTGACGTGCGGGCCCAGCTCCTCGCCCAGGTTCCCGGCGAGCTCGGCGCGCAGCTTCGACAGGGCCTCGATCTCCTCGTCGTTGAGCTCCTCGCCGACCCACCCCCAGAGCACCGTGCGGAGCTTGTCCTCGACGTGCATCGTGAGCCCGTGGTCGACGCCGTAGACCCGGCCGTCGTCGCCGGCCAGCACGTGCCCGCCCTTGCGGTCGGCGTTGTTGACCACGACGTCGAACACCGCCATCGCCCGCAGCCGCGGGTCGTCGGCGTGCACCAGCACGGCGGGTGCGCCGTCGTCCCCCCGGGCGCGCAGCACACCCCGCCAGCCCCGCGGGACCTTCTTGGGCGAGCGGATGTCGACCAGGTCCCCGGTCGTCCCGGTCTCCACCCAGGCCTGCACCATGCCTGGGCCGAAGGGACCCTCGCGCAGCACGGTCGGCGGCACGACGTGCCAGCCCGCGGCCTCGGAGATCAGGTAGCTGGCGACCTCGCGGCCGGCCAGCGTGCCGTCGGGGAAGTCCCACAGCGGCCGCTCGCCCCGGACCGGCTTGTAGACGCACTGCACGGTGCAGCCGTCGGCCGAGACGGTGCCGAACAGGGTGGCGTTGGAGGCGTCGACCATCCGCCCGGTGACCTCGATGCGTCCCCTGCGCAGGACGTCGAGCACCGCGGGATCGCGCAGGTCCGAACCGGTCAAGCGCGTTTACTCGCCCGCGCCGGAGACGTCCCCCATCGGGGAGCGCTGGTGGTAGCCGTTGAGCCGCACGCACACGTGCCCCTGCGGGTCGAGCGGCTCCGCGCACAGCGGGCACGGGGCGCGCCCGGCGGACACGACCTTCTCGGCCCGGTCGGCGAACTCGCGCGCCTGCACCGGGGACAGGAACACGCGCAGGGCGTCGGGGCCCTCCTCGGTGTCGTCGAGGACGACGGACTCGTCGACCTCCTCCTCGGTGACCGCGAGCAGCTCGACCACGATGGACCGCGAGTCCGCGTCCCACCCCAGGCCCATCGTGCCGACCCGGAACTCCTCCTCGAGCGGCACGGCCAGCGGGTCGTTGTCCGCGGACTCGACCTCCTGGCCGGTGTCGACCTCGCTGCCGAACCGCCGTGCGATCTCGGCGAGCAGCGCCTCGATCCGCTCCGCGAGCACCGAGACCTGCTGCTTCTCGAGCAGGACGCTGATCGTCCGCGCGTCCTGGATGGCCTGCAGGTAGAAGGCCCGGTCGCCGGGCTCGCCGACGGTGCCCGCGACGAAGCGCTCGGGCTGGCGGAAGACGTGGATGACGCGTGACATGGCAAAACCCAGAGTAGGCCACGGCCGCGGGCGTGGCACCCCGGTGTGGCCGACGAGCTCGTCAGGCCCCTGTGGAGCCACCGACCACCGCGTCGGAGGAGGGTTCGGGCTCGGGCGCGCCGTCGTCCTGCCCCTCGGCCCCCTCCTTCTTCTCGGGCGGGGGCGGGACCAGCGACGTGACGTCGCCGCCCACGTCGTTGACCCGCGCGACGAACGGCCGGGTCTTCGTGTAGGTCACCACCGACATCGAGCAGGTGTCGACGACGATCCGCTGGAAGTTGTCGAGGTGGCTGGCCAGCGCGTCGGCCAGCACCGCCTTGATGACGTCGCCGTGGCTGCAGGCGACCCAGATCGCGTTCGGCCCGTGCGCGGCCGCGATCCGCCGCTCGTGGTGCCGGACCGCGGCGACCGCCCGGGCCTGCATGCCGGCGAGGCCCTCGCCGCCGGGGAACACCGCCGCCGACGGGTGCGCCTGGACGACCTTCCAGAGGTCCTCCTTGGCCAGCTCGGAGAGCTTCCCGCCGGTCCAGTCGCCGTAGTCGACCTCGGACAGGTCCTCCTCGACGACCGGGGCCAGGCCGCGGGCCTCGGCCAGCGGGGTGACGGTCTGCCGGCAGCGCAGCATCGGGGAGGTGACGATCTCGGCGAGCGGCAGTGGCGCGAGCCGCTCGACCACCGCCGACGCCTGCTCGCGGCCCTTGTCGTCCAGCTCCACGCCGGGCGTCCGGCCGGCGAGGACGCCCGCGGTGTTGGACGTCGACCGGCCGTGCCGGAGCAGGATCAGGGTGGTCACGACGATCGAGCCTACGTGGCGCCGGGGGCCGCCCCGGTGGTGGTCCGGCCAGTTGGTGGCCCGGCTAGGTGGCGGACACCGCGCCGATACCCAGCGCCGCCATCAGCGCCACGCCGAGGGCGATCCGGTAGGCGACGAAGACGTACACGCTGTTGCGCTCCACGAACCGCAGCAGCCACGCGATCACGGCGTACCCGACGACGAACGCGATGACCGTGGCCACCACCATCTGCGGGACCGTCGTGTCGCCCGCCGTGACGTCCTTGAGCTGGAACACCCCGGCCGAGACGACCGCCGGGATGGCGAGCAGGAAGGAGTAGCGCACGGCCGCGGCGCGCTCGAGCCCGAGGAACAGGCCCGCGGTGATCGTCCCGCCGGACCGGGAGACGCCCGGGATCAGCGCCAGGGCCTGGGCGAAGCCGAGGAGGATGCCGTCCTTCACGGTGAGCTGCTCGATCGTGCGGCGCTCCGCGAGCCGCTGGCTGTAGCGCTCGGCGAGGCCGAGCAGGACGCCGAACACGATCAGCGTGGTCGCGATCAGCCACAGGTTGCGCGCGACCGTCTCGATCTTGTCCTGGAACAGCACCCCGAGCACACCGATCGGGATCGTGCCCAGGATGACCAGCCAGGCGACCCGGTAGTCCGGGTTCAGCCGGGCCTCCGGGTCGCGCAGCCCGCGGAACCAGACCGCGACCAGCCGCCAGATGTCCTTCGCGAAGTAGATGAGGACGGCCAGCTCCGTACCCAGCTGGCTGACCGCGGTGAACGCCGCGCCCGGGTCGTTGCCGAAGAACAGCCCGGACACGATCCGCAGGTGCCCCGAGGAGGAGATCGGCAGGAACTCGGTCAGGCCTTGGACCAGGCCGAGCACCACGACCTCGAGCCAGCTCATCGGACGTCCCCCCGGGTCACGGTCACGGGGCGTCACCGTAGCGAGGGCGGGGTCGACGGCCGCGGACCCACCCCCGGATGGCAGGCTCACCGGGTGCTGCGCAGGAGGGTCGGGGGGTCGGGGCTGCAGGTGTCCCGGATCGGGCTGGGCACGATGACCTGGGGCGAGGACACCGACGCCGAGGGCGCGGGCGAGCAGCTCCTCGCCTTCGTCGAGGGCGGCGGCACCCTCGTCGAGACCGCCGACGTCTACGGCGACGGGACAGCCCAGGAGGTCCTCGGCGCGCACCTCGAGGCCGGCCTGGTCGACCGGGACGACCTCGTGATCGCCGCCCGCGGCGGCCCGCCCGACGGCGCCCTCGGCCGGCGGGCCGCGCGCGGCGCCCTGCTGCACGGTCTCGACGCCACCCTGCGCCGGCTGCGCACCGACCGGCTCGACCTGTGGCAGCTACCCGGCTGGGACCCCCAGGTCCCGCTCGAGGAGACGCTGTCGGCGATCCAGGTGGCGGTGCTGAGCGGGAAGGTCCGCTACGCCGGGCTGGTCGCGCCCGCGGGCTGGCAGCTGGCCACCGTCGCGGAGCGGGCGCGCGCCCTCGGCAACGTCGTGATGCCGGTGTCGGCGCAGGCGGAGTACTCGCTGCTGCACCGCGGGCCCGAGGCCGAGCTGCTGCCCGCCGCGCGGCACCACGGGCTGGGGCTGTTCGCCTGGGCCCCGCTCGGGCGGGGGGTGCTCACCGGCAAGTACACCGACGGCACACCCGCCGACTCGCGCGCGACCTCGCCGTTGCTGGCGGCCTACGTCGAGGCCCGGCGCAACGAGCGCAGCGCGCGGATCGTGCAGTCCGTGCTCACCGCCGCCGACGGGCTCGGGACCTCACCGCTGGCCGTCGCGCTGGCGTGGGTGCGGGACCGGCCCGGGGTGGCCGCGGCCGTGGTCGGGGCCCGCGACGCCGCCCAGCTCTCCGCCTCCCTGGCCACCGAGTCGGTGACCCTGCCGCCGGAGATCCGGGCCGCGCTCGACGACGTCAGTGCCGGCCCCTGACCGCTCCGCGACGGCCGCGGCCGAACCCGGCCGAACCCCGGCCGGCCCTGGCCCCGGCCCGCGACACCCTCGTATGGTGGTCGTGTAACCCCAGGTTCACCGGGGGTCGCGAAGTACGGCGGGAGGTGACCGGTGGCAGGTACCGGTGCGGTGGAGGCGATCGATCCCGAAGGGAAACCCCATGTGGAGGGGGACTGGGAGTACCGCCCCCTCCGGATCGACGGTGACGTGCCCCGGCTGACGGCCGCCGTGCGCCTCGCGATCCAGGCCGAGTTCGCGGGATGGGAGCTCTCCCGGGTCCGGCTCTACCCCGGCGGGGTACGCAAGGTGTGGCTGCGCCGCCGTCGCACGGGGCAGATGTTGCCGGAGCTGTCCTACTAGTCCCGGCTAGTGCCGTCCGGTCTCCCAGTTCACCGGCGGCGGGGCACCGGCCCCCCTGGGTCCCGGCACGCCGCGGAACCCGTACGGCGCGGGCTCGCGGCCGGGCTGGACGAACCAGCACTCCCCCGGCTCGCCACGCTCCAGGATCGACTCGATCGCGGTCGCCACGTCCTCGGCCGTCAGCAGGGGGAAGTCGCCGAACTGCGCCTTGGCCCGCGCGATCAGCGGGGTGTCGGCGAAGCCCGGGCACACGGCGTTGACCACGATCCCCTCCGGCGCGAGCACCGGCGCCGCCGAGCGGACGTAGCCGACGACGGCGTGCTTCGAGGCCGTGTAGAGCGCGTCGCCCGGCATGGGGACCAGGCCGGCGAGCGAGGCCGTGACCACGATCCTGCCGCCGCCGGCCCGGCGCAGCGCCGGGACCGCGGCCGTCAGCCCGAAGACCACGTGGTCGACGTTCACGCCCATGATCGCCCGGTAGCCCGCGAGATCCAGCTCGGCGGTCCCGGACTGGCCGGACGTGATGCCGGCGTTGAGCAGCACCACGTCGAGATGCCCCTGCACCTCCTCGGCCGCGGCGACCAGCGCGGCGACGGCCTCGGGGTCGGTGACGTCGGCGACCCGGGCCGTGCCCCCGACCTCGCCGGCGACCAGCTCGGCGGCGTCGCCGTCCCGGTCCGCGACGACCACGTGCGCGCCCGCCGCGGCCAGCCGCCGGGCCGCGGCCGCGCCGATGCCGGAGGCGCCGCCGGTGACCAGGGCGACCTTGTTCGAGAGATCCATCACGAGTTCCTCAAGCCGTGTCCGTTGTTCCTGCTCACGCTGTTCGCAGGAAGCGATCGAGGACCTTGGCGCCGAACTCCAGGGCGTCGACGGGCACGCGCTCGTCGATGCCGTGGAAGAGCGAGGCGAAGTCCAGGTCCGGGGGCAGGCGCAGCGGGGCGAACCCGAAGCAGCGGATGCCCAGCTGGACGAACGACTTCGCGTCCGTGCCGCCGGACAGCATGTAGGGGACGGTCCTCGCGTCCGGGTCCTCGGTGCGCAGCGCGGCCGCCATGGCCTCGACCAGCGGGCCCTCGAACTCGGTCTCCAGAGCCGGCAGGTCCTGGATCCACTCGCGCTCGACGTCCGGGCCCAGCAGCTCGTCGACCTCGCGGAGGAACGCGTCCCGACGGCCGGGCAGGACACGGCAGTCGACCACGGCCTCGGCCGTCGACGGGATCACGTTGGCCTTGTAGCCGGCGCTGAGCATGGTCGGGTTCGCGGTGTCGCGGACCGTGGCGCCCACCATCCGGGCGACCGGGCCGAGCTTGGCGAAGGCGCCCTCGATGTCCTCGTCGGGGAACTCCATGCCGGTCAGCTCGCGGATCTGCTCGGCGAAGGCGCGCACCGTGTCCGTCATGACCAGCGGGAAGCGGTGGTTGCCCAGCCGGGCGACCGCCTCGGAGAGGACGGTCACGGCGTTCTCGTCGTGCAGGAAGGAGCCGTGGCCGGGCCTGCCCTTGGCGCGCAGGCGCATCCAGGCCATGCCCTTCTCGGCCGACTCGATCAGGTAGACCCGGCGGTCCTGGCCCAGGGTCAGGGAGAACCCGCCGACCTCGCCGACGGCCTCGGTGACGCCCTCGAACAGGTCCGGCCGGTGCTCCACCAGCCACTGGCACCCGTACGAACCGCCGGCCTCCTCGTCCGCCACGAAGGCGAACACGATGTCCCGCGGCGGGACGTAGCCCTCCCGCTTGAACTGCCGGGCGACCGCGATGGTCATCGCGACCATGTCCTTCATGTCGACGGCGCCGCGACCCCAGACGTAGCCGTCCTGCACCGCACCCGAGAAGGGGTGCACCGACCACTCGCTCGGCTCGGCGGGCACCACGTCGAGGTGGCCGTGGATCAGCAGCGCGCCCCGCGACGGGTCGGCACCCTTCAGGCGGGTGAAGACGTTGGTGCGGCCGGGGGCGCCCGAGTCCAGCACTTCGCACTCGTACCCGACCTCGGTCAGCTTCGCGGCGACGTACTCCGCCGCCTCCTTCTCCCCCGTGACGGTCTCCGGGTCGCCGGTGTTGGACGTGTCGATGCGGATGAGGTCCGAGCAGAGCTCGACCACCTCGTCCACCGCGCTGAGCGGGCCGGTCATGACGATGTTCCTACCACCCCGCCCCGACACCCATGCCCCTGCGCGGGGCCCGGAACGCCTCCGCTATGCTTCAACGGTCGCACCGGGCAGGGCCCGGGCGGTGCAGGTCCGAGTGGCGGAATGGCAGACGCGCTAGCTTGAGGTGCTAGTCCCCGAGTAGGGGGTGGGGGTTCAAGTCCCCCCTCGGACACAGAGAACATCTCCTCGATCACGACCCCGGCCCCTCTGGACCGGGGTTTCGTCGTTCTCAGGGGGTCGTCGCGTGATCGTCGCTCTCGTGCACCGAGGCCCGGCGACACAGCCGTGGACGCACAGGACCGATGATCACGGGCGCTGTCGGCGTGTCGTGATCGTCGGTTGCGTGCGTCGAAGGTGTGCGGCGGAGCACTCGATGCACGGGACCGGCGATCATGGCCGCACTTCCCCTGACCGGCGATCGGCGGTGGCGTGCACTGGCGGCCGCGGAGACGGCCGCCAGTGCAGGCATGCGTCGATCAGGCCGGGGCCGGTGCGACGACGGGGCGGCGGACGGCGCGGCGCAGGAGCCCGGCCAGGAGGACCAGGCCGCCGGGGAGCGTGCTCACGAGCGTCAGGACGCCGTAGGCCACGGCGGCGGACAGCCCCTGTGCCGCGCCGAGACCGACCGCGCCGAACGCGACGGCGGCCACGGCCTCGCGCGGGCCGAACCCGCCGACGTTGACCGGCAGGCCCATCACGAACAGGGCCAGCACCAGCAGCGGGAGCAGCTGGGTGGTCGGGGCGGTGGCGCCGACGGTCCGGGCCGCGACCAGGAAGAGCCCGAGGTACCCGGCGAGCGCGGCGAGGGAGAGCAGGGCGACGCCCGGCCAGGCGTCGCGGGCGAGGAGCCCGCGGCGGGCGTCGGCCAGCAGGGTTCCCAGGCCGGTCCGGACCCGACGGACGCGCAGCCCGACGACGGCGGCCACGCCGAGCACGCCGAGTGCGGGGCCCCAGATCTGCACCGGCAGGGACAACGCCGAGAGGACGGCCGGTTCGGCGACCAGCACGGTCGTGCCGACCACCACCAGCGCGACCTGCCCGGCGACCTTCTCCAGCATCACGGCGCGGGCGCTGCGGCCGACGTCCCCGACCGCGCGCCCGTGCTCGACGGCCCGGCCGACGTCGCCGAGGATGCCGGCGGGCAGCACGGAGTTGAGGAACAGCGCCCGGTAGCAGTGCGCCACGGCCGGTCCCAGGCGCAGCGGCATCCCGAGGCGCCGGGCGACGAGGACCCAGCGGGCGGCGCCGCACAGCGTGGTCGCGGCGCCGAGGACGAGCGCTGCGGCGACAGCGGGGAGGTCGAGGGCGCGCAGCCCGTCGAGCACCGGCCCCGCGCCCAGCCGCCAGATCACGACGGCGAGCAGCACCACCGCCACCGCGGTCCGCACCCGGGACGACCCCAGCACCGGCCGCATCGCCCGCCACCCAGCAGCCGCAGCCCGCGTCATGGCTCCATGACGCGGGCCACCTGGACGACCCGAGGGCGTTGTGGATCCATGCTGCGTCGCCCGGGCCGGCACGACGGGGGCGCTCACGACCGCACCCCCTCGAGGATCGCGGCGAGCGCGGTGGCGGAGGCAGCCCAGTCCGGGACCGTCCGCCGGCGCTCGTGGGCGGCGCCGCGAAGGCGGGTGCGCAGGGCGGGGTCGTCGAGCCAGTCCCGCAGCGCGGCGGCGAGGGCGTCGGCGTGCGGTGCGACGAGCAGGCCGGGCATCTCGCCCGACAGGGTGGCGCCGAGCGCCTCCCGCACTCCGCCGACGTCGGTGGCCAGCACCGGGATCCCGCGCGCGAGCGCCTCCAGCACCACCATCCCGAAGGCCTCGGCCCGCGAGGGCAGGACGAGCAGGTCGGCGGCGCCGTAGGCCTCGTCGAGGGCCGCGCCGGTGAGCGGGCCGTCGAGTCGGACGCGGTCGGCGAGGCCGTGTTTCTCCAGCTCGCGCCGGACGAGCGAGACATGCCCGGGCGCCCGGCCCAGCGGCCCCACCAGCCGGCAGCGCCACGACCGCGCCGCCACCCGCGCCAGCGCCCCGACCAGCAGGTCCTGTCCCTTCGTCGGGGTGACCGAGCCGACGCAGAGCAGGCTCGTGCCGTCCGTGCCCGGGGCGAGGGGTGCGGGATCCGCGCCGGGCGTGACCACGGGGACCGCGGCCAGACCGTGCAGCGCGGCGAGCCGCCCGGCCGACCAGGCGCTCGTCGCGACGACCGCCGCGGCCGACCGCAGCACCGCGCGCTCCCGCTCCGCGAGCGCGGGATCGGCGCCGGCCTCGTCGGCGAGCGGGAGGTGCACGAGCACGACGAGCCGCAGCCGCCCCGCCTCCGGCACCACGACCTCGGGGACCCCGCAGGCCACCAGCCCGTCGAGCAGGACGACCGCGCCGTCGGGGAGCGCCGCGAGCGAGGCCGCGAGCGCCGCCCGGTCGCCCGGCGACGGCGCGGGCCAGGTCCCGCTCGCCGCGATCTCCTGCACGCCGGCGAGCCGGGCCAGGACGCGGCGGTCGTAGACGTTGCCGCCGCTGGGCCGCTGCGGGTCGTCGACGTCGGCGGGCAGCACGGCCGCCAGCACCGGCGCGGCCACGGTCATGGCAGGGACCGCTCGTAGCTCGCCCACGCCACGTGGGACTCGTGCAGGGTCACGGCGATGCCCTCGAGGCCCCGGGCTCCCTCCCCCAGCTCGCCGGCCGCGACCCGCTCGGCCAGCCGGTCGGCGACGACCTTCGCCAGGAACTCCGTGGAGGTGTTGCGGCCGGCGAAGGCGGGATCGTCGTCGAGGTTGCGGTAGGTGAGCTCGCCGAGCACCGCCTGCAGGGCCGCGGTGGCCAGCCCGATGTCGACGACGAGGTCGTCGGCGTCGAGCTCGGCGCGCCGGAAGGTCGCGTCGACCACGAACGTGGCGCCGTGCAGCCGCTGCGCCGGCCCGAAGACCTCGCCGCGGAAGCTGTGGGCGACCATCATGTGGTCGCGGACGGTGATCCCGAACAACTGCTCCTCCTCGCGTCAGTAGGTGACACGGTGCAGGAGCCCGGACGGTTCACCGCCCTCGCCGAGAATCCGCGGCAGGTCCGCGGGCAGCCCGGTGAACGGCCCCTCGCTCGTGACGAGGGCGTCGTACCGCGGATCGGCCAGCAGGCGCAGCGCGAGGGCGATCCGGTCGCCGAAGCTCCGGCGTGAGCGCCGGGCGGCGGACACCATCCCGACCTGGCTGCTGCGGATCGTCAGCCGCCCGGGGTGGAAGGCCTCGCCCAGCGGCACCCGCACGGGTCGGTCGCCGTACCAGGACATCTCGACGACCTCGCCCTCCGGGCCGAGCAGCTCCAGCGACCGCGCGAGGCCCGCCTCGGTGGCGCTGGTGTGCACGACGAGGTCGCAGCCGTCGGCTGCCTCCCCCGGCGGCACCCACGGGACGCCGAGCGCGTCGGCGACCGCGGCGCGGGCCGGCAGCGGGTCCACGAGCTGCACCCGCACGCCCGGGAACCCCGCGAGCAGCGCGGCGACGCAGCACCCCACCATCCCGCCCCCGACGACGGCGATCCGGTCGCCGACCAGCGGGGCGGCGTCCCACAGCGCGTTGACCGCCGTCTCCACCGTCCCGCCGAGCACCGCGCGCTCCGGCGGCGTCCCCTCCGGCACCGGGGTGACCGCGGAGGCGGGCACGACGTACCGGGTCTGGTGCGGGTACAGGCAGAACACCGCCCGCCCGACGAGGTCGGACGGGCCCTCCTCGACCACGCCGACGTTGAGGTACCCGTACTTCACCGGCGCCGGGAAGTCCCCGTCCTGGAACGGCGCCCGCATCACGGCCCGCTGGTTCTCCGGCACACCGCCGCGGAACACCAGCGCCTCGGTCCCGCGGCTCACCCCCGTGTACAGCGTGCGGACCAGCACCTCCTCCGGCCCGGGGCGTGCGACCTCGACCTCGTGCAGCGAGACCCGGCCCGGCGCGTCGAGCCACAGAGCCGTGTCGGTCATGCCCCGCCCGATCTCCGGGGTCGGTAGCACAGGAACATGAGGTCACCGATCTGCCGGCTGTCGGTCAGCTGCATGCGCGAGGCGGGGCCCTGCGGGAACTCGGCGGGGTTGACGAACCGTGGCGCGTCCCGCTGCCCGACGAAGAACGGCGCGTAGACCAGGTGAAGCTCGTCGACCGCGTCGGCGGCCAGGAACAGGGTGTGGACCGAGCCGCCGCCCTCGACCATCAGCCGTTCGACGCCCCGTTCCCGCAGGTCGGCGAGCATCCGCGGCAGCTCGAGCGGGTCCCCCGCGCCGACGACGGTGGCCACGCCGCCGAGCTTCGACCGCACGTCCTCGACGGTGGCGTCGCAGGTGTAGACGAACCGCTCGGTGTCGCCGGCGGTGAAGAACCGGGCCCCGGGGTCGACCTTGCCGCAGCGGGTCAACGTGACCTTGGCGGGCGACTCGGACCGGCCCGCCGCGACCCGGGCCCGCCGGCGCTCGGCGGAGCGGACGAGCAGCCGCGGGTCGTCCGCGCGGATGGTGTTGGCCCCGACCAGCAGCGCGTCGGCCCAGGCCCGCACGTCGTCGACGCGGTCGAGGTCCTCGTCGTCGGACAGGATCAGCCGCGCCTCGGCGACGTCGTCGATGTAGCCGTCGAGGGACACCGCCGCGGAGGCGATCACGTACGGGCGGTCCATCACGTCCCGCATCGTGCCGTCTCGGGAAGCCCGTGTGCCAGCGGCGAGCCGGGACTGCCCCGGACGGCGCAGCGCCACCTGGCCCGGCCGGTAGCGTCGGCAGGATGCCCGACCCGGAGCGGCGCACCCCCGCCGAGCTGGAGGTGCGCCCCGACCCGGCGCTGTGGACGTTCCTGTCGCGGGAGCGCCGCCGCGCCCGGGCGAGCGTGCGGTGGGACGGCGACGCCACCCTCGGGCACGTGGTGCAGAGCCTCGGCATCCCGCTCACCGAGGTCGGCGCGCTCCGGCTCGCCGGCCGCGAGGTCTCCCCGCAGGAGCGCCCGGTGCCCGGGACCGCGCTCGCGATCCTGCCCGTGGACCGGCCGCAGGACGTGCCGGGCGCGACCGGTTTCCTGCTCGACGTCGGGCTGGGGACCCTGGCGCGCCGGCTGCGGGTGCTCGGGATCGACGCCGCCTACCGCAACGACGCCGACGACGCGGAGCTGGTCCGCGACGGCGCCGCGCAGCGCCGGATCGTGCTCACCCAGGACCGCGGCCTACTGATGCGGCGCGCCCTCTGGGCCGGTGCGCACGTGCGCGGCGACCGTCCGGACGACCAGCTCGCCGACGTGCTCGACCGCTTCGCCCCGCCGCTCGCCCCGTCGACCCGGTGCACCGCCTGCAACGGCGACCTCGCGCCGGTGGCCGCCGAGGACGTGGCCGACCGGCTGGAGGCCGGGACCCGGCGCACCTACGCCGAGTTCGCCCGCTGCCGCTCCTGCGGGCGCGTGTACTGGCACGGCGCCCACCGAGAAGGCCTGGAGCGGATCGTGAGGGCCGCGCGCGCAGTGGTCGCGCGCCGCCGCGGGTGACGCCGCGGGTCGGCCCAGTCGGCTGAGTCGGTTCAGTCGACTCGGTCCGCCGTGTCCCGGGTCCGGGTCCGGCGCAGCAGCCAGGTCACCACGGCCGCGGAGACCATGCAGATCCCGACGACCCACAGCCCGACCTTGTTGTTGCCGGTGGCGTCGGACAGCGCGCCCGTGACGTACGGGGCCACGAACCCGGACAGGTTCCCCAGCGAGTTGATCAATGCGATGCCCGCCGCGGCCGCAGCGCCGGTCAGGTACGCCGTGGGCAGCGACCAGAAGCCGGGCAGCGCCGCCAGCACACCGCAGGCGCAGATCGTCACGGCCACCATCGCCAGCCACGGGTTCGCCAGGTAGAGCGCGATCGGGATGGCCACGCCGCCGACCAGCGCCGGCACGGCCACCCGCACCGTCGGGTTCGTCGAGCGGCGGGTCCACACGATCATCACGACCAGCCCGACGACGTACGGGATCGCGTTGATCAGCCCCTGCTGCACGGTGGTGAAGTGGGTGCCGTACTGCGCGGAGAAGTTCTTGATGATCGTCGGCAGGAAGAAGCCGAGCGCGTAGAGGCCGTAGACCACGCCGAAGTACACCCAGGACAGCGCGAGCACCCGCGGGCTCTTCAGCGCGCCGAGCACCGACCGCGGACCGGCCTCGGAGACCTCCCGACCCTCCGCGGCGAGGGCGCGCTCCAGCGCGTCCTTCTCCTCCTGCGGCATCCACTTCGCGTCCGCGGGCCGGTCGGTGAGGACGAACCACACGACGAAGGCGAGCAGCACCGACGGGATGCCCTCCACCAGGAACATCACCCGCCAGCCGGACAGCCCGAACAGCCCGTCGCCGTGCTCGATGATCAGCGAGGACACGACCGCGCCCAGGGCGGTGGAGATCGGGATGGCGGTCATGAACCACGCTGTCATCCGGGCCCGCTGCGCCGCCGGGAACCAGTACGTGAGGTACAGGATGATCCCCGGGAAGAAGCCCGCCTCGGCCACGCCGAGCAGGAAGCGCAGCACGATCAGCACCGTGGCGTTGGGCACGAACGCCATGAGCGTGGCGATGATCCCCCAGGTCACGAGGATGCGGGCGATCCACCGGCGGGCGCCGAAGCGGTGCAGCATCAGGTTGCTGGGCACCTCGAGCAGCAGGTAGCCGATGAAGAACACGCCCGCAGCCACGCCGAAGAGCGTGGCCGACAGGCCCAGCTCCTGGTTCATGCCGTTGGGCCCGGCGAACCCGATGTTCACGCGGTCCAGGTAGTTCACGAAGTAGAGCAGCATCAGGAGCGGGACGAGTCGGCGGCCGGCCCGGCGCACGCCGGAGCGGACCAGCCGCTCCTCGGTCCCGACGACGGTGTCGGAGCTCATGCGGGGGTTCCTTCCCAGGGGGATCGGGTCAGACGACCTTGCCGGGGTTGAGGATGCCCCGGGGATCGAGTGCCTGCTTGACGGAGCGGTGCAGGTCCAGCACCGCGGGGCTCAGCTCGGCCGCCAGGCCCTGCATCTTGAGCAGCCCAACGCCGTGCTCGCCCGTCACGGTGCCGCCCAGCGCGAGGGCGTCGGCGACGATGTCGTCGAAGGCGGCCTGGGCCCGGCGGCGGGCGGCCTCGTCGCCGTGGTCGGTGATCAGGAGCGGGTGCAGGTTGCCGTCGCCGGCGTGCGCGATGTTGGCGATGGTGATCGCGTGCCGCTGCGCGGTCCGCTCGATCCGCGCCAGCATCTCGGGGACCTGCGCCTTCGGCACGCACACGTCCTCGGTCAGCACCGGGCCCAGCCGCTCCAGGGCGGGATAGGCCAGCCGCCGGGCCGCGAACAGCGCCTCGGCCTCCTCCTCGTCCGTCGACCGGACCGCGAAGCTCGCGCCGGAGGCGTCGAAGCACTCCACCATCCGCTCGGCCGCGGCCTCGCCCGCCGCGCCCGGTTCGTCGAAGCGGGCCAGCAGCACGACGTCGGCCTCGACCGAGAGCCCCATGTTCTTCCAGGCGTCGACGGCGGCCAGGCAGTGCTTGTCGACGAGCTCCAGCGCGGCCGGGGTGAGCCCCGCGGCGGCGCTCGCCGCGACGGCCCGCCCGGCGTCGACGATCGAGGAGAAGTAGCCCGCCACGGTGATCGCGGGCGGCGGCAGCGGCCGCAGCCGCACGGTCACCTCGGTGACGATCCCGAGCGTGCCCTCCGAGCCGACGACCAGCCCGGCCAGGTCGTAGCCGGCCACGCCCTTGGCGGTGCGCCGGCCCAGCCGCACCAGCTCGCCGGTGCCGGTGACCATCTGCAGGCCGAGCACGTAGTCCCGGGTCACGCCGTACTTCACGCAGCACAGCCCGCCCGCGTTGGTGGCGACGTTCCCGCCGATCGTCGACCACGGCGCGCTGGCGGGGTCCGGCGGGTACCAGAGCCCCTCCTTCGCCACGGCCGCGCGCAGGTCGTCGTTCACCACCCCCGGCTGGACGACGGCGAGCCGCTCCAGCGGGTCGATCTCCAGGACCCGGTCCATCCGGTCCAGGGCCAGCACGATGCAGCCGTCGACGGCGTTGGCGCCGCCGGACAGGCCGGTCCCCGCGCCGCGCGCGACCACCGGGACCCGGTGCCGGTAGCAGGCCGCGACGACGGCCTGCACCTCCTCCGGGGTCGTCGCCCGCACCACGGCCAGCGGGGTCCCGACCGGGGCCCACTCGGCGTCGTCGTGGGCGAGCGAGGCCATCACGTCCGGGTCGCGCAGGACCCGCTGTGCGGGAACGCCCAGCTCGTCGAGGACGCCGGTCCCGGTGGTCCCGCTGTCCGGCCGGGTGTTCGTCGGGTTGTTCGTCGGGGTGGTCGTCACAGCTCCTCCAGGAACTCGAGCAGCGCCGCGGTGAACTCCTCCGGCCGGTCCAGGTTGGCGGCGTGCCCGCAGTCCTCCAGCACCAGCGCCCGGCCGCGCGGGGTGTCGCGCAGCGCGGCCGCCGCGTGCTCGCAGGGCCAGAGCTGGCTCTGCCGGCCCGCCACCATCAGCACCGGGATGGTCGTGCGGGCGACGACGTCGCGCCAGTCCTGGCGCGCGTGGTCGGCGAGCAGGGCCTCGGTGCCGACCGGCTGCGCGGGCACGGCGTCGGGGCCGAGCCGCTCGATCAGCCGCACCAGCGCGGGCGTGGCCTGCTCGTCGGTGAACCCGCGGCCGGTCTTCGGGACGCCGTCGGCGAAGAAGGTGCCGAGGTTCTCCGGGGTGAGGCCGTAGAAGCCGTAGGGCCAGTCCGCGGTGTTCACCATCGTCGGCGTCTGGTCGACGGTGACGATCCCGCGGATCCCCGCGGTGCCGAACAGGTCGACGTACGCCCAGATCACGTTGGCGCCCATCGAGCCGCCGACCAGGGTGACCGGCGCGTCCGGGGTGCCGAGGCCGAGCTGGTCGAGGGCGTCGCGCAGGTCCTTGCCGTGCCGGGCCATCCGGTGCCCGAAGGCGGGGGCCTCCGAGCGGCCGTGCGAGCGGCGGTCGAGGCAGATCGCCCGGTGGCCGGCCGCGGTGAGCCCGTCGACCTGGAAGACCCAGCTGGTCGCGGGGGCGCCGTAGCCGGCCAGCAGCACGACGGGCGGGCCCTCGCCGCCGCTGTCGCCGAGGTGCAGGGTCACGCCGTCGCTCGTGCGGACGGTGCTCTCGGTCATCCTCGACGTCCTTCCCGGTGGCGGCGGCTCCCGGCCGGCACCGGGTGCGAGGGGACCATGCCGCGCCCGGTCCGATCCATGGAGGAAACGTCCCCCGCTGCGGCAGATCCGTGGAGATATCCTCCTGCCCGTGACGTGGCTGCAACTGCTGGCCGACGACCGGGGCGCGGCGGAGCTCGAGGCCCACCGGTCCGAGCTGCTCCTGGCCGGCGCCGACCCGGTGCGGACGGAGACCGAGGCGGGGTGGGCGCTGCGCATCCACGCCCGGCTGGGCGAGCGGCGGCGCCACGCCGTCGAGCTCGCCGCGCTGAACGAGCTCGCCCGCCGGCTGGCGACCCTGCGCGATCCGCAGGCCGTGCTCGGCGAGGTCGCCGCGCAGGCCCGGCGGCTGCTGGCCGTCGACGTCGCCTACCTGATGCTGCGCCAGTCCGACGCGCTGCTGCGGATCGAGGTCGTCGACGGCTCGATCGGCGCGGCGCTGCGCGGGATCGAGCTGGCCGTGGGGCAGGGGCTCGGCGGCGAGGTGCTGCGGACCGGACGGCCGATGGGCACCGAGGACTACCTGGCCGACCACGGACTGCCGCACGCCGCGGACGTCGACGCCGCCGCCCTCTCGGAGCACCTCGGCGGGATCCTCGGCGTCCCGCTGCGGACCGGCGCGGGCACGATCGGCGTGCTGTGCGCGGCGGACCGGCGGCCGCGCCGCTTCACCCCGCGGGAGATCGAGCTGCTCGCCGCGCTCGGCTCGCACGCGGCCGTCGCGATCGGCAACGCCCGCCTGTTCGAGGAGAACCGGCACGCGCTCGCCGATCTGGAGCGGGCGAACGCGGCGCTGCGCCGCAGCGAGGAGGCGCGCCGCGAGGCCGACGCGCTGCGCGACCGGCTGACGGCCGCGGTGCTGCGGCGGGGCGGAGCCGCGGCGATCGCGGCGGAGCTGGAGCGGGCGCTCGGGGTGGCGGTCGCGGTCTTCGACGCCGACGGCGTGCGGCTCACCGGCCGGGGCCCACGGCTCGACGAGCTGGTGGGCACCCCGCCCGGGGAATCAGCCGCCGAGAGATCCGCGCGGGAGGGACCGGCGCCGCAGGGATCGACGCCGCAGGGATCGACGCCGCAGGGATCGACGCCGCAGGGATCGACGCCGCAGGGATCGGCGCCGCAGGGATCGGCGCCGGCGCGGGTGACGGGTCCGGCCGGGCCGGTCGTCGTCGCACCGGTGGAGCTGCCGACGGGCCGGGCGGGATGCCTGGTCGCGCACCGTGCGGTGTCGGGTCCCGAGGCCGAGCGGGAGGCCGGACTCGACGAGGACGCCGAACGCGTGCTCGCGCTCGGTGCGACGGCGATGGCCCTGGTCGTGGCGTCGGAGCGGACCGCGGCGGAAGCGGAGCTGCGCACGCGGGGCGAGTTCCTCGTCGCACTGCTCTCCCCCGAGTCCGACGAGGGAGCGGTGCGCCGGCGCGCCCGGGCCGCGCGCGTCGACGTCGGGCGGATCAGCGCGGTCGCCGTGCTGTCCCCCGCGGCTCCGTCTCCCGCAGTCCCTTCTCCCGACGGCCCGTCCCCCGGCGGCCTGCCTGCCGGGGGTACCGGGGACGGGAACGACGGGCTCGCCGGGGACGACCCGCGGGCCGCCGCGGCCCACGGGGCTCGGGTCGCCGCTGCGCTGCGCGGGTGGTCGGCGGAGCACGCGGGCGAGGTCGTGGTGCTGGTGCCGGGAACGGCGCCGGAGCTGCTGCGGGACCGGCTCGCGACGGGCCTGCCCGCCGACGTCGCGGCCGGCGTCGCGGACTGCGCCGGCGGGGTGTCGGGGGTGCGCAGCGCCCACGAGAACGCCCGGCAGGCGGCCGCGGTTCTGCACGCCCTCGGCCGCACCGGTCGCCCGACCCTGGCTGGCGAGCTCGGCATCTACCGCACGCTGTTCAGCCGGGCCGGCCGCGGGGAGGGGCGCGCCTTCGTCGAGACCACCCTCGGCCCGCTCCTGGGCCACGACCGCGACCACGGCCGGGACCTGGTCGCCACCCTGCGGGCCTACCTCGACCACGGCGAGCACCACGCCCGCACCTGCGAGGCCCTGCACGTGCACGCCAACACCCTCTACCGGCGGCTCGACCGGATCACCGCGCTGCTCGGCGCGGGCTGGCGCGCGCCGGACC
The DNA here is from genome assembly GCF_021343995.1 of Pseudonocardia terrae. GTDB lineage: Bacteria > Actinomycetota > Actinomycetes > Mycobacteriales > Pseudonocardiaceae > Pseudonocardia > Pseudonocardia terrae. Next base: position 87,568 of record NZ_JAJTTE010000010.1, on the reverse strand, counting down.
GCCTGCTGGAGATCCGGCTCGCGCTGCACCTGGACGCGCTGCTCGCCCGCCTGTGAAGCCCCGCCTGTGGCCCGGCCCACCCGAGGGTCGGCCCGCCCGCGACTCAGAGAGCCGCGAGGGCGTCCGTCGCCGCGGCCCGGAACCGCTCGACCGCGGCGAGCTTGATGTCCTCGTAGCCCCGGACCTCCTCGGCCAGCTCCGCGATCCCGACGACCCGGTCCACGTTCTCCGGGGTCAGCGCGTCGAGGGCCGTGCGCACCAGCGACTGGTACTCGCCGACCAGCGCCCGCTCGGTGCGCCGGACGCCGGCGTAGCCGAAGACGTCGAGCGGGGTGCCGCGCAGGCCCTTGGCGGCGCGCAGGCCGCGGAAGGCGAGCTCCGCGGTCCGCCCGGACAGCCGGATCTTGTTCTTCATGCCCAGCGCCCGGAGCACCGGCGGGTGCAGCAGGACGGACACGGCGGCGTCGGGCCCGAACTCGGCGTCGCGGCGCGCCTTCTCCGCCGGGTCGAGGTGCAGCCGCGCGACCTCGTACTCGTCCTTGTAGGCCAGCAGCTTGTGCAGACCGCGGGCGTACGCGAGGGCGACCCGCCCGCCCGCCGCGCCTGCCTTGTCCGCGGCGATCGCCTCGACCCGGTGGACCTCCTCGGCGTAGCGGGCGGCGAGGGCCTCGTCCTGGAAGCCGGTGAGGTCCTCGACGCGGAGCGCGACGGCCTCGTCCAGCCCCTCGGCGAGGGCCCGGGACCGGGCGGAGACCTCGACGGTGGCCCGGGCCGGCGGAAGGGCGGCGGCGAGGACGGCCTCGCGGTCGAGCACCGCGGCGCGGCCCCAGCGGAACGCGGCGAGGGTCGTCTCCACCGCCGCCCCGTTGAGCCGGATCGCCTGCTCGACCGCCTCGGCGCTCACCGGCAGGCAGCCGTGCTGGTAGGCCGCGCCGAGCAGCAGCATGTTGGTGGGCATGTGATCGGCGAAGAGCGCCTCGGCCAGGCCCTGCGCATCGACGTGGACGTTCTCCTCGCCGGTCGCCGCGGCGATCCGCTCGAGCGCGTCGTCGGGCGAGCCGGGCAGGACCACGCGCCCGGTCACCATCGCGGCGGTCGGCACGATCGCGCTGTTCACCACGGCCACGGTGTGCCCCGGCCGCGCGACGGCGAGGTTGGCCGCGTCGGCGGTGCCGAGCAGGTCGAAGCCGATCAGCACGTCGGTGGTGCCGCGGGAGGCCCGCAGCGAGCCGCGGACCGGCTGCTTGGCGATCCGGACGTCGGACACGACCGGGCCGCCCTTCTGGGCCAGCCCGACCTGCTCCAGCCCGGCGGCGAACCGGCCGTCGAGGTGCGCGGCCATCTGCAGGATCTGCGACACCGTGACCACGCCGGTCCCCCCGATGCCGGGCATCCGGATGAGCGTCTCGGCGCCGTCGAACCGCGGCTCGGGCTCGACGAGCGCGACCGGTAGCGGCGGGACCTCCCGCCGCGCCGGTGTACCCGGCTCCACCAGCAGGAACGACGGGCAGTCGCCCTTCAGGCAGGAGAGGTCGGAGTTGCACGAGGGCTGGTGGATCCGGGTCTTGCGGCCGAACTCGGTCTCCACCGGCTGCACCGACAGGCAGGTGGACTTGTCCCCGCAGTCGCCGCAGCCCTCGCACACCCGCTCGTTGACGACGACCTTCTCCGCCGGGGTGGGCAGCTTCCCGCGCTTGCGGAGCCGGCGCTCCTCCGCGGCGCAGCGGTCGTCGTGGATCAGCACGGTCACGCCGTCGAGGGCCGCGAGCTCGGCCTCGGCCGCGGCGAAGTCGTCGCGGTGCCGCACGGAGGCGATCGGGTCGAGCGCGACGCCGCGGTACTTGCCCGGGTCGTCCGTGGTGATCACGATCCGCCGGACGCCCTCGGTCGCCAGCAGCGTGGTGATCTCCGGGACCGACAGCCGCCCGACGGCCTGCTGCCCGCCGGTCATCGCGACGGCGTCGTTGTAGAGCAGCTTGAAGGTCATGGTCGCGCCGCCGGCCACGGCCGCGCGCACGGCCAGCGAGCCGGAGTGGTGGAAGGTGCCGTCGCCGAGGTTCTGCACGAAGTGCCGGTCGTCGGTGAACGGGGCGAGGCCGAGCCACTGGGCGCCCTCGCCGCCCATCTGGGTCAGGCCGATCCGGTGGCCCCGGCCCTCGCCGTTGATCGCGATCATGGCGTGGCAGCCGATGCCCACCCCGACCAGCGTGTCGTCGCCGGTTCGGGTCGAGGTGTTGTGGGGGCAGCCGGAGCAGAAGTAGGGCGTGCGGGCAGCGCCTGCCAACGGCAGCCCGATCCGGGAGGGCTTCGTCGGCTCGATCGCCGACAGGTGCACCGCCGCGGCCCGGGGCAGGCGGTCGTGGCCGAGGCGCGCCGCGATCGCCCGCGCCACGTCCTCCGCGCCGAGCTGGCCGCGCGCGGTCAGCAGCGGACGACCCCGCTCGTCGCGCCGCCCGACCACCAGCGGGGCGTCCGGCACGCGGTAGAGCGCCTCCTTGAGGTGCCCCTCCAGGAACGGGACCTTGTCCTCGACGACGAGCACCTCCTCGAGGCCCGTGGTGTGCGCGGCGAGGTCCTCGGCGTCGACCGGGAAGGGCATCGCGAGGCGGATCAGCCGGACGCCGAGGTCGTCGAGCGCGGCCTCGTCGAGCCCGAGGTCCTCCAGCGCGCGCTGCACCACGGCGTAACCGGTGCCGCTGGCGAGGATGCCCAGCCGGGCCTGCCGCGCCGTGAAGGTGACCCGGTTGAGCCCGGTCTCGCGGGCGTAGGCGCGGGCCAGGTCGAGGCGGCGGGTGAGCATGTCGTGCTCGGCGTCGAGCGCGGCGGGGCCGACGAGCGCGCCCACCGGCGGACGGGGCTGCGCGGGCGGCATCGGGATCCCGAGCCGCAGGCCTTCGACGTCGACGGTCGCCGAGGCGTCGGCGATGTCGGCGACGATCTTGAGCCCCGTCCACAGCCCGGTCGCCCGCGACAGCGCCACGGCGTGCAGGCCCAGCTCGACGATCTCGGGCACGGTCCCCGGGGCGAGCAGCGGCATCGCCAGGCTCTGCGCCATCGGCTCGCAGGAGCTGGGCACCGTCGAGGACTTCGACGCCGGGTCGTCACCGATCACCGCGACCGCCCCGCCGAGCGTGGCGGTGCCGGCGAGGGTGCCGTGGCGGATGGCGTCGGCGGCCCGGTCGAGGCCGGGGTTCTTGCCGTACCAGAACCCGACGACGCCCTCGTGCCGGCGACCGGGCACCTCCCCGAGCAGCTGGGTGCCGGCGACCGCGGTGGCGGCCAGCTCCTCGTTCACACCCGGCTGGAACACCACGCCCGCGGGGTCGAGGAACCGCCGGGACCGCAGCAGCTCGGAGTCGAGCCCGCCCAGCGGCGAGCCCTGGTACCCGGACACGAACACCCGCGTGTCCAGGCCGCGGGCGGTGTCGAGGCGCCGCTGTTCCAGGGTCAGCCGGACCAGGGCCTGGATCCCGGTGAGGAGGACCCGCCCGCGCTCGGCCGCATAGCGGTCGTCGAGGGTCACGGTGGTGTCGATGCTCAAGCTCGGCTCCCGTCGCTCCCGGGGCGCCGGTTCCCGGCGCGCGTGGCGTCGAGCACACCGGAGTGATCGGGGACCACGCAAGCCAGTCGCGAGAAGTGGCGCGCAAGACGCAAAGGAGATGCGACCATGCTCGATACTGGCGTAATTCTTTGCGTGAGGAGGCCCTGTGCCCGAGAACGGCGCCATCGACGCCATCGACCACCGGCTGCTCGCCCTGCTGCAGGAGGACGGCCGCCGCACCTACTCGGACATGGCCGGGATCGTCGGCCTGTCGGTGGCCGCGGTGAAGCGGCGCGTCGACCGGCTGCAGGAGGTCGGGGTGATCACGGGGTTCACCGCCCAGATCGACCACGCGAAGCTCGGCTGGGGCGTCGAGGCCTTCACCGAGCTGCGCTACGCCGGGACGACGGGCGTCGCCGACATCGTCGCCACCGCCAGCACCGTGCCGGAGGTGCAGTCGATCTTCACCATCGCCGGGGACCCGGACGCGCTCGTCCGGGTCCGCGTCCGCGACGTCGCCCACCTGCAGCAGGTCATCGACACCCTGCGGACCGCCGGCACGGTCACCGGCACGAAGACCCTGCTGGTGCTGGGAGCGTGGAACCGCGGGGCCTCCTGACCCACGGCCCTCCCCCTTGACCCGTCCGCGGGCCGCCGACGACGATCACGGCCGACCGCCCCGAGGAGGCCCCGTGACCGAGCCGACCCCCGCACCGACCACCTTCACGATCACCGGCCGCGACGGTACGGAGGTCACGGCCTACCGGTGGGAGCCGGAGGGCACCCCGCGCGGGATCGTGCAGCTCACCCACGGGATGGGCGAGCACCTGCGCCGCTACGACCGGCTGGCCGGAGCGCTGACGGGGCGCAGGTTCGTGGTGCAGGGGCAGGACCACCGCGGGCACGGCGCCACCGCCGGCACCCCGGAGCGCCACGGCGTCCTCGGCACCACCGGCTGGACCGGACTGGTCGACGACATTGGGATCCTGCTCGACGCCGGCCGGGCCGCCTTTCCCGGCGTCCCGGTCGTCCTGCTCGGGCACAGCATGGGCTCCTTCGCCGCCCAGCAGTGGGTGCTCGACCACTCGGGCGAGATCGACGGGCTGGTCCTCTCCGGGACCGCCGTGATCGACCTGCTGGAGCCGAACCTCGACCTCGACGGCCCGATCGACCTGTCCGGCTTCAACGCCCCCTTCGAGCAGCGCACCGGCTACGAGTGGCTGTCCCGGGACGAGGCCGAGGTCGACAAGTACGTCGCCGACCCGGCGTGCGGCTTCGGCCTCGACGTCCCCGGGTCCAAGGCGATGTTCGCGCGCGGTCGGGCGCTGGCCGACCCCGCCCGCGTCGGGAGCATCCGCCCGGACCTCCCGATCCTGATCACGGTCGGTGACGCCGACCCCGTCAACGGCGGGCTCGCGCTGCTGCACCCGCTCGCCGAGCGGCTCGCAGCGGCCGGGGTGAAGGACGTGACCGTGCGGATCTGGCCGGGCGCCCGGCACGAGGTGTTCAACGAGACCAACCGCGCGGAGGTCGTCGCCGACCTGCTGGGGTGGCTCGACCGGGTGGTTCCACCCGCCTGATCGGCCCGGATCCGGCCCGGCGCGTGACATTCCCGGCCGTTCCGACGATTCCCCTGTCGTTCACCCGACGACGGAGGATCTCGCATGGCCGACCCGCACGCCCCCGAGCCCCTGGTGTGCCTGCACGGGCTCGGTGGTAGCGCGCGTGCCTGGGACCGTGTGCTGCCCGGCCTGCGGGCCCGGCACGCGGTCCGGACCGTGTCCCTGCGCGGCCACGTGGGCGGCGAGCTCTTCCCGGTACGGGTCCGCCCGAGCGTCCCGGCGCTGGTCGACGGCGTGGAGGCCGCGCTCGACGCGGCCGGGATCGGGCGGGCGCACCTGGTCGGCAACTCGCTCGGCGGCTGGCTCGCGTTCGAGCTGGCAGCCCGCGGCCGCGCGCTCTCGGTCGTCGCGCTGTCCCCGGCGGGCGGCTGGCGACCGGACAGCGAGGAGATCCACCGTGTCTGGCGGCTGCTGGTGCCGGCACACGACCTGGCCCGCCGCACCGAGCGCCACCTGGACCGGGCCGTCCGGCTCGCGCCGGCGCGCAAGGCGCTGCTGCGGCTCGGCGTGGAGCACGGCGACCGGCTGGAGCCGGCCGAGGCCGCGGACTTCCTGCGCGACAACGCCCGCTGCCGCTTCCTGCGCCCGCTTCTGCGGTCCGCGATCGACTACGACTTCACCGTGCCGGAACCGGACGTGCCGGTACGGATCGCCTGGTCCGCACATGACCGGCTGTTGCCCGCCCCGCTCTACGCCGAGCGCTTCCGCACCCTGTTCCCCGACGCCGGGCGGGTCCGGCTGCCCGGCGTCGAACACGTGCCGATGTACGACGATCCTGCGCTGGTGGTCCGCACGATCCTGGACGTCACCGCGCCCGACGCGGTCCCGACCGCGCCCGACGCGGTCCCGGAGCGTGCCGGCGACCCGGTGCCGGCCCACCCCTGACCTACCCGAGCCGACCTGTCGGAGCCGACCGGTCCGACCCGACCTCTCCGAGCAAGGCCTCCGGGATCTCGACGACCCGGCTGCGCAGGTACTCGCCCAAGCCCTTGGCCTGCGGGTCCGGCCGGGTGGAGGAGGCCACGCCCTCGCCGAGGATCCCGTGCACCACGACGTTGAGCGCCCGCAGGTTCGGCAGCGGGTGCACCTCGATCGGCAGGTCCGCGGCCTCCGGTCCGAGCAGCTCGCGGGCCCGCTCGGCGGTGAGGAACCCGCGGAGCCAGCCGTACGCCTCGTCCGTGCGCGCCCAGACGCCGACGTTCGCGTCGCCGCCCTTGTCGCCCGACCGCGCTCCGCAGACCGTGCCCAGTGGAACGCGCCGGGTGGGGCCGCCGGGTCCCGGAGGGGTCGGGGACCCGGCGGCCGGTCCGGTGTCCACCGGCGCCACCGGCGGGTCCGCCACGACCCGCCGTTCCCCGCCCGGCAGGACGACGGTGTGCGTGACCGCCTCCCGCGGCACGGCGGCCGGCCGGTACACGCCGTAGGCGGACTCGGCGCTCGGCGGCGTGGTGGTGTGGAAGCCCGCGTAGCCGCCCAGGGCGAGCTCCATCGTCGCGTTGGAGAAGGCCCGCCCGACCTTGCGCGGGTCCGGGTCCTTGACCGTGATGCGCAGGTGGGCCGTGGCCCGTTCGTTCGCCGGGGCGTCGGGCGTGTCGAACCGCAGCAGCCGGACGTCGACCTCCGCGAAGCGCTCCCGCCCACCCAGCACGTCGAACAGCAGCTCCTCGGCGAACGCCGCCTTGGCCTCGACGTCCAGGCCCGTCAGCACCAGGGTCATCGTGTTGCGGTAGCCGCCCGCGTCGTTGAGCGCGACCTTGAGCGTGGGCGGCGGAGCGCTGCCCCGGACGCCGGAGATGGCGACCCGGTGCTCGCCCTCCTGGTCCAGCCGGATCGTGTCGAAGTGCGTGGTGCAGTCCGGGCCGAGGTAGGCGGGCGCCGCGATCTCGTACAGCAGCTGCGCGGTGACCGTGCCGACCGAGACCAGCCCGCCGGTGCCCGGGTGCTTGGTGATCACCGACGACCCGTCCGCGGCGACCTCGGCGATCGGGAAGCCCGGGTAGCGGCGGTCGGTGATCTCGTCGAGGAAGGCGTAGTTGCCGCCGGTGGCCTGCGGCCCGCACTCGATCACGTGCCCGGCGACGACCGCGCCGGCCAGCGCGTCGAAGTCCTCCCGGCCCCAGCCGTGCCACCACGCCGCCGGCCCGACGACGAGCGATGCGTCCGTGACCCGGCCCGTCACCACCACGTCGGCCCCGGCCGCGAGGGCCTCGGCGATCCCCCAGCCGCCCAGGTAGGCGTTGGCGGACACCGGCTTGCCCTCCACGGGCGGGTCGATCGCGCCGAGCGCGCCGCGCAGGTCGTCGCCCTCGACGTACGCGACCTTCGCGTCGGTCCCGAGCGCCTCGATCGCCGCGGCCAGCCCGGCCGGGTTGAGCCCGCCCGCGTTCGCGACGACCTTGATCCCCTTCTCCAGGCAGGTCCCGAGCACGTCCTCCATCTGGGTCAGGAAGGTCCGCGCGTAGCCCGCGGCGGGGTCCTTGGCCTGCGCCTTCGCCAGGATCAGCATGGTGAGCTCGGCGAGGTAGTCCCCGCACAGGACGTCGATCGGCCCGCCCTCGACCATCTCCCGCGCCGCGCGCAGCCGGTCCCCGTAGAAGCCCGAGCAGTTGCCGATGCGGATCGGCCGGTCGGTCTCGGCCGGGGCGCTGTAGCCGGTCATGCACCACCTCCGACGAACAGCCCCGGCTCCCGCCCCGTCCCGGGCTCGCCGGCGAACGCCTGGCCGATCTCCACCCACTCCTGCGCGGCCGGCCCGGTGACGACCAACGCCAGGTCGTCGCGGTGCCGCCGCTGCGTGATGAGCAGGGCGAAGTCCACGGCGGTCCCGGTGATCCGGTCGGTCGCGTCGTCCGGTCCCCAGGTCCACAGCGAGCCGTCGGGGGCGTCGAGCTCCACCCGGACCGCGGCGGCCGGCAGCTCGCGGCCGTGGAGCGCGTAGCTGAACGCCCGTGCCCCGACCCCGATGTGGGCCACGTGCCGCAGCCGGGCGCTGGGCTCGCGGACCACGCCGACGGCATCGGCCACGTCCTGCCCGTGCGCCCAGGTCTCCATGATCCGGGCGGTGAGCGACGACGCCGCGCTCATCGGCGGCCCGAACCACGGCACCCGCAGCCCGGGGTCGAGGCCCCGGAACGCCTCGATCAGCCGCTCCCGGGACAGGTCGAACCAGCGCAGCAGCTCGCCGCCGGACAGGTCGCGGAACCGCGCGGCCACCGCGTCGGGGTTCACGCCGCCCTCGGCCTCGATCCGCTCCAGCTCGGCCCGGAAGGCCTCGGGATCCGTGGCGGACTGCAGGGCGACGTCGTCGAAGTACGCCAGGTGGGACACCTGGTCGGCGATCGTCCATCCCTCGGCCGGGGTGTCGCGGGCCCAGCCGTGGTGGTCCAGCGGGGCCAGCATCGCGCGCAGCTCCGCCGACTCGGCGGCGAGGTCGTCGGCCAGGGCGGCCATCGAGACGGGCATCGCTACCTCCCCTTCCACACCGGGGTCCGCTTGTCGCGGAACGCGGCGGGTCCCTCCTGGGCGTCCTCGGACCGGTAGACAGGCGCCCAGATCTCCTCCGCACGGTCGTACGCCTCGGCGCGGGTGCACTCCGCGGAGAGGTACGCCGTGCGCTTCGCCGCCCGCACGGACAGCGGCGCGTTGGCCGCGATCCGCCGGGCGAGCTCCTGTGTGCGCTGCCGCAACTCTGCCCCCGGGACGACCTGGTTGACCAGGCCGACCTCGCGGGCGCGCGCGGCGTCGAGGGGATCACCGGTCAGCAGGATCTCCAGCGCGACCCGCGGCGGGACCAGCCAGGACAGCGGTGCGGCCCACGGCGAACCGCGGCCCACCTTCACCTCGGTGACGGCGAAGCGCGCGTGCTCGGCGGCCACGACCAGGTCGCACTGCTGGGCCAACAGGAAGCCGCCGGCGTAGGCCACCCCGTTGACCGCCGCGATCGTCGGCTTGGGGACCTCGATGTTGCGCCCGAACTGCGGCAGGAAGTCCGGCGGCGGGATCTGCAGGGTGGTCTCCGCCATCTCCTTGAGGTCGCCGCCGGCGCAGAAGGCCTTGTCCCCGGCCCCGGTCAGCACCAGCACGGCGGCGGAGTCGTCGGCGACGAAGCGGCGCGTGCCCTCCCACAGCCCGTCGCGGACCGCCTTGCTCAGCGCGTTGCGGGCCTCGGGCCGGTCGATGGTGAGCCAGGCGATCCCGTCCACGACCTCGTAGGTCACCACGTCGGTCAGGGTCTCGCTCACGGGAACCTCTTCCTCAGCTCGGGGCGGTTCAGCTTGCCGCTGCCGGTGCGCGGCAGGGCCTCGACGATCTCGATGCGCCGCGGCTTGTGCATGCCGCGCAGGTCGGGGTTGGTGGCGCACCACTCGGCGATCTGCTCGGCGGTCACGCCCGGCTGGGCCGGCACCACGACCGCGGTCACCTGCTCCACCCAGCGCTCGTGCGCCGTCCCGATGACCGCCACCTCCGCGAGGTCGGGATGGTTCGCCAGGTGCTCCTCGACCATCTGCGGGAACACGTTCTCCCCGCCCGAGACGATCATGTCGTCGATCCGGTCCACGTAGTACAGGTAGCCGTCGGCGTCGACGGACATGAGGTCGCCGGTGCGGAACCAGCCGTCGGACCACTTCTCCGGCGCGTCCGTGCCGAGGGTCGCTCCGCCTGCGCTCCGCTCCGGGTGCCAGTACCCCGGCGTCACCGCGTCGCCCTGCACCCACAGCTCGCCGACGCCCTCGTCGCCGGGCCGCAGGTCCGGCCCGCCGTCGACCGGCACGAGCCTCGTCCGCACGACCTGCTCGAGGGGCTTCCCCATCGAGTCCGGCCGGCGCGGGTCGCCGGGCGCATAGGACACCACGAGCCCGCTCTGCTCGGTCTGCCCGTAGATCTCGACGCCCCGGATCCCGGTGCCCGCCCGGAGCCGCTCGATCGCCGCCGTGGGCGTGCGGGAGCCGCCGAACATGCAGATCCGGAAGGAGTCGAGGACGACGGGCTGCGCCGCCGTCCGGTTGCCGACGTCGATCATCATCGTGGAGATCAGGCCCCCGTAGGTGGGCCGCAGCCGTTGCGCGAGGTCGAGCCACATTGTGACGTCCCAGCGCGGCATGAACGTGATCTGCCCGCCGCGCAGCAGGATCGGCAGGCTCGCCAGCTGCAGCCCGCCGACGTGGAACAGCGGCATGCAGTTGAGCACGTGGTCGGCCGAGGTGAGCTCGTAGAGGTCGATCACGCCGTCGACCTGCGCGGTGGTGTTGCGGTGGGTCTGCCGCACGCCCTTCGGCACCCCGGTCGAGCCCGAGGTGTACATGAGCAGCGCGTCGTCGCGGTCCAGCCGCGGGACGACGTCGTGGACGGGCTCGTGCGCGGCCAGGACCCGGGCGAAACCGCCGTCGGGCCCGGTGGTGAGGATCTCCGGGCCGCCGCCGAGCAGGGTCTTCAGCCGCTCGACGTCGCCGGGCGGCGCGACGAGCCGGGTCACCCCGGAGTCCTCGATCGCGTGCCGCAACGGGGCGTCGGGGAACAGGTAGTTGAGGGGAACGCCTACCGCACCCGCCTGCCAGGTCCCCAGCAGCCCGATCAGGTACTCCAGGCAGTTGGGCAGGAAGAAGCCGATCCGCTCGCCCGGTTCGACCCCGGTCGCCCGCAGGTACGCCGCGAACCGGCCGCCCCGCTCGGCGAACTGCGCGTAGCCGATCTCGGTGTCCTCCAGCCGCAGGGCGACCTGGCCGGCGTGGTCGGCGGCAGCGCGGCGCAGCAGGCCGGCGATGTTCACGACGCCTCCTCCTCGACCACGGCCAGCACCTGGCCCGTCTCCACCTGGTCGCCGGGCCCCACGTGGACCTCGCCGACCACGCCGTCGACGGGTGCGGCCACGGTGTGCTCCATCTTCATCGCCTCGAGCACGACCAGGGCCTGGCCGGCGGTCACGATGTCGCCCGGTGCGGCGAGCACCCGGACCACGCCGCCCGGCATGGGCGCGAGCAGGGACCCGGCGTGGGCGACGGCGTCGGGGTCGGCGAAGCGCGGCACCTCGGCGAGGGCGGCGGACCCGTCCGGGCCGTCGACGAACGACCAGCCGGGGACCCGGTGCACGGTGTACCGGCGCCGCACCCCGTCGACCTCGAGCTCGACGGCGTCGGGCGTCGCCCCGAGGAGACGCACGTCGAGCGGCGTGCCGTTGACCGAGGCCGTCAGCCCGCCCCGCCGGAACGCGTACGCGACCTCCAGCGTCTCGTCGCCGAGGGTGTAGGCGACCTTCTGCGGCATCCCGCCGACGTTCCGCCACCCGCTCGGCAGGCCGCCCAGCACCTGCGCCTCGGCCCGGTGGGTCGCCTGGCTCGCCAGTGCGGCCGCCACCGCCGGTGCGTGATGCGTAATGCCGGAGCGCGACCCTCCGCTCACGAGGTCGGGGTGCCTGGTCAGGTAGCCGGTGTCGGTGCGCCCGGCGAGGAACTCCTCCTCGCGCAGGACGTCGACGAGCAGGTCCCGGTTGGTCGTCACGCCGTGGATCTCGGCGCGCTGCAACGCCCGGGCCAGGGTCCGCGCCGCCTCGCCACGGGTGCGGCCGTGGGCGATCACCTTGGCCAGCATCGGGTCGTAGTGCGGGCTGACGACCGAGCCGTCCGCCACGCCGGTGTCGACCCGCACGCCGGGCAGGTCCGGGATGCGGACGCGGTGCAGGGTGCCGGTGGCGGGGAGGAAGCCGGCGGGAACGTCCTCGGCGTAGAGCCGGACCTCGATGGCGTGCCCGTCGAGGACCGCGCCGGTCACCTCGGGCGGCAGCGGCTCGCCCTCGGCCACCCGCAGCTGCAGCGCCACCAGGTCCAGGCCGGTGACCAGCTCGGTGACCGGGTGCTCGACCTGCAGGCGGGTGTTGACCTCGAGGAAGAAGAACTCCATCCGGCGGGCTCCGCCCCCCGGAGACCCCCCGGAAGCGTCCACGATGAACTCCACGGTGCCGGCGCCGGTGTACCCGATCGCCTTCCCCGCGGCGACCGCGGCGGCACCCAGCTCGGCCCGCAGCGCGTCGTCGACCGCCGGGGACGGGCTCTCCTCGACGATCTTCTGGTAGCGCCGCTGGATCGAGCACTCGCGCTCGAACAGGTGCACGACCTCGCCGTGGGTGTCGCCGACGATCTGCACCTCGACGTGCCGGGGGTCGACGACGAACCGCTCCAGGAACACGGTCCCGTCGCCGAACGCCGAGGCGGCCTCGCGGCGGGCGCCCTCGACGGCGTCGGCGAGCTCCGCCGGGTCGTGCACGACCCGCATCCCCCGCCCGCCGCCACCGAACGCGGCCTTGACCAGCACCGGGAAGCCGATGTCCGCGGCGACCGCGCCCAGATCGGTGTCGGGCCCGACGGTCGCCCCGGGGAGGACGGGCACGCCCGCCTTGTCCATGAGCGCCTTGGCCTCGAGCTTGGAACCCATCGACGCGATGGCCTCCGGGGTGGGCCCGACGAAGGTCAGCCCGGCGGCCGCGCAGTCCCGGGCGAACCCGGCGTTCTCCGACAGGAACCCGTAGCCGGGGTGGACGGCGTCGGCGCCGGTCGCGCGGGCCGCCTCGATCACGAGGTCACCGCGCAGGTAGGTCTCCGCCGGGGCAGAACCGGGCAGCCGCACCGCCTCGTCGGCGAGCCGGACGAACGGGGCCGACGCGTCGGGGTCGGAGTACACGGCCACGGTGGCGATGCCGAGGGCGTGGGCGGTGCGCATGACGCGGGCGGCGATCTCGCCGCGGTTGGCCACCAGGAGCTTCGTGATCACGGGTCTCACATCCGGAAGACGCCGAAGCCGCGGCGGCCGGCGACGGTCTGGGAGTGCACGGCGGACAGGGACAGGCCGAGCACGGTGCGGGTGTCGCGGGGGTCGACGATGCCGTCGTCGTAGAGCTTGGCGGTGACGAAGAAGCTGTGCGACTCGGCCTCGATCTGCTGCTCGATCGCGCGGGTGCGCGCCGCGTCGGCCTCCTCGTCGAACGGCTTGCCCTGCGACGCCGCCGACGCCCGCCCGACGATCGACATGACCCCGGCGAGCTGCGCGGCGCCCATCACCGCGAGCTTGGCGCCGGGCCAGGAGAACATCAGCCGGGGGTCGTAGGCGCGGCCGGACATTCCGTAGTTCCCCGCGCCGAAGGACGACGCCATGTTGATCGTCAGGTGCGGGACCCGGCTGTTGGTGACGGCGTTGATCATCTTGGCGCCGTCCTTGATGATCCCGCCCTGCTCGTAGTCCTTGCCCACCATGTAGCCGGTGGTGTTCTGCAGGAAGACCAGCGGCGTGTCCGTCTGGTTCGCCAGCAGGATGAACTCCGACGCCTTCCTGGCCTCCTCGCTGAACAGCACGCCCCGGTGGTTCGCGAGGATCCCGACCGGATAGCCGTGGATGCTCGCCCAGCCGGTGACGAGCGAGGTGCCGTAGAGCGGCTTGTACTCGTCGAAGTCCGAGCCGTCGACGGTGCGGGCCAGCACCTCGCGCGGGTCGAACGGCACCTTGGCCTCGGGCGGGAGGATCCCCAGGATCTCCTCCGGGTCGTAGCGCGGCGGCGGCGGGTTGAGCGCCGGCGCGGGCCCGAGCTTGTGCCAGTTGATCCGGGACATGATCTGGCGGCCGAGCCGGATGGCGTCGTGCTCGTCGGCGGCGAAGTAGTCCGAGAGCCCGGAGATCCGCGAGTGCATCTCCGCGCCGCCGAGCGACTCGTCGTCGGACTCCTCGCCGGTGGCCATCTTGACCAGCGGCGGGCCGCCGAGGAACACCTTGGCCTGCCGGTCGACCAGCACGGCGTAGTCGCACATGCCGGGCACGTAGGCGCCGCCGGCCGTCGAGTTGCCGAAGACCAGCGCGACCGTCGGGATGGCCAGCGAGGACAGCTCGGTCAGCTCGTGGAAGATCCGCCCGGCGGGCACGAACAGGTCCGCCTGAGTGGGCAGGTCGGCCCCGCCGGACTCCACCAGGTTGATCACCGGGAGCCGGTTGAGCCGGGCGATCTCCAACGCGCGCAACGTCTTCTTCAGCGAGTACGGGTTCATCGCCCCGCCGCGCACGGTCGGGTCGTGCCCGATCACCACGCACTCCACACCGGACACCACGCCGATGCCGGTCAGCACGGAGGCGCCGACGGTGAACTCGGTGCCCCACGCCGCGAGCGGGGACAGCTCCAGGAACGGGCTGTCCGGGTCGAGCAGCAGCTCCAGCCGCTCGCGCACCGGGAGCTTGCCGCGGTCGCGGTGCCGCTGCGTGTAGCGCTCCCCGCCGCCGGCGATCGCGAGCTCCAGCTGCTCGTTCAGCTGGTCGATCACCTCCAGCTGGGCCTTGCGGTTGCTCGCGTAGGTCTCCGCGGAGACGTCGAGCAGGGACTTCAGGACGGGCATCACTGTCCCCCGTAGTGGTCCGCGTGCGTCTCGCGGACGACGTTCTTCTGGATCTTCCCGGTCGAGGTCCGCGGCAGCTCGTCGACGACGATCACGGACTTGGGCACCTTGTAGCCGTCGAGCCGGGCCTTGAGGGCGACGCGCAGCGCCTCCGGGTCGACCGTCTCCCCCGGCTTCGGCACCACGACGGCGGTGACGGCCTCGCTCCACCGCTCGTGCGGCAGCCCGACCACCACGACCTCGGCGACCTTCGGCTCGGCGTCGTAGACCGCCCGCTCGACCTCGATCGAGGCGACGTTCTCGCCGCCCGTCTTGATCACGTCCTTGAAGCGGTCGGCGAACCAGAGCACGCCGTCCGCGCCGAAGCGTCCGACGTCGCCGGAGTGGAACCAGCCGTGCCGGAACGCCTCCGCGGTCGCCTCCGGGTTGCGCAGGTACTCCTGCATGGTCGACGGGCCGCGGTAGACGATCTCGCCCTGCTCGCCGCGCGGGAGCAGCGCGCCGTCGGGCCCCATGATCGCGACCTGCACCCCGGTGAGCGGGGTGCCGACGGCGCCGACGTGGCTGAGCTGATGCTCCGGGCGGAACAGCGTGGTGATCGGCGACATCTCGGTCTGACCGAACAGCAGCGCGAACCCCCTGCGTTCTCCCCACCCCGTCGGCTCCGCCTCCTGCCGACCCCCGAAGAATCCGTCGAGGCAGGCCTTGATCTGCGCCTCGGGCATGGGCGCCATGGCGTAGACGGCCCGGCGCAGCGACGACAGGTCCCGGGCGCCGAACGACGGGTGCTCCAGCGCCGCGCGGTACATCATCGGCAGCCCGAAGACCTGGGTGATCCGCTCGCGCTCGACGGTGTCGAGGAACCGCTCGGGCTCGAAGCCGCGGTGCACGTGGATCGTGGCCCCGACGGTGATCGCGGGCGTGCAGAAGGCGTTGAGCTGGGCCGTGTGGAACATCGGCATCATCGCGATGAAGCGGTCCTCGGCGTTCCACCCCGAGTCCAGCGCCGCGGACATCGACTCGAGGTGGATCGCCAGGTGCGTGCCCACCACGCCCTTGGGGAACGACGTCGTCCCCGAGGTGTAGAGGTAGCTCAGCGGCGCCCGGTCCGGGATCTCCACCTCGACCGGGGAGCCGTCGGCGTCCTCGAGGCCGGCGAGCGTGGTCGCTCCGGGGGCGGTCTCGCCCGCACCGGGTGCGACGATCGTCTCCGGTAGGTCGAGCTCGGCCAGCCCCGCTACGAGCTGGCTCTCGACGACGATGCCGCGTGCCCGCGAGTGGTCGAGGACGTACGCGACCTCGTCCGGCCGCCAGCCGAGGTTGATCGGCACACACACCACGCCGGCCTTGGCGCAGGCGTAGTACACGGCGAGGAACTCGGCGCTGTTCGCCGAGGCCAGGGCCAGCGCGTCGCCCAGCCGGTAGCCGCGGTCGAGCAGGCCGCGGGCCAGCCGGTTCACCCAGGTGTCGAACTCGGCGTAGGTCCAGCGGCGGTCCCCGTCGACCAGCGCGAGGTGGTCGGGGCGGGCGAAGGCGGAGCGGGTCAGCGCGTCGCCGACGTTGATCCGCTGGATGAGGTTGACCGTCATCGGCGCTCCTGTTCACGGCGCTCGGCGGGTCCGCTCGGCTCGAGGGGCCCGGTCCGGGAGCCGGTGGGTTCTAGTAGGACCGCGGGAGGCCCAGGCTGTGCTGGGCGACGAAGTTGAGGATCATCTCCCGGTTCACCGGGGCGATCCGCAGCAGCCGGGCCAGCCCCCAGTACGGCAGCAGCCCGAACTCCTGCGCCACGCCGTTGCCGCCGTGGGTCTGCATCGCGGCGTCGAGCGCGGCCAGCGCGGCCTCGGCCGCGGCGTACTTCGCCATGTTCGACGCCTCGCCGGCCGGCAACCCGTTCCCGTGCAGCCACGCCGCCTTGCGCGTCATCAGCGCGGCCAACTCGGTCTCGATCTTGGCCTTGGCCAGCGGGTGCGCCACCCCCTGGTGGGCGCCGATCGGCCGGTCCCACACCTGCCGGTCCTTCGCGTATCGCGCGGCACGGTCCAGGGCGTAGCGCGCGATGCCGACGCACAACGCGGCACCGGTGATCCGCTCGGGGTTGAGCCCGTGGAACACCTGCCGGAAGCCCTGCCCCTCCTCCCCGACCAGCGCCGACGCCGGCAGCCGGACCTCGTCGAAGTGCAGGGTGAACTGCTTCTCCGGGAGCATGACGTCGACCGGGAGCACGGTCTTCTGCAGGCCGGGGGCGTCGGTGGGGACCAGGAACAACGACAGCTGCCCCCCAGAGCCGGAAGACACGGTGCCCGTGCGCGCGACCAGCAGCAGCGCCTCGGCCTCGTCGACGCCGGAGATGTAGTACTTCTCCCCGGTCACGATCCACTCGTCGCCGACGCGGCGCGCCCGGGTCGAGAGCTTGTGGGTGTTGGACCCCGCCTCGGGCTCGGTGATCGCGAAGACCACCTTCTGCCGGCCACTCGCGAGGCCGGGCAGCCACTCCTTGCGCTGCTCCTCGGAGCCGTACTCGGCGATCACCTCGGCCGAGATGGCGTGCGTGACCAGCAGCAGGAGGATCGGCGCGCCCTGCGCCGCGATCTCCTCGCACACCAGCGCGAGCTCGACGAGGCCACCGCCGCCCCCGCCGTACTCCTCCGGCACGTTGACCCCGGCGAACCCGGCGTCGCCCAGGGCGTGCCACAGCTCGGTGCACTCCGTGCCCGTGCGCGCGTGCTCGACGTAGTAGGCGCCCCCGTAGGGCGCCGCGACGGCCCCGACCGCCGCCCGCAGGTCGCGGTGCTCGTCGCTCTCGGCGAAGTCCACTCCGACTCCCGTCACCTCGACGGAACCTGGATTGTGATTCCTGGTTCACTCGTGGCGGACCCTACCGCGCGGCTGCCATGATGACCAGATGCCGACCGCCCCCAGCACCGCGACCACCTCCGGTACGGCCTCCGGCCCGGCGGCCGGAGGGCGCAGCCGGCGGGACCCGGAGCGCCGCGAGCGGATCCTGGCCGCCGCCGCGCAGCTCGCCTCCCGGCGTGGCTTCCACACCGTCGGGATGGCCGACATCGGCGCCGAGGCCGGGATCGTCGGGTCCGGCGTCTACCGGCACTTCGACAGCAAGACCGCGATCCTCGTCGCCCTGCTCGACCGGGTGATGGCCCGGCTGCAGGAGGGCGCCGGAGCGGTGCTGGCGGGTCCCGGCGACGAGCGGACTCACCTGTCGGCGCTGGTCAGGGACCACATCCGGGTCGCGATCGAGGATCGCAGCGTGCTCGCCGTCTACCACCGGGAGGTGCATACGCTCCCCGAGGAGGACCGGCGGCGGCTGCGCCGGCTGCAGCGGCACTACCTCGAGGACTGGGTGCACGTGCTGTCCCCGCTGCGTCGCGACCTGGCCGACGGCGAGCTCCGGCTGGCCGTGCACGCCGCCATCGGCGCGATCCAGTCCACCCTGTTCTTCCGCAGCGGCCTGGCCCCCGAGCGGCTCGCCGACCTGCTCGACGGGATGGCCCACGCCTGCCTCGGCGTCGAACCCGCCCCGGCGCCGGCACCGGGGCCGGAACCGGCGCTGTCGGACTCCGCGCTGGAGTGAACCGAGGATGACTGAATCCTTGCCAGGGTGACGACGATCACGGCATGCTGGCGGCATGTTGCCCCTCCAGCCGCACGGCACGGCGCTGCCCGATCCCGCCTCGATCGACGTCGAGACCCTGCGGGGGCGGCGGGCCGTCCACCGCTGGGAGCGCACCTCGGTCGGCGACCTCTTCGAGCGGCTGACCTGGAGCTACCCGGACAAGGTCGCGATCACGGCCGTCGACGGGGCGTGCGGCGAGGAGCGCTTCGCCGAGGTCACCTACCGCGAGGCGGACGACACGGCGAACCGGGTGGCCCAGGCGTTGGCCGCGGCCGGGCTCTCCCCCGGCGACCGGGTGCTGCTGATCTGCGAGAACTCCGTCGAGGCGCTGCTGGCGAAGATCGGCGTCGCGAAGGCCGGGATGGTCGCCGTGCCGCTCAACCCGAGCCTGGCGCCGGACGTCCTCGAGCACCTGATCGGGTTGACCGAGCCGCGGTTCGCGTTCGTCGACGCGGAGCTGTGGCCCCGCGTCGAGCAGGTGTTCGCGGTGACGGGGCTGACCGTGGGCGCCACGATCACGGTCGGCGGCGGGCCGGTGGCGGGCAGCCCGGCGTTCGGCGAGTTCGTCGCCGGCGCGTCCGCCGAGGAGCCCGAGGTCGAGATCCACGGCGACGACATCTGGCAGCTGTTGTTCACCTCCGGCACCACCGCGATGCCGAAGGGCGTGATGCTCTCGCACAGCTACGCGCACCTGGCGGCTCTGAACTTCGCCCTCTCGCTCACGCGCGGCCTGCGACACGACTCGGACCTGCGGCTCTGCACGTTCCTGCCGATGATCTACCACATCGGGGACGAGATCTTCCCCTTCGGCGCCTTCGTCTCCGGCGGCTCGTTCGCGCTCGGCCGACGCCCCGCCGCCGGTCCGGTCGCGGAGGCCGCCGCCGCGACGCGGGCCACCGCCCTGTGGGCGGGGTCCCCGCAGTTCGTCACGGCGGTGGCCGACGAACTGGAGGCCCGGCCGGACCTGGACGTCTCGGCCCTGTCGATCCTCGTCTACGGCTGGGGCGCGCTCTCCCCCGCCGTGCTCGAGCGGCTGGGGGCGCGGGCCGCACCCGGGTTCGTCACGCTCGGGATCTTCGGGCAGACCGAGGCCATCGCCTGCCACCGGTTCTGGCCCACGCGCTGGCCCGAGGTCCACGCCCGCACCGCCCCGGCCGTGAACCACGTCGGGGTGCCGAGCGGGATGCTGGCCTCGGACGTGGTCGACGAGCTGGGCGACCCTGTCCGTGGCGGCGAACCGGGCGAGGCCGTCTACCGCTCGCCGATCATGACCGCCGGCTACTACCGCAACCCCGAGGCCACCCGGGAGGCGTTCCGCGGCGGCTGGTTCCACTCCGGCGACTCCGCGACGGTCGACGAGGACGGGCTGCGGGTCATGGTCGACCGGTACAAGGACATCGTGAAGTCCGGCGGCGAGAACGTCTCGAGCATCCGCGTCGAGGCCGTGCTCCACGAGCACCCGGACGTGCTGCGGGCGGCGGTGATCGGGCTCCCGCACGAACACTGGGGCGAGGCGGTGACCGCCGTCGTCGTCCCGCGCGACGGGCGCAAGCCCGAGGCCGAGGACCTGATCGCGCACTGCCGCGCCCGGCTGGCCGGCTACGAGACGCCCAAGGCGGTGGTGTTCGCCGAGTCGTTGCCGGACACCGTCGGCGGCAAGGTCCTCAAGTACAAGCTGCGCGCCCAGCACTCGGACCTGTACTCGTAGAGGCAGACTTGGTGCAATGGACTTCACCGAGGACGACGACCACCGGCTGATCCGCGAGGCCGTCCGGGACATCTGCGCGAAATTCCCGGACGAGTACTGGAGCGAGCGGGACTCGACCCACACGTTCCCGTGGGAGTTCTACGCCGCGATGGCCGAGGGCGGCTGGATCGGCATCGCGATGCCGGAGGAGTACGGCGGGGGCGGGCGCGGGATCACCGAGGCGTCGATCGTGCTGGAGGAGGTCGCCGCGTCCGGGGCCTGCATGAACGGCGCGAGCGCGATCCACATGTCGATCTTCGGGATGCACCCCGTGGTCCTGCACGGCAGCGACGACCTGCGCCGCCGGGTGCTCCCCGACGTCGCGTCCGGAACGCTGCACGTGGCGTTCGGCGTGACCGAGCCCGACGCCGGACTGGACACCACCAACGTCACCACCCGCGCGGTGCGCGACGGCGACGCCTACGTGGTGCACGGGCGCAAGGTCTGGACGTCGAAGGCCCTCGAGTCCGACAAGGTGCTGCTGCTGGTGCGTACCACCCCGCGCGCCGAGGCCGCGAAGCCGACCCAGGGCATGACGTTGCTGGTCGCGGACCTGAAGGACCCCGCCGTCGCGATCTCGCCGATCGACAAGCTCGGGCGCAACGCCGTCGCCTCCTGCGAGGTGGTCTACGACGGGCTGCGGGTGCCCGTGGAGAACCGCGTCGGCGAGGAGGGCGCGGGCTTCCGCTACCTGCTCGACGGGCTCAACGCCGAGCGCGTGCTCATCGCCGCCGAGGCGCTCGGCATCGGGCGGGCCGCCCTGCGCCGCGCCGTGGCCTACGCCGGCGAGCGGGTCGTGTTCGACCGGCCGATCGGGGCGAACCAGGGCATCGCCTTCCCGCTCGCCGACGCGCACGCCCGGCTGCGCGCCGCCGAACTCGTCATCCGCGAGGCGTCCTGGCGCATCGACCGCGGCCTGCACGCCGGCGAGCAGGCCAACACCGCCAAGTACCTCGCCGCCGAGGCCGCCTTCCAGGCCGCCGACGCCGCCGTCCAGACCCACGGCGGCTTCGGCTACGCCCGCGAGTACCACGTCGAGCGGTACTTCCGGGAGGCCCGGCTGCAGCGGATCGCCCCGGTGCCGCAGGAGATGGTGCTCAACTACCTCGCGCAGCACGTGCTGGGACTGCCGCGGGGCTACTGAGCGTCCTGGAGTCCTCGGGCAGGGGGTCGTCGGTTCCGCTCCCGGGCGGGTGAGCGTCACGGCCGGGGGTTGCCGTGCGGCCGAGTAGCATGTCACGCTCCACCGCGATCCGGGTCTCACCGTGGAGGCGCCCATGCGCGGTCTGATGTTCGACAGCCAGCTGCTCCTGCACTCGTTCCTGTGGCGTACGGAGCGACTGTTCGCGGACAAGCAGATCGTCACCCGGCTCGGGCCGGCCGAGTACCACCGTTACACCTACCGGGACTTCGGCAAACGGGCCCGCCGGCTCGGCGACGCCCTGCGGACGCTGGGCATCGGGCCCGGCGACCGGGTCGGGACGCTCGCCTGGAACCACTACCGGCATCTGGAGGCCTACTTCGGCGTGCCCGGCATCCAGGCGGTGCTGCACACGATCAACCTGCGGCTCTCCCCCGCGCAGCAGAAGTTCACGATCGACAAGGCCGAGGACCGGCTGCTGCTGGTCGACGTCGACCAGCTCGACCTCGTCGCCGACCTGCTCGACCTGGGCCTGCCCACGGTCGAGGCGGTCGTCGTGCTCGCCGACGAGGTGCCCGCGCACCGGATCGGCATCACCGTGCACTCCTACGAGGAGCTGCTCGCCGCCGCCGACGAGAACGCGCAGTTCGAGGAGTTCGACGAGCACTCCGCCTCGGCGATGTGCTTCACCTCCGCGACCACCGGTGACCCGAAGGGTGTCGTGTACTCGCACCGGGCGATGGTGCTGCAGGCCATGTGCCTGGCGATGCACGACAAGCTCAACATGAGCGAACGCCAGGTGTGGCTCGAGGTCGCGCCGATGTTCCACTGCAACGGCTGGAACATCCCGCACACCGCGCTGCTGCAGGGCGCCACGCTCGTGCTGCCCGGGGCGCACCCCACCCCCGCCGACTACGTCGACATCATCGAGGACCTCGGCGTCACCGGGATGAACGCGGCCGTGACGATCGGGACCATGATCCGCGACGCGGTGCGGGCGGGCGACCGGCCGCGGGACCTGTCGTCACTGTCCACGCTCTGGTTGGGCGGGCAGGCGCCGTCGAAGGCCGTCATGAAGTGGTTCGCCGAGGAGTACGAGTGCGAGGTCATGCAGGGCTACGGCATGACCGAGAACTCCCCGCAGATCTGCTTCTTCGCCCTCAAGTCCACCCTCGACGGCGGCACCGAGGACGAGATCTACGCGCTGCGCCAGACCCAGGGCCTGCCGATCCCGCTGCTGCAGATCAAGGTCGTCGACCAGGCGACCGGCGAGGAGCTGCCGTGGGACGGCGAGAGCATCGGCGACTTCCACGTCCGCTCCCCGTTCACCGCCTCCGAGTACTACAAGGACGACCGCACCAAGGACTCGATCGTCGACGGCTGGCTGCGGACCGGCGACGTCGGCTGCATCGACCCCGAGGGCTACGTGCTGCTCAAGGACCGGTCGAAGGACCTGATCAAGTCCGGCGGCGAGTGGATCTCCACCATCGACCTGGAGAACGCGCTGATGCTGCACCCCAAGGTCGCCGAGGCCACCGTCGTCGGGATCGAGGACGAGAAGTGGCTCGAACGCCCGTTGGCCTGCGTGGTGCCGAGCGACCCCTCGCTCACCCCGGAGGAACTGCGCGAGCACCTGCTCGCCGAGGGCTTCATCAAGTTCTGGATCCCGGACACGTTCCTGTTCGTGCCCGAGGTTCCGAAGACCAGCGTCGGCAAGTACGACAAGAAAGCCATCCGCGGGGTGGTCGCCGACGAGGGGCTGGAGCGGGCAAGGGCGACGCTGGGCGCCGGGTAGCCCCGGCCGGGCGTTCGGCGGGCCTGTCGGCCGGGCGGTCGGGCGGGGTCCTCTCGTCGGGCGATCGGCGGGCCCCCGTCGGGCGATCGGCGGGCCCCGGGGTCGGGCGGGGCGTCCGCCGGTCACCGGATCGGCACCGAGCGCAGCAGTCGCCACCGTGGTGCAGGGCGTTGTGTCGCCCCAGCCGGAACGTCCGGCGGACACCACGAGAGGAACACCGATGTCCACGCTCATCAGCATCCGGCCCGGCCGCACCTTTCCGGCCCCGGAACACCGACACACCTGGTCCTCCGACTCGCACCACCTCGTCTCCGGCGGCCCGGTCAGCTACCGCACGTGCCTGTTCTGCGGGGCCTGGGGGGTCTTCGCCCCGACCGCGTCCGTGGAGGACGGTTGCTGAGGGAGCCCAGTGATCCGGGCACACCGCCCGCTTTGCGAGCACCGCGCGACGAGTTCGGCGTAGGTGCCGTCGCGCTCGGCGCAGCGGGGCGTGAGCACGCCCTTCACCGGCACCTCGGGCGCGGTCGGGCGTGATCGGGTCGCAGTCCTTCGCGAAGCTCCTGAGCGCCACCGACACCGGCAGGTTCCTCGCGGGGAGCGCTCGTCGCCGGCGTGGACGTCGGCGGCACGGTGCTGTGCGCAGGTCTCCGCGCCGCACCTCGTGGGCGCGGTCCTAGGCGAACTGCGCGATCCGCGGACCTTCGCGGGCACCCGTGAGATTCCATGTTCGTGGTCGGGTGCGGGGTGTCTGGTCGGGGTCGATCCAGATCGGGGGGATGAACTCCGGGATCCCGTCGCGTAGTCGCACGACCCAGTCGGTGGTGTGGATCTGGCGGTGGTGGGCCTTGCACAACATCACCAGGTTGCCCAGCGCCGTATGGCCGCCGTGTTCCCAGGGGATCACGTGGTGGATTTCGCACCAGGAGGGTGGGCGATCGCAGCCCGGGTGCGCGCAGCCGCCGTCGCGGGAGGTCACCGCTCGGCGCAGCCCGTCGGGGATCGAGCGGGTGAGCCGCCCGACGTCGAGCGGCTGCCCGGCACCGTCGAGCACCATCGGCACCACCCCGCAGTCACACGCCAGCTGCCGCAGCGCGGTCGGCGAGAGCTGTCCGGCGAACTCCAACATGCCCGACCGGGCGCGCTGTTCGAGGTCCTCGAGGCGGATCTGCACGGTCAAGACCGGGCGGCGCCCGCCGACCGCGGGCAACTCCCCGTGTTCGAGCACCCAGCCGCACACCTCGGCCAGCGCCTCGGCCTGCCGCTCCGCGGCGGGGCGCTCGTCCTCGGCGGTCAGCGGGGCGGCTGTGGCGTCGAGGACCGCGGCGATCGCGTCGAACAGTGCGGCGTCGTCGTAGCGGGCGACCAGCTTTCCGCCGGGCCTGCTCGCGTGGCGGGTCAGGCGCAGTTCGTTGACCTGCGGGGGTGGGGTGTCGTCGGGTTCGGGGCCGTCCTCGTCGAGCATCTCGAGCAGCGCGGTGCCCCATTGCTGCAGCTCGCGTGGGGTGTAGACCGCGGCCGCGTCGGCGAGCTGCACCTCGGCCCCGGCCCAGATTCCCGGGGCCAACCGACCGGCCGGCGGGGAGGCCAACAAGCGGGCGACCACGGCCACGTGCGCCAGTGAGGTGTCCCCGGCGGCGAACACCGCCGCGGTGGCCGACAACTTCGCCGGCAGGACCGCGCCGTCGAGCCCGATCCGCGGGCAGACCGCGTCGGCGACGGTGACCCGTTGGGCCGCGGCCCCGTGGTCGAGGCGCAGCAGATCCTGCAGCGCCCGGGTGGGTGAGGCGTAGCCGTGTTCGGCGAACGTGCCGCGCCGGTCCAGTTCGGCGCATGTCTGCACGCCGAGCTGCTCCAGGCGCCGGGTGACCGATTCGCGTACCCGAAGCGTCTCCACCAGCTCGGCGGCACTTGCGCCCGGTCCGGTCGCGGCGGCGAGCGCGTCGACGGCGTCGTCGAGCAGGCGCCACGCGTCGGCGATCGGGCTGGGGAGCATGCATCGACCCTACTCGAACACAGCTTCGAACACAAGATAAAGTTCGCAGCTCAGAGGCCTACTTTTCGATCCACCGCTAACCCAGAGCACGGGTACGCCAGGCGACTGCCGCGGCGCCGCACGAGCACCCGCGGAAGGACCGACCGCCCGGGAGTCCTGAGAACCGATCACGGAGAACGACCACAAGGCGAACCTCCAGGCCGCGGCACGAACCTCCGGGTCCGACAGCCACCCGGCGCGGACGACCAACGCGACTCCGGAGACGACCAGCCCAGTAGCTGCCGGTCCGGCACGGCCCACGATTCTTGTGTTCAGCACTCCTGCGACGGCGGCAGGCCGAGCGTGGCGAGACCCGCGCGCCGGCGACAGGCGCAAACGACCGGCTCGACACGCCCGCCCCCCACCATCCATCCCCGCGCACCAGCCACAGCTGTTGTGCGGGCCCCGCATCCCTGCGCGAGCGGTTCGGATCCGACACCCACTCCACCTTGTCGTTGGTGACCGAGCCCGAGGCTGGCATTGGGGGCGAGCGACCCACCCCGAGCGACCCACCCCGAGCAACCCACCCGCGGCGCCCGACCCGAGAACCCCTATCCCGGCAGCACCTTCCGCTCCCGCAGCACCCGCAGCCAGTGCCGGAAGGACTCCTCGGTGTCGTAGCAGTCGCCGAAGCCCGCCTGGCGCACCTTGACCGTGCTGACCAGCGCCGGCCGGCGCGCCTCGGTGGCGCCGTGGGCGAAGCAGTAGTCGGCGTAGAAGTGCGACTCCCCGAGCAGCGCGTCGAGCGAGGGCTCGACGAGCCCGTCGCGCTCCGCGATCCCCCGCCAGACGTCGGCGTGCGCGGGCAGGTACTCCGCGAGCCGGACCGGCTCGTCGGGCGCGGGGTCCATGCCGAGCTCGTCGGCGAGCGCCGGCCAGAGGTCGCGCCAGTTGAAGGCCTCGCCGTTGGTGAGGTTGAAGTGCTGGTCGCGCGCGGTCTCGGCGGTGGCGGCCCAGAGCGCGGCGTCGCCGACCAGCCGGACGTCCACGGCCTCGCTCGCGAGGCCGGCCCCGCCCGGGTAGCCGAAGGGCAGGCCGAGCTCGCGGCGCACCGCCGCGTAGACGCCGATCACCGGAGGCAGGTTCATCGCGACCCCCGTCGTCGGGCCGACCACGATCTGCGGTCGCAGGATCGTCCACGCGAACCCGTGCGCCGCGGCCGAGGCGCGCAGGTGGTCCTCCTGCAGCCAGTAGAAGTTCTCGTGCTGGTCCCGCGGCGACCGCTCCCGCGCGGGGATCGGGATCGGGTGCAGGTGCACGCCGTAGGCCTTGGTGCCCTGCAGGAGCGTGACGTGCTCCAGGCCGGGCGCGAGCGGGTCGAGCAGCGCGCGGAACATCGCCAGGTTCGTCTGCATCTGGTCCTGCTCGCGCCAGCCGCGGATCAGCCCCGGCTTCTCGTGCAGCGCGCCGTAGACCAGGTGCGACGGCCGCAGGTCGGCGACCGCCCCGGCCACGGCGTCGGCGTCGGTCAGGTCGACGGCGAGGTGCCGGACCGGGCGCACGGGCGGCCGTCGGGACAGCGCGACGACCTCCCACCCGGCCTCGGCGAACGAGTCGACCGCGGCCTCCCCGACCAGCCCGCTCGCGCCCGCGACCAGCACCGTCCGCCCGCTCATCGGTCCCCCTTCCGCAACCCGCCCACCACGAACTCGGCGTACTCGTCGGCGATCTGGTCGACCACCTGGTCGCCGGCGAGGTCGGGGTCGTACCAGACGGTGATCCAGTTGAGCGCCCCGAGCACCGGCTTGGTCGCCAGCCGCGGGTCGGTCCCGCGCAGCGTGCCCTCCCGCTGGCCCTGCGCGACGACGTCGGCGAAGAGCTGCTCGTACTCGTCGCGCATCACGACGATGTCGTGGAGCGACTCGTAGCGCGGGCCCTGCCCGAGCCGGCGCATCTCCACCGCCTGCACCGCCACCCGCTGGAACGCGTTGCGGGTCATCATCATCGCGGCGTGCCGGCGCACCATCCGTGCCAGCCGTGCGAGGGCGTCGCCGTCCGCCTCGGCCAGCGGCCGGATCTCGGCGAGCAGGTCGCGGATCCCGGTGGACACGACGTCGAGGAAGATGTCGGCCTTGCTCCGGTAGTAGTGGTAGACGCGCCCCTTGGTCGCGTGCAGCTCGTCGGCGATGTCGTCGATGGTGGTGGCGTCGTAGCCGTTGCGGGTGAAGGCCACCGCGGCGGCCTCGAGGATGTCCTGGCGTCCGGGGCCCGCGCCGGAGCGGGAGAGCTCGCGCGTCACCTCCGGGATCCTCGCACGCGCCGCACCAGCGCGTGCCAGATCCCGACGAGCCCGGTCGGCGAGGCCAGCAGCACGACCGCGAGCACACCGCCGAGGACGATCTTGTCCGCGTCCCCGCCGAGCGACGCCAGCTGCTGCTGGCTCGTCAGCAGGGCCGCCCCGACCAGCGGCCCGAGCAGCAGCCGCCGGCCCGGGAGGATCACCGCGGTCAGCATGAAGAGCAGGAACGTCGGCGACAGCAGGTCCGGGCTGACGTAGCTGCGCTGGTAGGCGTAGAGCCAGCCGGCGAGCGCGGTGATCGGCGCGGACAGGACGAAGACCAGCACCCGGGTGCGCCGGACGTCGACGCCCATCGCCGTGGACAGCTCGCCGTTCATCTGCGCCATCAGCGCCGTGGTGCCGAGCCGGGACCGCCGGAACCGCGACACCAGCAGCACGACGAGCACCAGGCAGACCAGCGCGATCGGCCACAGCTCGGCGTTGGTGCGGGCGACGTAGGTCCCGCCGAACGCCGGCAGCTCCAGCAGCGGGACGCCGACGACGCCGTCGGACCCGCCCAGGGCCGTCGTGTTCTGGACGACGGTCAGCCCGATGATCGCCGCCGCGTACGTGACCAGCGAGAAGACGAACTCCCGGGTGCGCAGGGTCGCGAGGCCGAGCAGCAGCGCGAGCACGACGGTCACCACGACGGACGCGAGCAGCGCGGGGATCGGCGACCAGCCGGACCGCACCGCGAGGATCGCCGTCGTGTAGGCACCCGCCGCCCAGAACAGCGTGTGCCCCAGGCTGACCTCGCCGAGGTAGGACAGGACGACGTCGACGCCGTAGGACATGATCGCGAAGATCGCGACCAGCACCACCGTCGTGTAGATCCGGTCCGATCCCCCGAGCAGGG
Organism: Pseudonocardia terrae; assembly: GCF_021343995.1. Lineage (GTDB taxonomy): Bacteria > Actinomycetota > Actinomycetes > Mycobacteriales > Pseudonocardiaceae > Pseudonocardia > Pseudonocardia terrae. The sequence goes on along the minus strand of NZ_JAJTTE010000010.1, from coordinate 59,560 downwards.
TGGGCAGCAGGTACGCGAGCGCGACCAGGACCACCCAGAGCAGCGCGCGGAGCGGTGTGGGGACGCGCCGCGCGGCCGGTGCGCCCGTCGTCTCGCGGGTCGCGAGGTCGGCGGTCATCGGCGGGCCGCCAGTCCCTGCGGGCGGACCACGAGCACGGCCAGCAGCACGACGAACGCCGCGGCGGTCGAGTAGGCCGGCGGGAAGAACGTCCCGAAGAAGGCCGTGAACAGGCCGAGTCCGATAGCCACGACGAGCCCCCCGACGAGGTTGCCGACGCCCGCGAGCACCACCACGAGGAAGGTGATGATGACCTCCTCGAAGCCCATGGACGTGAGGATGGGACTGCGCGGGCCCACCACCGCACCCGCGAGCGCCGCACAGACCGCCGCGAACACGAACACCGCGAGGTAGACCCGGGCGGCGTTGATGCCGTAGAGCTGGGCGAGCTTCGGGTCCTCCGCGACGCCGCGGACCATCCGGCCCAGGTCGGTGCGGCCGAGGACCACGAACGTCAGCGCGTAGAAGGCCAGGGCCAGCACGACGATCAGCACGTCCTGCCCGGTGAACCGCGCGGCCCCGAGCGCCAGGTCCTGCTGCTGCAGCGGGCTGTCGATCGTCTGCGGGTCGCCGCCGAACAGCAGCGCCGCGCCGCCCTGCAGCAGGTAGCCGAACGCGAGCGTCACCAGCATGAGGTTGACGATGTTCTGGTCGAGCGTCATCCGGGTCATCAGCAGCTGCAGGACCACGCCGAGCAGGGCCACGACCACCAGCGCGACCGGGACGGCGATACCGTAGGGCAGACCGAACCGGCTGATCACGAACCAGGTGACGAACGCGCCGATCATGTAGAGCTGGCCGTGCGCGAAGTTGACCAGGCGGGCGGCGCCGAGCAGCACCGTCCAGCCGACGGCGAGGAGCGCGTAGCCCGCGCCGAGCGCGAGCCCGTTGACCAGGGCGGCGAGGATCACGAGCCCAGCCCTCCGAGGTAGGCCTGGGCGACGCGGGTGTCCTCGCGCATCTGCGCGGCGGTGCCCGAGGCGACGATCCGGCCCTGGTCGAGCAGGTGGAGCCGGTCGGCGACCTCGAGCGCGGCCCGCACGTTCTGCTCGACGAGGAGCACCGACAACCCGTCGTCCACCAGGTCACGGATGTGCGTGAGGACCTCGACGACGAGCCGGGGCGCCAGGCCGACCGACGGCTCGTCGAGGATCAGCAGGCGCGGCGCCGCCCGCAGCGCACGGCCGATCGCCACCATCTGCCGCTCGCCGCCGGAGAGCGTCGAGCAGTGGGCGGCGATCCGCTCGCGCAGCCGGGGGAAGACGTCGAGGACGTCGTCGACCGAGTACGGCCGCCCGGCCGCCTCGCGCGGCGGGCGCACCACCTGCAGGTTCTCCCGGACCGTCATCCCGTCGAACACGCCCTTGCCCTCCGGCACCAGCACCAGGCCGAGCTTGGCGCGGCGGTGGGCGGCGAGCCGGCCGACGTCGCGGCCCGCGAGCACCACGGACCCCGTCACCGTCGGCCGCCCGCGCGACCACCCGGCGACGGCGTCGACCAGCGTCGACTTGCCCGCGCCGTTGGCCCCGGCGACCGCGACGAGCTCGCCGCCGCCCACCCGCAGCGACACCCCGTGGACGGCCAGGCTGTGCCCGTAGCGAACCCGCAGGTCGGCGACGTCGAGCAGCGCGCTCACGCCGTCCGCCCCAGGTACGCCTCGAGCACCCGCGGGTCGCGCTGCACCTCGGCGGGCGGGCCGTAGGCGATCGTCTCGCCGCGGTCGATCACGAGCAGCCGGTCGACGATCTCCATCACCAGGTCCATGTGGTGCTCGATGAGCACGATCGCGAGCCCACGCTCCCGCAGCGCGCGGAGCAGGTCGGCGAGGGCGCGCATGTCGTCGCCGCCGACCCCGGCCGCCGGCTCGTCGACGAGCAGCACCCGCGCCCCGGGGCCGTGCGCCAGGGCGACGGACAGCACGCGCTGCAGGCCGTAGGGCAGGTCGTCCGGGCGGGTGTCGTGGTGGCGCTCGGCGATCCCGAAGTCCGCCAGGAGCGCACGGGCCGCGGCCCGGCACTCCCGCCGCGCCCGGGCCTCCCGCCAGGGCGCGACGATCGCGCCGCCGAGCCCGGTCCCGCGCTCCACCTGGAAGGCCGTCATCGCGTTCTCCAGCACGGTCAGGCCGCCGAAGAACGAGTTCTGCTGGAAGGTCCGGCGCAGTCCGCGCCGCGCCAGCACCTGGGTGGGCACGCCGTCGGTGTCCTCGCCGTGCAGCAGCACCCGGCCGCTGCGCCGCACCACGTTGGTGACCGCGGCGAAGCTGCTGCTCTTGCCCGCGCCGTTCGGGCCGATGACGCCGAGGATCTCGCCGCCGTCGACCGCGAACGACACGTCGTCGAGGGCCTGCAGGCTGCCGTACCGGACCGAGAGACCCTCCGCGCGGAGGGCGGTCACGAGTTCCAGACCTCCGCCGGGACGGGGACCTCGTCGAGGACCTTGACCTTCCCGCCCTCGACCGTGAAGGCGTAGACCTTCGTCTGCATCTGGCCCTTGTCCGTGAAGCTCACGTCGCCCATCACGGTGTCGGTGAAGGTCTGCCCGTGGATGGCGTCCGCCACCGGCTGCCGGTCCAGCGAGCCCGCCTTCGCCACCGCGGCCGCCCACACCTCGACACTCTCCGCGCCGAGCGCGGCGTACTTGTCCGGCGCGTTGCCGGTCTTCTGCCGGAAGGCGTCGGCGAACTTCTGGTTCTGCGGGTAGCCGTTGAACGGCGCGACGTCGGGGAAGTAGATGTCCGCCGAGTACAGCCCGTCGACGGCGGCGCCGCCGGCCAGGTCGATCACCTTCGGCGACACGGTGCCGAGCGCGGCGACGTGCGGCGCCCCGATCCCGGAGCGGGCGTACTGCTGGGCCAGCGCCGGCATCCCGGAGGACTCGGCGGCGTTCGCCGAGAAGACCGCCTGCGGTGCCGCGCCCTGGATGTTCGACAGCGGCACCCGGAAGTCCGTGGCCGAGTAGTCGAAGGTCTGCTCGGAGGCGACCGCGACGCCGGCCGGCTGGAGCTGGGCGCTGAGCAGGGCGCCGAGGTCCTTGCCGTAGGCGTCGTTCTCGAGCAGGTAGCCGACGGACTTCGCCCCGAGGTTCTTCGTCAGGTACTGGCCGGCGACGTAGGCGCCGACCGCGTTGCCGGCGTTGAGCCGGACGGCGTCGGGGTCGGCGTTGCCGAGGATGGTGGCGTTCTGCGGGATCGTGGTGATGTTGAGGATCCCGGCCCGCACCAGCACGGGCTGGATCGCCAGCGTGACCGGCGAGTTCCAGCCGCCCATCACGACGGACACGCCCTCGCTCGCCAGCTGCGTCGCGGCGCTCACACCGTTGGCCGGGTTGCTCTGGTCGTCCTTGGCGACGATCTGCAGCTGCCTGCCGAGGACGCCGCCCTGCGCGTTGACGAGGTCCGCCTGGACCTGGATGGCGTCGAGCACGTCCTGCCCGTTGGGACCCGCCGGCCCGCTCAGCGGCACGATCACGCCGACCTTCACGGGGCCCGACGACGAGCTGCTCGCGCCGCCGGAGCCGCCCGACCCGCCCGTCGGGGCCGAGCCGGAGTTCGCGCACCCCGCCGTCAGGGCGAGTGCGCCGATCAGCGCACAGACCGCCGTCCACACCTTCGTGACACGCACCGGGTCCTCCAGGTCGTCCGTGACCGTACTACTCGGTATGACGGCCCGATGGTCGCCGAGCGACCCGGACAGGTCAAGGCATCCGCATTATCCGTACGGTTGTCCGGTCAATTCCCGGCCGTTCCCGGGATCCGGGCGCGAGGTTGTCCGGTCCACGCCGGCGTCGCACGATGGGGGCATGACGGCTGCTGCGCACGGTGACGGGTCCCCCGTCCCGCATCCCGCGCTGCGGTCGTTCGATCTCGAGCGCTTCTGGCCCTCGCGCCGGAGCCATGCGTTCGACGAGGGATGTCGCTGAGGGCCGACGCGCCCGCCCGGACCCGGGCACCGGTCGTCGCGCCCTGCCCCGACCCCGCCCGAGCGCCCGCGCGACCTGACGCGCATCGCAACCCGCCGGGTCGTCCCGGCCGGTCCGGGGCGGACCGGTGCCCCGGAAGGACCCACCACCGCCCATGTTCGCCCCCGCCCTGCGCCGCCGCGCGTCCGTCCTGCTCGCCGCCCTGGCCGCCGTCGGCCTGGCCGCAGGCTGCTCGCGCGCGCAGGAGAGCACGCCCGCCGCTCCCGCCAGCACCTCCCCCGCGACCGAGCTCCGCCTCGGCTACTTCCCGAACATCACGCACGCGCCCGCGCTGATCGGCGTGGCCCAGAACTACTTCGCCGAGGAGCTGGGCAGCGGCACGAAGCTGACCACCCAGACCTTCAACGCCGGGCCGGACGAGGTGAACGCCCTGCTCGGCGGCTCGCTCGACGTCGCCTTCATCGGCTCCAGCCCGGCCATCAACGCCTTCGCGAAGTCAAACGGCGAGGCCGTCCGGCTGGTCGCCGGCTCCACCTCCGCCGGCGCCCAGCTCGTCACCTCCCCGGACATCACCACGCCGGACCAGCTCAAGGGCAAGATCATCGCCACCCCGCAGGCCGGCAACACCCAGGACGTCGCGCTCAAGAAGTGGCTGAAGGAGAACAACCTCGAGATCGGCGAGGGCCCGGACAAGGTCACCGTCCAGAACATCGACAACCCCCGCACGCTCGATCTGTTCAAGCAGGGCCAGGTCGCGGGCGGCTGGCTGCCCGAGCCGTGGAGCTCGCGGCTGGTCGACGCCGGGGCGAAGGTCCTCGTCGACGAGAAGTCCCTGTGGCCGGACGGCAAGTTCCCGACCACCGTCGTGATCGTCCGCACGCAGTTCCTCCAGGAGCACCCGCAGTCGGTCGAGGCACTGCTGCGCGGTGAGCTGAAGGCCGTCGACTTCGCCACCGCGAACACCGACCAGGCCAAGACGATCACGAACGACTCGATCAAGCAGATCACGAACTCGTCGCTGTCCCAGCCGGTGCTCGACCGCGCCTTCTCCGAGCTCAGCTTCGACAGCGACCCGCTCGCCTCGACCTTCCCCCAGCTGTCCAAGGACAGCGTGACCGCGGGCGCCACGCCGAAGGAGACGAACCTGCAGGGCTTCGTCGACGTGACCGCCCTCAACGCCGTCCGCCAGGCCGCCGGGCAGACCCCCGTCGACGCCGCGGACCTCGACAAGCAGGGATGAGCAAGGTGACTCTCACGGACTCCGGCCCAGGCCTCGCCGAGGTGCGACCCGCTCCGGCGACCACGGCCGTCGACCTGACGGGGGTCGGCAAGACCTTCGGCACCGGCACCGCGGCCGTCACGGCGCTGCGCGGGATCGACCTCCGCGTGGCCCACGGCGAGTTCCTCTGCCTGCTGGGCGCCTCGGGCTGCGGCAAGTCGACGCTGCTCAACCTGCTCGCCGGGCTGGAGAAGCCGACGACCGGCACGGTGTCGGTGACCGCGGCGCGCCCGTCGTTCATGTTCCAGGAGGCCGCGCTCATGCCGTGGCTGACGGCCGCCCGCAACGTGGAACTGCCGCTGCAGCTCGCCGGGCAGGGCCGCGGCGCCCGCCGCACGCGGGCCCGGGAGCTGCTCGAGCTCGTCCGGCTCGACGGCGTGGGCGACAAGCGCCCGCACGAGCTCTCCGGCGGCATGCGCCAGCGCGTGTCGCTGGCCCGGGCGCTCGCCGCGGCCACCAGCACGGAGGGGGACGCCCCCGGCCTGCTGCTGATGGACGAGCCCTTCGCCGCGCTCGACGCCATCACCCGGGACGTCCTGCAGGGCGAGCTGCTCCGGGTGTGGGAGGCCACCGGCACCACGGTGGTCTTCGTCACCCACGACGTCCGCGAGGCCGTCCGGCTGGCCCAGCGCGTCGTCCTGCTCTCGTCGCGGCCGGGCACGGTCGTGCGCGAGTGGAGCGTCGACGAGCACGGGCCGGAGCTGCACGACGAGATCACGGGCCGGCTGCGACAGGTGATCACCAGCCATGCCGCCTGAGCTCGTGGAACACCGCAACACCAGCACGGACACCAACACCGACACCGGCACGGACGACAGCGCGAGGGCGCTCGCCGGGCTCGACGCGCTCGACACCCCGACCGTCAACCGCGTCCCGTGGTGGCGGCGGGCGTCGAGGAGCGTGCTGCCGCCCGTGGTCGCGCTCGTGCTGATCGTGGTGATCTGGCAGATCGTGTGGGCCTCGGCGGTCACGCCGGAGTACAAGCTGCCCGCGCCCGCGGCGGTCTGGGACGAGTTCCTGGGCATCGTCGCCGACGGCAGCATCTGGTCGATCCTGTGGACCTCGATCAGCCGGGCCTTCCTCGGCTTCGCGATCGCGCTCGTCATCGCCACGCCGCTGGGCCTGCTCGTGGCGAAGGTGCCGGTGGTGCGGTCGGCGATCGGGCCGCTGCTGTCCGGCCTGCAGAGCCTCCCGTCGGTGGCGTGGGTGCCGGCCGCGGTGCTCTGGTTCGGGCTGACGGACGCCACGATCTACTTCGTCGTGCTGCTCGGCTCGGTGCCGTCGATCGCCAACGGCCTGGTGGCGGGCGTCGACCAGATCCCGCCGATCCTGCCGCGGGTCGGCCGGGTGCTCGGCGCCCGCGGCCTGGCGAGCGCCCGGCACGTCCTGCTCCCCGCGGCGCTGCCCGGCTACCTGGCCGGGTGCAAGCAGGGCTGGGCCTTCTCGTGGCGCTCGCTGATGGCGGCCGAGATCATCGCCGCCGGGCCGGCCCTCGGCATCGGGCTGGGCGCCTATCTGAAGAACGGCAGCGACTTCAACAACATCGCCGCGGTGTTCTCGGCGGTCCTGCTGATCCTGGTCGTCGGGATCGGCATCGAGCTGCTGGTCTTCCGGCCGCTCGAACGCCGGGTGCTCCGGGCCCGGGGTCTGGCGGGCGCGTAGTCCTGACGCAGTAGGGAGCCATAACGCGCGCCGGCGGAGGCCACGAACGCGTCATGGCTCCATAACGCACTTCCGGCCGGGGCTTCGAGCGCGTTATGGAGCCATGGTGCGAGGTGCGGCCTACTTCGCGTTGAGGGCGAAGTCCTCCGGGATCACCAGGTCGTCCCGGGACAGCTCGTGGATGCTGGACTTGCCCAGCCCGAGCAGCGTCGAGTCGATGCCCTGGCGCAGCACCTCGAGGGTGTTGGTCACGCCGTGCTGGCCCGCGGCGGCCATGCCCCACAGGTAGGCGCGGCCGATCAGCACGGCCTTGGCGCCCAGCGCGAGCGCCTTCACCACGTCCGAGCCCCGGCGGATGCCGCCGTCCTGCAGCACCTCGATCTGGTCGCCGACCGCGTCGACGACCGCCGGCAGCGCGCGGATCGAGGCCGGGGTGCCGTCGAGGTTGTTGCCACCGTGGTTGGACACCGAGATCGCGGTGCAGCCCGCGTCGACCGCCCGGCGGGCGTCGTCCGGGTGCATGATCCCCTTGACCGCGAACGGGCCGTCCCACTGCTCGCGCAGCCAGGCCACGTCCGCCCAGGTCACCGGCGGGGTCTGCATCCACTGGAAGTAGGCGCCGAAGAAGGTCGGCGGCGCCTCGTCGCCGATCGCCAGGTTCGGGGTGGTCAGGTCGGGCAGCGTGCCGGTCTTGGCGAAGTCCCACAGCCAGCGCGGCTTGCGCAGCACCTCGGGCGCGAAGTGCATCGCCGCCTTGAGGTTCACCTTCTCCGGGATCATCGGGGCGTCCCAGTCCCGGGCGGAGTCGAACGACCAGTCCAGGGTCATGATCAGGCCCTTGGCGCCGGCCTTCTTCGCGCGCTCGGCGCGGGCCAGCAACTGGTCGCGGCTGCCCACCCAGTACATCTGGAAGAAGGTCTTGTCGTTCACGGCCGCGACGTCCTCGATCGACCGGCTCGCGAACGAGCTCAGGCCCATCGCGGTGCCCGCCCCGGCGGCGGCGCGCGCCACGGCGACCTCGCCCTCCGGGTACACGGCCTGCACGCCCGTCGGCGAGATGATGACCGGGAACGAGATGTCCTGGCCCATCACGGTGGTCGCCTGGTTCCGCTGGGCCGGGAGGTCGGCGATGCGCGGGCGGAAGCCCAGCTCGCTGAACGCCTCGACGTTGTCGGAGATCGTGAGGCCCTTCTCGGTGCCCGCGACCAGCGCCAGGTACACCGACCGCGGCAGGCGCTTCTTCGCCCTCCGCTGTGCCTCGGCGATCGTCTCGAACCATTGTTTGGTGCTGGCCATCGCGCCTGCCCCTTCGCAGCTCGGATCCGCGTGTCTGCGGTCACCCTACTATTTCGGCACTCGGTGCCAAAGAGGGGTGGGCGAACCCGTCGCGGAGCCCGTCCGACCGGGCAGGACCCCGACTCCTCCGGGCGGCCGGGAGCCGCCGACGAGCCGGAACGGGGAGAACCGCACCCGCGACGACCCGAGAACGCCGACGGCCCGCGACGCGGCGTGCGTCGCGGGCCGTCGGAGACGAGCCTTCTTCAGCCCGTCCTGCGCAGGTGCGGGGCGCGACGCAGGGCCGAGCGGGTGACCGAGAGCTCGTGCGCGACCTCGGCCGCGATGAGCTCGGCGTGCAGGTCGACCTGGGCCGGGTTGCCGGCCAGGGCGCGGTGCCGGGCGACGAGGTCCTCCAGCGCGTCGAGCAGCCGGTCGACGATCTCGGTGCGGCGGTCGTCCCGGGTCGGCTTGGGCAGCCGGACGGTCGGCGGGTCGAGGTTCGCGGCCTGCGCGGGCTGCGCGGCCCGAGGCGCCGGGGTGGCGGCCTCCTCGTCGTGGATCGGGGCGGTCATGTCGTACTCCTACGGACGAACGTGAACGGCGGCGGGATCGGCGAGTGTCAGGTCCCCGGCCCGACACAGGGCGCTCGCGGTCCGCAGATGGTCGACGGGGAGACGACGGCTCAGGAACGGGCGGATCAGGAGGGTGCGCATCGGGATCTCCGGGACGGGCGACGGACGGGGACGGTCAGTGACCGCGACACCACCCGCGCGCGTGGCGACCGTGACGGCAGGGCGAAGGCGGCACGTGCGGCAGCGCTCCCACCTCCCGGGTCACGATCACGGAGTCCAGAGTGCCCGGACCGCCGCGGCTGCGGCAACCGGGTTACGGTCACGGCGGGTCAACATCACATCCGGGCGCCGACGGGAACCATCCGGCGCTCCCGCACGTCCCGGGGTCGTGTCACCGGACGTCGGCCACGAAGAGTGACGTCAGACGCCGGCCGGCGAAGAACTGCCCGCCCAGGCCGACCGTCGCGGTCGCCGCGGGCCCGTGGCCGTAGTGCTCGAACCGCTGCCGGTAGAGCCCGATCAGCCGGGTGTGGTGCTCCGGCGGCCAGAAGATGTTGTTCGCGAAGAAGCCGTCGCCGAAGTAGGCCGCGATCTCGGCGACCTCCGGCATGCGGATCGAGCCGTGCCGGACGAAGGGCGCGACGCCGTCGAGCGGTGAGCGGTCGTCCGGTGTTCCCGGACGGTCGTTCGGGGTCTGGACACGCCAGGACACGCCGTCGCCGGCGTCGGGGGAGGGCCGTTCGCCTCTGCGGGAGGAACAGCCGTCGACCGGTCGTCGAGCCGACCGCACCCCTTCGCTAGCGTTGTGCCGGCAGTCACCCACAGGTGTCGGGGCACGACAGGTGGCGGTGCCCGCTCCCCGGCCCGCTCCCCGACATGCACGAGGAGGCGCTCGTGAGCACGCAGGTCTCGGACGGACTGACGGTCCTGGCCGTCGACGACGAGGAACCGGCGCTTCAGGAACTGGCCCACCTGCTGAACGAGGACCACCGCGTCGGCACCGTGCTCACGGCGCCCGACGCGACCGAGGCCCTCCGGATCCTCGGGAGCCGCCCCGGCGCCGGGCCCGGCGAGTCCGGGGTGGACGTCGTGTTCCTGGACATCCGGATGCCGGGTCTCGACGGGCTGGAGCTCGCCCGGGTCCTGTCGGCCATGGCCGCGCCACCGCCTGTGGTCTTCGTGACCGCGCACGACGACCGCGCAGTCGACGCCTACGAGATCGGCGCGGTGGACTACCTGCTCAAGCCACTGCGCTCCGAGCGGCTCGCCGGGTCGATCGACCGCACCATCGCCACCCGGGCCCAGAGCCGCCCGAGGCCGCCGCAGCCCGCGCCGCACGCCCAGCCCGTGCGACCCGAGCCGCCGGAGGACGAGGTGATCCCGGTCGAGCTGGCCGGCACCACCAAGCTCGTCCCGCGCTCCAGCGTCCGCTTCGTCGAGGCCCAGGGCGACTACGCCCGCCTGCACACCACGGAGGGCGGCCACCTCGTCCGGATCCCGCTGTCCGTGCTCGAGGAGCGCTGGCGCGAGGCCGGGTTCGTGCGGATCCACCGCGCCTACCTCGTCTCGCTGCCGCTGATCACCGAGCTGAGGCTGTCCGGGTCGGGGTACGTCGTGCGGATGGGGCACGGGCCGGGCGCGCCGGAGCTGCCGGTGAGCCGCCGGCACACCGCCGCGCTCAAGCGGATCCTCCGCGGCCGCCCGCCGCGCGAGGAGGGGCCCACGAGCCCGCTCGCGCGCATCCGCTGACCCACACCCTCACCGCACCGGCCGCCCGGCGCGTCCTCGACCGCTGGGCCGACCGGGTGCACCCTTCGTCGCGCACCGCGTGTCGCCGGGCGACGCCGACCGAGCGGCGCCTAGCGTGATCACCGATGGCTCGCGCGGCGACGTGGCTCCGGCACCTGCTCCCCCTTCTCGGCTGCGTGCTGCTGCTCTGCGGGTGCGCGAGCAGCGCCGCCGCACCGCTCGACCCGGCCGCGGGATCGTCGAGCGCGCCGGCGTCTCCGGCCGCGACCACCTCCACCCCGCCGCCCGTGCCCGAGCTGCCCGGAGGCGGCCGCACCCTCTTCCCCGGGCGCATGATGGTCGCCCTCTACGGCCATCCGGGGGCACCGGCGCTCGGCGTGCTGGGCGAGCAGGGCACCGCCGCCTCGGTGCAGCGCGCCCGTGACCTCGCGGCCCAGTACGCACCGTTCGCCGGTGAGCCGGTCGTGCCGGCCTTCGAGATCATCGCGACGGTCGCGAGCGCGGCCCCGGGGGCCGACGGCGACTACTCGGCGGAGTCCCGGCCCGAAGACCTCCTGCCGTGGGTCGACGCGGCCGCGGAGGCCGGGGTGTACGTCGTGCTCGACCTCCAGCCCGGCCGCAGCGACTTCCTCACCCAGGCCCGCCGCTACACCGACCTGCTGCGGCGGCCGAACGTCGGGCTCGCCCTCGATCCCGAGTGGCGGCTCCGCCCGGGGCAGAAGCACCGGGTCCAGGTGGGCTCGGTCGACGCGGCGGAGGTCAACGCCGTCGTGACCTGGCTCGCCGATCTCAACCGGGAGGCACGCCTGCCGCAGAAACTGCTGATGCTCCACCAGTTCCAGCCGCAGATGATCCGGAACCGCGAGCAACTCGTCACGGACCGTGACGAATTGTCCGTCCTGCTGCACGCCGACGGTTTCGGCACGCGTGGGGCGAAGATGGAGACCTGGAACCGTCTGCACCAGGGTGTCCCGCCCGGCGTCACCTGGGGCTGGAAGAACTTCTACGACGAGGACCGGCCGATGTTCGGACCGGCCGAGACGCTGGCCGTCGGACCTGGCCGACCGGTCTTCGTCTCCTACCAGTAGGGGTACCCCCGGCCGTGTCGTGACGGGCAGTATCCTCGCCGGGATCTCGCCGTCGAGATCCCGCGTGCCGGCGGTGGACCCGGCGCCCTCCGCCGAGGACGCCCGCCCACCCCCGCCTCACGTACCAGCCCGTACGGTCCCGAGTCGTCTGTGGAGAAGGGGGTGTCCGACGTGGCCGACGACGCACGTACCGGACGCGCCCGCGAGGACGCCCGCGTGCCCGGCGACGGCCGGGATGCCCGTGAGCCCGCCGACGTCCCCTCCGGACGACGCCCCGCGCGCTCCGGCGAGCCGTGGCCCCGCCGCGCCGAGCGGCCGCTCGTGCAGGAGCCTCCGACCCGGCGGGCCGGGAACGGCACCGGCGATCCCTCCGCGCCCGGCCCTCGCAACCGGGTGAACGGCCGGCCCGGCGAGGCGCCGGCTCCGCGTGAGCCGTGGCCCTCGCGGCGGCACGGCCCGGACGCGGAACGCCCGAACCCGTCCGATCCTGCCCAGCGCGGTCCTACCCGGCCCGGTCCCGGCCAGCCCGGTCCCGGTCAGCCCGGCCCCGGCCAGCAGGGTCCCGCCCAGCGTCCGGCGGGCCGGAACGGCCGCGGCGCCCCCGCGGTGCCCGGCCCCGGTGCCCCGGGCCCCACCGGCCCCGACGTCCCGTCGCGCAGCAGGCCGAGCGCCAGCGGCCGGCCGCCGGCACCGGATCTCGGCCGCGGCGCACGCCGCCCCGACCGATCCGCGAGCGCCCCGCCTCCGGGACGCGCGGGTGGGCCTGCCCCGGGTGGTTCCCCGAACGGCTCCCCCTCACACCCCGGTCGTCCGGGTCCGGACGACCGGTCCGGCGACCGCAGCCGCGGCGCACGCTCGACGCCGGGTGGTCCGGACGGTCGGAACGGCCCCGGCGCTCCGGGTCGCGCCGATCGCGGCCCCGACCCGCGGTCCGGTGCCGCCCCGCGCAACCCGGGCCGTGCCGACGGTCCGCCCCGCGGCGGGCCCGCCCAGGGACCCCCTCCCGAGGGGCGTGCCGCGCAGGGCGGCCGCGCCCGGCCCCCGGGCCCCGGTGCCCCCGGCCGCCCCGGGGAGCCCCCGCCCGGCGACCGCAGTGCCAGCGCCTCCGGGCTCGGCGGCCCCGGTGTTCCCCCGGGACGGCCCGGCGCCCCTGGAGGCGTGCCGGACCAGGCCCGCCGCTCCCCGTCCGACCCCGGCCGGCCGCCGGGCACCGGGCGACCCGACCGACCCGCACGAGCCGACCAGCCCGACCAGCCCGGCCAGGCCGGTCGACCCGGCCGACCGGGCGACCGCCGCCCGGGCTCCCGCCGCCCCGAGGGCGCCGCCACGCACCGCACCCGCGCCCTCATCGGTCCGGACGGCCTCCCGCCCGGTCAGACCGGCCGGCGGCCCGGGACGCTCCCGCCCGGAGGCAGCTCCACCGACACCTCCGGCACCGCGGCCACCCGCACCGGATCCGACGTCTCGGGCGTCCCGACCCGCGCGCTCCCCCGGTCCGCCGGTGCGCAGGGGACGGCCCGCACCGACGCCCGGACCGAGACCCGCACGGCGGCCGGGGCCGGCGGCCTCGACGACCCCGCCGAGGCCCGCGTCCCCCGCCGCATCCCCGCGAACGAGGCCGCGGCCGAGCGCGCCGCCCGCCGGCGCGCCGAGGCCGGGGAGGACGCCACCGGCACCGGGCGCGGGAAGGCCCGCAGGGCCACCGCGCGGCGGACCTTGCGCGGCGCGCTGGCGACCACCGCCGCGTCGACGCTGATCCCCGGTACCGGGCACCTGCTCCTGCGCCGCCGCCGCACCGGCGGGCTGATCCTCGGCCTGTTCCTGCTGGTCGTGGCGGCCGGCGTGATCGCGGTCCTGACGATGAGCCGGCGGGCGCTGCTCGAGAACGCGGTGTCGACGACGGTCCTCGCCGTCGGCGCGGTCGTCGCACTCGTGGCTGCGCTCGGCTGGATCGCCCAGATCGCCCGGACCTACGCCCTGGCCCGCCCGCGGAACATGGGCGCCGGACGCAAGATCCTGGGCACGGCCGTCGCAGCCGTGCTGTGCATGGCCATCGCCGTGCCGTTCGGCTACGCGGCCGACCTGGCCAACTCGCAGCGCTCCCTGCTCAACGACCTGTTCGGCGGTGGCGCCGGCGGCACCGCGGCCGCGGAGGCGATCAACAAGCCGCGCCTGAACGTCCTGCTGCTGGGCAGCGACGCCGGCCCGGACCGCACCGGCGCGCGCACCGACACCATGATGGTGGCCAGCATCGACACGAAGTCCGGCCGCACCACGATCTTCGGGCTGCCGCGCAACATCCAGCGCGCCGAGTTCCCGCCCGGCTCGCCCATGGCGAAGAAGTTCCCGCAGGGCTTCCACGACCCGGCCGACCCGCTGTCCGGCAACTACCTGCTCAACGCCGTGTACGCCTACGCGCACGAGAACCCCGCGGTGGCGCCCACCGGCCCGACGAACGACATCGGGCTGAACCTCCTGCAGTCGTCGATCTCGTACATGACGGGCCTGCCGATCGACTACTTCCTCGAGGTCAACATGGCGGGCTTCTCCACGCTGATCGACGCGCTGGGCGGCGTGACGGTCGACGTCGGTCCCGTACCGCTGCCGATCAACGGCGTCACCGCCGACGGCCGGCACGTCAAGCCCGACGGCTACATCGAGCCCGGGGTGCAGAACCTCAACGGCGAGCAGGCGCTCTGGTTCGCGCGCTCCCGCCGCGACAGCAACGACTACCAGCGGATGAGCCGCCAGCGCTGCCTCATCCAGGCCGTGCTGAACCAGAAGAGCCCGACGGACCTGCTGGCCAACTTCCAGCAGGTGGCGCAGGCGACCAAGGACAACGTCGACACGAACATCCCGCAGGCGGTGCTCCCGGCGCTGGTCTCGCTGGCCGGCGACGGCTTCCACCTGCAGAGCATCTCGTTCGACCCGAGCCTGCCGGACCCGAAGGAACCGGACGGCAAGTTCGACACCTCGCGCCCGGACGTCGAGTACATGCAGAAGGTCGTGCAGGACGCGATCAACCCGCCGCCCGCGGCGGCGGCCCCGCCCACGACGTCCGCCGCGCCGAGCACCCCGGCGACGCCGGAGACGTCGGGTTCGGACGCGACCGCGACGGGATCCGCGGCCCCGACCTCCCTCGCCGACTCCTGCGCCGCCGCGGCCGCGCCGACGGCGGGTGACGGGAGCGGGACGGGCGGCGGGACGGGCGGCGGGACGGGCGGCGGGACGGAGAGCGGCACCGGGGGCAACTGAGTCCCGTGGCTCCCGCCCGGCGCACGGTCGCCGCGCACCGCTATTACGCTGCTCTCGCAGTCCTGCGACGGCGCCCGGGCTGCGGTACACCAGACACCGGTACGAACCGGACACCGGCACGCGCCGGCCCGGGCACCGGAACACCGGAGGGGCAGACGGACGTGAGCAGCACTGGGGACATCCCCGCCCGCGAGGGCCGCACGAAGGTCGTCGTCGTCGGCGGCGGGTTCGGCGGGGTGCGCGTCGCCAAGGCGCTGGCCCACGCCGACGTCGACGTGACGCTCGTCGACCGGACCAACCACCACCTGTTCCAGCCGCTGCTGTACCAGGTGGCCACCGGCATCCTGTCGCCCGGCCTGATCGCGCCGGCGCTGCGCCGGGTGGTGAAGAAGCAGGCCCACACCCGCACCCTGCTCGCCGAGGTCTACGACATCGACCTCGAGAAGAAGGTCGTACGCGCGCTCGCGCCGAACGACCAGCGCCTCGACCTGCCGTACGACTACCTGGTGGTCGCCGGCGGCGCGACCCACGCCTACTTCGGGCACGACGAGTGGAGCCAGTACGCGCCCGGCATGAAGAGCATCGAGGACGCGCGGGCGCTGCGCAGCCAGATCCTCGGCGCCTACGAGCTGGCCGAGATCGCGACGGACGAGAAGGAACGGGACAGCTACCTGACCTTCGTCGTCGTCGGCGCCGGCCCGACCGGGGTCGAGATCACCGGACAGCTCGCGGAGCTCGCCCGCTACGTGCTGCCGAAGGAGTACCGCTCGATCGACACCCGCTCGGCGAAGATCATCCTGCTCGACGCCGCGCCCTCGGTCCTGCCGCCCTTCGCGCCGAAGCTGCAGAAGTACACGCACCGCCGCCTGGAGAAGATGGGCGTCGAGATCCGGCTCAACACCGCCGCCACCGACATGGACGACGACTCGATCACGGTGAAGGGGCCGCAGGGCGTCGACACCATCACCGCCCGCACGAAGATCTGGGCCGCGGGCGTCCAGGCCTCGCCGCTCGCCGCCCTGCTGGCCAAGGCCACGGGCACCGAGACGGACCGGGCGGGGCGGCTCGCCGTCGACCCGGACTGCAGCCTGCCCGGTGCCGACGGCGTCTACGCCATCGGCGACATGGTCACCACCGTCGACCGGCTGCCCGGCGTGGCACAGGTGGCGATGCAGCAGGGCACCTACGTGGGCAAGCTCATCGCGAACCGGGCCAAGGGCGACACCACGACCCCGGCCCCGTTCCGGTACTTCGACAAGGGCAGCATGGCCACGATCGGCGCCCGTCAGGCGGTCGCCGACGTGCGCGGGTTCAAGATCACCGGCTATTTCGCCTTCCTGCTCTGGTGCTACGTGCACGTCATGTTCCTGATCGGCTGGGGCAACCGGTTCGGCACGCTGTTCAGCTGGGTCCGTTCGCTGCGCTACGCGCGCCACCGCGGCCACCGGCTGATCACGGTGACGGGAGCGCACGCCGTCGCGAAACATCATCACGAAGCCGCATAGCCGCCGTCGGCCCGGTTGGAGATCGCCGGGCCGCCACCTAACGTCGGGGCCGTGACCCCGGCCATGCAGGTCCTGATGCGCGAGGCCGAGCGCGTCTGGGACGACTTCTGGTCGGCCGTGTACGAGCGGGGCGACGCGGCGGCCGCCGCGGCCCTGCTCGCCCCGGAGGCCGTGCTCGTCGACATGCCCGCGATGACCGGGGGCAACGACCGGGCGGAGGTCGAGCGGCACCTCGCGGACACGGTCGTCCCGCACCTGCCGGCGGACCTCGCACGGCGGCGGATCTCGCGCACGGTCGACACGCGCGGGCTCGTCGACGAGCTGCGGTGGACGTTCACGCACGACCGCGAGCTGCCCTGGCTGCTCCCCGGAGTGCCGCCGACCGGCCGCTCCGTACGCGTTCTGGCGGTGTCCGTGGTGGCCGTCCGGCAGGGCCGGATCGCCTCCGTCCGGACGCTCTGGGACGACGTCCGGCTGCGCCGGCAGCTCGCCGCGCGCTGACCGTCCGGCGTCCGGAACCGGCCGTTCGCGGTTCTGCGACACCGTTATCGACGCTTTCGGGCCTCTGAACTGGGGGTTCCCGCGTGGCGCCGTCGGCGTTCTGCCACGCTATGGGCCACGCTGTACCAGGAACGACCACCGACGCACCCCGAGCGGGTGGTCGATGGCGACAGGAGAGGAGCACTCACCATGGCACTGCCCGCACTGACCCCCGAACAGCGCCAGGAGGCGCTCAAGAAGGCCGCCGCGGCCCGTACGGCGCGCAAGGAGCTCCGGGACAAGATCGCGAAGGGCGAGGAGACCATCCCCGCCGTGCTCGACCGGGCGAAGTCCGACCAGATCGTCGGCAAGACCAAGGTCGCGGACCTCCTCAAGAGCCTCCCCGGCTACGGCCCGGCCAAGGTCTCGGCGCTGCTCGAGCGCACCGGGATCGACGCGTCCCGCCGCGCCGCCGGCCTCGGCGAGCGCCAGCGCCAGGCGCTGCTCGACGCGCTCAAGTGAGCCGTCGGGCGTCCTGACGCCCGGCGGTTCCCCGCACCCGGTCCGGCCTCCCGCCGGGCCGGGTGTTCGCGTTCTCTACGCTCATGGCGTGGAACTGATGGTCGACGTGGCCCCCGGCGTGCAGGTGTGGGCCGAGGAGATCCCGGGCCCGACCCCGGACGCCGAGCCGCTGCTGCTCGTGATGGGCGCGAACGCGTCGGGGCTGGCGTGGCCGGACGCGCTGCTCGACCGCCTCGCCGAGCGGCACCGCGTCCTCCGCTACGACCACCGCGACACCGGCCGGTCCACGCACGCCTTCGACGCGGCCCCCTACGCGATCCGCGACCTCGCCGCCGACGCCCTCGCGGTGCTCGACGCGTTCGGGATCGAGCGGGCGCACGTCGTCGGGATGTCGATGGGCGGCACGCTCGTGCAGCTGCTCCTGCTCGACCACCCCGACCGGCTGCTCACCGCGACCGTCCTGTGCACCGCCGCGCTGGGCGCGTACGGCGATCCCGAGCTGCCCGGCCCCGACCCGGCGCTGCTGCGGCTGTGGGGCGAGTTCACGGACGACCGCGACCTCGAGGGCGAGCTGGCCTGGCGGGTCGAGCACTGGCGGCTGCTCAACGGCACCGGCACCCCGTTCGACGCCGCGGGGTTCCGCGCGCTGGAGGAGCGGGTGGTCGCGCACTCCGGGCGGGTGGAGAACCCGGCCGCGCACGCCGTCGCGGACACGGACGGGCTGGACCGCGGGGCGGAGCTCCCCGGGGTCACCGTGCCGACGCTCGTCATCGAGGCCCCCGAGGACCCGGTGAACCCGCCCCCGCACGCCGGGCACCTCGCCCGCGCGCTCGGCGCCGGCCGACTGGTCCGGGTGCAGGGCATGGGGCACGCGCTCAACCCGACGGTCGTCGAGCCGGTGGCCGCGGCCGTCCTGGCGCACACGCGGGAGTACGCGCCGCTGTAGGACAACCCTCCGACGCCGACCTCGCGGACCGGATCACGGTCTCGGCCGACGGCTCACACGGGCAGCTTCTCCCCCGCCTCGACGGCGACGGAGAGGACGTTGCCCTCCGGCGGCAGCGGGCAGGTCGCGAACGCGGTGAGGGCGCACGGCAGGTTGACGACGCGGTTGAGGTCGATGCGCAGCGTGCCGTCGGGCCCCGGCCGGTCGACCCGCAGGATGCGCCCGCCGCCGTAGGTGGTGTCGCCGGAGGTGGCGTCACGGAAGTGCAGGGTCAGTCCGCCGTCCTTGCCCGCCAGCGCGACCAGCTCCTGCGGGGTACCCGCGACCGCGAACCGCACGGTGCCGACGGCCGTCGGGAAGTGGTTCAGCCCGTCGACGACGGCACCGACGGTGATCCGGCGCGGCTCGGCGTAGGGCTCGAACCGGGCGTCGACCACCCAGCGCTCCTCCGCCGGGAACGCCGGGACCCCGGTGAAGCCGGTGCGGGTGGGGGCCTGTGGGTCGCGGACGCGCAGCGCGTAGGTGTCGGTGCGCCGGACGACCTCGATCTTCCGCTCGCCCGCGACGACCAGGGCTCCGGGCAGACCGTCGCGCGGCTCCAGCCGGACGGTGCCGTCCACCGGAGCACCCCGGGCCACGAGCCCGTCGGCGGCCGCGGCGGTCAGCTCGACGCCACCGTCGCCGGTGGCGCGCCAGGTGCCGGGCAGGCCCGGGAGGGCGGTGGGCTCCTCCGTCAGCCAGTACAGCCCGGTGAGGCTGAGCCAGCCGTGCGGCGTGCGGAGCTCCTCCTCCCGCTCGGCGTGCCAGGTGTCCCAGTCCTGCTGCAGGGTGCTCTCCGTGGTCGTCACACCCGCGGCAACGCGTGCCGGGGCCGCCGCATTTCGTCGCGACGACGATTCCCGTCCCCTGGATCGGACGCCCCGCAGGGCCGCCCGATTGTCCGGACGCGGTTCGTGATGTGGGAGGTCGGTTGACCTGCCGGTGCCGCGTCTGGTGTGCTCGCTGCGTGGCCACGATCCTGCTGACGCGCCGGCGTCACGTCGACCACAAGATCGTCGTCTCCTGCGCCTGTCGCTGACCCGCGGTCCCGCGCGTCCCGACTCCCTTCACCTCCCGCAGGAGCATCCCGTGTCGTCCCCCCACTCCCTCACCGAGCCGCTGAAGTTCGCCTACTGGGTGCCCAACGTCAGCGGCGGCCTCGTCACCAGCACGATCGAGCAGCGCACCGACTGGGGCTACGAGTACAACCGGAAGCTCGCCCGGACCGCCGAGGACAACGGCTTCGAGTACGCCCTGTCCCAGGTCCGGTACATGGCGTCGTACGGCGCCGACCATCAGCACGAGTCCACGAGCTTCTCGCTCGCCCTGCTGCTCGCCACCGAGCGGCTCAAGGTCATCGCGGCCGTGCACCCGGGGCTGTGGCACCCGGGCGTGCTGGCCAAGTGGGTCGCGACGGCCGACCACCTCTCCGGCGGCCGGGCCGCGGTCAACGTCGTGAGCGGCTGGTTCAAGGACGAGTTCACGTCGCTGGGCGAGCCGTGGCTCGAGCACGACGAGCGCTACCGCCGCTCCGAGGAGTTCATCCGCGCGCTGCGCGAGATCTGGACCAGCGACCACGCCGAGCTGCGCGGCGACTTCTACCGCATCCACGACTTCGACCTGAAGCCCAAGCCCGTCGCGGTGCCCGGCCGGCCGCACCCGGAGATCTTCCAGGGCGGGAACTCCACCGCCGCCCGCCGCAACGGCGGCCGCGTCGCCGACTGGTACTTCTCCAACGGCAAGGACTACGACGGCTTCACCGAGCAGGTGCGCGAGGTGCGCGGGCACTCCCGCGACGCCGGCCGTCCGGAGATCGGCCCCGGCGCGGTGCGGTTCGGGCTCAACGGCTTCGTCATCGCCCGCGACAGCGAGCGCGAGGCGCGCGAGCAGCTGCGCGAGATCGTCGCGAAGGCCAACGTCGAGGCGGTCGAGGGCTTCCGGGCCTCGGTGCAGCAGGCGGGGGCGTCGACGGGCGACAAGCGCGGGATGTGGGCGGACTCGAGCTTCGAGGACCTGGTCCAGTACAACGACGGCTTCCGTACCCAGCTCATCGGCACGCCGGAGCAGATCGCGGACCGGGCGATCGAGTACAAGCGGCGGGGGGCGAACCTGCTGCTCCTGGGCTTCCTGCACTTCCAGGAGGAGATCGAGTACTTCGGGCGGCACGTGCTCCCGATCGTCCGGGAGAAGGAGGCGGAGCTCGCCGCCCGCGAGCCCGCGCTCGTCGCGGGTTCCTGATCCGGTGCCGCGCCCGCCCCGGCGCGGCGTGGTCCCGGCAGGGGCGGCCCACGCCTGGCTGACCCGCCGCCGGCACATCGACCACGCCCGCGTCGGCGCCCAGTCCTGTCCGGGTCCCGCTCGCTGACGTCGACGCCGTTCGAACGCGTTATGGAGCCATAACGCGTCTCCAGGCGCCGTTTTTGCGCATCATGGTTCCACAGCGCGATTTCCGGACGCTTTTTCTCGCGTCATGGATCCATGACGCGAGCTCTCTTCCGCGTGTCCGGCGGCCCGCTTCCCGGTGCCCGCCCGCCGCGGTCGCCGGTGTCGCCGTCCCGGCCGCCGCACGACCCGCACCGGCGGGCCGCCGCGCCACGCGCTCCTCCGCACACGACAGGACCTGACATGACCACGCTCGAGAACCGACCCACCACCCGCTTCACCACCATCCCCACCACGCCCGACGAGTGGCTCGCCCGGGCCCGCGAGGTGCGCACGATCCTCGCCGCGGACGCCGCCGCCCGCGACCGTGCGGGGGAGACGCCGCACGCCGAGGTCCAGCTGCTCAAGGACGCCGGCCTGGTCACGCTGCTCGGCCCGGCCGAGCACGGGGGCGGCGGCCAGGAGTGGCCGCTCGCCTACCGGGTGATCCGCGAGGTCGCCGCCGGCGACGGCTCGATCGGCCAGCTGCTCGGCTACCACCTGCTGTGGTTCTGGGCCGCCCGCCTCGTCGGCACCCGCGAGCAGATCGAGGCCGTCGAGGCCGAGGCCACCCGGCAGCGCTGGTTCTTCGGCGGCGCGGTGAACCCGCGCGACGAGGACGTCGTGATCCGCGACGCCGGTGACCACCTCGTCTACAACGGCCGCAAGTCCTTCTCCACGGGCAGCAGGGTCTCGGACGTCACCGTGCTGGAGGGCGTGCTCGACGGCGCTGATCCCGATGCTCCTGGGACGCACGTCTTCGCGATCGTGCCGAGCCGGCAGCCCGGCATCACGTTCCACGACGACTGGGACAACATCGGCCAGCGGCTCACGGAGAGCGGCAGCGTCACGATCTCCGAGGTCCAGGTGCCGTGGGAGCAGGCCGCCGGCTTCCGGGGCAAGGTGTTCGAGCCGCGCGTCTACAACACCCTGAACGTCCCGACGATCCAGCTGGTGTTCGTGAGCTTCTACCTGGGCATCGCGCGCGGCGCCCTCGAGGAGGCCGCGGAGTACACCCGCACCCGGACGCGGCCGTGGCTGCACGGCGGGCAGGAGCGGGCGGTCGACGAGCCGTACCAGCTCGACCTCTACGGCGACCTCGCGTCGAAGCTGTGGGCGGTCGAGGCCCTGGCCGACCGGGTGGCCGAGGAAGGCCTGGCCATCCACCGGGACGCCTGGGACGTCGCGCCGCAGGAGCGCGGCGAGCACGAGGTCCGGGTCGCGGCCGTCAAGGCGCGGGCCACGGACGTCGCGCTCGAGGTGACCAGCAGGGTCTTCGAGGGACTCGGCGCCCGGGCCACCGCGACCGAGCTGGGCTTCGACCGCTTCTGGCGCAACGTCCGCACCCACACCCTGCACGACCCCGTCGCCTACAAGCGGCGCGAGGTGGGGGCGTTCCTGCTGCGCGACGAGCTGCCCGAGCCGACCTGGTACAGCTGACCGGCACCGCGGGGGCGGCCCCGGGAGGGACCGCCCCCGCGGCGTTCAGCCGACGCGCTCGCCGTCGTCCAGGGGCAGGCCGGAGCCCCGCTCGGGGTGCGGGGTGCGCAGCCGCGGCAGGAACCGGCCCGTGCGCGCGAGGTACTCCGCGTACTCCTCGCCCAGGGCCCGGGAGAGGCCGGGCTCGCGCACCGCGCGCGCCTGGATCTGCACGGCGACGACGATCAGCAGGGTGGCGAGCACACCGAGCATGGTCGGCGCCATGATCAGCCCGCCGGCGGTGGCGACCACCATGCCGGTGAAGGCGGGGTTGCGGACGCGGGCGTAGAAGCCGCTGTCGGTCAGGGCCAGGCCCTGGCCGCGGCGGCGGGCGGAGCCCATCTGGACCAGCGAGGCCAGCACCACCGCCACGCCGAGCAGCAGCAGCCCGACGCCGACCACGGCCCAGCCCGGCGAGCTGAACACGGCGATCGGCTCGATGACGTCGAACGCGACGAGCAGCGGGGCGACCAGACCCAGCACGACCGCGACCCCGAACAGGGCCTGCGACCACCAGGCCGGCGAGCCGAGCCCCGTCCGTGCCGGCGAGCGGCGGGCACCTGCCCGAGCCCACCGCCGGCCGAGGCCGACCAGCACACAGGCGACGACCCCGAGCCCGACGGCGAGCCAGGCGGCGAGGTTGTGGTTCAGGGCCTCGGACACGACCTCCCAGGCCCCGCGGCCGCTGAGCTGGCCGACCGCGTCGAGCAGCAGCACCACGCCGAACACCACGAACAGCACGGCCGCGCCGTAGCGGATCGTCCGCTCCGGCAGCCGTCTGCCGAGCTGGCGGCCGACGACGATCGCCAGCGCGTCGGCCGCGACCATGCCGAGCGTCGAGCCCAGCCACACGCCCAACCAGCCGTGCTGGGCGGCCAGCGTGATCGTGGCCAGCATCGTCTTGTCGCCCAGCTCGGCCAGGAAGAACGCCACCGACGCGGCGACGACGGCCGATCTGGCCTTGCGGTTGACCTTGTCCTGCTCGTCGTCCGACAGCGAGTCGCCCTTGAGCGTCCAGGCGCCGAACCCGAGGAACGCGACGGCCGCGGCGAGCGCGACCCAGCCGGTCGGGATGGTGGCGCCGAGGCCGTAGCCCACGGCGACGGACACGAGGTGCACGACCGAGGTGGCGATCGTGATGCCCAGCAGGACGGGCCAGGTCTTGTAGCGGGTCGCGAACGTCAGCGCCATGAGCTGGGACTTGTCGCCCAGCTCGGCCACGAAGATCACACCGAAACTGATCAGGAACGCCGAGAGCACGTCCTGCATCGCCACACAACCCCTCGATCTCGGGCCGGATCGAGGAAACGGGGGTCTCTTCGATCCGACGTGAACCGGATCGAAGGTCTCGCTCGCCTGGTGGTGGTCAGGCCCCGCAGCCGGGCGATACGGATCGCCAGTATGTCGACCGCGATGTTGAGAGCTACTCCCCTTCGCTGCGAGGAACCTACCTCATCGATCCAGTCCGCTCGACACCCGTTGCGTGCCCGTGAGGTAGTTCACTGGGGTTCTCGACGGCGCCACAGTGTCGTACGTTCGTTCAGATAGCAGCAGAAGAGGACGCGGAGGAACCATGCCCGAGGCCGTCATCGTCGACGCGGTGCGCACCCCCATCGGGAAGCGCAACGGCTCGCTCGCCGACGTGCATCCCGCCGACCTGTCGGCGTACGTCCTGCGGGCGCTGCAGCAGCGCACCGGCATCGACCCCGACGTGATCGACGACGTCGTGTGGGGCTGTGTGAACCAGGTCGGCGACCAGGCGGCGCAGATCGGCCGGTACGCCGTGCTCGCGGCCGGCTGGCCGGAGACCGTCCCCGGCGTCACGATCAACCGGGCCTGCGGGTCCAGCCAGTCCTCCTTCGACTTCGCCGCGGGCATGGTCATGTCCGGCCAGTACGACGTCGTGGTGGCCGGTGGCGTGGAGGCCATGACCCGGGTCCCCCTCGGCGCGGGCCGCGACCTCGGCCGCCCGTTCGGCCCGCTGGTGCGCGAGCGCTACGAGGCCGACCTGACCAGCGGTGAGTTCCCGAACGAGGACTTCAACCAGGGCATCGGCGCCGAGCGGATCGCGAAGAAGTGGGGCTTCAGCCGGCAGCGGCTGGACGAGTACTCGTCGCGCTCCCACGAGCTCGCCGCCGCCGCCATCGACGCGGGCGCGTTCGACGGCCAGCTGGTGCGGATCCCCGGCAAGGACGACTTCACCGCCGACGAGGGCCTGCGCCGCGGCACCACCGCCGAGAAGCTCGCGAAGCTCAAGCCGTCCTTCCGCGAGGACGGGGTGATCCACGCGGGCAACGCCTCGCAGATCTCCGACGGCGCGTCGGCCACCTTGATCACGACCCCGGAGAAGGCGAAGGAGCTCGGGCTGACCCCGATCGCGCGCTACCACTCCGGCGCGGTCTCGGGCGCCGACCCGCTGATGATGCTGACCGGGCCGATCCCGGCCACCCAGAAGGTGCTCCGCAAGAGCGGCCTGTCGATCTCCGACATCGGTGCCTTCGAGGTCAACGAGGCCTTCGCCCCCGTGCCGCTGGCCTGGCAGGCCGAGCTGGGCGCCGAGGACAAGGTGCTCAACCCGCTCGGCGGGGCGATAGCCGTCGGCCACCCCCTGGGCGCCTCCGGCACGATCCTCATGACCCGGCTGCTGCACCACATGCGGGACAAGAGCATCCGCTACGGCCTGCAGACCATGTGCGAGGGCGGCGGTACCGCGAACGCCACCATCGTCGAGCTGCTCTGATCGCGTTCTCCGGTAAGGGGCCGGCGGCCCCTTACCGGAAGACGTGCCGTACTGCACGGCCTTTCCCAGCGCGAGCACAGGCGGATCTCAGCTTCGGGGCGCACAGTCGGTGTCATGACCGACGAGCAGCGGGGTCACTCCCGGCCCGATGGGGACGTTGCGCACAGCACCGGTGGTACCGAGGGCACCGCCAGCGCCTCCGCCGGGGACTCCCCCACCCAGCAGACCGACCACGGCGCTGTCACCACCCGCTCCGACACCGGGGCCCCTGGCGCCGACGGCGCCACCCACCCGACGAACCCGTACGCGCGGCCCGCGTCCGGGGACCAGGGCGCCCACGGCGCCGACACCGACCCGACCCGCTCCTACGGCTCGCCGTACGCGTACGGCCGCGGCTCCCTGTACGGCACACCCGGCTACGCCCAGACGAGCGGGCACGGGGACCAGGGCACCCGCCCCTACGGCAGCCCCGCCTACGGTCCGTACGCCCAGCAGGGCGCGGGCCACCCGCTGGGCGCCGGGATGGGCGGCCCGAATGATCCGCCGCCCGGCGGGAACTCCCCGTTCGTGTACGACGACCAGCCCCGCAAGCCCTCCCGCCCGTGGACGGCCGTGATCGCGGCCGCGATCATCGCGGGTGTCGTGGGCGGCGGCGCGGGCTTCGGTGGCGCCTACGCGCTGATGGACCACGGCGGCTCCTCGAGCGGGGTCACCCTGTCCGGGCAGCCCGCCTCGAACACCTCCTCGGTGCAGACCAACGGCACGGTCCAGGCGGCCGCGGCGAAGGCCAGCCCGAGCACCGTCGACATCCGGGTCACCACGGGCCAGGGTACTGCCGAGGGTTCGGGCGTGATCCTGACCTCCGACGGCGACGTGCTCACCAACAACCACGTCGTCGCGGGCTCGACCGGCAAGATCCAGGTCACCCTGAGCGACGGCTCGCAGCACACCGCCTCGGTCGTCGGCACCTCGCCGAGCTACGACCTGGCCGTCATCAAGCTCGACGGCGTCTCCGGGCTGACCGCGGCCGAGCTCGGCCGCACCGCCGACGTGAAGGTCGGCCAGCAGGTCGTCGCGATCGGGTCGCCGCAGGGCCTCACGGGCACCGTCACGACGGGCATCGTCAGCGCGCTCAACCGCACGGTCCAGGTGCAGGGCGAGGACGGCTCCGGGGTCGTCTACAACGGCCTGCAGACCGACGCCCCGATCAACCAGGGCAACTCCGGCGGCCCGTTGGTGAACCTCGACGGCCAGGTCGTGGGCATCAACTCCGCGATCGCCACCGCGGGGCAGAGCAGCGGCAGCGTGGGCCTCGGCTTCGCCATCCCGGTCGACCAGGCCCGCCGCGTCGCGCAGGAGATCATCAACTCCGGCAGCGCCACCAAGCCGGTGCTCGGTGTTCAGGGCAGCACCCAGTCGTCGGGCGCGGGGAACGGCGCCACCATCGCGGCCGTGACGGACGGCGGCCCCGCGGCGGCCGCCGGGATCAAGCAGGGCGACGTCGTCACCAAGGTCGGCGACGCGACCGTCAGCGACTTCTCCGACCTCGTCGCCCGGATCGGCTCCTACGCCCCCGGCGACAAGATCACGCTGACGATCGGCAGCGGCTCCTCGGCACGCACGGTCGACGTCACGCTCGGAAGCACCAAGGACACGGGCGCCACGACCAGCAGCGGCGGTACGAGCCAGGGCGGCGGCAGCGGCAACCCGTTCGGCCAGCTCAACCCGTTCGGCGGCGGCTCGCCGTTCAGCGGCGGCAGCGGCAACGGCAGCAGCGGCGGCGGCAACTGACATCCGGCCGCACGGGCGGTCGGACCGGCACGGGCCGGGCGGGGATCCCCTCCCCCGCCCGGCCCGTCCCGTTCTCAGCTCTTCAACCAGGCCTTGACGGCCTCGGTGTCCGCGCCCAGGGCGGGCGGCGTGCGCCGGTAGTCCGGCGGGGTGGCCGAGTACTCCACCGGGTTGCGGATCGTGGCGGGCCCGCCGCCGGGGTGCACGACGGGGTCGAGGCCCAGGCTCTCCGCGAGCGCGACGCCCTGGTCGACGGTGTTGATCGGGCCGCAGGGAACGCCGGCCGCGCTCAGCACGTCGAACCACTCCTGCGCGCCCTTCGTGGCGAGCTTCTCCAGCAGCAGCGGGCGCAGCTCCGCACGGTGCCGGGTGCGCTCGACCATCGACCCGAAGCGCGGGTCCTCGAGCAGCTCGGGTGCGTCGAGCGCACCGCAGAGCCGGCGGAACTGGTGGTCGTTGGCGGCGATCACGATCAGCTCGCCGTCGCCGGTGGGCAGCGGCTCGTAGGGGAAGAGCGAGAGGTGGGCGTTGCCCATCCGCGTCGGCACCACGCCGCCCGCGACGTACGCCGAGGTCTGGTTGACCAGGCTCGACAACGCCGCGGACAGCAGGCTCGTCTTCACGTGCTGGCCCTCGCCCGTCGCGTCGCGGTGGCGCAGCGCCGCCAGGATCGCGACGGCGGCGTGCAGCCCCGTCATCACGTCGAACACCGCGACGCCCGCCCGGAACGGCGTGCCGTCCGGGTCGCCGGTCAGGCTCATCATTCCGGACGTCGCCTGGATCAGCAGGTCGTAGCCGCCGAGCTTGGCCCCGCCCCGGTCGCCGAAGCCGCTGATGGAGCAGTAGACGACCGACGGGTTCGTCTCGCGCACGCTGTCGACGTCCAGGCCCCACTTCGCGGTGGAGCCGGGCATGAAGTTCTCGATCAGCACGTCCGCGCGGGCGGCGAGCTGCTGCGCGACCGCCAGGTCCTCGGGGTCCTTGAGGTCGAGCACCACGGAGTGCTTGTTCCGGTTGATCGACAGGTAGTAGGTCGCGACCGGTCCGTCGGGGCCCTCGACCGTGGGCGGCTGCCAGGTGCGGGTGTCGTCGCCGGTCGGGCCCTCGACCTTGACGACGGTCGCACCGAGGTCGCCGAGCAGCATCGTCGCGTAGGGACCGGCGAGGACCCGGGAGAAGTCGGCCACCACCACCCCGGCCAACGGGCCGGACGGCGTGGGCTCCTCGGGGTCGAGCGGGGGGAGATCAGCCACGGTTCCTGTATAGCCCGCCGTGCGCGGCACGTGGTGTCCTGGCACCACTTGCCGCGCAGGGGTGCGCACCGGCCCCTACAGGATCGCGAGCACCACCAGCGCGAGACCGGCCGGGGTGAGGCCGGCGCCGATCCAGGCCCAGATCCGCTGGCCCTTGCGGACGGAGTCGGTGAGCTCCTCCTCGGTCCGCGTCGACATCACGAACGGCGAGCCGTCGCGCGGCGGGCGGATCACGAGCGGCCCGTCCCGGTCGTCGACCTCGCCGAGCACGTACATCCGGGTGCCGGGACGCAGCACCCACTCGGTGTGCTGGTAGCCGATCGTCTCGTCGCGGTCGCCGCCGGCCAGCGCGCCGAGCACGGCGACGGCCCCGGCCAGTGCACCCTGCGGCTGCAGGTCGTGCGCGGGTTCGAACCGGTCGACGACGGTCTCGACGCCGTCCGGCCGCCTTCCGCCGTGGTCGACCCCGACGGTGTGCCCGTCGCGCAGCAGCGCCCAGCCGTGCGGCGAGCTGAGCTCGGCGACCGTCTCGGTCCGGGTGGTCACGCGCACGTCGCCGTCGGAGTCGCGGTCGTAGTGCTTGTAGCGGCGCTGGACGCGGTGCGCGTGCCACACGCAGTCCACGCCGGCGAGCTCGGAGCTCAGCAGCCCCACCGGCGCCGGGGCCGTCTCGCCGACGACCTCGCACACCTTGCGGAGGTGGCCCGGCCCGGTGAGCTCGGCCGAGATGCCCTGCAGCTCGAGCAGCTCCGGCACCGACAGCGTCTCGGCGGCCAGCATGGCGTGCACCTTGCGCTGCGACCGGGCCGCGGCCCACAGGCAGCCACAGGCCGCCAGCAGCAGGATGATCCCGAACCAGAGCATCGTCGTCCCTCTCGTGAAGCGGTGAGGGGAACGCTAGGCAGCGCGCGGGGCCGGGACAGGTGTGCTGGCACCACACCCGGCTGTGCGGGTGGCGCCCGGATCGTCCGGTTGCGCGTACCACCCGAGCGTGTGCGTCCGGACCGGGCGGGCTATAGGGTCCGGGCACGCTACCCGCCCGTAACACCGGAGAGTCGACGATGACCAACCTGGCCGCGAACCTCGTCGCGACCGCTCGCGAGCACGGCGACCGCCCCGCCGTCAAGCTCGACGAGTACGTGCTGACCTACGCGCAGCTGCACTCCGCCGCCGCGGCCGTGGCCGGGGACCTGACGGAACGCGGCATCCGGCCGGGCGACCGGGTCGGGCTCGTGCTGCCCAACGTTCCCGCCTACCCGGTGCTGTTCTACGGCGCGCTGCTCACCGGCGCCGTCGTGGTGCCGATGAACCCGCTGCTCAAGGCGCGGGAGGTCGAGTACTACCTGAACGACTCCGGCATGTCGCTCGTCTTCGGTTGGGACGGCTCCGGGGACGTCGTGCCCGAGGCCGCCGAGGCCGTCGGGATCCCCGGGATCGTCGTGCCCGCCACCGGCCCCACCGAGCTGGGCGGCACCCCCGCCCCCGAGGCCGTCGAGCGCGCCGACGACGACACCGCCGTCATCCTCTACACCTCCGGCACCACCGGGCAGCCCAAGGGCGCCGAGCTGACCCACCACAACCTCGACTCCAACGCCCGCACCACGGTCGAGACCCTCATCGAGATCACCGCCGACGACGTGATCATGGGCTGCCTGCCGCTGTTCCACGTCTTCGGCCTGACCTGCGGGCTCAACGCCGCCGTCGTCGCCGGGTCCACACTCACCCTCATCCCCCGGTTCGACCCGTCCAAGGCCCTGCAGGTCGTCGGGCGCGACAAGGTCACCGTGTTCGAGGGCGTCCCCACCATGTACGCCGCCATGCTGCACAGCCCCGACGCCGACGGCGCCGACATGGCCTCCCTGCGCACCTGCATCACCGGCGGCTCGGCGATGCCGGTGGAGATCCTCAAGGCCTTCGAGAACCAGTTCGGCTGCGAGATCTACGAGGGCTACGGGCTGTCCGAGACCGCGCCCGTCGCCTCGTTCAACCAGCCCGGCCGCCCCCGCAAGCCCGGCACCATCGGCTTCCCGGTGCGTGGCTGCGAGATGCGGGTGGTCGACGACGAGGGCCGCGACGTGCCCGCCGGCGAGCCCGGCGAGATCGCCATCCGCGGCGAGAACGTCATGAAGGGCTACTGGAACCGCCCCGACGCGACCGAGGCCGCCATCCCGGACGGCTGGTTCCGCTCCGGCGACATCGCCACGCGCGACGCCGACGGCTACTACACGATCGTCGACCGCAAGAAGGACCTGATCATCCGCGGCGGGTACAACGTCTACCCGCGCGAGGTCGAGGAGACCCTCTACGAACACCCGGCCGTGGCCGAGGCCGCCGTCGTCGGGATCAAGCACGCCGACCTCGGCGAGGAGATCGGGGCCGCGGTCGCGCTCAAGCCCGGTGCCGAGGCGGACCCCGACGAGCTCAAGAACTTCGTGCGCGACCGCCTGGCGGCCTACAAGTACCCGCGCGCGGTCTGGCTGGTCGACGCCCTGCCCAAGGGCCCGACGGGCAAGATCCTCCGGCGCGAGGTGGAGCCGCCGGCCGACCTGTGACCTCCGTCGTGGAGCCATGGCGCGCTCGGTCGGGGTGAGAACCGGTCACCTTGCTGATCGCGTCCTGGAGCCCCATCACGCAGGTCCCCGGGCTCGTGCATCGCGTTGCGGATCCATGACGCGGTTCCCGGGGCCCTTGATCGCGTTATGGAACCATAGTGCGCTTTCCCGGGGTCCTGGATCGCGTTATGGATCCATAGTGCGCGTTCCCGGGCCCTGGATCGCGTTATGGATCCATGGTGCGTCAGGCGAGGCTCTGTGGGCGCGTTGTGGATCCATAGTGCGCGATTGCCGAGGCTCTGAGGTCGCGTTGTGGATCCGTACTGCGTCAGCCGAGGAGGGCGGTGACCGTGCCGCCAGGGTCGGTGACCATCGCGTCGTGCCCCGTGGGCAGGTCCCGCCACTCCCAGCCGTGGTCCTTCACGACCTGGTGCGCCCCGGCGAGCGCCGGGTAGTCCGGCGCGGAGCAGTACACGTACGCGACGGGCAGGCCGGCGCCGAGCGGGCGGCCGACCGCCAGCGGTTCGCGGTAGCTGCGCAACGGCTGCGGCGTCAGGTGCCGCCGGACCCAGGCGACGTCGGCAGGGTCGGTCACGCCGAACGCCTCGGGGGCCGGGGGCGGCATCGCGAGGCCGTTCCCCCGCCGCCGGGCGTCGAGCTCGCGCTGCACCACGACGTCGTCGGGCAGCCCGTCGAACGCGCGCCTGCCCGCCTCGACCACCAGGCCGTCGAGCAGGACGATGCGCGCGATCCGGTCCGGCACCCGATCGGCCGCCCCCAGCACCGGCAACGCGCCGAAGCTGTGCCCGACGAGCAGGACGTCGGTGAGCTCCTCGGTCTCCAGTACCGCCGTGACGTCGTGGATCATGGTCGCCAGCCCCACCTCCGGGGTGAGCAGGTGCGCGCGCTCCCCCAGGCCGGTGAGGGTCGGGGTGAACACCTCGTGCCCCGCCTCGCGGAGCAGCGCCGCGACCCGGCGCCAGCACCACCCGCCGTGGTGGGCCCCGTGCACCAGCACGACCGGCTGTCCCATCGCCCCTCCCGCCCCCTCGCGGACCCGCCCGCCCAGCCTGCCACCGGGACCGCCGGGCGAGGAAGCAGATCGCCGTGCTTCGTGCCGGCAGCCGGCCTCGGCGTCCTCGCGGACGGGCGGAGGCGGCATCGTGATCAACGGCAGAGGGGAGCTCGCTCGGCTCCCGCGACCCCGCTCTGCCCTTGATCACCGAGGGCTCCGAGCTCCTCGACCACGGAGGGCCCCGCGAGCTCCTCGACCACAGAGGGACTGGCGAGCTGAATCGTGATCAAGGGGCGCCGGACGCTCTCCTGCCCTGGGAACACCCATCAGCCCTTGATCACCGAGGCGACGCGACTTTCGCCGACGATCGCGCATACGAAGGGGGCCGCGGTCGCGCGAGAGAAACACGAGCACTTCCCTCACCCCGGACCGGTCACTCTCGCCCTGATCACGCGCCGCATGATCACCGCGAGCGTCACGCCACCGCTGCCGCAACAGCGCTCTTGTCACCCTCAGAAGGATCACCGCCGGCGCGAGGAGCGCGAGCGGCACGCCCCTGCTGTCCGACCAGCGCTCGTGTCAGTCTCGAAACGATCACTGCCCAACGGCCGAGCGCGAGCGGCACGCCACTGCTGTCCGACCAGCGCTCCTGCCACCCTCGGAACGATCACCGCTGCTGGAGGCGCGAGGCAGGCGAGCACTTCCCTCACCAGGATCCGGTCGCTCCCGCCCCCTCGCCCGCAGCATGATCACCGCGAGCGGCACACCACCGCTCCTGCACCGGCGCCCCTGTCACGCTCGGAACGATCATCGCCCCCCAACGGCCGAGCGCGAGCGTCACCCCACTGCTCCCCGACCAGCGCTCCTGCCACCCTCGGAACGATCACCGCTGCTGGAGGCGCGAGGCAGGCGAGCACTTCCCTTACCCAGGTCCGGTCACGCTCGGAACGATCATCGCCCCCCAAGGGCCGAGCGCGAGCGGCACGCCATTGCTGTCCGGCCAGCGCTCCTGTCGCCCGCGGAACGATCAGTACCACCGGGCGCTCGCCGGACGGCCGAGTGCTTCAGTGACAGCGGATCACGCTCGCCTCGCTCCCACGCAACATGATCACCGCGAGCGGTACACCACCGCTCCCCGACCCACGCTCCTGTTCCACTCGGAACGACCATCGCCGGCCTGATCACCGTGAGCGGCACACCACTGCTCCTCGACCAGCGCTCCCGTCACTCTCGAAACGATCACCAGGCAAGCTGTCCACCGCGAGGAGCGCGAGCGTCACACCACCGCTACCCCGACAGCGCTCCCGTCCCGCTCGGAATGATCACCCCATCCGGGCGGCCGGCTCCTCCTCCGTCTCGGTCACCTGCAGAGCGGGGCGGTCGCCGGTGGGTTCGGGGTGGCCGAGGTCGGTGAGCCAGCCCCGGAACACCCGGTGCAGGTGCTCGGCGCCGACGATCTCGCCGGGGTCGGCGAGCCCGGTGGGGGCGAGGAGGAAGCCGCGGCTCTGCGGCCCGCCCAGTCCGCCGTGCGAGCCGACGTGCGGCTCGAAGGGCGAGGCGTCGTCGGTCGCGGGGTCGTAGCGGCTGTTGATCATGATGTCGGAGCAGTGCGGGAAGGTGTCCACCCGGCGGATCAGGTCCGGAGCGTGCACGCCGTAGTCCGCCAGCGGGTCCTCGCCGATCACGGTGCCGCTCGCGAGCCGGTGCACGCCGTCGCGCCCGAGCACGACGGCGCCGTGCTCCCGGCTGCGGACCAGCACGAACCCGATGCCCGGGTGGTCGACGAGCGAGGGCAGCAGGTCGGGGAACTCGCGCTCGATCGTCTCGAGCTCGACCCGGCCCTCGTGCTCGGTGAACGACACCATCGCCACGTGCCCCGACGCGCACACCACGACCCCGGGCGCCGCCCGCGCCACCTCGCCGGGCTTCCCGGACTCGGTGCGATGCTTGGCGGGCGAGGCCCCCGCCTTCTCGACGCGCGCCCGCAACCGGCGGGCCACGACGCCCCCGCCCGACGACGCCTCGGCGAGCGCCGCGCCGACCTGCCAGCCCTCCGCGGCCCGGCGGGCGGAACGCTCGGCCGGGGTGCGGCCGAACAGCCGTCGGCGCGGGCGGGGTGCCGGGGCCCCGCACAGCCGGCCGACGTACTGCTCGATCGTCTCGCCGAACCGGTCGGCGAACGCCTGGCCCTGCGTCTGCCCGTGGTCGGACAGGCACACGATGTGGTACGGCCGCGGGGCGAGCTGCGCGGCCCGGTGGAGCCGCCCGATCTGCTGGTCGATGGTGCGCAGCACCGCGAGGGCGTCGAAGCGCTCGATGCCGGAGTGGTGGGCGACCTCGTCGTAGCCGAGGAAGTCGGCGTAGGCGACCGGGCGCCCGTCGAGCATGTCCTCGATCAGCGCCGACACCACGACGTCCCGGGCGATCACCGTGGTGCCCGGCCGGGCCAGCGGGTAGATCCCGCCGCGGTGGGTGCGCGGGCGGACGTCGGCGCGGCGCTGGTTCGCGGCGGCGACGACCTCGCGCACGGCGTCGACCAGCGCGCCGGCGAAGGTCCGGATGCCGTTGACCGGGTTGGCGAAGTAGGCCCAGTACCCGCCGCCGACGTGGTCGCGCCGCCGGGCCGAGCGTTTGCCGCCGAGCACGGTCACCGTGCTCATCGTGAGGCTGTAGTGCGGGGCGTCGCCGGTGAAGAGGTTGCCGCGGCTCGCGCCGTCGACGGCGAGCAGGCCGCGCCCGTCGGAGTGCCGGCGCTCGATCTCGGCGGCGTCGGCGGGGTGCGCACACGCCATGACGTGGCCGCGGTCCTTCTCGTACCAGCGGAAACCGAGGATGTCGTGGTTGTTCCCGTGCAGGATGCCGGAGACGCTGG
The DNA here is from genome assembly GCF_021343995.1 of Pseudonocardia terrae. GTDB lineage: Bacteria > Actinomycetota > Actinomycetes > Mycobacteriales > Pseudonocardiaceae > Pseudonocardia > Pseudonocardia terrae. The sequence goes on along the minus strand of NZ_JAJTTE010000010.1, from coordinate 25,086 downwards.
CGCCGGTCTGCGAGCTCCAGTCCGTGGTCCAGTACTGCAGGCCGTGGCTGCCCTCGGCGAGCCAGCGCGCCAGCGTCGGCATCGTCCCGTCGCGGACGGCGCGGCGGGCGGTGTCGTGCCCGAGGCCGTCGATCTGCAGGAACAGCACCCCGGGCGTCTGCTGCTCGGGAGCCGCGGAGCGACGGCTGCGGCGGACGGCGCGACGGAAGAACAGCTCGTCCTCGTCGATGGCCAGCAGGCTGGTGGCGACGGCGTTGACCACCGTCATCACCACGACCACCACGAACGCGGTGCGGATGTTCGTCAGCTCCACGCCCGGGACGAGCCAGAAGATCGCGAGCACCGCCGCGGCGAGCAGCACGAAGCTCCCCAGGCCGAGCGTGAACAGCGCGATCGGCAGCGCGATCCGCAGCACCAGCGGCCAGACGACGGCGGTGAGCAGGCCGAGCAGCAGCGCGCAGACCGTGGGCTGCCACCAGCCCTCCATGGCGAACCCGGTGAGCCAGACGTCGAGCAGGTGCAGTGCGGCGGTGACCAGCGCCCACACCAGCACGACGCGGGCCACCACGCGCCCGCCGCGCAGCAGCGGGCCGCGCTCGACGGGCGTCGCGCGGTAGTCGCGGACGATCGGACTCGGCCGGTTCACGGGCGCTCCTGGTCGGTCGGCGGGAGCGGGCCGTGCCGCGCGGGGCCGGCCGCGGGATCGATCATCTCCTCCGGCTCCCCGGGCCCGACGTCGGGGGCACGCCGCTCGCGCCGTCGTCGGACCAGTCCGGCGATCCCGGCGGACAGGGCGCCCACCAGCAGCACGAGCACCGCGGCGCCGAGGGTGGCCACCAGCGGGTTGTCGAACAGCCCGCCGGAGAGGATGCCGAGAAGCGCGTACGCGACCGCCCACAACAGGCACGCGACCAGCGCGGACGGCAGGAGCCTCCGCCACGGGTAGCCGAGGGTCCCCGCGGCCACCAGCGCCGGGATCCGCCCGGCCGGCACCAGCCGTCCGACCACGATCAGCTGCCACCCGTGCCGCGTGAACCGCACCCGGGCGCGGGACAGCTGCTCGGGCGTCTGGCCGCGGGCGACGAAGCGGACCGCGGCCTCACCACCCAACCGGGCGACGCCGTAGGTCACGAGGTCGCCCACGAACGCGGCCAGGGTCGACGCCAGCAGCACCAGCGGCAGGGACAGGTGGGGGGTGGTCATGGCGACGGCGGCGGCCGCGCCGACGACCGCGCCCGTGGGCACGACCGGCACGATCGACCCGAGCAGCACGCCGCCGATGAGCACCGGATAGCCGATGGCCTGCGGGTTCGTCCAGTCCGCGGCGAGGGAGCCCGTCACGCGGACATCATTCCCGGTGCCCCGGGCCCGGACAGTCCGTGCCCCGCAGGGACGGCCCGTTCGTGCGATCCGGGACGGACGCGGGGTCGGGCGCGGGGTCGGGGTCGGGCGCGGGGTCGGGCGCGGTGCCGTCGAGCGGCACGTCCTGACCCGGCCGCGCGATCGTGACGGTGCCGGTGCTCCCCCGCCCAAGGACCGCGGCGGCGAACCGGTGCGGTGGGTCGTGGAGCAATGCGCGCATCCGCGCGCCGTGCCCGGCCGGCGCACGCGTGAGCCCGGCGACGGCGAGCGTCCCCCAGTGGACCGGGACGGCGAGCCGCGGCCGCAGCACGTCGACGGCCTCCGCCGCGCGCTCCGGGTCGAGGTGCCCCGGCCCCAGGTTGGGGCCCCACCCCCACACCGGCAGCAGCGCGAGATCGAGTGGTCCGCCGGCGGCGATGTCGCCCATCCCCGGGAACAGGTCGGTGTCCCCGGCGGCGTAGATGCGCAGCCCGTCGGCCTCCAGGACGTGCCCGAGCGCCGGCGACAGCGGCCCGCGGGTCGAGCGCGGACCCCACCGGTGTCCGCTGTGCGCGGCCGGCACGGCGGTCACCCGCAGCCCGCCCTCGCGGATCTCCTGCCCGACGTCGATCTCCTCGACCCGGCGCACCCCCCGCTTCCGGACCCACTCCGCCGCCCCGCGCGGCACCACGACCCGGGTGTCGGGGCGGAGCAGCCGCAGCGATGGCAGGTGCAGGTGGTCGCCGTGCAGGTGGGAGATCAGGACGAGATCGGCGTCGGCCCAGTCCTCGGGCCGCGGCGGCGGGACCACGCGGCGCAGCAGCGAGACCCGCGGGGTGAGGACGGGATCGGTGAGGACGACGCGTCCGCCCAGCTCCAGCCGGGTGGTCGAGTGGCCGAGGAAGCGCAGGGCCGGGTGGTGCACGCCCGCCACAGTAGGTGGAGTTCGGGGCCTACGGCCCGAAACGGACGGGCTGGCCGGTGGACTCGAGCACCGCCTGCCAGAGGTCGCCGTGCGGGTCGACCTGGTTGCGCTTGCTCACCGCGAGCGGCATCGGGATGTGCACGAAGCGGCGCCGGACCCGCCCGACGACCATCGCGGTGCGTCCGGACATGGCCGCGTGCACGGCCGCCTGCGACAGCCGGACGGTGTACACGCTGTCGTACGGGTTCGCCGGGACCGACCGGATCGCGTAGCTCGGGTCGATGTAGCGCACGGACGTCTCGATCCCGACCTCGTGGAAGTGGTCCTCGATGCGGTCCCGCAGGAAGCGGCCGACGTCGCCCAGCCTGCGGTTGCCCGAGGCGTCCGTACGGGCGGCCTGCGCGGCCTCCAGCAGTTCCTGCCCCGCCCCCTCGGCAACGACGACCACCGCGTGCCCGCGCTGCTCCACCCGGCGCCGCAGGTGGGCGAGCAGGCCGGTGTCGCCCTCCAGGGCGAACGGCACCTCGGGGATCAGCACGACGTCCGCGTCGCTGCGGGCCAGCGCGGCGTAGCAGGCGATGAACCCCGAGTGCCGGCCCATGAGTTTGACCAGGCCGATGCCGTTGGCCGTCGACTTGGCCTCGACGGTCACGGCCCGGATCGCGTCCGACGCCCGGGAGAAGGCCGTCTGGAAGCCGAAGCTCTGGTCGATGTACGGGATGTCGTTGTCGATCGTCTTCGGCACCCCGACGACGGCGATCTTGAGGTTGCGCTCGGCGATGACCCGCTCGATCCCCATGGCGCCGCGCATGGAGCCGTCGCCGCCGATCACGAACAGGATGTTGATGTGCATCCGCTCGAGGCAGTCGACGATCTCCTCGGGGTCCTGGTGGCCGCGCGAGGTGCCCAGCACGGTGCCGCCGTCGACGGCGATGTCCCGGACGTACTCCGGGGTCAGGTCCACCTCTCCGTACCCGTAGCGGGAGATGAAGCCCTGGTAGCCGTTGCGGAAGCCGACGACCCGCCTGACCCCGTAGTGGTAGGTCAGCGTGCGGACCAGGCCGGCGATGACGTCGTTGAGCCCCGGGCAGAGCCCGCCGCAGGTCACGATGCCGACGCGGGTCTTCGACGGGTCGAAGTAGATCTTGCGCCGCGGCCCGCACGGCTCGAGGCCCGGCAGCTGGTCGAGCGGCACGCCGCGGGCCGTGACCCGGGCGACGGTGTCGTCGAGCAGGACGCGGTCGTCCTCGTCGACGTAGTGCTCGGTCGTCTGCCGCGCGTCGAGCAGGTCGAGCATCGGGGAGTCGATGCGGCTGGTCCCGAGCCTGCGGATCTCCAGGTCCGCCTGCGTGACGGCCTGTGTCCGCGCGAAGTGCACGACGTTGTCCGGCGTGGCCGGCGGGGTCGCGCCCTCGCCGGTCGCGTCGGCCGTGCGCGCGGCGTCGGCCGCGTCGTGTGGGCTGGTCACCGTGGTCCCTCGGTCCTCGCTGGTCTGCTGCGTGCCGTGCTGCCCGCCGCCGGGTCGGACGGTGCGCCGGACGGGCCGGCCCGCGACGATGGGGACTCCTGGCCCTGGAAGTGCGTCCAGCGTGCCCGATCCGGACGCGAACCGACAGGTCCGCGCTACGGGATCGGTTCAGACCATACCCAGGACGCGGTCGACGCGGATCTCGATGACCACCCGCTCGGGGTTCACCCGCGGCACGCGGTAACGCGCGGCGTAGCGCTGCTCGGCGTCGCGCACCGACTCGGGGTCGTCGCGGACGACCGCGACGCCCTCCAGCGTCGACCAGCGCCTGCCCTCGGCCTGCGAGACCGCGACGCGCGCGCCGTCCGATCCGGCCGCGACGACGTTGCGGGCCTTCTGCGAGCCGCCGCGGCAGATCACCCGGGCGAGGCCGTGCTCGACGTCGACGGTGACCCCCACCGGCACGACGTGCGGCGTTCCGTCCTCGCGCAAGGTCACCAGGGTGCCCAGGCGCCGCTCGGCCCAGAAGGTACGGAAGTCGTCGGAGACGATGTCGGGGGCGAGCCGGGTGCGCAGGGGGCGTGCGGTCACGCCCGCATCATGCCTGGACGGGGGCGCTCCGGCTCCCGCCCCATCGCACGGCGCCCGCGCACGCGACCACCACCAACGCGATCGCGAGCGCGCCGAGCGGGGTGAGCTCCTGCTCGAGCACCAGCGCCCCGGCGCTCTCCCCCAGCAGCGCCACGCCCGCCAGGGCGAGCACCGCCCACACCACGCTGAGCAGGCCGCGCCCGGCGAGGACCGACAGGGCGAGGGGCCCGAGCACCTCCAGGGTCACCGCGGCGCCGAGCGGGATCCGCGCGATCGCCTGGTAGAAGCAGATGTTCATGCCGCCGAGCGCCAGCCCGTACGCGACGACGACGAGCAGGTCGCCACGGGTCCGCCCGCGCAACCGTGGCCGGCAGACCAGCAAGCAGGACGAGCGCGGAGATCCCGAGCCGCAGCGCCACCGTACCGCTCGCGCCGAGCCGGGCGAACAGCAGCGCCGCGACGGCCGCGCCGAACTGCATCGAGAACTCGCCGCCCACGACCAGCCCGACGGCCGTCCGTCGCCCGGGGCCGGTCGAGCGGGCGGCAGGACGGGCGGCGAGATCGGTCACGAGGTCCACGCTAGGAGCCCGGTCGCGCGCCGGGAAATGCCGGTTCAGCGGTGGTTATGCTGCAGAGGCATGAGCGCGGACCTGCGGCACCTGCGGGCCTTCCTGGCCATCGCCGAGGCCGGCACGATCACCCGCGCCGCGGCCCGGCTGCACATCGGCCAGCCCGCGCTGTCGCGCACGCTCCACCAGCTCGAGGCGCACCTCGGGGTGCGGCTCGTGGAGCGCTCGACCCACCACCTCGCGCTGACCCCCGCCGGCCTGGCGTTCCGGGAACACGCCGAACGCGCCGTCGGAGCCGTCGACGCCCTGCTCGACCCGGCCCGCGCGGGCGACTGGCTGCGGCAGCCGCTGCGGCTGGGGCACGCCTGGTCGGCGCTGGGCGGGCGCACCCCGGAGCTGCTGCGCCGCCGGCGGGCCGAGCACCCGAGCCTGCCGCTGGAGCTGGTGCAGATCGACACCAGGACCGCCGGGCTCGCCGACGGTCGGGTCGACGCCGCCGTGCTGCGCGGACGGGTGCGGATCCCGGGCACCCGTGCGGCGCGGTTGCCCGACGAGGCCCGGATGGCTGCGGTGCCCGAGGGCGGCGACCTGGCCGCCCGGGCGTCGCTCACCCTGGCCGACCTCGCCGGGCGGACCGTGGCGATCAACGACGTCACCGGCACCACCACGCCGTCGCTCTGGCCTGTGGATGCCCGCCCCGACCTCGTGCGGGTGGCGACGACCGAGGACTGGCTGGTCACCATCGCCGCCGGCGGCGCGGCGGGCGTCACGCCGGCCGCCACCGCGCAGCTGCACCGCTTCCCGGGCGTCGCCTACGTGCCGCTGACCGACGCCCCGCCGGTGCCCGTCCGGCTGGTCTGGACCGATCCGCCGACACACCCCGCCGTCCCGCAGCTGGCGACGCTCGTGCAGGAGGTCATGGGGACGACGGGTGACGGGGCGGGAGATCCGTAGTGTCCTCCGTATTCCCGAACGTCCGTTCAGCGTGAGTTAGTTGGCAAAGGCAAGGTTTCGTCTTGCCACGGGGTCCGGGGGCGTGGTCACCTGATCGGGCACCCTCTCGTGGACGGAGACCACCGCTCGTGAGTGCCGACCTGGTCGAATCGCCCGCCTCCGCCGCAACCGGACAGCCCCCTCGCCCGACCGTGGCGATCCTGGTGCTCGCGTCCTGCGGCCTGCTGGTGTCGCTCATCCAGACGATGGTCGTGCCGCTGCTGCCGCAGTTCCCGCGGCTGATGTCGGTCTCCCCGTCGACGGCGGCGTGGCTGGTCACGGCCACCCTGGTCGCCGGGGCGGTGTCCGCCCCGGTGCTCGGCCGGCTCGGCGACATGTACGGCAAGCGCCGGATGCTGCTGGTGTCGATCGCGGTCATCCTCGTCGGGTCCGTCGTCGGGGCCGCGGCGCCGAACATCCTGCTGCTGATCGTCGGCCGGGTGCTGCAGGGCGTGTCGTTCGGCGTCATCGCGCTGGGCATGAGCCTGATGCGTGACGTCCTGCCGCCCGAGCGGGTGGGCAGCGGCGTCGCACTGATGAGCTCGTCGCTCGGCGTCGGCGGCGCGATCGGGCTGCCGATCACCGGGCTGGTGGCGCAGTGGGCCTCGTGGCGCTGGCTCTTCGCCGGCACGGCCGTGGTGGCGGTGATCCAGCTGCTGCTGGTGTCGCGCCTGGTCCCCGAGTCACGGGTGCGCACCGGCGGACGGTTCGACGCCGTGGGTGCGGTGGGCATCGCCGGCGCCCTCGTCTGCCTGCTGCTCGGCATCTCGAAGGGCACGGAGTGGGGCTGGACCAGCCCGACGATCCTCGGGCTGTTCGGCGCGGCCGTCGGGCTGCTGCTCCTGTGGGGCCGGTGGGAGCTGGGCCGGCGCGCGCCGCTCGTGGACCTGCGCGTCTCGGCCCGGCCGTCGGTGCTGCTGACGAACACCGCCACGGTCCTGATCGGCTTCTCGATGTTCGCGACCTTCATGCTCGCCACGCAGATCCTGCAGGCGCCGGTCGAGACCGGCTACGGCTTCGGGCTGTCGCTGCTGCTCGCGGGCGTGGTGCTGCTGCCGATCGGCGGCTCGATGGTCGTCTTCTCGTCCGCCTCCGCGATGATCTCCCGGATCCGCGGGCCGCGGACCACCCTGATCCTCGGCACGGCCCTGCTGGCGGTGGGTAACGTCGGGTTCGCGCTGCTCCCGTCGTCGGAGCTGCTGCTGATCGGCACCGCGACCATCGGCGCGATCGGCGCGACGCTCGCCTACTCCTCGCTGCCGCTGCTCATCATGCGGGCCGTCCCCGAGACCGAGACGGCCGCGGCGAACAGCCTGAACACGCTCATGCGCCAGCTGGGCACCTCGACCTGCACCGCGGTGGTCGCGGCCGTGAGCACCGCGCTCGTGATGGACGTGGGTGGTGAGACCCGGCCCTCCGGCACCGCCTACACCGTGGTCTTCCTGGCGGCAGCGATCGCGGCCGTGCTGGCGATGGCCCTCGCGGCCGTCACCCCCGCGCCAGAGGGCGTCAGCGACCCGCGGGACGACCCCGCCCTGGCCGGCCGCGCGGCGACCTGAGGCCCCGGGTTTCTGGCGGCAACCCAGGCGCGCGGCTACCCTGGCGCGCATGACGTCCGCAGCGTCCGCACCGTCGTCCGGCTCGGCCTGGACCGACTTCGACAGCGGCACCTGCTCCGTCGCCCGCACGGCGGCGCTGATCGGCGACGCCTGGACGGTGCTCGTGCTGCGGGACATGTTCAACGGCGTCCGCCGCTTCGACGACCTGGCCGCGCACCTCGGCATCGCCCGCAACGTGCTGACGCGCCGGCTCGCCGGCCTCGTCGAGGCGGGCCTGGTGGAGAAGGTGCCCTACCGCGAGCCCGGCCGTCGCGAGCGCCACGAGTACCGGCTCACGCCCGCAGGCCGGGACCTGCGCACCGTCATGACGGCGCTGCGGGACTGGGGCGACCGGCACCTGGCCGGCGAAGCGGGGCCGCCGATGGTGATCCGGCACGCCGACTGCGGCGCCGAGGTGCACGCGGAGCTCCGCTGCGAGGAGGGACACCTCATCGAGCCGCGGACCAAGCTCACCTCCGACCCTGGCCCGGGCGCCCGCCTCCGCTCCGCCTGACCCAGCGCGCAGCATGGCTCCATAACGCGCCCAGGACCCGCGCGCCAGCGCAGTATGGCTCCATGACGCGGTCGGGTGCATCGAGGCGCGACCCACCCGTTGCGGCGCCGCACACCCGGCCGACGGGATGCCGCGGTCGTCGAGGGTGTGAGGCGAGGCCGCAACGGGTGTCCCACGCCTGAACGGGTGTGCGAATCGCCTCCGTCTCGGGCGCAGGCGCTCAGTCGCCTCGGGTGTCGCGGCGCAGCGGGTGCTCCGGCGGGATCTCGACGATGCCGATGCGCACGCCGTCGGGGTCGGTCACCCACATCTCGTCGAGCCCCCAGGGCTCGCGGCGCGGCTCCCGGACGATCGTGGCGCCGCGGTCCGCCAGCTCCTTGTGCGCGGCCGTGATGTCGCGGACCTGCATCCACAGCGCGACGCCGGTGCGTTCGGTCGACTCCCCTGCCCGCCCCGACACCTCCAGGAACCCGCCGCCGAGGAAGAACACGGTGCCGCCCGGGAACTCGCGGTAGACGGCCAGCCCGAGCACGTCCCGGTAGAAGGCCGTGGTCACGTCCGGGTCGGACGGGCGCAGCAGCACCCGTCCGGCGAGGATCTCCATTCGGTCGAGCCTACCCAGCGGAGGGCCGCTCCACCCGCGCCGCGGGCAGTCCCTCGGGCCCGGCCGGCGCGTCCGGGTCGATCCGCAGCGCGGTCATGATGCGTGCGAGGCCGAGATAATGCGCCGCGGTGAGCGCGATCTCCACTATTTCCCGTTCCGAGAACTCGCCCGCCAGTGCCGCGTAGTTCTCGTCCGACACTTCCCCGTCGCGCACGAGTGCCGCGGTGAATTCCAGTGCCGCCCGAGTACTAGGGTCGAAAGTCCCGAGCTCGCCCCTGTCGAGGGCCTCGACCTGCTCGGTGGTGCCGCCCGCGGCGAGCGCGATCGGCACGTGCTGCTCCCACTCGTAGCGCGCCGCGAGCCGTCCGACCTGGAGGATCACCAGCTCGCGCAGCAACGGGTCGATCGCGAGGTCGGCGAGGACCGCGCCGCCGAACTTCAGCCACGGCCGGAAGGCCGTTTCGGCGTGGGCGACCATCTGGAAGACGTGCAGCTGGGGCATCTTCGCCAACGTCGAGGCGACGGCGGGAGGGGCGGTCTCGGGGGTCAGGTACGTGACACGGGCCATGCCCCAGGACCCTAGAGCGGATCGGCACCCGGTGCCAGAACCCCGGCGCGGGTACCCGGGCCACGTAGTCCACATCGGACGGTAACAGGTCGATGATCTGCGGCGACTCCCGTCGACAGATCGAACTCACTGGTAAAACCCTTGAGTAGAACCCGTCGGTAACATTTACTCGGATCCCCAACAATGGGTATCGGCAGACGGGTGAAGAGCCAGGTCACGTTCCGATCTCCAGCGAATTCCCGCTACTGTTGCCTCACCGCCGAAGCACGAAACCTCAGGGTCCGTCGCGCCGCCGACTGCCGCGCCGACCCAGTGTTTCCCAGTTGTTCGGCCCACGTTTCGATCAGCGTCCGCCGCCTGGAGGCACCCGTATGAAGCCGTTCGTGGTCAACCGCCACGGCCGTCTCGTGTTCCCTGCGAACTTCGCGCCGGATCTCGATTTCTCGGTGCTCGACACGCTCGACGGCGCGGCCGCCGTCATCGGCCGCGACTTCGAGTCGAAGGCCCCGACCGGGACCGAGATCACCGAGCGCGTGACCCGCGGCGCGTACACCCGCCGGTACGACCTGCTCCGTGACCTCGGCCAGAACCTGTTCTGGGTCAACCGCTGGGCGCTGACCATGTACGAGAAGCGCCCGACCCGCTGGCGCGACCTGCCACGCACCCGCGACGACGTGTTCCTGCCCGCCGTCACCCCGTGGGTCGACGGCGAGCGGAAGGCCGCCGCGGTCGCCGAGGCCTGGCGCACCCTGCCCGAGGGCCGCTACCCCGAGGTCGAGGAGCGCCTGTTCGGCCTGCTCTTCGACGTCTACGGCAACCGCAAGCACCACGCGACGGACCTCGAGCCCGTCAAGCCGACCGTCGCGGAGTTCCTCGCGCAGCCCGGCGCCCTGACCTTCGTCCTGCCCGACCTGGAGCCGGACTACCCGACCTTCTCCACGACCGAGATCCTCGACGCCCACGAGGAGGCCCCCGAGCTGGAGGCCCTGTCCCGCTGGGCGATGGTGCTGCACAACCAGTACCCGTGGACGCGGTCGCGGACCGAGCTGCGCGAGGCGTCGGCGATCGGCGACGACGAGGTCGTCATCGCGTTCCACCCGCGCACCCGGGAGGTGGCGGCGTTCCTGGACCGGGTCCGCAACGGAGCGGCCGCCCGGACCCGCCCCTCCCGCCCCGCCGCGACGCCCGTCGCGCCGGCCACGCCGCTCGCGCCGGTGAAGGTCGCCGAGGCCTTCGCGGTGAAGCCGAAGCTGGAGTCGCTGGCGGTCGTGCGCGGCGAGCACGTCTGCGAGAACACGGACGTGGTGCGCAACACCAGCTTCTCGTGGTCGCCGATGAGCGCCGCGGAGATCACCGCGAAGACCGGGATCGAGCGGCGGCGTTACTCCGAGCACGACATCGGCGATCTCGCGCTCGCCGCGGCCGACGCCGCCCTGGCCCACTCCGGCCGCAAGCCGGAGGAGATCGGCGCGGTCCTCGTGGCGACCTGCACCAGCGACCGGCTCATCCCGTCGCTGGCCACCTGGCTCTCCGGCGAGCTCGGCCTCCTGCAGACCCACTGCTCGGCGGACATCGTGGCGGCCTGTGCGGGCCTGCCGTACGGGCTCGCCGAGGCGGTGCGCCAGCTGCAGGAGGTCGGGCGACCGGTGCTGCTGGTCTGCGTCGAGAAGTTCAGCGACAAGATCGGCGGGGTCCGGACCTCGCGCATGATCTTCGGTGACGGCGCGGCAGCGCTCGTCGTGGCGCCCGCGGCGGAGGGGTCCGCGGGCGACGTCGAGATCCTGCAGACCTACGCGAGCGGCCCGGCGTCCCAGGTGAACTCGATCATCTGGCCGAACCCGGAGTTCGACAACGACATCACGGTGTACGGCCCCGAGGTGAAGGCGCTCGTCGCCCGCTACCTCGAGCAGATGATCGGCGAGCTCGACACGCTGCCCGGCCCGGACGGCGGGAAGCTGCTCGACGCCATCGAGCTGATCGTGCCGCACCAGGCCAACCGCACGATGATCGTGCAGCTGGCCGAGAAGGCGGGGCTGAGCGCGGACCAGCTGTACTTCGACATCGGCGACATGGGCAACGTGTCGGCCGCGTCGATCCCGATCGCGCTGTTCGACGCCGTGCGCGACGGCGTCGTCACCAAGCCCACCCGGGTCTTCGCGCCCGGCTTCGGGGCCGGCGCGGTGGGCGGCTACGCCGTCCTCACCGTCGACCCGGCCATCATGGCGCCGGAGGTCGTGCTGCCGCCCGCCGTCCAGGACCGCTCCACAACGCCGTTACCGCGGAATCCGATTGCCGGAACCTCCGTGGAGGATGTCCACGCGGCGTTCGGGGCGTAGCAGGATGGCCCTTGTGAGCAGCTTCTCCCGGATCGCGATCGTCAATCGTGGTGAGCCCGCAATGCGGCTCATCCACGCCGTACGCGAGTGGAACGCCGCGGGTGGATCCCCGCTGCGGACCGTCGCGCTGCACACCGCCGTGGACCGCCGCGCCATGTTCGTGCGCGAGGCCGACGAGGCCGTGCTCATCGGCCCGGACGACCCCGACCACCTGGGTCCGTCGCCCTACCTCGACTACGCGGAGCTGGAGCGCGCGCTGAAGGTCGCCCGCGCCGATGCCGTCTGGCCGGGCTGGGGCTTCGTGTCCGAGAAGGCCGAGTTCGCCGAGCTGTGCCGGAACCTCGGCATCACCTTCATCGGTCCGTCGCCCGAGGTCATGCGCGACCTCGGCGACAAGATCGCCGCGAAGAAGCTCGCCGAGCGCGTCGGCGTGCCGCTCGCGGCCTGGTCGGGCGGGCCGGTCGCCGACCTGGCCGCGGCCAGGGCGAAGGCGGAGACGATCGGCTACCCGCTGATGGTCAAGGCCACCGCGGGCGGCGGCGGCCGCGGCATCCGCAAGGTCACCACGCCCGACGACCTGGCCGAGGCCTTCGAGCGCGCCTCGTCCGAGGCGGGCAAGACCGCCGGCGACACCACGGTGTTCCTGGAGCGCGCGATCAGCGGCGGCAGGCACGTCGAGGTGCAGGTCGTCGCCGACGCCACCGGCGACGTCTGGACCCTGGGCGTGCGCGACTGCTCGGTGCAGCGCCGCAACCAGAAGGTCATCGAGGAGTCCGGCTCCACCGCGCTCGACGCCGAGCAGGAGGAGCTGCTGCGCACCTCGGCCGCCGAGCTGGTGCGCGCCGCCGGCTACGTCAACGCCGGCACCGTGGAGTTCCTCTACGAGCCCAAGGAGCGGCTGCTGTCGTTCCTCGAGGTCAACACCCGGCTGCAGGTCGAGCACCCGGTCACCGAGGCGTGCACCGGCATCGACATCGTCAAGCTGCAGCTGCACGTGGCCGGCGGGGGCAAGCTGGCCGATATCGCTCCCGAGGCGCCGCGCGGCACCGGCTGGGCCATCGAGGCCCGGCTCACCGCCGAGGACCCTGAGCGCGGCTTCGCGCCGGCACCCGGCGTCATCGAGCACCTCGCCCTGCCGGCCGGCCCGGGCATCCGGGTGGACACCGGCGTCGCGACCGGCGACGTCATCCCGCCGCAGTTCGACTCGATGATCGCCAAGATCATCGCCTGGGGCCGGGACCGCGACGAGGCCCGCGCCCGGCTGCTGCGCGCGCTGCGCCAGACCGCCGCGGTGATCGACGGCGGCACCACCAACAAGGCCTTCCTGCTCGACCTGCTGCAGCGGCCCGAGCTGGTCGCCGGCGAGACCGACACCACCTGGCTCGACGGGATGATGGCGGAGGGCTACACCCCGCCGCGCCGGCTCGACGTCGCGCTGCTCGCCACCGCCGTCGAGGCGCACGACGGGCACGTGGCCCGCCAGCAGGAGCGGCTGTTCACCGCCGCCGAGCGCGGCCGCCCCGAGGTCGGGGCCGAGACCTGGCACCAGACGGACGTCCGGGCGGCCGGCGAGTCCTACCGGCTGCGGGTCGCCCGCACCCGGGCCAACCGCTACCGCGTGGTCCTCGAGGTGCCCGGCAGTGCCCCGCAGGCCGTGGACGTCGACGTCGAGCGGTCCGGCCGCTTCGAGCGCCGGCTCACCGTCGGCGGCACCACCTACTCGGTGCTGTCGGCGCCGCAGGACACGGACTACCTCGTCGAGGTCGACGGTGCCGTCCACCGGATCTCCGGCGGCGAGGCCGGCATGGTCCGCGCGCCCGCCCCGGCCATGGTCGTGGCGGTCCCGGTGACCGCCGGGCAGGAGGTCGCCGAGGGCGACGTCGTCGCGATCGTCGAGTCGATGAAGCTGGAGACCGCGCTGCGGGCCCCGTTCGCGGGCACCGTCGCCGAGGTCCTGGTGCCGTCGAACACGCAGGTCGAGGGCGGTACGAAGCTGGTCCGGCTGGAGCCGGCCGCCGACGCCGCCGGCCCCGCCGCGGGTGGCGACCGCGCCGACTTCACCGCGCTGCTCGGCACCGGGGCGGACGAGGACCCGGCCGCCGTCGCCGCCGACGCCCTCACCGCGCTGCGCTGGCAGGTGCTCGGCTTCGACGTCGACGAGCGGCAGTCCCGCCCGCTGCTGGCCCGGCTCGACGCCGCGCGCGCCGCCCTGCCCGGCGACGACCCGGCCGTGCTCGCGGGCGAGACCGCGGTGCTGCGCATCTTCACCGACCTGTCGGCCTTGTCGCGCAACCGCCGCGAGTCCGACGGCGAGGGCCCCGACGGCAACGGCAACGGCAACGGCGAGTCGGGCCGCAACCCGCAGGAGTACCTGCACGCCTACCTGCGGTCCCGGGACGTCGAGCAGGAGCAGCTGCCGGAGTCCTTCCGCGCCAAGCTGCGCCGCGCGCTCGCGCACTACGGCGTGGAGCTGGAGGGGTCCCACGCCCGGCTCGAGCCCGCGCTGTACTGGATGTTCCTCGCCCACCGCCGCGCCACCGCGCACGAGCCGGTGATCCTCAACCTGCTGCAGTGGCGCCTGGCGCACCCGGAATCCCTGGCGGGGCTGCCGGCGGCCACTCGCGAGGAGTACCTGCGCACGCTCGACGACCTGGTCCGGGCCACCCAGCTGCGGCACCCCGTCGTCGGCGACCTGGCCCGCCAGGTCCGCTACCACTGCTTCGACGCCCCGGCGGTCGAGGCGGAGCGCGACCGCGTGCACCACGAGGTGCGCGCGCAGCTCGACGAGCTGGCCGAGCACCCGGACGCCGCGGACCGCGCGCAGCGGATCGAGGCGCTGGTCGCCTCGTCGGAGCCGATCCTCGGGGTCTTCGGCGCGCACCACAACGCCGCCCTGCTCGAGGTCATGACCCGGCGCTACTACCGGATCCGGCAGCTGAAGGACCTCCGGATCAACGAGAGCCTCGGGCTGCCCGTGCTCAGCGCGTCGTACACGCATCGGGGCAACGACTACACGGTCCTCGCCACGGTGATCGACAACAACGACCCGCGGCGCGCGCTGGCCGCCGCCAACCAGTTGCGGCGGCTGGTCGAGGAGCTCCCCGAGGGCCGCACGGCGCTGGTGGACCTGTACGTCACCTCCACCCACGCCGACGACCGAGGGGACCCGGACGCCCGGGCCGACCGGGTGCGTGCCGCGATCGGCGCCGTGCCGGTCGACCGCGTCGCCCGTGTCGCGGTGGCGGTGCGCCCCAACCCGTCCGAGGTCGCCGACGCGCTGGCCGACCCGGGCCCCGTCTGGTTCACCTTCCGCCCGGAGCCCGACGGCACGCTCGTCGAGGACCGCACGCTGCGCGGCCTGCACCCGCTCGTCGCGGAGCGGCTCGGGCTGTGGCGGCTCGGCAACTTCGACCTGCGCCGGCTGCCGGCCGAGCCGGACGTGCACCTGTTCCACGCCACCGGCAAGAACGTGCGCGAGGACCAGCGCCTGCTGGCCCTGTCCGACGTCCGGCGGCTCACGGTGCTGCGCGACGACGCCGGCGTCATCCGGTCGCTGCCCGAGCTGGAGCGGGCGATCGACGCCTGCCTCGACAGCCTGCGCAGCGCCCGCAGCCGGGACCCGAAGCTGGCCAAGCTGGGTTGGAACCGGATCCTTCTGCACGTCTGGCCCACCGTCGACATCCCGTTCGACGAGCTCGACGCCGTGGTCCGCGGGCTCGCCGCCCGCACCGGGTCGCTGGGCCTGGAGCAGGTGCTGGTGCAGTTCCGGGCCGACCGCCGGGGTGAGGCCGCACCGCACGAGTACCTGCTGCGGCTCTCCCGGCCGCCGGGCGCGGGCCTGACGGTCCGGCTCGACGAGCCGCCGACGGGCCTCATGCGCGAGCTCGACTCCTACGCCCAGAACGTCATCAAGGCGCAGCGGCGCGGGGCCGTCTACCCGTACGAGATCATCCCGATGCTCACCGGGCCCGAGGGGACGTTCGTCGAGTACGACCTGGTCGACGGCTCGGGCACCGACCCGGTCGCCGAGCCGGTCGAGCGCGAGCCGGGCCGCAACACGGCCAACATCGTGCTCGGCACGGTCACCGCGCCCACCGCCAAGCAGCCCGAGGGCATGACCCGGGTGGTGCTGCTCGGCGACCCGACGCGGGGGCTGGGCGCGCTGGCCGAGCCCGAGTGCGCGCGGGTGTGCGCGGCGATCCGGCTCGCCCGCGAGCTGGACGTGCCGGTCGAGTGGTTCGCCGTGTCGTCGGGCGCCAAGATCGCCATGGACTCCGGCACGGAGAACATGGACTGGATCTCCCGCGCGCTGCGGGCGATCATCGAGTTCACCCAGGCGGGCGGCGAGGTCAACGTCGTCGTCACGGGGATCAACGTCGGCGCCCAGCCCTACTGGAACGCCGAGGCCACGATGCTCACGCACACCAAGGGCATCCTGGTCATGACGCCGGACAGCGCCATGGTGCTGACGGGCAAGCAGAGCCTGGACTACTCCGGCGGCGTCTCGGCCGAGGACAACTTCGGCATCGGCGGCTACGACCGGATCATGGGCCCGAACGGGCAGGCGCAGTACTGGGCGCCCGACCTGGCCGGCGCCGTCGACGTCCTGTTCCGGCACTACGAGCACACCTACCGGGTGCCCGGCGAGCGGTTCCCGCGGCCGGCCCCGACCAACGACCCCGTGCAGCGCGACGTCACCACCGCGCCGCACGAGGGCGGGGAGTTCACCACGCTCGGCGAGATCTTCTCCGCCGAGACCAACCCGGGGCGCAAGAAGCCCTTCGACATCCGCTCCGTGATGCGCGGCGTGGCCGACCTGGACCACGCCCCGCTCGAGCGGTGGGCCGACATGCACGACGCCGACTCGGTCGTCGTGTTCGACGCCCACCTGGGCGGGCAGCCCGTGTCGCTGCTCGGCATCGAGTCCAAGCCGATCCCGCGGCGCGGCGTGCTGCCCGTCGACGGGCCCGAGCAGTTCACCGCGGGCACGCTGTTCCCGCGCTCGTCGAAGAAGACGGCGCGGGCGATCAACGCGGCGAGCGGCAACCGGCCGCTGGTGGTGCTGGCGAACCTCTCCGGGTTCGACGGCTCGCCGGAGTCGCTGCGCTCGCTGCAGCTGGAGTACGGCGCGGAGATCGGCCGGGCGATCGTCAACTTCGACGGTCCGATCGTGTTCTGCGTGGTCTCCCGCTACCACGGCGGGGCGTTCGTGGTCTTCTCCGCGACCCTCAACGACCACATGGAGGTCGCGGCCGTCGAGGGCTCGTACGCCTCCGTGCTCGGTGGCGCACCGGCCGCCGCCGTCGTGTTCGCCGGCGAGGTCCGCAAGCGGACCGCGGCCGACGAGCGGGTGACCGGGCTCGAGGCGCGCATCGCCGCCGCCGTCGAGGCCGGGTCCGACGCCGAGGCCTCCCGGCTGCGCGCCGAGCTCGCCTCCGTCCGGGCCGCCGTCCGCTCGGAGAAGCTCGGCGCCGTGGCCGAGGAGTTCGACAGCACCCACTCGATCCAGCGGGCCCAGCGCGTCGGGTCCGTCCACAAGATCGTCGATCCGCACCAGCTCCGGCCGTACCTCGTCGACGCCGTCCGCCGGGGCATCGCACGCACACTCGAGGAACTGGAGACCTGATCATGACCTCCGCCGCACCCGCTCCGCTCGCGACCGACACCCACCCCGAGCCCCGCGTCGCCCTCGTCACCGGCGGCGCCCGCGGGATCGGGGCGGCCATCACCACCACCCTGGCCCGCGCCGGTGTGCACGTGGCCGCCGGGTACAGCTCCAACGCCAAGGCCGCCGAGGACCTGGCCGAGAAGCTCCGCGCCGAGGGTTGCTCGGTCTCGGTGCACCAGGGCAACGTCGGCGTGCCCGAGGACTGCCAGCGCTACGCCGACGAGGTGCTCGCGGCCTACGGGAAGATCGACTACCTCGTCAACAACGCAGGGATCACCGTCGACAAGACGGTGCGGCGGATGACGGTCGAGGACTGGCACGCGGTGCTGCGGATCAACCTCTCCGGCGCCTTCTACATGACCAAGGCCGTGCTGGACCACATGTCCGGCAACAACTTCGGCCGGATCGTCAACATCAGCTCGGTGATCGGCGAGTCCGGCGCCGTGGGCCAGGCGAACTACGCGGCGTCGAAGTCCGGCCTGTTCGGGTTCAGCAAGAGCCTCGCGCAGGAGGTGGCGCGCAAGGGGATCACGGTCAACTGCGTGGCCCCGGGCTACATCGAGACCGAGATGGTGGCGGCCATTCCGGAGAAGGTGCTGGAGAAGCTGCTCGCCGGGGTCCCGGTCGGCCGGCTGGGGCAGGCGCAGGAGATCGCCCGCGCCGTCCAGTTCCTGCTCGACGACGACGCCGGCTACATCACCGGCAGCATCCTCGCCGTCAACGGCGGGCTGGACATGTAGGACCCGCGTCCTCGCAGTCCGCACGGTCCTCACCGTGCTCACGGCGGCGCCCCCCTCCCGGCGGGGCGCCGTCGGCGTTCTCATCAGTTCTGATGATCGACCGCCGGAGCGGTAACAGGACTAGTGGGTTGGACCGAAAGGATCAGCGTGACCACCTCTTCGCAGCCGCCGCAGGGCGGACAGCCCCCGTACCCCGGCCCCCACGGCCAGCCGCAGCAGTACGGCCAGTACCCGCAGTACGACCAGTACCCGCAGCAGCCGTGGGCGCAGGTCCCGCCGCAGTACGCCCCGGTCCCGCCGCCGGCGCCGCAGCCGCGCAACGGGCTCGGCACCGCCGGCTTCGTCCTCGGCCTGCTGGCCCTGCTCGTCGCCTGGATCCCGTTCGTCGGCGTGATCGGGTGGCCGCTGTCGATCCTCGGCCTGCTCCTCTCGGGCTTCGGCCTGCAGCGCGTCACCAGCGGGAAGGCGGACAACAAGGGCCTGTCGATCGCGGGCATCGCGCTCTCGGCGATCGCCCTGCTGGTGTGCATCCTCTGGGCCACCGCGTTCGCCAGCGCGGTCAGCGGTACCTCCGCGACCTCGGGCACGGTGTCCGGGGCCGCCGCTCCCGCCGCCCCCACGGCCGCGGCCAGCGCCCCTGCAGCATCGCAGACGGTGGCGTTCGGGCAGACGTACACCTACAAGGACGGCCTGGCGGTGACGATCGCGGCGCCGGCGAAGTTCACCCCGTCCCGGTTCGCCGCGCCGCAGAACATCGACCGCGCGGTCCTGCTGACGGTGACGGTGCAGAACGGCACGACCCAGAACTTCGACGTCAACACCTTCGGCAACGGGCCGGACGCCACGTTCGCCGGCGCGCACGCCGACGAGATCACCGATCTGCAGCAGCTGGAGGCGGCCGAGTCCACCACCCTCCTGCCGGGCAAGAGCTACACGTACAAGAAGGCCTTCGCCGTCGGCTCCGGTGCCGGTGAGCTGCAGGCCGAGTGGAAGCGCGACCTCTTCTCCGACCCGGTGATCTTCACCGGCCAGGCCTGATCCCACGAGCCCGTCACCGGGCCACACCGGGTGGTCACGCACCGGCCCCGTGACCACGGACGGCGTCCCCGCCTCCCGCGCGGGGACGCCGTTCGGCGTTCTCTGCCGCCCCGCAGAGGTTCTTCCTCTACCGTCGGCAGAGGTTCTTCGCGGCGAGGATCCGCTCGACCGCGCGGTCGTTGTCCGCGGCGGGGATCTTCCCCGAGTCGAGGGCCTGCTGGAGGACGTCGAGGGTCGGGGCGATCGGCTCGACGTTCGACGACAGGGCGACGTCCGCACCCGCCTCCAGCGCCGTCAGGCTCGCCTGCGGCAGCGTGAACCGGTTGCTGACGGCCTT
Source organism: Pseudonocardia terrae (assembly GCF_021343995.1). Taxonomy (GTDB): domain Bacteria; phylum Actinomycetota; class Actinomycetes; order Mycobacteriales; family Pseudonocardiaceae; genus Pseudonocardia; species Pseudonocardia terrae. The sequence goes on along the minus strand of NZ_JAJTTE010000010.1, from coordinate 5,796 downwards.
CATCGCGCCCAGGTCGTCCGTCATGACCATGCCGTCGAACCTGTACTCGTCGCGCAGCAGGCGGTAGGTCGCCGGGGTGAGCGAGGAGGGCAGGTCGTCGGTCAGGCCCGGCACGTCGAGGTGCCCGACCATCACACCGACGCGGTCGTGGTCGAGCGCGCCGAGCAGGTCGGCGTAGGGCTTCAGGTCGGCCTGCCGCAGCTGGTCGAGCGGCGGCACGGAGACGCGGCCCTGGTGCGAGTCGCCGCTGGAGTGGCCGTGGCCGGGGAAGTGCTTGAGCACGCCGTACACGCCGGCCTGTCGCAGCCCCTCCTCGAAGGCGCCGGCGTACCGGGTCACGACGGCCGGGTCGTTCGAGAAGGAGCGGTCGCCGATCACCGAGTTGGCCGGCCGGTCGCTGACGTCGGCGTCCGGCGCCAGGTCCCAGGTCACGCCGCGGGCGAGCAGCTGCCGGCCGCGCTCCTCGGCGAGGGCACGCACCTGCTCCGGCGTCCTCTTCGCCATCGCGCGGGCGCTGGGCAGCGTGCCGTCGAGGTCGTCGATGCGCTGGACGCGCCCGCCCTCGTCGTCGACGGCCACGGCGACCGGCAGGTTCCCGGCCTGCTGCACGGCGTCGAGCGCCTTGTTCTGCAGCAGGGCGGTCGCGTTGCCGCCCAGGAAGATGCCGCCGACGTGCGAGTCCCGGACGATCTTCGCGGCGCCGGCGGGGTCGGCGGCCTCGACGCCGACCATCAGCCGTTGGGCCAGGCGGTCGCGTGGGTCGAGCGCCTGAACCATGGAGGCGCAGGTGGGACGCGGGTCCGCCGGGGCCTGCTCGGGCGAGGGCTGCGCAGCGGCCTGCTGGGGGGCCTGGGGAGGGTCTTGCTGAGGGGTCTGCTGGCTGCGGGCGGACAGGGCGACGTCGGGCGCCGCGCCGGTGATCACCGCGACGCCGGCCAGGAGCGCGCCCACCACGAGCCCGGCGCTGAGGACCGAGACCGCGCGGCGGCGCCGACGCGGCGGGCGCGGCCGCTCGGGAGCGTCGGGCGCCAGGTCTCCGGGAGGGAAGCTCTCGATCCGCATCGCACCCCAGTGTCCCTGCCGACCGCTCCCGCCCCGCACACCCCCGCCGCGCGCGTCGGGCCGGGCATGAAGATCACCACTCGTGGAGCGGACCCCGCGCCGACCGCGGATTCCGCTCCACACCCGAGATCATGGTCGTCCGTAGCGGTGCACCAGCCGCGCCACAGCGGCTCCAGCACCGCACGGGACGTGCGCTCGCCAGCAGCGGCGCGACGGTCGTCGACGGCCGTCCACGCACGGAGCCGGGCGTATCCGCATCAGCTCAGCGGCGGGACCTGCTCCCCCACCGGCGGCGGCTCCGGCGGGGTGCCGTCGCCGAAGGGCCGGCCGCCCAGCTCCTCGCGGTGGTGCGGGGTCAGCCAGCCGGAGGGGTCGGGCCCCGCCGGCACGATGCCCGTCGGGTTGATCTCCGCGTGCACGCCGTAGTAGTGCTGTTTGATCTGGGTGAAGTCGATCGTGTCGCCGAAGCCGGGCGTCTGGAACAGGTCGCGCGCGTAGGCCCACAGCACGGGCATCTCGCTGAGCTTCTGCCGGTTGCACTTGAAGTGGCCGTGGTACGCGGCGTCGAACCGGACGAGCGTGACCCACAGCCGCACGTCGACCTCGGTGATCGTGTCCCCCACGAGGTAGCGCTGGTCGGCGAGCCGGTCGGAGAGCTCGTCGAGCCGGTCGAACAGCGTGGTGTACGCCCGCTCGTACGCCCCCTGCGCCTTGGCGAAGCCGGCCTTGTACACGCCGTTGTTCACGTCGTGGAAGATCTCCTCGGAGAGCTCCTCGATCTCGTCGCGGTACTTCTCCGGGAACAGGTCCGGCGCGCCCGGGCGGTGGTAGGCCGACCACTGGGTGGCGAAGTCGAACTCGAGGGCCTTGTAGTCGTTGGTCACGACCTTCCCGCTGGCCACCTCCACGACCGCCGGCACCGTCACGCCCTTGTCGTAGCCCGGCACCGCCTTCTCGTAGGCCTCGCGCAACCACTCGATCCCCAGCACCGGATCCTTGTTGTCCGGGTCGAGGTGGAAGCGCCAGCTCCGCTCGTCGTGCAGCGGGCCGGTGATGCCCATCGAGATCACCGGCTCCAGGCCGTGCAGCCGGCGCGAGATGATCGCGCGGTTCGCCCACGGGCAGGCGCGGGCCCCGACCAGCCGGTAGCGGTCCGGCTCCACGGGCCACGGCGACGACCCGTCCGAGGTGATGCGCTCCTGTACGCCGAGCGGCTCCCGCACGAACTCGTCCGTGCTCGACTGGGCGGCGCCTGCGATGTCGGCCATACCTGGAATCTAGGTCCTCCCGGCCGGTCCCGCCGTGTGGTCGAATCCGACCATGGTCACCGCGACGGAGCTGTCGGATCTGGTCCGCCCAGGCATGCGGGTGGCCCTCGGCGACGGGTGCGGCACGCCGCTCTCCCTGCACGGCCCGCTGAGCCGGGCGGCCGAGGGCAAGGCGGTGCGGCTGGTGCTGGGCTGGATGCCCGGCCTGGCCCCCGATCTGGATCCCGCGGCGTTCGCCGACATCCGGGTGCTGATGGGCGGCCCGGGCGTGCGGGGCATGGTCGAGGCGGGGCAGGCGCACGTCGTCCCCTGCCGGCTGTCGGCCGTCCCGGCCCTGATGGCCGGGGCCCTGAAGCCCGACCTGCTCGTCGCGACGCTGGTCCGCGGTCCCGACGGCCTGCACCTCGGCGCCGAGGCCTCCTACCTGCGCGGGATCGTCGACGCCGGGGTGCCGGTCGCCGCCGTCGTCTCCACCGCCGCCCCGTTCGCCGAGGTCGGCCCGCCGATCCCCGAGGAGCAGGTCACGGTGCTCGGCGAGACGGACGCGCCCCCGATCGAGATCCCCGACGCCACCCCCACCCCGGCCGACGAGATCGTGGCGCGGCACGTCGCCGGGCTCGTCCCGGAGGGCGCGCGGGTGCAGGTCGGGCCGGGCCGGCTCGCGCAGGCGATGGTCGGGGCGCTGGAGGTGCCGGTGCGGATCGACTCGGGGCTGCTGCCCGACCCCGTGGTCGACCTCGACGCGAAGGGCCTGCTGCTCGACGACCCCGTCGCCGCCTACCTGTGCGGCACCCGGCGGCTCTACGAGTGGGCCGACGGCCGGCGGATCCTGCACCCGGTCGAGGTCACCCACGACATGGGCCGGCTGTCCGCGGCGGGGGCTCCGCCGCTGATCGGCCTCAACGCCGCGCTGGAGATCGACCTCGACGGCCAGGTCAACGTCGAGGGCGTCGGGCGGGCCAGTGCCGGCATGATCGGTGGACATCCCGACTTCTGCGCCGCGGGCGTGCGGGGGTCCGGGCTGTCCGTGATCGCCATGCCCTCGACGGTGAAGGAGCGGCCGACGCTCGTCGAACGCCTCTCCCGCCCGGTCACCACGGCCTCACACGACGTCGAGATCGTGGTCACCGATCGGGGCGTCGCCGACCTGCGGGGGTTGGACCGGGCCGAGCGCCGGTCCGCGCTGCTGGAGTTGTGGGGCGGGGAGTTCCGCGCCGCATCGTGATCGTGGGGGTGGGTGGCGGATCGGTGGTCCCACTCCACCCCGGATGACCACCTGGCCGAGGGCGCACCGCGACGAACCCGCCGTCGACGCGTGATCGCCGGTTGTGGACGGGGAGGGCCGGAAGACGACCACCTCGCTCCACGACGGCTGATCACCCGACACGTCACGCAGCGCCGGACCTACCGAGACCCGTGATCGTCAGTCGTGGACGAGCAGGGTCGGAAAACGACCGCCCCGCTCCACGACGGGTGATCATCCGGCGCGCCACCGGCCGGGACGGAGCTGCAGACGATGCATGATCACCGGTCATGGACGAGCAAGGTCGGAAAACGACCGCCCCGCTCCACGACGGATGACCACCCAGCCCAGGGCGCACGGGCCCCACCACGACGGACTGACCGACGATGCTTGATCGTCAGTCGTGGACGGGCGGCGGAAGAGGACCGTCCCGCTCCACGACAGATGATCACCCGGCGCGAGACACGCCGCGGCGAATCGTCAACGACACATGATCGCCAGTCGTGGACAAGCAGGGTCGGGAAGCGACCGTTTCGCTCCCGGGCAGCTGATCATGCAGCACGACGGAGTGCGGCCCGTATCTGCGCGACGACGTGGTCGGGCCGGTCGTGGACGTCGTGCCAGGTCGGCCGCAGCACGGTCCACCCGGCTGCGACCAGCGCGTTCTGCTTGTCCCGGTCGTTCTGGAAGCGCACTGCGTCGACGTGCCACGCCCACCCGTCGAACTCGACGGCGACCCGTTCCGCCGGGAAGGCGAGGTCGATCGTCCACGGTCCGAACGGCAATGCGCGGACCCCGCCGTCGATCCCGGCGCGCCGCAGCAGAGCGAGCAGGACCCGCTCACCGCCCGAGTCCGCGCGGTCGGCGGCGGCCGTGACGAGGGCGCGCATGCGAGCGGCACCCGTGCAGCCGAGCGCCCGGTGGTAGGCCGAGAGGAGTTCCTCGAAGGTGGCGTGCCGCTGCAGCGCCCGGTCGAGCAGTTCCGAGCCGCCCGCCGGCAGCGCTGCCGCGACCTCGAGTGCGGTGAGCGCGGGAGCGGTGACCCGGACGCCACGGAGGGAGCGGACGTCGGCCGGTGCGAGCTCCCGGCGTCGCAGGATGATCCCTTCCGGTGGCCGGGGCCGCCTCGCCGGCGGAACGGTGACCTGGACGCGCGGAGGGCAACGCTCCGTCATGCGGTGCCACCAGGCTGCGGCCTCGCCGGAGACGGTGGCACGCTGACCGGCCCAGATCGACGCGACCCGGATCCGCGCGGCGTCGCTCGACGGGTGTCCGGCGACGAGGAAGACCCGCGGCGCCACCCTCTGCCACGCGCCGGAGGCGACGCGCCGATGTACCGCTCGGGCGGACAGCCCGAGCTCACGGGCCTGGTCCAGGCCGATCACGCCGTCCTGGCGCACGAGCAGGCGGTGCAGGCGGTCGTCCATGGCGCACAGCGTGGCCCGGCGCTGGGATAAGCGGACCCGCTTCACTCGGCTCGTTCACGGTCGCGAACCCGCCATGATCATTGGTCCGGGACGTCGACAGTCAACCTCCGACGTCCGTCGATCACGGCCGGCGGCAGCTAGGCCGCGAAGGCCCACCCGGGGGCAGTCGCAGGTCGTGCCCCCTTGGGCTGGCACATCCGCGACCCGCAGGCCGTGCCCCTTCAGGGACGGCGCATCCCGGAGCTGCTCGCAGACCATGATCACTCCTCCTGGAGTCCGCCGGTCGGATATCGCCCCTCCTTCTCCATGAAGGGGTGACCACGACAAGTAGGCAGGCAGGCCACGGCCCGGGAAGGGCGCGCTCCGGCAACGCACAGACCATGATCACTAGATTTGGACGGAGGCGGTCGGAAGTCGACCTCCCTCGTCCAGGATCGGTGATCATGGTCGGAGGCGGGCGGGGATCGAGGGGTGCGCCCGCGAGCGAGCCGCAGGCCGTGGCCACCTCGAGAGGCCTCGCGTCCGCGAGCGAGCCGCAGGCCGTGATCACCCGTGGTGGACACAGCCAGTCGGATTCCGACCGCCCTCGTCCACGAATAGTGATCATGACGTGGGATGGCGCGCCGACCGAGACCATGATCGTCGGTCCGGGACCGAGAAGGTCGAAATCCGACCCTCCTCGTCCGCGACCGGTGATCATGGCCCGAGTGGCGCGTCCACGACCGATGACCACGACCGGAGTGGCGCGCCGACCGAGACCATGATCGTCGGTCCGGGACCGAGAAGGTCGAAATCC
>NZ_JAJTTE010000109.1 GCF_021343995.1 Pseudonocardia terrae | reverse complement strand
CAGACGCCAAAGATCAACTAGCGGCACGACCCAAGATCGACAGTGGATCCAGGTTCAGCTAGCGTGAGAATCAGTGGGGCTAGCCCTTATCGAGTCTGGACGATCGTGCGACGCGCTCGCCGAACTGCGCAGGGCCCTGCGCAACTCGCGGCCGGGTCGGAAAGCCGCGTACATACGTGTAGCGAGGCCGACCACGTTACGGTCGCTATCAACAGATCGTGAAATTACACGCCCTGCGCCGCCATGTGAAGCATGTCGATTGCTGCTATGCTGATGCAATCATTTGATTGACACACTCGGGCTTCACCAACGGGTTCCTCGGTGCACCTTTTGCGGAGTTGCAGCAGTCTGCGTCGCTGAACACTGCGAAAAGCTCGCCCGAAATGAACTTCTCACGCGACTCTTTCGTGCGCCTTAAGCCAAGTCTGAGCCAGATACATACTATAGCTAATCGAGTACGCGAAGCCAGCAAATCCGTCTAGGAACCCACGTCGCAGGACGTAGGAGTAGAGAAAGAAGGCGACGGGCTTCCCGGGCACGCGGTCAAAAATGCGCCCCTGACGACTCCGAGATCGCTGCACCAATCTCTTGACTTGTGGATTGCACCGCATGTGTGCTTCCCAGTCGCTGTACCTGTTATGTCTTCCGATGAAGTCAAACAATGTGTCGATGTCGTCATGGATCAATCTGCTCTGGAGCGCTTCGACTTTACCATCACAGATAGGTTGATAGTGACCTTCGACCTCCCACATATTCTTGACGGTTAGGTCGTCCACCTCAGGGAAGTGGCATCGCCTCCGATCCACCAGAACACGTTTCGAGATCCTATGACCGTATTTGAGCTCGCGGCCCATGAAGTGATAGTTAACTGTGACATCGTACGCTGAAACGTCGACCGCCTCAATCGAGACGATACGCCGGATATCATCAACCAGCGACCGACTCGGCATCTCGTCAGCGTCTACAAAAAGGACCCAGTTGTGCCTCAAGGAGTCGTGCTGGAGCGACCACTGCTTTTTTTTCGGGTACCTACCATCCCACCGAAACATGATCACTTCGGCACCGGCAGCTCTAGCCAACTGGGCGGTAGCATCGCTGGAGTACGAATCGACGACAATGACCTGATCAAACGCGCTGCACGACTCAACTGTACGGGAAATTACAGCCTCCTCATCTTTCGTCAAGATGAGAACGCTGACGGGAATCTTTGAGCCCATTGAGCAGTATGTCCTTTCGAACTGGACCCAGAACCTACAATTGTAGGCAGGTCGTGCTTATCGTTTCGCCACGGTTTCCCACTCGGCCGCGAGGGCTCCGGACATGCGGGACCAAGCCAGATGCTGCCGCGCGTACTCGCTGGCGCGTTGTCCCCGCAGGCGCTGATCGGCGCCATATAGAGCCTCTGTAAGTGCCTCAGCCAGCGCCTGCGTGCCCTGCTCCACTACGAGCCCCCCTCCACTGGCTGCCACGTGTTCGCCGGAGGCTACGGAATTTGTCGTGATGACGAAGCAACCGCTGTACATTGCCTCTGCGACCGTGATGCCAAAGTTCTCGCTCTCTGACGGCAAGACGTAGACCCCGCATCTGTCATAGACCCAAGTACGCTCCCCACCGCGCAGCGGTCCGAGAAAGGTCACGCTCGAACGCACTCCAAGCCTTTCAGCAAGGATGAGGAGCTCAGCGGCGCTGAAGTCGCCGTCAGGCCCAACGATAAACAGATGAGCTCCATCGGGTTTCTGCGCCCGCGCCCACGCCTCCAGCAGTCTGTCAGGCCGCTTTTTTCGAGCGAGCCGGCCTAGGTACAGCACCGCCTTATCTCTATCGATCGAGGGGAACTTGTCCCGGATTTGAGCACTCGCTGACGGACTCTCGAGACGGACCCCTAGAGGCGCGACAGAACTCCGATCGCGGCCAACGACCTCTACTGCGCCCTCTGCTTCACTAGCGGAAGCGAATATAAAGTAACGGGAGTTTCGAAGTATTGAGCGACCGATAAAAAGGTCATATATCGCCTTCTTCACCCGAGACTTAGACCGCTGATACGGTTCCAGCGATCCATGGGGCTGGATCCCATAAGGAATATTCCAGATCCGGGCGACCGCATACCCATAAATATACGGGAGCAAATACATGCCGTGCATATGAATTACACGAATCTTATGACGATTACGAAGTAGAAAGCAAAGAATTCCCCAACTGTTTTGGAGAAAGAATGGCCTGGCGCGCGGGAAGAGGTTGATGCAGGCCGTAGAGGAAAGGATCTCCGTCTGTTCGCCGTCGCTCATCTTGCTGCCGCCAGGATCGTTGTATCGAGCCGAGACGAGAACAGCGTTGTACCCGCGTTCACGCAACGATATGTTCAACAGCCGCGAGCCAACTGCTGGCCCACCGAACGCGCTAGCAAGCGAAGGAATTATCTGAACAAACACATTTCCTCCAGAATTTGGGGCGCCGCCAGACGCTTGGCTTCCTAGGTCCATGAACAAGTTACTGCCGCGGCAGGCCGGACCTTCACCCGCGCTGTCGTCGAACTTGCAGGAGCTGAGTCAAAGTCTGCCACGCAGTCGTTCGGGAACGGTAAGCGATCACGACTAGCTGCCTCGGCCGAACGCCAAGCATAGAACTTACATCCTTAACCATCAGAACCGAGACGGAGAAGTACGACAACAAGCTGGTCACCGCGGCACCCGTTATGCCCATTGTTGGTAGGAGGATCGTCCAGCAGAGGATATTTACCATCAGCCCGACGACGACGTTACGACTACTCTTGCCGGGGGCACCGAGACCCACGAGCACTCCGTGCATGGCGGCATTTAGATTGTCTGATACTGCCGCGACCACCATGACCGCCAGAAGGGGAACCACTGCCGCGAAGTCAGCACCGAGCAGGAGCCCAATTAGGAAGGGGCTTGAGATCCCTAGCAGCAGAGCCGCGAGGGTCAGCATAGCAAGAGATGCGAAGAGAATTGCACCAACTGCCTGTTGTTTCCCGAGGAGTGTCGTTTCCCGTTGGACGATCGGTTGTGTGGCATTCGTTAGTGGGGACCCTAGAAGTGAGAGAGAGGCACTAATGGAAACCGCAACGGCGTATATGCCCAACGACGCCGGGCCAAGCAGGACACCAACAACGAGTTGATCGAGATAAGAGTTCCAGTCGCGCACCATCAGTCCGGGCCACACCCGCCTGGCAAAGCTACGGATCTCCGCTCGTTGACGCCAAACGCCAGCAACTGGCAACTCTGGCCTTTTGAGCATGCCTTGCCGGATAGAAAGAACCAAGCCTGCCGCACAGGAGACCGTTTGGGCTGCCAGAAGAGCCGCTACTGCTACCGTGACTGTTAGAGCGTCGATTACGTAGAAAGTAGAGATCGCCAGCAAATAAACAACGGGTTGTGAAATGCGAATGATCGAGAATCGGCGAACATCAAGCAGGCCGCGGTAAGTGTTCGCGATGTTGGATGCGAGTAGGTTCACTGCTGGGTAGGCTGCTAGAATGCCGTACCAGATATAACGTGAGTCGGGCCAGATGATCGCGCCGTATAGGAGAAGGCCGAGACAGGTGGTCACCCCCACGACGCTGGCAACCACCACGCCGGAGCGGAATGCAATTCGTGATCCATTGGTTGAGGGGCTGTTCGTTACGGCCCAAGATAGGGCGTGGGGATAACCTAGCTGTCCTACAGATATGACCATCAGCGCCAGCCGGCTCAGAAACTGATACGAACCGAGGCCCTCTGGCCCTAGCGAGTTGGCAAGAAGGAGCGTCGCGGGAAGATTGATAAATGCGACAGTCGCTTGCGCAACGAAGAGAAGTGTTGCCGTCTTACCTAGCGAGTTTGACATGCTGACGTATGCCGATCTCAGCAGTCCTGCGGACGTTCGGAAACGCGACTGGAGCAGCTATCGCCCACGACGCTATCCACTAAACGTAACAGCTTGGCTGCTTCGCGTGAGCAGTTAAAGGCTTCGGATACGTGCAAGAATGCTGCGCGGATGAGTTGCTCTCGGAGGTGGTCGTCGTCGACAAGTCGACGGACAGCCGTGGAGATTTCCGTGGAGCTGTTTTGCGGAACGACTAGCCCAGTCTCGCCATCGATTACCAGCTCGGGGATACCACCTACCGCCGTCGTGATCACTGGTAGGTGGTTTGCCATGGCCTCCATCAATACGACGGGGATACCATCTGAATCTCCATCGGTGGCGAGCTTCGAGGGCAAGACGAACACGTCGGACATTCGCATCGCCTCAATGACGCGACTTACTGATTGGAACCCTAGAAAGGTAACGCGCGACGCAACCGCGTACTCGGCTGCCAGCGCCTTTAGGTACTTCAGTTGTGGACCATCAGCGATTATTTGCCATTCGAAGTTCAGCCCAGTATCAGCAAGGTGTCGAGCTGCGATGATGCAATCGTCGAATCCCTTCTTCGGTACGGCACGTCCCACGCTGAGGATCCGGATAGACGGTGAGTGGGGGAGCGCAGGACATGGCCTCGAGCGAGATGGCACCCTGTTTGGGATTTCGACGCCGCATCTGATCGTTGCCCGTGGTCGCTCGGCGCCTACGGCCACGAGGGCTCGACTTAATTGATAGCTCGCGCACACCACGAATGTTGCCCGGTTGGCTAGCGCTCGAAGGCGTATCGTGCTCTGCGGGTTGGTTACATCCCCGGCGTGTCCCGTGCCCGAGCAGGTTGTCCCCGGTAGCCCTGCCGAGGCGATGATTGCAACTTCGAGGCAACGGGCGAGGAAGTGGGCATGGATATGCACTGGCCGACTAGCTTTCGCACCATCGTGCTGAGTGATGAGCAGTACGACAGCCAGCCCGTTTAATAGGGCATATAGTTGAGTGAGGATATTGCGCGGCGTATAGGGCGGAAGTGTGCACAACTCGACTGCCGTCCGGAGGCAACGCAAGAACGTGGGAAATAGGGTGAGGTTCTTCCAAGTGAGGATGCTCGAGAGCACATCACGAATACTGTAAGCCCTGCACGGAAGCGGCTCATTGGAGTCCGTCTTGTGAAGGTAGTAGACGAGGACCTCTCGTTTCTCCTGAACGACTGAACGAATCTCGCGCCACACAAAGGTCTGCGTAGCTGGAGGAGCCTCGTGGATTACGTAAACAAGTAGCGGAAGCTTGGTTGTTAATGGCGCACTCGACATGCACGTTACTCCTGACTGTGTCTGCCACTCAGGCCGGAAACGACGAGCGCGTAAGCGGCGCCAATTATTGCCACGTAGACCCACCGACGGACTTCGCTTGTAATGTTGAGGAAGATATCACCGTCTTTTAGGGTATTGAATGTAAATGAATACCAGAGGCCAAGGAATAGGCTTGAGAGGAGCGTCTTTGAGCGTGCGAGGAAGGAGGCAGCTGCCTCGACCATATAGCCCAGTAACCCGGCAACGGCAACAGCTGGTCCGACGCCATACGAAACTGTCAGGTAAGTCGGCAGACTAGGCGGGAGGCCACTAGATCGAGCTTGATTAGCTGTACCGATTGCTCGCGCAATCATTACATCTACTCGATATTGCTCAATAGCGCCCCGACCTCCACCAAAGCTGGGTATAGTGGACAATAAGAGCGTCGCTGCACGACTCGAGTTGGCAAGCTCTGGACGAAGACGGTCTGCTACGAGCGACGAAGCAGCGGAGACATCGAAAATTCCATAACCGATGGTTCCGAGGGTGCTTGTGAGTGTACTTTCAGATCGTACAGTAGGATCATAGCCTCGCTGGTCGAATACGATCGTACTGAGGGCGAGCAGTACCCCCACTGCCGGAAGTACATGGCGTAGACGAATGGCTCGTCCTTGCAGGACAGAGATTGTTCCTGCCGCTCCGACTGCGATAAGGGTCAGGAGGAGCCTACTCCCGAACAAGCTGATTGCTAATAGCGCTACGGTGAGTAGGCCGGCGGCTGCGAGTAACCTATGAGCGGGCGCTCGAGTGTTGTCGGTGGAGGCGACTGCAGCAGCTATTCCGGCTGGCAGTGCAAATGTGCTCCACAGGCTCAGGCCTATGGAAGGCTCCTCGCGGCCGTCGCCGATGCCCAGCTGGCGCGGAACGCGATCGACGCGCGCATGCTTGCGGCGGTCGCCGAGCTGGAGTCGCGTGGCCTGGCCCCTGAACACGGGTATCGGGACACGGCGGACCTGCTGCAATCGGTGCAGCGGGTGGCGGCTGGCGTGGCCAAGGTTCGAGTGCGCGCCGCGCGTGCGGTCGTGCCGCCTCGGTCGCTCTCGGGGGAGGAGCTGCCGGCCGAGCTGCCCATGACGGCGCTGGTGTTGGCGGTCGCGGAGATCTCGTTCGAGCACGTGCGGGTGATCCAGCAGACGCTCGCTGCGCTGCCCGCACATCTCGAGTCCGATCACCGGGAGCCGCTGGAGCGGGACCTCGCCGAGCTGGCACGCACCCTCGACCCGGAGGCGTTGCGCCGGGCGGGGAAGCACGCGTTGGCGCTGCTGGACCCGGACGGGCCCCGGCCGCGCGATGGAGCGCCGACACGGACTCGGCTGCGGTTCACGGCTCGGGGCGAGGGTTTCGAGGCGCGCGGCTGGTTCGACCGGGAGTCGGCGGCGATCCTGCGGACCGCGCTGTCCCCGCTGTCGGAGCCGCAGGGCGAGCACGATGCGGGGAACTGCGAGGAGACGGGTTGCGAGCACCTGCCGGGTGAGCACAAGCCCGACCCCCGGTCGATAGCCGAGCGAGAGGGCGACGCGCTGGTGGAGCTCTGCCGTCGGATGCTCGACTCGGGCGCGCTGCCCCTCGACGGCGGGACGCACCCACACGTCACCGTGACCATCCCGCTGTCGGAGCTGCGGAGTGCCGGCGCCGGTCTGCTGGCCTTCGGCGACGGGACGCTGGCCTCGGCGATCAAGGCGGAAGACGTTCGGCGCTGGGCCTGCGACGCAGCGATCGTGCCGATCGTGCTCGGATCCCGCGGAGAGCCGCTCGACGTGGGGCGGCGCTCCCGGCTGGTGACCCCGGCGCTGCGTCGCGCGCTGGAGCAGCGCGACGGCGGATGCGCCCAGCCGGGCTGCTGCGTCCCGGCGCAATGGGCGGCCGCCCACCACATCGTGCACTGGTCCCGGGGTGGGGCCACCGCTCTCGACAACCTGGTTCTGCTCTGCCCGCGGCACCACCGTCTGATCCACAAGGGCGAGTGGCGGATCACGATGGAGGACGGGCTCCCGGTCTTCCACCCGCCCTGGTGGGCGGGAGGCTCACCCGGGCGCAACCTCCTCCACCGGCCCGACCTCATCGGGCGGGTGGACGGAATGGGGACGTCCTTGCACGAGGAGCCCGCGCTCGCGGTGCTCGACTGAAGCTCGCCCTGTCGACCTGGCAGGCACGGCACCCACCTGGCGGGACTTCACCGCGCGGCCCCAAACACGCCGGCAGCAATCCCGCTGAGGGGGAACAACAGAAACGCGCCCTAGGTGGCTGGTGTCGAACGGTCGGTTCGGCAGTGTGGGCTGCTCGGTTGGCT
>NZ_JAJTTE010000108.1 GCF_021343995.1 Pseudonocardia terrae | reverse complement strand
CCCCCTTGACCACCCCCGCGCCCAACAACCCCAACGCCAGGGCGTCGACGTCGGCCCGAAGCTGGGCGTACGTCCAGCGTCGGCCCGTCGGGACCTCGACCAGGGCCTCCCGCTCCGGGTCGGCCGCGACGGTCCGGTCGAAGTTGTCGCCGATCGTGTCCCCCAGCAGCGGGACGTCGGAGATTCCGGACGCGTACGACGGCAGCGCAGGGGTGGAGGTGGTCACCTGCGTCCTCCTCTTGGGGTGCGGGCGGCGCAGCGTTGTGCGCCCGGTCACGTGATCGCGACACATCCTGCCGACGACCGGGCCCCGGGCGCCACCTCCTCTTGGGGAGGAGCGGGAAAACGCCCTGCGGTCGGGCGATACGCTCGGACGATGCACGACCCCCGTGTCCTGCTCGATCCCGCCACCGACGCGGTGCGCAAGCTCGCGCGCCGCGGCTACTCCCTCGACCTGGAGCGCCTCGAGAAGCTCCTGGGCGGCCGCAACGCGGCCATCCAGAAGGGCGACGAGTCCCGGGCCGAGGCGAACCGGCTGCAGAAGGCGGTCAAGGGCGCGTCCCCGGAGGAACGGCCCGCGCTCGTCGAGAAGGCGCGGGAGACGAAGGCCTCCATCACCCTCGCCGAGGAGGAGCACCGGGAGCTCGAGGCCCAGCTCACCGAGTACCTCCTCGAGATCCCGAACCTCCCCGCCGACGAGCTGCCCGACGGCGCCAGCGACGAGGACGCCGTGGAGATCCGGACCTGGGGCGAGATCCCGGCCGTCGAGAACCCGCTCGACCACGTCGACCTCGGCGAGAAGCTCGGGATCCTGGACCTGCCGCGCGCGACCAAGCTGTCGGGTCCGCGGTTCGCCGTGCTCAAGGGCCGCGGCGCGGCGCTGGAGCGCGCGCTCGCCCGGTTCTTCCTCGACCTGCACACCGAGCAGCACGGCTACACCGAGTGGTCGGTACCGGCGCTGGTCACACGCCCGACGATGACCGGCACGGGCCAGCTGCCGAAGTTCGAGCAGGACCTGTTCCGCACCGAGGTGGCCGACCGGGAGCTGTTCCTCATCCCGACGGCCGAGGTGCCGCTGACCAACCTGCACGCCCGCGAGACCCTCGCCGCCGAGGAGCTCCCGCTGGCCTACACCGCGCAGACGCCGTGCTTCCGCTCGGAGGCCGGGTCGTACGGCAAGGACACCCGCGGGCTGATCCGGGTGCACGAGTTCTCGAAGGTCGAGCTGGTGCGCATCGTCGACCCGGCCCGCTCGCGCGAGGAGCTGGAGGTCCTGCTCGGCCACGCCGAGGCCGTCGTCCAGGCGTTGGGGCTGGCCTACCGGGTCGTCCGGCTCGCGGCCGGCGACATCGGCTTCTCCGCCGAGTACACCTACGACATCGAGGTGTGGCTGCCCAGCCAGGGCCGCTACCGCGAGATCAGCTCGGTCTCGGACTTCGGCACCTTCCAGGCCCGCCGCGCCTCCATCCGGACCAAGGCGAAGGACGGCGCCCGCGGTTTCGCCGCCACGCTCAACGGCTCGGGCCTCCCGATCGGCCGCACCCTCGTCGCCGTCCTGGAGCAGGGGCAGCAGCCCGACGGCAGCGTCCGCATCCCGCCCGCCCTCGTCCCCTACACCGGCTTCGAGGTCCTCGAACCCGCCTGACCTCCCTTCCTCGAGTCGCGCTCCGACCTCCGGTTCGGGCCCGGGAGCCGCCGGTCGGCCTCTGCGCCTCCCCCGGTCGGGGCAGGAGCGGAGTGGGTGGATGGTGGGACCCTCGGACGGTGGGCGGGGTGCCGTCCTGCAGCGGCCCGGCAGTGCCGGGCCGAGGCGGTGAGCAGCGCACCCGGCCGAGCGAGGGTCGTGAGTGATCACCGGGAGCAGCCATGTCAGTCGCCGAGACCCGTGACGGCGTCCTCGAGGTCCCGATCATCGACATCGCCCCGTTCCGCACCGGCGGCCCGGAGGCCGAACGGGACGCGGTGGCCCGCGCCGTCGACCACGCCGCCCGCACGGTCGGGTTCATGCAGGTCGTGGGGCACGGGATCCCGCAGCCGACGCTCGACGCCTTCACCGCGGCCATGGACGCCTTCTTCGCCGAGGACCTCGCGGCCAAGTCGGCGTACCGCTGCCCGCCGGGCGTGAACCGCGGGTACACCCCGCCGAAGTCCGAGTCCCTCTCCCACAGCCTGGGCCTCGCGTCCGCCGCGGATCTCTTCGAGGCGTTCAACGTCGGCACCCAGGCGAGCGACTTCCCCGGCGTGGAGCTGTCCGAGGCGGACTACGAGACCAACGTCTGGCCCGACACCCCCGGCTTCCGCCCGGCCGTCGAGGCCTGGTTCGCCGCCGCGGGCGGGGTCGCGCGGGCGATGACGCGCGTCTTCGGCCGCGCCCTCGGCCTCGGCGAGGAGCACCTGTCCCACTTCACCGGGCACTCCGTCGAGGTGCTGCGGATGATCAACTACCGGCTCCCGGCGCCCGACACCGAGCTGGAGCCGGAGCAGGTCGGCATGGGTGCGCACACCGACTACGGCGTCGTCACCGTGCTGTGGGCGGATGCCGTGCCCGGCCTGGAGATCCTCGACGGCGAGGGCCGCTGGCACCCCGTGCTGCCGGCACCCGGCGCGCTGCTGGTGAACCTCGGCGACGCCCTGGCGCGGTGGACGAACGACCGCTGGATCTCCACGATGCACCGGGTCGCCGCCCCGCGCGTCGACGGCGTGCTGGTCCCCCGCCGTTCCGCCGCCTTCTTCCACGACGGCGACGTCGACGCCGTGATCGCGCCGCTGCCCACCTGCGTCGACGCCGAGCACCCCGCCCGCTACGAGCCGGTGACGCTCGGCGAGCACCTGCGGGCCAAGCTCGCCGGCTCCCGTGGCGGCGTGCTCACCGAGGGCGCGGACCGCGAGGCCGCTCGACTGTCACGCTGAGGCCGGAGCCCGACACGCCCCACCCGACCGGGTGAAAACCGCGCTGGCATCAACTCCGCAGATGCGGGAGCCTTATCGGAGTGACACCGCTCCTTCGGGTTAGGCCACCCTGCTCTCGATGCCCTGACCTGGGTCGTCACGAAACGGACCCTTCCGACTACCCACAGATCTCTGTCGCTCCGTCACGTCACTGTCGTATCCGGTCGTCGTTGTCGCCGCACGTACGGACGAACGCTCCCCGCCTCGTCCCGGTATGTCCCCGACGAAGAGGACCCCGGATGGCCAACCACCGCTTCGCCCCCGCCCCCAGCAAGCCGCCCAGAGAGCCGGGCACCGGCCTGCGCGCGCCCCTCGGGCGCCGCAAGTTCCTCGGGTACCTGATCGCCGCGCCGACCCTCGTGGTGGCGGCCGAGCTCACCCGGGAACAGGTCTTCGGCGGGCCGTCGGCGTCCGCGGCGCCGATCCCCTCCGCGCCGCAGACCCCCGAGGCCTACGACCTGCTCGACCTGCTGCGCGACGCATCCCGTCCGACGGCGAACCTGATCCGCGTCGAGGTCAACAGGGACGGCACCGTCTCCTTCGCGCTGCCCCGCTCCGACAACGGCCAGGGCATCGTCACCTCGACACAGATGATCATCGCCGAGGAGATGAACCTCGACGTCGACCAGGTGCACGTCACGCTGGCCGACGCCCGCCCCGAGCTGATGTTCAACCAGATCACGGGCGGGTCGAGCACCACCTTCACCACCTACACCCCGATCCGGGTGGCGGCGGCCCTGGCCCAGATGCGCCTGCTCGACGCCGCCGGGCAGCTGCTGCAGCAGGACGTGCGCACGCTCTCGGCGCGCGCCGGCCTGATCCGCGACGAGGCCGGCAAGGTGCTCTCCTACGGTGACCTGACCGAGGCGGCCGCAAGCGCCGTCGACAAGCAGGTCGAGGTCGCGCTGAAGCCGCGCGAGCAGTTCACGGTCATCGGCAAGCCGCAGAGCAAGACCGACGCGCGGGACATCGTCACGGGCAGGAAGTGCTTCGCCACCGACCTGCAGATCCCGAACGCGCTGCCCACCGTGATCTGCCGGGCGCCCGAGCTCAACGGCACCCCGGACAGCGTCGACAACATCGACGACGTGCGGAAGATGCCCGGGGTGACCGACGTCGAGGTGGTCTCCACCGGCGTCGCGGTCCGGGCGAAGACCTTCGGGCAGGCCATCGACGGCGTCCGGGCCCTGCGGGTGCAGTGGAACGACGGCACCGCCCACGGCGAGGACGACGAGTCGATCCTGGCGAAGCTCCGGGCGGCGGAGCTCCCGCTCGCCGTCCCGGCCGGGGTCGGGGACACCGTCGAGGGCTCCTTCACCTTCTACTTCAAGAGCAACAGCTCCCTGGAGACCAACTGCGCGATCGCCGACGTGAGCCACGGCCGCGCGGAGATCTGGGGCCCGATGAAGAACCCCATCGCGGCGCAGAACGCGATCGCGGAGAAGCTCGGGATCCCGCAGGGCTCGGTGGTCGTCCACGTGACCCAGGGCGGCGGGTCCTTCGGCCGCAAGCTGTTCTTCGACGCCGCGCTGGAGGCCGCCGAGGTCTCGCAGACGATGGGCAAGCCCGTCAAGCTGATGTGGACCCGCGCCGACGACTCCCGGCAGGGCCGGGTGCACCCGATGGCGACCTCGCGCATCCGCGCGTCGGTCACCAAGGACTCGGTGCTGTCCTACGAGCAGCGGCACACGAGCGTGTCGACCGACTTCACCCACGGCCTGGGCGAGGCGTTGACCGCCACCGGCGCCAAGGCACCGGGCGGGAACCTCACGTTCGCCGAGTCGATCTTCGAGCTGACCCAGGTGACGCCGTACGAGTACGGGGTCTCCACGCGGCTGCTCAACGAGGTCGACATGGGGTTCAACACGGGGTCGATGCGCAACGTCTACTCCCCCGACGTGGCCACCGCCCGCGAGGTCGTCACCGACCAGCTCGCCGCCAAGGTCGGCCAGGACCCCTACGAGTTCCGCCGCCAGTTCCTCAAGAACGACCGGATGCGCGCGGCGCTCGACGCCGTCGCCAAGGAGGGCCGCTGGGGCCGGTCCATGAAGAAGGGCACGGCCCAGGGCATCGGCTTCCACACCGAGTACAAGGGCGTCTCCGCCGCGCTGGTCGAGATCGACTGCCGCCCCGACACGGTGAACCGGCCGATCCGCGAGGGGGTGACCGGACCGCGCGTCACCCGGGTGACCTTCGCCGTGGACGTCGGGCTCGTGATCAACCCCAAGGGTCTCGAGGCGCAGATGATGGGCGGGATCAACGACGCCATCGCGCTGATCCTCACGTCCAGCCTACACCTGACCGACGGGCACTTCGTCGAGGCGAGCTGGGACAACTACTTCTACACGCGCGAGTGGAACACCCCGCCGGAGATGAACATCATCGTCCTCGACTCGCCCTCCGACGAGCCGGGCGGCGCCGGGGAGTTCGGGGTCGCGGCCACCGCCGGGGCGATCGCCTGCGCCTACGCCCGGGCGACCGGGCTGGTGCCCCAGTACTTCCCGATCAACCACAAGGACCCGTTCCCGTTCGAGCCCAAGCCGCTGGTGCCGCCGATCCCCGAGTCGCCCACCGACGGCCTGCGCTACACCTACTGACCCCGTTCACCACGAGGGAGAGCAAACCCATGCCCACCCACACCTTCACGCTCAACGGCGAGCGGGTCAGCGTGGACGTCGAGGACGACGTGCGCCTGCTCTGGGTCATCCGCGACCTGCTCGGCGTCACCGGCCCCAAGTACGGCTGCGGCATCAACGTCTGCAAGGCCTGCACCTCGCACATCAACGGCAAGGCCTTCAACCCGTGCTCGGTCCAGGTCTGCGACATCAAGGACTCCGACGAGGTCACGACCATCGAGGGCCTCGCCGACGGCGACGAGCTCCACCCGATGCAGCAGGCCTGGCTCGACCGCGACGTCCCGCAGTGCGGCTACTGCCAGCCCGGCCAGATCATGGCCGCGGTCGCCAAGGTCCGCCAGTGCCGGGCCGAGGGCCGCGACGTCGACGACGACGCCATCGAGGAGATCCGCAACATCTGCCGCTGCGGCACCTACAACCGCATCCGCGAGGCCATCAAGGCCGGCGCGGAGAACATGTGAGGACCGGAATGAAGAAGCGCATCATCGGCACCCTCGCCCTCGGCGGCGCCCTCCTGCCCGCCGGCACCGCGTTCGCGGCCGAGGCCCCGGCCGGCGACCTCGCCCAGGGCGCCAGCGCCGCCCAGGCCACCGCCGCGACCGCCGCCGCGTCCTTCCTCGACGCCGCGGACGGCAACGGTCCCACCGGCGCCGACGCCGTCGAGAGCGAGCTCCCGCACGCCAGCGCGAACTACCTCGACGGTCCGGCGAGCGGCCTGCTCGACGGCCCCTTCGACTGACCGACGCGTTATGGTTCCATAACGCGCAATTCCCGGGACCGAGAACGCATTGTGGAACCATGATGCGCTCAATTCGGGCCTCGGAGCGCGTTATGGTTCCATACTTCGTTGGAACGACGGTCTACAGGCCGGCGGTGTTCAGGAGCAGGTTCGGGGTGCCGCCCTCGTCGCCGCCGGCGATCTTGCCAGGGGTGGCGTGGCCGACGATCCACTGCTTGATGGTGGCGCTGGGGGCGTCGCCGTAGGTCTGCTTGTAGAGTGCGGCGACCCCTGCCGCGAAGGGCGCGGCCATCGACGTCCCGGTGTACGAGGCCGTCCGGCCGCCGGGCGTCGTCGCGACGATGCTCGTCCCGGGGGCGTACACGCTCACGCACGGGCCCGTGCTCGACGAGCTGTTGCGGCGGTCGTCGATCGTCGAGTTGGCCACCACGAGCACCCCGGGGGCCGCCCGCGGGGCGACGCCGCAGTCGTTCGCACCGCTGTTGCCGGCCGAGGAGGCGACGAACACGCCGTCGTCCACCAGCTTCGTGACGGCCGAGAGCAGCGCGTCCGAGGGCCCGTAGCTCCAGGACATGACCGCCACCGCCGGGCCGCCCTTGTGGTTCTGCAGCACCCAGTCGATGCCCGAGAGCAGCGAGGAGAGGGTGCCGGAGCCGTTGCAGTCGAGCACCTTCACCGCGCGGACCTGCGCGTCCTTCGCGACGCCGTGGTCACGCGAGGCCGCGATCCCCCCGACGACCGTGCCGTGGCCGTCGCAGTCGGTGTTGTTGTCGTCGATCGTGTTGGTGCCCCAGCTCGCCCGCCCGCCGAACTCGGGGTGGGTGACGTCGACGCCGGTGTCCACCACGTACACCGTGACCCCCTGCCCGGTGGCGCGGGTGGTGTAGCGGCCGTCGAGCGGGAGGTCGCGCTGGTCGATGCGGTCGAGGCCCCAGTTCGGCGGGTTCTCCTGGGTCGCCTCGGTGAGCCCGGGCACCTGCGCCGGGCGCGGCTCCAGCGGGTCGATCCGCCGGTCCTCCTCGACGCCGAGGATCCCGGGCAGCCCCCTGAGCCGGGTGAGCTGGTCGGCGGTGAGCCGGGCGGCGAAGCCGGTCAGCGCCCGGGTGAAGACGGTCGTCGGCGAGACCCCGACCTCGGAGGCGGCGTCGGTGGCCTGCTGCGCGTCCGTGGCGAGGACGACGTAGGCGCCCGGCACGGCGGCGGCCGGCGCGGTGGCCGGCGCCGTGGCGGCCGGCGCGCCCACCGCCGGGTCGACGGAGAGTGCGGGCCCGGCGGTGTCGGCCGGGCTCGCCAGCGCGATCGAGCCGGTCACCGGGAGGAGCCCGACGGCGATCGCGACGCAGGCGAGCCGCAGCAGCTGACGTGTCACGGAAAGCGACGGTAGGCCCCCATCGCCGCGTGACATAGGTACACGATAGTGGCTCGGGTGACTCCTGTGACCCAAGAGGTGACCCTGGGTTGCGAGGCTCGTCGACGTCTGAATCGGCCCGGGCGGATAGCGCCGCCCGCTAGTGGTCTCGGGCGTTAGTTCGTCGGGGGTCTGAGGTCGTGCCAGGCGTTGGG
>NZ_JAJTTE010000107.1 GCF_021343995.1 Pseudonocardia terrae | reverse complement strand
CCGCTCTGATCGGTACATCCGGGCACGATGTGCGCGAAGGGTACGTCGGCCGGGGCGGCTGGCCACCGTGACGGTGCCGCCGTGCGCGGCCACCACCGCCTGCACGATCGCGAGGCCGAGACCCGTGCTGCCCCGGTCGCGCGAGCGCGAGCCGTCACCGCGGGCGAACCGCTCGAAGACGTGCGCCACGAGCTCGGGCGGGATCCCCGGGCCGGTGTCGGTGACGGTGACAAGGACGGCGCGGTCTGCCGGGTCTGTCGGCACCTGCAGGCCCACCGTCACCTCGGTGCCGGCCGGGGTGTGGGTGCGGGCGTTCGCCAGCAGGTTCGTCAGGACCTGGGTGAGCCGCAGGGTGTCGCCCAGCACCACCACGGGCTCGGGCGGCAGGTCCAGCCGCCACCGGTGGTCGGGGCCCGCCGCACCGGCGTCGGACACGGCGTCGAGCACCAGGCGGGTCAGGTCGACGGGGGCGCGCTCGAGCGGGCGCCCGGCGTCGAGGCGGGCGAGCAGCAGCAGGTCCTCGACCAGCGTGGACATGCGCTCGGCCTGCGAGGTGATCCGGGAGAGCGAGTGCGCGACGGTCGGCGGCAGGGTCCGGTCGCGCGCGGTGAGCTCGGCGTAGCCCCGGATCGCGGCGAGCGGGGTGCGCAGCTCGTGGCTGGCGTCGGCCACGAACTGGCGGAGCTGGACCTCGCTGGCCTGCCGGGCGTCGAGGGCGGCGGCGACGTTGTCCAGCATGCGGTTGAGCGCGGCGCCCACCTGGCCGACCTCGGTGCCCGGGTCGGTGTGCTCGGCCGGGACGCGCTCGAGGAGCTCGACCTCGCCGCTGTCGAGTTGCAGCGCCGACACCCGTCCCGCCGTCTCGGCGACCCGCTCGAGGGGCCGCAGCTCGCGGCGCACGGCGATCGCGCCGGCCACCCCCGCACCGGTCAGCGCGAGCACGACGACGATCGACTCGGCGACCACGAGGAGCTGGGTGAGATGGTCGACGTCCGCCTGCGGCAGGCCCGTGACCAGCACCGTCCCCGATCGGTCGACGGAGGCGAGGAGCCGGTAGGTCCCGAGGTCGCCGAGGTCCTCGCTCACCGGGTGGCCGTCGGTCGGCACCGCCGCCAGCACCGCCAGGGCGTCGGCGGACACCTGCTGCACGGAGCCGCCGCGGTCGGTCACCACCGCGTCGGTGACCCGCCCGGCGACGATCGTGGCGCCGACGGTGCGGGGCGCCTGGGCGGGGCCCAGGAAGTCGGAGCCGCCGCCACGGCCGCCGTGCTCGGCGGGGTGACCGGGGCCGGACGGGCCGGCCCCGTTCTGGATGGCGACGAACCGGCCGCCGGCCGAGACCAGGTCGTCGTCGAGCTGGTTGAGCATGAAATGGCGCAGCGCGATCGCCGTCGCCAGCCCGACGACCGTGCACACGGTCGCGAGCAGGAGCATCACCGCCACGACGAGCCGGGCGCGCAGGGAGTGCCGGAGGCGGAGCTTGCGGGGCTTGGGGGGCTCGCCGGGCCGACCGTCGACCCGGGTGCGCAGGGCTGCGCGCCGGTGCGTCGGCGTGGCGGTCATGCGTTCACTCTGCGGGCCGGTCGTGTGGGGTCCGTGAGGGATTTCTGTGAGCCGGCTGTCAGCATCCGACGGTGGCCCCGATGGTGGTCACGACCCTGCTCCGGGTCCGCCCGGATGGCAGGCTCACCCTGTGACACCCCGCTCGCGCCAGCTGCTCGAGACCGTGCTCGACGACGGGACCTTCCGGTCCTGGGACAGCACGCCCGCCCCGGTGCCCCTGGTCGCCGACACCCCCGAGTACCGGGCGGAGCTCGCCGCGGCCCACGACCGCAGCGGCGTCGACGAGGCCGTGGTCACCGGCGAGGGCCGGATCGCGGGCCGCCGGGTCGCGGTCGTGTGCAGCGAGTTCGCGTTCCTCGCCGGCTCGATCGGGGTGGCCACGGCGGAGCGGCTGATCCGGGCGATCGAGCGGGCGACGGACGAGCGCCTGCCGCTGCTGGCCGCGACGGCGTCGGGCGGGACCCGGATGCAGGAGGGCGCGATCGCCTTCCTGCGCATGGCGGCGATCTCCGCGGCGGTGACCGCGCACAAGGCGGCGGGCCTGCCGTACCTCGTCTACCTGCGGCACCCGACGACGGGCGGGGTGTTCGCCTCGTGGGGCTCGCTGGGCAACGTGACCGTGGCGGAACCGGGCGCGCTCGTGGGGTTCCTGGGGCCGAAGGTCTACTCCGCGCTGTACGACGCGGAGTTCCCGGCGGGCGTGCAGAAGGCGGAGAACCTGCACCGGCACGGGATCGTCGACGCGGTGCTGCCGGTGGAGCGGCTCGCCGGGGTCGCGGCGCGGGTGCTGGCGATGCTCGACCCCGTCGACCCGATGCGGCTGCCGCCGTCGGCGCCCGAGCGCGGTGAGCCCTCGGGCCCGGACGAGGACGCCTGGACCTCGATCGAGCGGTCCCGCCGCCCGGAGCGGCCGGGGGTCCGGGACGTGCTGCGGCTGGCGGCCACGGACGTCGTCCCGCTGGGTGGGACCGGCGAGGGCGAGGCCGGGCGCGGCCTGTTGCTGGCGCTCGTGCGGTTCGGCAGCGTGGCCTGCGTGCTGCTCGGCCAGGACCGGCGGGCGCAGGCGGCGGAGCCGCTCGGGCCCGGCGCGCTGCGGACCGCGCGGCGCGGGATGCGGCTGGCCGCCGAGCTCGGGCTGCCGGTGGTCTCGGTGATCGACACGACCGGGGCGGCCCTGTCGGTCGAGGCCGAGGAGGGCGGGCTGGCCGGCGAGATAGCCCGGTGCCTCGGCGAGCTGACCGAGCTCCCCGTCCCGACGGTCTCGGTGCTGCTCGGGCAGGGCACCGGCGGCGCCGCGCTGGCACTGCTGCCCACGGACCGGGTGATCGCCGCCCGGCACGGCTGGCTCACCCCGCTGCCGCCCGAGGGCGCGAGCACGATCGTGCACGGCACCCCGGAGAAGGCGGCGGAGGTGGCGGCGCGGCAGCACGTCCGTGCCGTCGACCTGCTGCGGGCCGGGGCGGTCGACACGATCGTCGACGAGCACCCCGACGCGGCCGACGAGCCCGAGGCCTTCGCCCGCCGCATCGCCGACGCCGTGGAGTCGGAGCTGCGCGCCCTGCTGCCCCTCTCCCCCGTCGACCGCCTGGTGCGCCGGCGCCGCCGCTACCGCACCCTCGGCCTCCGCTGACCCGTTCGCGCCCGGGTGCGGACCCGGGGATGCCCGGGCCGTGGGTGATCCGGGCCGGGAACACGGCCGCCGGGACCCGCTCGTCGAGGAATCGCGTGGAGCGGGGCGGGGCGACCGTGTCCTCGCGCCCGTCCGTCAGCCGGCCAGCCGCCGCCCGAGCATCTGTTTCGCCTGCTCGGCGCCCTTACGGCTCTCCCCTTGCGCCCGCCGGAAGAACTCGGCCAGGTCGCTGTCGCCGTCGCGCTCGGCGTCCTGGGCGTAGGTCTCCAGCCGCAACGCGTTGTTCAGGCACTGTTCGGTGAACCAGATGAGGTTGTAGTCCTTGTCCTTGGTTCCGGTGACCTCGCCACCCTCGCCCGACGTCATGCTCCCGTCACCTCCGGTCGTCCCGGGCGCACCGGTGGTTACCGCCGGCGCCCCCGCTGCCGCGGTGCGACACCCGCGCCGCCCTGCGCCCCGGCGGCGTACCGACGTGGCGCAGTGCGCGCCGGGTACCACCGGGGACGGTGGACCAACCACGGTCGGCCGTCGGATCGGTGGTCGGCTCGGGCCGGCGTCGCGCAGTTCGGTCGAGGGGCCGGACCACCCCGTCACTGCCCGCGATCCCCCCGCCGCCGGCCCACCCCTTCCGAGCCGCAACGCTGCTCGCAGGCCGCGCGATGGGGTGATTCGGATCCGGACAAGCCACACGGAATGGCGGATTCCCATTCCTGGGCCGTTCGAGTGATTCATCTTCCGCAATCGAATCGCAATCAGTCTCCGCTCCGGATCTTCACCGACCGTTGGCATGATGATCGTGGGGTTGGTGTGGCGGGAGGGGAAGCCGTGAAGACCGTGCAGTGGCGTGCCGTGCGCCGCATCCTGGCGGGCGCCGTCGCGCTCGGGGTGTCCGCGGGGCTCGTGGCGGCGTGCGCGAGCGCCAACGCCGACGCCTCGCACACCGGACCGACCGCGGCACCGCAGGCCCCGGCCACCGTCGTCACGCGGCTCGACCTGCAGCCCGCCGCCGGCGCCACCGACGTCCACCCCCTCGGCGCCGCCCGGGCCACCGCCACCGCAGGCACCCTCGACGACGTCGCCCTGACCGACTCCGACGGCGATGCCCTGCCCGGCACCTACTCGGGCGACCGGTCGCAGTGGACCGCCACCGCGCCGCTGGACTACCGGGAGACCTACACCTGGAGCGGCACGATGGTCGCGCCCGACGGGGCCGCCACCCCGCTGGCCGGGTCCTTCACCACCGTCGCCCCGAAACGCCTGGTCAAGGCCTCGACCAACATCGGCGAGGGCGCGACCGTCGGCGTCGCCGCGCCGATCGAGATCCGCTTCAACCGCGACCTGTCGGACGCCGCGAAGGCCGAGGTCGAGCGCGGGCTGACGGTCACGACGTCGACCCCGGTCGAGGGCGCCTGGGCCTGGCTGCCCGACGACGCCATGGGCTCGCGGGTGCACTGGCGCCCCAAGGAGTACTGGCCGGTCGGCACGCAGGTGTCGGTCGCGGCCCCGCTGTACGGCAAGGACCTCGGGACCGCCGGGTACGGCTCCGCCGACCTCACGACCCACTTCACCATCGGCCGCAGCCAGATCGTGAAGGCCGACGAGAACAGCCACCGGATCGTCGTCATCCGCGACGGGCAGCAGGTCATGGACCTGCCCGCCAGCTACGGCCTGGAGACCGACCCGCGCCGGGTCACCCGCAGCGGCGTCCACATCGTCATGGCGAAGTCCGAGAAGGTCCTCATGTCCAACCCGGACTACGGCTACCAGAACGTGCCGGAGTACTGGGCGGTGCGGATCTCCAACAACGGCGAGTTCATCCACGCCAACCCGGCCTCCCAGTCGGCGCAGGGCCGGCGGAACATCTCGCACGGCTGCATCAACCTGTCGATCGCCAACGCCAAGGCCTACTTCCAGACGGCCATGTACGGCGACCCGGTCGAGGTGACCGGCAGCAGCGTCCCGCTGTCCGCCCAGGACGGCGACGTCTACGACTGGGCCGTGCCGTGGGACGCGTGGAAGGCGATGAGCAAGCTCACCGTCTGACCGGCGATCCGACCGGCGCTGCTCCCGCCCGGACCGCCGGGCGGGAGCACCCCGTGCTCACTGGATCCGCCGCTCCACCCCGGCCCACGCCTTCTCGCGCAGCACGAACTTCTGGATCTTCCCGGTGGAGGTCTTGGGCAGCTCGCCGAACGTCACGGACTTGGGCGCCTTGAACCGCGCCAGCCGGCTGCGGACGTGCTCGCGGATCTCGTCCTCGGTCGCCGACGCGCCCTCCTGCAGCGTCACGTAGGCCGCGGGCACCTCGCCCCAGCGCTCGTCGGGCACCGCGATCACCGCGGCCTCCAGCACGGCCGGGTGGTCCATGATGGCCTGCTCGACCTCGACCGACGCGATGTTCTCCCCGCCGGAGATGATCACGTCCTTGGACCGGTCCCGCAGCTCCACGTACCCGTCGGGGTGCACGACGCCGATGTCCCCGGTGCGGAACCAACCGTCCGGCGCCGCGGCCGCGGTCGCCTCCGGGTCGTCGAGGTAGCCCAGCATCAGGTTGTTGCCGCGCAGGGCGATCTGCCCCGTCGTCACGCCGTCCGCCGGGACGTCCGTCCCGTCCTTGGCGATCACCCGCGGCACGCACGAGATCATGTTCCCGACGCCCTGGCGCGCCTTGAGCCGCGCCTGCGCCTCCGCGTCGCGGTCGTCCCACTCCGGGCGCCAGTCGCACAGCATCGCCGGCCCGTACGTCTCGGTCAGCCCGTACAGGTGGGTGACCTCGAAGCCCAGCTCCCCCATCCGCCGCAGGATCGCCGGCGACGGCGGCGCCCCGCCCGTCGCGATCCGCACCGTGTGGCCCTCCGGCAACGGCGCCGCGTCCTTCGCGTAGGCGATCATCGACAGCACCGTGGGCGCGCCGTTCAGGTGCGTGACGCCCTCCTCGCGGATCAGCCGCCACACCTCCGCGGGGTCCACCTTGGGCAGGCACACGTGCGTCGCCGCCGCCGCGGTGACCGCCCAGGGGAAGCACCACCCGTTGCAGTGGAACATCGGCAGCGTCCAGAGGTGGACCGCGGACGGGGTGAGCCCCGTGTGCCCCACCATCGCCACGGACTGCAGGTAGGCGCCCCGGTGGTGGTACATCACGCCCTTGGGCTGGCCCGTCGTCCCGGACGTGTAGTTGATCGACAGCAACGCCCGCTCGTCCGACGGCGTCAGGTGCAGCGGCTCCGCCGCGGCCAGCAGGGCCTCGTACTCCTCACCCGCCCGGACCCGCTGCGGCGGGGCGTCGAGCCGGCCGAACACGTCGTCGACCAGCGCGTCGAAGGACGGGTCGTGGATCAGCACGGACGACTTCGAGTGCCCCAGGATGTAGGCGACCTCGCCGGCCGAGAGGCGGGTGTTCACCGCCACCAGCGGCACCCCGGCCCACAGCACCCCGAAGTTCGCCTCCAGCAGCACGTGGGTGTTCGGGGCCAGGACCGCCACCGGACGGCCCTCCGCGATCGGCGCCAGCCCACCGGCCAGCCGGGTACACCGCTCGTGCAGCTCCGCGTACGTCCACCGGCGGTCGCCGTCGACGACCCCGATCCGCTCGCCGTGCGCCGCGGCGGCGCGATCCAGGTACGCGGTCGGGGTCAGCGGCTCGAAGGAGAGGGAGTCCAACAGGGCGGCATCGAGGGCACCATCGCTCACGATCGTGAGCCTCACCCGCCGCGGTGCCCCTGCGCAACGGGAAGTCGCACATAGCGCCACTCGTCACGAGGGCGCGAGCGGTCCCACCTGCCGGCGCCGCTCGGCCACCAACTCGGTGACCCCGGCGAGGAACCGGACGACGGCGGCGAGCTCGGCCTCGTCGTAGCCCTCGAGCATCACGTCCATCCCCGCCCCGAGCGGCCCGAAGAACGCCCGACCGATTTCGGCCGCGGCCGGCCCGTAGCGCAGCACGACCCGGCGCCGGTCCCGTTCGTCCCGGCCCCGGCGGACGTAGTCGTGCCGCTCCAGCCGGTCCACCAGCGCCGTCGTGGCGCCCGAGGACAGGCCGAGGTGGGCGCCGAGCCTGCCCGCGGTGAGCGGCTCGCCGACCCGGTCGGCGTTGAGCACCGCGATCAGGGCGTGCAGGTCGGTCGTGTGCAGCCCGTGCTGCTCGGAGAAGGCCTGGGCGAGCCGGGCGGACTCGGTGGCGTAGCCCTGGAGCAGCCGGACCAGCTCGTCCCGCCGCGCCCCGTCCGTCATGATCGCCAGGCTACCGACCGGTCCACCGCGGCTCGCGCTTCTCCAGGAACGCGGCCACGCCCTCCTGCCGGTCGGCCGAGGCGAGCACGGCCTCGGACGCCTCCCGGGTGGCGACCCAGCCGCGCTCGTCGGGCTCGCCGGCCACGGTCTCGACCGCCCGCAGCGTGGCCCGCACCGCCACCGGGGCGTTGGCGCACACCTGCTCAGCGAGGCCGAGCGCGGCGGCCCCGGCGCCCCCGTCGTCGACGACGTCGGCGACCAGGCCCAGCCCGTACGCCCGGTTCGCGCCGAGGGGCTGCCCGGTGAGCAACATCTGCTTGGCGACGTTCAGCGGCAGCGGCCGCGGTGCCCGGAACAGCGCGCCGCAGTTCGCCACCAGCCCGCGGGCGACCTCCGGCAGGCCGAACCGGGCCGAGCGGCCCGCCACGACCAGGTCACAGGCCAGCACGATCTCGAACCCGCCGCCGTAGGCGACCCCCTCGACGGCCGCGATCAGCGGGGTGGACCGCTCCCGCTTCACCACGCCGTAGTTGCCGCCCCGCGGGGTCGGCTCCCCCGCCCCGCCCGCGAGGTCCGTCCCCGCGCAGAAGACCGTCGGCCCGCCGGTGAGGACGCCGCACCACAGGTCCGGATCGTCCTCGAGCTCGTTGAGCGCGGCGTCGAGCGCGGCGGTCATCGCGGCGTCGACGGCGTTGCGCTTGGCCGCCCGCTCCATCCGGATCAGCAGGACGCGGCCGCGCCGCTCGGTCGCGACCCGGTGGGCCGTCGCAGTAGAGGTGCTCACGACCCGACCCTAGGTGGCTGGTGTCTTTCGCGTGGCGGTCGCCCGGTCTGGCGGTCGGTTGCGG
>NZ_JAJTTE010000106.1 GCF_021343995.1 Pseudonocardia terrae | reverse complement strand
GCCGGCTTCGCTTCACCAGGTTGAGCAGGGCGGGGTCCAGCGCGTGGACGCCGCGGGCTCGTCCTGTCCGCGAGCTGCGTCCGCTGCGGTTGCCGAGCTTGTTCGGGTGCGTGGTCTCCTCCTGCGCCTGGGTTGTTGGGGGGGTCCTGGGACTGGTGGGGCGCCGCATCAGCGCCTGCCGGGGTAGGTGGGGGCGCCGATCGCGGCGCGTCGACAGGTCGCGAGTTGCTCGGCGGTGCGTGCCAGCACCGCGCTCGCACCCGCTTCGATGCCGTACTCGGCGTGTAAGGCCTGGTCGGCGGCGTGCCCGGCGGCTTGGACGACGTGATTCGGGTCGACCGGCGCGCGCAGCGTCGCTGCGCGCAGGAGCAAGGAGTAGGTCCAGACGTGCGCGGTGCCGGCGCCGGTGCTGAGTTCGGGAATCACGTTCAGTTCCGGGCTGGCTGGGACGTGAATGGTGATGGCGGCGAGGGCGACGGCTTCGGCCTGCGCCCGTCCGGCGTGGTGGGGAAGGCGCAGCCGCAGCAGCGCGGGAACGACTGTCATCTCACGCCGTCCAGTCGGCGGGGACCCGGATGGCTCCGCGGGTGCCACGGGCGGCTGCCGGCAGCGCGCGAGCCATCTCCTGGGCGGGGACGACGAGAACGGGGCAGCGGGCCTGCCGGGTACAGCAGCGGACCGTGGGGGAGCCGGCCCAGCGTCCCGGGCGGCTGCCACCGAGGACGAGCAGGTCCGTGTCGAGGTGCGCGAGGCGGAGCAGCCTATACCCCGGGTCGCCTTCGACGACGACGGTCCGCAGGTCGACATCGGAAGGGGGGCCGCCCATGGCGTCGACAAAGGCTTGCGTGATCAGGCGCAGGCAGTCGGCGACCCCGGGCTTGTGCGCGGTGGCCAGCATCGACTCGAGGTTGTGCCCGGTCTCCCAGACGTGGACGGCGTAGAGCATGGCGTCGCGGTCGCGCGCGGAGTCGACGGCGACCCGCAACGCCTGCAGGTTGGTCAACGTCCCGGTGACGCCGACGATCACCCGCTTTCGGGCAGACGTCATCGATGGTTCCTTCCACTTCTGCGCTTGACCCGGCGCGCCTGAGAGGCACCGCCGTGGACCTGGTGGAGTGGGCATCGGGAGTCGGCAAAAGGACTGAGGAGGACGCCTGCATGCCCCGTCCAGGGACCTCCCGGACGGGGTCCACGATGCCGGGGAACCGAGGCCGTGGCAGGGGCGCTGACGCACCAACAACGGCCGCGTGAACCTGCCGGGTCCCGGCAAGTAGCCATCTCGCCGGGGGGGCGCCCGCCCGCTAGTCGGGTGGGGTCGGGGCGGGCAGGTCGCGCTGTGGCCAGCCGAGCAGCCGGGCGCCGAGGACGGCGGCGTGCACGGTGAACCGTTGCGCGGGCTCGGTCGGGTGGTAGCCGGTCAGCTCGGCGATCCGTTCGAGCCGATAGGTGACCGCGCGCACGGACAGGTGCAGCCGCCGCGCGGTCTCGGTCACCACGCAGCCGGTGGCGAAGTAGGCATCGAGCGTGGCCAGCAGCGGGCCGGCGCCTCCGCGTGCCTTGGCCAGCGGGCTGACCACGGCGTGCACCAGGTCGGTGATGGCGGGCTGGTCGCGCAGCAGGACCCGGTAGATCAGCAGGTCCGCGGCGCGCACCACGGGCATGTCGAGCTGCAGGCGCACGGCCATGCCCAGGGCTTCGCGGGCTTCCTCGTAGGACCGGGCGATGCCGTAGGAGCCGGGGTAGGGCCGGCCGACGGTGATCCGCCACGGTCCGCCGCGCGGGGCACGGCGCAGGTCGGTGTGCATCAGCTCGCCCAGGCCGCGGGCCGGACCCGCGGAGGAGGCCGCGGCCGGGGTGGCCGTGCCGGTGGGGGTGGCCGGCGCGACGACGACGATGCTGCCGTCCTTGGTCGCGACCAGGACGTCGCGGTCGCCGAGGCCCTGTACGACAGCGCGTTCGAGGCTGCTCAGGGCGGCCTCGGCGTCCACGAGGCGGCCCGTGGGCGAGGCCAGGGCGACCTGGTGCGGCTGGGCCATGTCCAGTCCGAACGGCTCGGCCCGCTCGACGAGTGCCCCGATATCGGCGTCGCCGCGCAGCAGGTCCTCGATGAGCTCGCGGCGCAGGGTCTCCTCGCTGCGCATCATGTCCCGGCGGGCGGCGGTGTAGCCCTCGGCGAGGCTGGCCACCGCGCGGTCGACCGCACGCATGACGGCCTCGGCGGCGGTGGCGGTGGTGGCGCTGTCCGCGAACCGGGTCACGGCCGGCAGCTCGCGCCACAGCCGCCAGGCCGCGGACAGGTACAGCTGCACCGCGTTGCCGGCCGACACCCCGAGCTCGGCGGCGCGACGGCCGTTGAGCCCGACCGCGTCGAGTTCGGCCTTGTCCGGTCGGCGTCCGGTGGTGGCGGCCTCGACGAGCACGGACAAGAACGCGCCGAGCAGCTCGACCGGCACACCGCCGGCGCCGCGGCCGGCCTCCTGCGCCACCCGCTGCAACCAGGCGGGATCGGCCGGACGGACGGGCCGCTCCGGTGCCTTCTCGGGTGGACGTGTCATCGGTCTTCTCTCCTCGCCGTGCCCCACCAGTGTGCTCGGCGACTTCAAGATGAAACTGCCGAGGTGCGGCAGCTCTGTGTACGGGAACTTGGGGGAGTTCCGCTCCTGCGGTGGCCCGGGTGTCGCGGGCACCCTTGCAGTGAGGCCTTCCGTGTGAGCCCTGTGAGCCCCTTGCGGCCCGGCTACGGGTTGGCGTGATCGTGCTGTGGTCTGTCGTATCGGCCCGGCGAACTGCCGGGCGGGAGGAGGTTCCAGAAGTGCATTCGTCCGAGGCCGGCCCTGCGTCGTTGATGGCGGCCGCGGCGAGGCTCCGGTCGGGCCCGCCGGCCGGGGCTCAACACACCTCGCAAATCTCCTCCGCGACGGCGCGGCTGCTCGAGCAACTGGCCGCGGGCCTGGCCTATGACGACCCGCTGCCGTCATACGTGCGTCGTGCCGCCCTCGCGCTGGCGGCGCGGTTGCTGGCGGCCGACCAGCCGGGCCTCCGGTCCGGTCCCGGTGCCGACTCCCGGGCAGACCCACAGTGCGCTCGCCGTGCATCGGAGCTGCCAGCGCCCAGATCATGGGCACAGCCACCGGTGATCGCCGCCTCCTCAGGCCTCGGGAGCCGGTGATGACCACCGTCGTCGAACCTGCGGACGCGGCGCTCCCGACCGCAGCGGCTGGCGCAAGCATCGCGTCCCGTTCCGGCGCTCGGCCCGGGTCCCGTGGCGAGGCGCCCGATCCTGAACCGATCATTGTCGCGCTGACCGCCGCGGACGCGAAGTCGATGCCGCGTAGCGTCCCGCGTCTGCTGCGACGGGTCCGCAACGAGCGCGCTCGCCTGAACGAGGCCGACAACCAGGCGAGCGTCCCGGTGACCGTGGACCTGTCCGCGCTGCCCGTGCTCGGCCCGGCGGTGTGTGCACAGCTGCTGTTGCTGATCGGGCTGCTACGCGAGGTCGCCGCCCCCGGGCAGGTCGCCCTCGTCGGGGTGGCGTCGACGCTGCGGTCGTGCCTGGCGGCCGGCCTACCTGATGGGGTGCGACTGGTCGACCGGCGCGGCCGGGTCTGGGGACGCTGAACTCCTGGGCCGCCCTGATCTCGGAGCGGGGCGGCGCCGGCCCCCGAGACTCGGCCCCGCACCGCCCGGCGCCCGCGCTGTCTGCGCGGGATGTTCGAGCCGCTTGGTCGGTCAGCGACTGATCGTTGTGCGGTGTGTCCGGCGCCGGCCGGCTCGTGTGCGGCCGGTGCAGCATCTCGTGCAGCCGCAACACCGACAGGACCGCTTCAGGGCTCTCATACGGCAGCAGAGCACCGGCGCCGCGGACGGTGACCACGCTGGCGCGCAGCGCCCGTCGGACCGGCCGGACGAGCCGACCATCGCCGAAGAGCGGGTCGTGTTCGCCGACGGCGACTGTGCACGGTGTGCAGCGCCACCGGTGCGCCAGCTCGGGATGTGCGGGCGGGGTGCTGCTCATCGCGACGTGTCGACCGACCAACCCCAGCCAGTCGACGAGCGCACGCGGCGGGACGAAACCCCGGCCGCCGAGCCGGGCGAGTAGCCGGGCCGCTGCCGCAGCGGTGGGGGCGAGCCGCCAGGCCAGCAGCGCCGCGGCGGCACGCATATCAGTGGCGGGGCGGACGAACCCATACGGGTTGAGCAGCACGAGACCGCTGATGTGCGGGGCAGGGCGCGCAGCGAGAGCGACGGCGGCCCCGAAGCCGTGCGCCAGCACCGTCACGCCGTCCGAAGAGTGCTTCGCCACGACGGCCAGAAGGCCATCGAGCCAGGTCCCGTAGTCACGGAGGCGCTCGGTGTTCGGTCGGCCCGCCGAGCCCAGGCCGGCCTCGCCGGGCATGTCGACGGCGACCACACGGAAGTGCTCGGCGAGCTTCTCGACCAGCTCGGTCAGCACAGCAGCGTTGCCGTATCGGCCGGGCAGCACGACGATAGTCTGCCTGTGTTGCTCACCAGTGATCAGAAGGTGCGCGCTGCGATGGCCATTCGGGCGGGTATCGCGGATGCGCTCACGACGGTGCGGCACGGGCCGGCCTGCGAGCTGTTGTCGACACCAGCTCTGGATCGACGATCTGCCGGATCTACCTCGGTAGATCCACATGGCGCGTTTCTCTCGACGGCTCCCTGTCGGGGAGACCCAAGCAGCTGCGTTGGGCGGGGATGGAGACTGAGGCGGCACGGGATCCTGGGCGTCCGCTGCGAGTTCGGGTGGTCGCGGCCGGTGAGCGAGGCCGGAAGACCTGGCCGGGGCGGCGGATCACGCAGCGGCGGGTCAGCACGGTCCAGGGGGTGAGCTGACGCGGGAAGCCGAGCAGACGCAGCCATGCCGGTCGCGTGTCGATCAGCCAGACGATCCAGCGGTCGTCCCGGTCCTTGCGAAGTCCGACGTCGCTCACCCGTGTCGGTTTGGTCTGTACCGGCGTGGTCAGCACGGGCTTGCCCAGGACCTCGGCGAGCCATTCCCGCTGCGGCTCGATCGACAGGCTCAACGGGGCCGACGGCTGCCGCGCCCCATGCACACGCAGTCGCAAGCCACCCGAGAACATCACGTCTTCCGAGGGAACGGTGAAGCAGTGCCCGCCCCCGTCCACCAGGATCGCGTCGACAAGAGGGCCACCGCGGGTTCGCTTCAGCCCCAGGTCGCGCAGGTGTCCCAGATGTTCGCCCGCGGGGCCGCAGACCGGGGCGCCCAGGAGCTCGTCCACCCACAACACGGTCGGTCCATGGGCGCGACAGGGGGTCCCATCACGCCGCTTCCGACCCCATCCGAAAAACACCTTCCCACCTACTTACTCGACAGCCGGCCCTAGTTTGGTCGCAGGAACCGAGCCAGTCCAAATATACCTGCCATGCGTATCCCTAACGGGCCAAGTCTTTTTACTCGGTGTCAGGTCGAGACCGACTGGCCCACGCTTTTGAGTAGCGCACGCTCAGGCGATACGCGAGACGAACCACCTTTCCAGGATAATCATCGAGCACGCAGAAAGGCATGCCGGCCTCCGGAAGGCGAACGGCCGGCCTGCATGCCCTCTGCTCGCCGAGGTGGCGTCCTCGGCTCTGTCAGACTGCCCCTCAGACCTCTGCTCAGCATGTGGCGGAGTCGGCGAACCT
Source organism: Pseudonocardia terrae (assembly GCF_021343995.1). Lineage (GTDB taxonomy): Bacteria > Actinomycetota > Actinomycetes > Mycobacteriales > Pseudonocardiaceae > Pseudonocardia > Pseudonocardia terrae. The sequence goes on along the minus strand of NZ_JAJTTE010000106.1, from coordinate 2,991 downwards.
TCGGCGGCGCGTACTGCCGAACCCGGGCAACAAGCGCCCGTAATGTGACCCAAAGCGCAGCGTTGAGGAGCCGATGTCCGGCAGATCCTGACCAGTGTCCGGCATGCCGGGCGCTGCCCGTCCGCCGTCGGTGGCGCAGGGGCGGACGCACATCCTCGCCGGGCGGGCCCGGCACGGAGGACACGCCTCAGCCGCCGACCTGAGCGGTCGCGGACCATGCTTCCGGGCGGTAGGGGACCGCTCGCAGGAGGGTGATCTCCATTGCCTGCCCGTTCGGGAGGGTGTACAGAATTTTCTCGCCCTGCTTTCTGCCCGGAAGCGCCATCCCCAGCGGGGAATCCGGCGAGCACGTCATCAGGTCTGCGGGATAGGCGCCCTCCTCGGTGTGGGCGAGCAGGAACGTCTCGGTTTCCTGATCGTCCTCGTACCGGATGGTCAGCACCATTCCCGGCTCGGCCACACCGTCATCCGGTGGGTCCTGGCCTACCAGCGGATTCTGCAGCAGCTCCTGCAGTTTGCGGATTCGGTTCTCCCGTTCCCGTCGAGCGGTCAGTAGCTGCTGATCGGTGTTGTGGTCGGCGCTGTCGCCGACGAACTGTTCGGCCGCGTGGCCGCTGAGCCCCTCGGCGCGCTGCCGCAGCAATTTCATGAGCTCGGACTTCAGTCGCTCATAGGCGCTCTGCGCCAACCACACCTGCGTCTCGGTCATGTGGCTCCACTCCTCGAGAGAGTCGGTAAAGGGGTGTCGCGCGCCGAGGACAAGTAGCGCGCTGCGTGCAGATGCAAATGAGCACGGCCCGGGGCGCGTCGGGCCGTGCTCAGCAAAGGTGAGGGTAGCGGCCGTCAAGCCGCCACGTCGACCATTTGCGACCCGGTTTCCGGTCCTCGGCACCAGGGCCGTCGCAGCCCCCGCAACGCTGGGTCGCCACATGTACCACAACTGCGCGAATAGCCCGCGAGATTGCCGATGCTCGGAAACCAGGGCTCGGTCGAGGTTGCGGACCCGCGACCTGCCCACGGCGGCGATCTCCGGGCATGGTGGGTGCTGGGCCTGCCGAGAGCCCCCGGCAGTCACCCTCGTCGGCAGGCCCACCACCACGTCCTCGTACCGGTTAGGCCCCGGCGATCTGCCAGGCCCGCGTACGTGTTTCTTCGAGCGAAGGGGTGTGCTGTGGAGTCGGCTGTGCGGCCACGGGTGATCGTGGGCGTGGGCGGGCGTGGCTCTCATCCACGAGTCGTCGATACCGCGGTCTCGCTGGCGTGCGGAACCGGTGCAGTCCTCTACGCGGTCGATGTGCGCGACGACCACACCGGCGACGAGTACCGCGCGGGGCCACCTGCAATGCAGGATGCCTATCACGCGCTGTCGCGGGCCTCGGTGCCCTCCGACGACCTCGACGTGCGCATCGTCGTCACCACGGGAGACCCGCACGAGACGCTGCTGCGCCTAGCCGATAGGCCCGATGACCTGCTGGTTCTCGGCCGTTCGCGGCGCCGCTCCCCTCGGGATGTCGGACGGGCGACGGCGCTGAGGTGCGCCGCTGCAGCACGCTGCTCGGTGGTGATCGTGCCCTGTGAGCACCCCGAGGTCGACCCGGGGACGACGCCGGGGAGCACGCGGGAAGTCGGAGCCTGACATGGCTTCGACGAGCGCCGATCGCCACTCCTGGATGCAAGCCGCGCGATGCGTCGAGCTCGACCGGCACGCACTGACCGATCCCGATCCACGCGGCACCGACAGCCCGTGGCTGTGCCTGCGGTGCCCGGTCCAGGCCACCTGTCTCGGCTGGGCTCTGGTCACCGGGGCGGACCAGGGCGTCCTCGGCGGAGTGGGCCCGGAGCAGCGACGTTCGATGCGAGCAGAGCTGCTCGCCAGGCTGGGTGGGCGCTCCATTGCCGGCTCGCCCGAGCTTGCCGAGGTCGTCCGCAACCAGACCCAACCCCGCCTTCGCATCCGGCGTAACGGGCAAGCCCGGCAGATGGGCCCGGCCTGGTAACGGAGAAGAAGGACAGTTGTTCGAGCAGTAATCACCGACTTTGATGACACCGCGCGGGCACTACGGCGTGCAGCCGCCTGCAAACCATTTCTGGAGATAGTTGTGCACAACGGTCAAGCCGTTCCCAGTCTTCCTCGTGCCCGCATCAATGGGCACGCGGCGGCCTCTCGGTGGGTTCTCGCCGCGACTACGCACGGCCTGGAGATGGCGGTGGACATATACGTCGACCCATTGTCGGAGCCGGACAGCGCCAGCCGGGACATCGTTCAGGAGTGGGGTGAGCAGTCATTCCCGGCGAGTGATCCCCCCGCCAACTGGTAGCCGATCCGTAGGGCTCTACGGGTGATGTGTGCGGCTTTGATGAGGAGAAGCACCATGCTGAGCAACCGTGAGCGGCATCTGCTCGACGAGGTCGAGAGCCGACTCCGCTCCGACGACCCTGCCTTCGTGGCCCGCCTCGGCGACGGGCAGCAACGGCTACCCGCGAAGCGTCATTGCGCCGAGTCCCGTTTCCGCCACAGTTGGCCGGTTGTCGTCCTGGCCGTTCTCGCCATCGGCCTGCTCGTCTTGGGGGTCGCCGGGTCCGCCGTCCTCGTCGCGGCCCTGGCCGCCGCGGTCGGCTGGCTGAGCACCGTGCACATCGAGGCAGAGGAGGAGGGCAAGCGATGAGCCCCACCCATCAGTCAGATACGCCTGCAGCGGCCGTCGGCGCAGGTCAGCGCCCGCCGACCCGTCCCGACAGCGACCGCGGAGGCACAGCCGCCGAAGCGGCCGGAGCCGCCGGGAACGCGCCGGCGCAGCGTCCTGAGCGCTTCCGATGCTCGCTCGAGGAGATAAGCGAACCGCCGCGCCGAGCCGGGCGGGTCGCCGTCGTCGGTGCCGGCATGGTCGGCCTGGCCACCGCATGGTTCCTGCAGCAACGCGGTGTCGATGTCGACGTCTTCGAGCGCCGCCGGGTCGCCGCCGGGTCCTCGTGGGGCAACGCCGGGTGGCT
>NZ_JAJTTE010000105.1 GCF_021343995.1 Pseudonocardia terrae | reverse complement strand
CGAAGCGGCGGCACGCCGCACCGAGCTGCGGATCGTGCATGCACGATACTGCCCGCTCCCGCCCGACCCCTACGGCATCGTCGTCCCCGTCGATGAGATCTGCGCAGCCCGCGAGGCCGGCGAGCGGGTGCTGGGGGCGGCGGTCCGTCGCGTCCACGCCATCGCCTCGGACCTCTCGGTGTCCGCACACCTGTCCTCAGCCTGGATCCACCGCTGGGGTTCTGCTTCCCAGTAGTTGATCTTCTGTGGGCTTGTGGTGGAGGGCGGGCAGGTTGATCTGCCGGTCTGCCCGGCTTCTCCACTGATGGTCTCCGGTCGGGCCCGGTCGGGCGGGTGATCAGGCGGCTGTCGGGAGCAGGTCGTGCAGGGCTCGGCGGAACAGCTCGTCGAGCCCGTCCTGCCAGGGCCAGTGCTGCGGCAGGTGCAGCACGAGCCGGTGTGCGGCGCGGGCCAGTCGAGCGGGACGCCGATGAGGTGGGCGCGGATGGTGCCGGTACGGGCCCGGGCGTGAAACGCCGAGGCGAGGGTGCCGGCGGCGCGGGTCAGGTTGTGCGCGATCGCGGCGCAGACCAGCCAAGCGCTGTTGGCGCCGAAGTGCCCAGACGGCAAGTGGGCCAGCGCGGAGTCCTTCAGGTCGGCGATGACCTGCTCGACGATGGCGTGGTCCCGGTGCGTGGCCTCGGCGGCCAGCATGGGTTCGGGGCTGTCGGTGAACACGGCGTGGTAGCGGTAGACCGCGAACATCTCCGACTGCCCGGCCGGCACGTGTTTCGGGTTGAGCCGGCGGACCCGACGCACGATCAGCCGAGCGGTCACGTGTTCGGCCTTTCGGCGCCCGGTGAACGCGGTGAACGCGACCTCGGCGACCTCAGCGTCGGAGACCCAGCGCTGCTCGGCTTCGTCGAAGATCGCGTTCGGGTACTGGATCGGCACCCACGCCGCCTCCGGGATGGTGGTGATCGCCCTGATCACCGTGGGGGTCTGCCGGGCGGTGACGGAGAAACTGGCGCCCGCGCGGCGGCAGGCGGCGATGAGGTCATAGCCGTAGAACGCCGAGTCCGCGCGCACGATCAGCAGCCCGGTCGCACCGGCCCGCCGCGCGGTCGCCAGCGCGTCGGCCAGCAGCTTCGCGGCGCCACGCACCGAGTTGGTCGCGCCCTTGCGCAGCCGGCTGGCGGCGATCAGGGGCGCCGACCGCGGCGTGCTGATCGTCGCCAGCAGGGCGCCCCGCCCGTTCACCCCGGTGTAGCCCCGGGCGGCGCCCTGCTTGGCATAGCCGTAGGTGCGGCGCACCGTGTCATCCAGATCCGCCGAACGCGACCCGATCGGCGCCGCGCAGGCTCGGGGTCGCTCGCGTGAGCCGGGCCAGTAGCCGGGCAGCCACGGCGTCGAGCTGGCGGACGTGCCCGAAGGTGAAGCACCGCAGGAACACCCCCAGCGTCGACGGCGCCCGCGAGTCGGTGAACAGCCGGGGCATGGCGCCGTGGCGCAGCAGGTCCATGTCGCTGATCGAGTCCGCGCCGGCAACCATCCCGGCGACCAACACGAGGACCTTCGCGGCGGCGTGCGTGCCACCCGTCGCGGCGATCCGCAGCCGCTCGGTCAGCAGCGTCGTCAGCCCGCAGCGGGCAGCCAGCGCCAACACCGGCGCGAGCCCGGCGCACGAGACGAGATTCGGATCGTCGAACCGCACCGACATGGCGCGGCGGGCGTGAGATGGTCGCACCCAGCGGATGCCCTTCTGTGTGGGACCAATGTGACCTTCGCAAGCCGCATTCTCCCAGCTCAGAGGGGCATTCGTGCGTCACGACCCGCCATCACCAGTCGGTTTTCCCGGTGCATCCAGGCTCAGTCGACGCCGAGCTGCTCAAGGGTCCGCTCGGCGGCGTCGAGCTCCTTGCGCAGGTGCGCGACACGCTCCTGCTGACGCCGGCGAGCCTCGACCAGCGCCGCCGTGATCGCCTCGGCTGCCGCCGGTGGAAGGGAGCGGGACACCGCAGCGACGTCGGTCGCCGGGACCGGCGTCGAGGACACGACCCGCTTCCCACCTACCAGCACCTCCACCGTCCAGTCGCCCTCGACGGTCGAGGCCAGGCTGACCGTCAGCGCGCCCGACCCCCCGCCGCGCTTACGGGTACGCGCCGGAGCGGCCTTCCCGGATCTCGCCGGTGCCAGGTTCGCCTCCGGCTCGGGAAGATCGGTGACCGGCGTCGAGGCGGAAGGGACTGCGGACGCAGTGGACCTGGCGGCTCGCCGAGCGCGACCCGGCCGGGCAGGTGTCGCGGGAGTAGCCGTCGTGTCGTCCGTGGCAGCCTCCTCTCGCTCCCGCGACGACGCCGACCTGCGGGTGGGCCTGCTCCGCGTGAGCTCACTCGGCGAGCAGAACACCGCGTCCCGCGAGCCCGCGGGGCGGACCTGGATGAAGTCGCCCTCCGCGACGTCGCCGACGGCCACTACCTTGGCCGATCCACCCGCCGGCACCCCGACCGCTGCCGCTGTGAACCAGACCGTCACCGTCCTGCCCGCGGACACCTCGTCACGCACCGCTGTCACGTCCTGCTCGGTCAAACCACCCTGTGCCGCGGTCGGACCCTGTCCTGTCATTCGTCAGCTCCCCACTGCTCGCCGGTGGAATTCTCACCCCCGAGGCTCGACGGGTCGCGCATCGTCCTCGGTCAGGGTCGCTTCCAGAGCATGACGACTGGTGGGGACGGTACGTCGGAGAGCAGCGCTGACGATCACGTCGAGCTGCGGGTCGTACTGCGACCGGGGTGCTCCTCACTGACTCCCCCACACGACAGGCCGGAGAGTCAGAGGACTCATCCGGCTTGATCAGAAGGGGGATTCGAATCCCTGCCCCCTTGAGAGAGCGGGTTCCAGAACATCCTCACAAGCCTCCCACCAGCGACAACGCTGCGGGAGTCCCTCTCCAGCGTCCGCAACTCGCACCACGCGCAGGTTGCATCGCCAGGCCTCTCAACCCAGCCCGTGCAGAAAGGCGTCGATCATCCTCCGCTGCAGATCGGCAGTGACGGCTTCGGCGTCCAGCAGGGCGAGGGTCTGCACGCCGTTGAGCATGGCGAGGAGCTGCTCGACGAGGACGTCGTCGTCAGCGTCGGTCGTCACCGATCCCTCGGCGCGTCCGGTCCGCAGGAACTCACGGATCTGTGCACGCCAGATCGCCATGGCCTCGACGTAGACCGCGCCGAGCTCCGCGTCGCCGAGGGCGCGCTGCCAGAAGGGCAGGACGATCCGCGCCTCGAGCCGCGTGACGCCCTCGATCGGCATGACCTCGCGGCAGAAGATGCGGAGGCCGGCCAGCCCGGTCGCGTCTCCGAGGCGGGCCCGGATCCGCGCGTTCGTGGCCTCGAAGACGTGCGTGAACGCCGTGCGCACGATCGCGTTCTTGCTCGGGTAGTAGTACTTCAGCGCGCCGTTGGCCATGCCGATCGCCGCGGAGATCTCGCGCATGGTGGCTGCGTCGATGCCACGTTCGGCGATCAGTCGCCAGGTCGCTTCGGCGATCACGGCCCGGCGCTCGTCGTGGTCAACCTGCTTGGGCACCGTGAACCTCTCGCCGCTGCACGGAAGCACCGTAACGGTCCCCGAACCCCCGCGAGGCGACCCGTTGTGCCGCCTCGAGCGCGCTCCGTCACGTCCTCCACCGCCGCCGGCGGGACGAAAGGTTTCCCCAATTCCCGCCGCCCGGGATGTGGCGCACCCTATCGCCTACAAGCGGAGAAAAACGGGAGACAACGATGCCGCCGACAGCCTCCGATGCCACCCTCGCGCATCCACTCAGCCCGCTGACCAGCGACGAGATCAGCATTGCCCGTCAGGTCCTCGCCGACGCCGACCTCCTGCCGGAGACCTCACGGGTGGTCTTCCTCGGTCTGGAGGAACCGCCGAAGGACGTGCTCTACGGGCCGGACCCGGCCTCGGCCGAGCGCGTCGTCCGTGCCCTCCTGCACGACACCGCGACCCCCGGTGGGCGCGACGTCCTCGTCTCGGTCAGCGCCAAGACGGTGCTCGCCGAGCGGCGCCTGGACCCGGCCGCGGACGGGCAGCTGCCCGTGCTCGACGAGGAGTTCGAGCTGGTCGAGCAGGTCCTGGCGACCGATGAGCGCTGGCTGGCCGCCCTCGCCGCCCGCGACCTCGACGTCGAGAAGGTACGGGTCGCCCCGCTCTCGGCCGGGGTCTTCGAGTACCCGGAGGAGACCGGCCGCCGGATCCTCCGCGGCCTGGCCTTCGTGCAGGAACACCCCAAGGACCACGCTTGGGCCCACCCGGTCGACGGGCTGGTCGGCTACGTCGACGTGGTCGACAAGACGGTGACCCAGGTGATCGACATCGGCGCGGTGCCGATCCCCACCGAGTCGGGCAACTTCGACGACGTCGCCGTCACCGGGCCCCTGCGTTCCTCGCAGAAGCCGATCGAGATCACCCAGCCGCAGGGCCCGTCGTTCACCCTCGACGGCACCCTGCTGGAGTGGGAGAACTGGTCGGTCCGGATCGGCTTCGACGCCCGCGAAGGTCTTGTGCTGCACCAGCTCTCCTTCCGCGACGGCGAGCGCGACCGCCCGATCATCCACCGCGCCTCGATCTCGGAGATGGTCGTGCCCTACGCCGACCCCTCCCCCGTCCGCTCCTGGCAGAACTACTTCGACACCGGCGAGTACATGATCGGCCGCTACGCGAACGCCCTCGAGCTGGGCTGCGACTGCGTCGGTGACATCACCTACCTCGACGCCGTGATCGCCGACGAGTTCGGCCACCCCCGGCTGCTGCCCAACGCGATCTGCCTGCACGAGGAGGACTACGGGATCCTCTGGAAGCACACCGACCTGTGGGCGGGCTCGTCGGAGACCCGCCGCCAGCGCCGCATGGTGATCTCCTTCTTCACCACCATCGGCAACTACGACTACGGCTTCTACTGGTATCTCTACCTCGATGGCACCATCGAGTGCGAGGCCAAGGCCACCGGCGTCGTGTTCACCTCGGCCTACCCCGGCCCCGGCCACGACACCGACGGCGTGAACCCCTACGCCTCCCGGCTCGCCCCCGGCCTCGGCGCCCCCTACCACCAGCACCTCTTCTCCGCCCGGCTCGACATGGCCGTCGACGGCCCGGACAACCTGGTCGAGGAGATCGAGGTCCAGCGCGTCCCCACGGGGCCGGCCAATCCACGCGGCAACGCCTTCACCCAGCGCCGCACGCCGCTGCGGCGCGAGTCCGAGGCCCAGCGCCTTGCCGACACCCGCACGGGCCGGGTCTGGCACATCACCAACCCCGGCTCGCGCAACCGGCTCGGTGACCCCGTCGCCTACGCGCTCATTCCCGAGGGCAACCCGGAGCTGCTCGCCGACGACGACTCCTCCATCCAGCGCCGCGCCACCTTCGCCACCAAGCACCTGTGGGTCACCCGCTACGACCCCGCCGAGCGCTACGCCGCCGGCGACTTCGTCAACCAGCACGCCGGCGGGGCCGGGCTACCCGCCTACGTCGCCGGCGACCGCGACATCGACGGCCGCGACCTCGTCGTCTGGCACACCTTCGGACTCACGCACTTCCCGCGGCCGGAGGACTGGCCGATCATGCCCGTCGACTACACCGGCTTCACCCTCAAACCCGTCGGGTTCTTCGACCGCAACCCCGTCCTCGACGTCCCGCGTACGCAGAGCGCCCACTGCTCCGCCCGCGCCGACCACTGCTCGAGCGGCGCCACCGAGACCCTCCCGGGAGCCGACCGTGGCTGAGCAGAGCGCCCCTGCCCCGACCGCCGACCGCGGTCACACGCTGCGGGGCTCCATCGGCGTCGCCGGGATCGTGTTCCTCGTGGTGGCCGCAGCCGCCCCGCTGACCGCGATCGGCGGCGCGCTGCCGGTCATGCTGGCCATTAGCAACGGGCCCGGCGTGCCCATGGCGTTCCTCGTCGTCGCCGTCGTGCTGCTGGTGTTCAGTGTCGGCTACGCCGCGATGAGCCACCACGTCGTCGACGCCGGCGCCTTCTACGCCTACGTCACCCGTGGGTTGGGAGCCCGGCTCGGGCTCGGCGCCGCCGGGCTCGCCCTGCTCACCTACACCGCGATCCAGGCCGCCGTGTACGGCCTGGCGGCCACCACCCTGCAGGGGATCGTCACCCAGTACGGCGGCCCGGAGATCCCCTGGTGGATCCTCGCCGCGGTCCTGCTCGCGATCGTCGGTCTGCTCGGCTACCGCAGTATCGACGTGGGTGCCAAGGTCCTCGGCGTCCTGCTGGTCCTCGAGATCGCGATCGTGGCCGTCCTCGCGGTGACGATCCTGGTGAAGGGCGGGCCGGAGGGCTACTCGGTCACCTCCTTCTCGCCCTCGACCTTCTTCCACGGCGGGGCCGGCATCGCGGTGATGTTCGCCGTCGCGTCGTTCGTCGGCTTCGAGGCCACCGCGATCTACGGCGAGGAGGCGCGCGAGCCGAAGCGCACGATCCCCCGGGCGACCTACATCGCGGTGATCCTGATCGGCGTGTTCTACGCGATCGCCAGCTGGACGATCGTCATCGCCTACGGACCGAGCCAGGTCGAGGCCGCAGCGCAGTCCGACACGGCCGGCCTGGTCTTCGCGGCGGCGGCGCAGTACATCGGCCCCCTCTACGCCGACATCATGACGATCCTGCTGCTGACCAGCCTGTTCGCGGCACTGCTGGCCTTCCACAACGCCATCTCCCGCTACCTCTATGCCCTCGGACGGCAGGGCATCGGACCGGAGGCACTGGCCCGCACCCATCCGAAGCACGGCTCGCCCTACATCGGGTCGCTCACCCAGAGCACCTCGGCGGTCGGGCTGCTCGGCGTCTTCGCCCTCGCCGGCGCGGACCCCGTGCTCAACCTGTTCACCTGGATGGCCGGGCTTGCCACGGTGAGCGTCCTCGTCCTGATGGTGCTCACGGCCGTCGCGATCATCGTGTTCTTCGCCCGGCACCGTGTCGACGAGCGGGTGTGGAACACCCGGATCGCGCCCGCGCTCGGTCTCGTCGGCCTCGTCTTCGTGACCGTCCTGGTGCTGCTGAACTTCACGACGCTGATCAGCGGCTCGGCGGTTCTCGCTGGGATCCTGCTCGCCGTCGTCGCCGCGGCCTTCCTCGGCGGCCTGGCGGTCGCCGTCGTGAAGCACCCGTCGCAGGCCGGCGGTGTGTCCGGGCACCAGCTCGGACTCACCCCGCAGCAGGCGATGTCCGACGACTGATCTCTACCCGCACCCCCGGCCGCGGACGCCACACTGGGGGGCCGGGGCCGGTGCCGTGCCGCCTCTTCGAAAGGAGAACGACGGTGACCAAGACCGACACCGTGCACCGCAACGCCCGCATCCACACCCTCGACCCGGCCCGGCCGTGGGCGTCGGTCCTCCTCGTCGCCGACGGTCGGATCGCGGCCGTCGGCGACGAGGAGCTGCTCGACCGGGTCGAGGGCACGCCCGAGACCGTCGACCACGGCGGGGCGTTCCTGATGCCCGGTCTGGCCGACGTGCACAACCACCACCTGCTCGCCGGCCGCGCCGACCTCTACGAGCTCCAACTGGACGGGGCGGCCGACCTTGCCGGTCTGCTCGACGCCGTCCGAGCCTGGTCGCGCGGTCTTCCGGAGAACGCCTGGGTGGTCGGCGGCGGCTGGGGCAGCCCGTTGATCCCCGGTGCTGTCCGACCCGAAAGCGCTGGCAGCGCTCGACGAGGCCGCCGGCGGCCGCCCGGTGCTGCTCCGCGACGACAGCTGCCACAACCGCTGGGTCAGCTCGGCCGCGCTCGCCGCCGCGGGGATCGACGCCGACGCCCCTGACCCGGCCGACGGCACGATCGTGCGCGACCCGGCGACCCGGCGACCCGGCGACCCGGCGACCCGGCGAGCCGGTCGGGCTGCTCATCGAGTCGGCGCTGATCCCCGTCGAGCGGGCGCACGCCGCGTCCGCCCCGTCGGGCGTGGAGCAGGACGCCGAGGCCAGCCGCCGCGGTATCGGGATCCTGCACTCCTTCGGCATCACGACCTTCCAGGACGCCGCCGCGTCGCTGCCCATGCTCCGGGCGCTGAAGCACCTCGACGACGCGGGACGCCTCGACGCCTGGGTCGTCACGTCGCTGCAGGTCAACGACAAGATCTTCGGCACGAACCCGCTCGGCCAGGACCTCATCGACCACCGTGATGCCTGTCGTAGCCCCCACCACCGGCCCGACTTCGTCAAGATCTTCCTCGACGGCGTGCCCACCTCCAAGACCGCCGCCTTCCTCGCGCCCTACCTACCCGACGACGTCCACGGCGCCCAGTGGCGCGGCGAGACCACGATGACGCTCCAGGAGCTCACCGGCTGGCTGCTGCGCGCCCTGTGGTTCCCGGGCGTCATCTTCGAAGCGATCTGCGCCTGCATCCCCCGCGAGCGCGCCGAGAAGCTGCATCCCAACCGGAACCTGCTCGACGCCGGGGTGCTTCTCGCAGGTGGCTCGGACTGGCCCGTCATGCCCTCGCCGAACCCCTGGTACGGCATCCAGGGCCTGGTGAGCCGCGCCGACCCGACCGGTGCCTTCCCCGGGACCCTGTGGCCCGAGCAGGGCATCACCCTCGCCGAAGCCCTGCACGCGTACACCCTCGGCGCCGCCCGCGCCATGGGGACCGACGACGTCGCCGGGTCGCTGGAGGTGGGCAAGTCCGCCGACTTCGTCGTCCTCGACCGCGACCCGTTCGCCGTCCCGGTCAACCGGCTCGCCGGCACGTCGCCGAGCAGACCTGGTTCGCCGGACGCAAGGTCTACGACCGGACGGGCGGCTGAGTTGTCGCGCCCGACCCGGGAATGCACGGTGTCCTGGCGCCCGTGGGGCCGGGTCGCCTCGGGACGTTCGTCTCGGCGGCAGTGAGTGGGTCATGGGTCTCGTTCCTCGCGGTCGTACCGCCGGAGCCGAGACATGCGGCGGCCCCGGACCGATCGAGGTCCGGGGCGCGTCTCTCGATGGTCGGCGATCAGGCCGGGCAGCGAACGGCGAAGAGCCGGCTCACGAGGGGTCCAGGGCGAAGTCGTAGGTGACCTCGTTGCCCGTGCCGGACGCGGCCGGGC
>NZ_JAJTTE010000104.1 GCF_021343995.1 Pseudonocardia terrae | reverse complement strand
GGATCTCGCGGGCGAGCGCCCGACGACGTCGAGAAGGCCCGGGCGCTCGCCCGCGAGATCCTCGACGAGGCGTTCGCGGCGGTGCCGGTCGAGGGCGTGCAGTGCTGGGTCGGTGTGGCCGGCACGATCACCACCCTCTCGGGGATCAGCCAGGACCTGCCGGAGTACGACCCCGAGGCCGTGCACCTGTCGACGCTGACCCGCGACGACGTCCACCGGGTCGCCCAGATGCTGATCACCTCGCCGCGTCCGGAGCGCGAGAAGCTCGGCGCCCTGCACCCCGGCCGGGTCGACGTCATCGGCGCGGGCGCCCTCGTCGTCGAGGCGCTGGCGGACGAGCTGCACTCCCGCGCCGGCATCGGCAAGCTCGTGGTCTCCGAGCACGACATCCTTGACGGGATCGCGCGATCGATCGCGTGAGCGGACCCGGGGGCGGGACGGCGCCGAGCGAGGTGTCGGCGCCGGACTGGCCCCGGCGCGCGGCCCCGGCGGCGCCGACCTCGGCCGAGCTCGACGCCCGGGTCACCGAGTGCCGGGCGTGCCCGCGGCTGGTCGAGTGGCGGGAGAAGGTGGCGCGGGAGAAGCGCGCGGCCTTCCGGGACTGGGAGTACTGGGGCCGGCCCGTCCCCGGGCTCGGCCCGCCCGACGCGCGGCTGCTGGTCGTCGGGCTCGCCCCGGCCGCGCACGGCGGCAACCGGACCGGGCGGATCTTCACCGGGGACCGCTCGGGCGACGTCCTCTTCGCGGCGATGCACGCCGTCGGCCTCGCGAACCAGCCGATCGCCGTGCACCGCGACGACGGGTTGCGGCTGATCGGCACCCGGATCACCGCGCCGGTGAAGTGTGCCCCGCCGGAGAACAAACCGACCCCGGCCGAGCGCGACACCTGCCGGCCCTGGCTCGACGCGGAGATCGAGCTGCTCCGCCCGACCCTGCGCGCCGTCCTCGTCCTGGGGGGTTTCGGCTGGCAGGCGCTGCTGCCGGTGCTCGCCGACCACGGCTGGACGATCCCGCGGCCGCGCCCGCGCTTCGGCCACGGGGCGCACGTCGAGCTGGCGTCGGTGCGGCCCGCGTCGACGGTGCACCTGTTCGGCAGCTACCACGTGAGCCAGCAGAACACCTTCACCGGCCGCCTCACCCCGGCGATGCTGGAGGAGGTCCTCGCCGCCGCGGCGCGTGCGGCAGGGCTGTCGGTGAACTCACACCCGGTCTGACGCAGATCACGTCGGATCCGGCGGTCGGGCTTACGTCTTCGGGGTACGAATGTGGGTATGGCGCACGCTCAACGAATCGTCGTGGTCGGTGGCGGCTACGTCGGCATGTACACCGCTCTGCGGCTGCAGAAGAAGCTGCGCCGCGGGGAGGCCGACATCACGGTCGTCGACCCTCAGTCGCACATGACCTACCAGCCCTTCCTCCCCGAGGCGTCGGCCGGCTCGATCGAGCCGCGGCACGTGGTCGTCCCGCTGCACAAGGTGCTGCGCGGCTGCCGCGTGGTGACCGGGCGGGTCACCGCCGTCTCCGACGCCCAGAAGCAGGTCACGGTGCAGACCGCGGCCGGGCACACCACCAGGCTGGAGTACGACGTCCTGGTCGTCGCCCCCGGCTCGGTCGCCCGGACCCTGCCGGTCCCCGGCCTGCCCGAGCAGGGCATCGCCTTCAAGACCGTCGGCGAGGCCATCTACCTGCGCAACCACGTGCTGTCGCGGCTCGACGCGGCGTCGACCACCGCGGACCCGGTGCTGCGCAGCCGGCTGCTGACCTTCGTCGTGGTCGGCGGCGGGTACGCGGGCGTCGAGGCGCTGGCCGAGCTGGCCGACATGGCCCGCTACGCGACCCGGTACTACGAGGGCATCGAGCCGGGCGACCTGCGCTGGGTCCTCGTCGAGGCGATGGACCGGATCATGCCCGAGGTCGGCCCGAAGATGGGCGCGTACACCGTGCGCCGCCTGCTCGACGCCGGCATCGAGGTGCTGCTCGAGACCCGCGTCGAGTCGATGGTCGGCGGGCACGTCGTCCTCTCGGACGGGAGTGAGTTCGACGCCGACACCATCGTCTGGACCGCCGGCGTCAAGCCGAACCCGATGCTGGACCAGACCGACCTGCCCCGCGGCTCCCGCGGGCACGTCGAGTGCGCGGCCGACCTCACCGTCAACGGGCTGAAGGGCGTGTTCAGCGCGGGCGACTGCGCGTCGATCCCCGACCTGACCAAGGACGACCCGAACGCCCGCACCAGCCCGTCGGCGCAGCACGCCGTCCGGCAGGCCAAGGTCCTGGCGGACAACATCGTCGCGTACCTGCGCGGGTACGAGATGAAGCAGTACAAGCACAGCTACGCCGGCTCGGTCGCGAGCCTCGGCCTGTACAAGGGCGTCGCCCAGATCTACGGGATCAAGCTCAAGGGCTTCCCGGCGTGGTTCATGCACCGCACCTACCACGTGAGCCGCATGCCCACGTGGAACCGCCGCTTCCGGATCGTCATGGACTGGACCACCGCGCTGCTCATGGGCCGCGAGGTCGTGGCGCTGGGCCAGATCCACGAGCCGAAGGCGGAGTTCAGCCGGATCGCCGGCGGCACGGTGACCCCGCTGCCCCCGACGGTCGCCCAGGAGGCCGACGCCAAGGCCAGCTGACCCGGCACCGGCTGATCGGCGCTCGGCGCCCGCCCTTCACCGGGGGCGGGCGCCGTCGGCGTTCTCCGGCCGGCCCGTCGTTAGGCTGCGGACGGGCCCCCGTAGCCCAACGGCAGAGGCAGGCCCCTTAAAAGGGTCACAGTGTGGGTTCGAGTCCCACCGGGGGCACCGCGCCGCGCACACCTACTTCCGCACGCGGAAGCGGAGCATCGTCACGGAACCCGACTGCCTGTTGTCGAACGGTTCGAGGTCGATCCTGCCGAGCCCCGAGGTCGACAAACGCACGCCGTCCCCGAGGAGCACGGGCAGGACGTACACCAGGACCTCGTCGACGAGACCGTGCTGCAGGCACTGACTGGCCAGGTCGGCTCCGAGGATCTCCAGGTTCTTCCCACCCGCGGCGGCGCGCGCCGTGGCGACGGCCTCCCCGAGGTCGCAGGTGAGGAAGGTGACCCCGTGCTCCGGCTCGTCCGGCGGCCGGTGCGTCAGGACGAACACCGGCCCCCCGTCGTAGTCGGTGTCTCCGGCGAACATCCGCTTGCTGACCTCGTGGGTGCCCCGGCCGACCAGCATCGCGCCGGTGGCCTGCATGACCTCCGGAAACGTGTCGCTCTTCAGGTACTCGAAGATCCAGTCCATCACGTGGTCGGGGCCGGCGATGAAGCCGTCCAGGGACATCGCCCTGTTCACGACGACCTTGCCCAGGCCGGCATCGGTTTCGCTCATGCCGGTGACGACCCGGCGAAGGTCACGAACTCATCGGTGTCGGTGGGATGGATCTGTCCCGGCGACCACGAGGGGCACGCTCCTCGGCAGGTCTCCGCGTTATCCCGTTGGTGGACCACGGGGACCACTGCTAGCTTCCCGGAGGCCGTGTGAGAGAACGAGGAGGTGATACCCGTGAACGCAGTAGCGACATGGGTGCTCCCCTCCGGGGTCACGGTCGGGCGATAGGTCGTCCGGGAGCGCCGTTCACGAGCACTCCCGAAGGGCACGACCATGCGATTCACCTCCCAACAGCGCCTCGACGACGGCGTCCTCGAACGCGAGTTCACCCTCGGCGAGATCCCCGGCATCCTGTGGACGCCCGGATCCGCCTCCGCACCGGCGCCGCTGATCCTGCTCGGCCACCCCGGCGGACTGCACAGGATGTACCCCCGGTTGGTGGCTCGGGCCCGGCACTCCGTGGCGGAGGGCTTCGCCGCGGCCACCATCGAGCTCCCCGGGAGCGGTGACCGGCCGCGTTCCGCCGCCGAGGAGGCCCGCGCCGACCTGCGCCGGGCGCTGGAGGCCGGCGAGCCGGTCGACGACGAGATCGTCGACCGGCTCGTCCTCCCGCTGGTCGACGAGGCGGTCCCGGAATGGCGGGCCACCCTGGACGCCCTCCTGCCGCTGCCCGGGATCGGCGGCCCGGTCGGGTACGCGGGAGGCGTGATCGCCATCGGCATCCGGCTGGCGGTGGTCGAGCCGCGCATCGCGGCCGCCGTTCTGTTCGCGGGGAGTTTCGTGCCCCGCGCCCTGTTCGAGGAGGCCCGGCAGATCACCAATCCGCTGCTGGTCCTGCTGCAGTGGGACGACGAAGGGAACGACCGGCAGATGGCCCTGGACCTGTTCGACGCGTTCGGCACCAAGGAGAAGACGCTGCACGCCAATATGGGCGGGCACACCGGCGTCCCGCATTTCGAGGGGGACGACGGGAGCCGGTTCTTCGCCCGGCACCTGAAATGAGGCCGGCAGCAGACGACAGGAGCTCTCGATCAGGCGCAGCACTGGTAACGCCCGAGTGGCGCCGGCGCGAGAACGCTCGGGGGAAGGCGGGAGTCACGATGACGAGCGCTGGTCTGCATCGGCTGGACATCGGCGAGGAGACGGTCGAGTTCAGCGATCGCGGCAACGGTGAGGCCGTCCTGCTGATCCACGCCGGCGTCTTCGCGGCGTGGTTCCCCGCGGTCTCGCAGGACCCTGCACTCCGGGCGTTCCGCCGCGTCGGGCCGACTCGCGCCGGATACGACTCGACGGCGCCGGCCCCCACCCGACATCTGACGCTCGCCGACCACGCCTCACACTGGGCCGCGGTGCTGGAGAGCCTCGGCGTCGAGCAGGCCCATGTCCTCGCGCACTCCTCCGGCTCCCTGATCGGGCTCCAGCTCGCCCTCGACCGCCCGGGTCTCGTGCGAAGCCTCGTCCTCGTCGAGCCCGCGGCAGCGCCGTGCCTCCTCTCTCCGGCGGCGGCGGCCGACTTCGGACAGTTCGTCAGATCCGTGGCGGCAACGGTCGCTGCGGGTGACCTGGCCACCGCATTCGACACCTTCATGCGCAGGGTCTGCGCGGAGGACTACCGCACCGTGCTCGTCGAGGCCCTCGGCCCGGGCGGCCTGGAGCAGGCGGAACGTGACTGCGGATTCTTCTTCCGTGACGAGGGCCCCGCTGTCCGAGAGTGGAGCTTCGGGGCGTCCGATGCGTCCCGTATCGCCCAGCCGGTTCTCCTGGTCCAGGGAGGTGCGAGCCCGCCCCTGGTCCACGGCGTCGTCGCCGGCCTGGCGGAGATGCTGCCGAGCGCGGAGATCACGACCGCCCCCGGCGCCGACCATCTCCTCCCGCTGCGCGACCCGGCGACTCTCGCCACCATCGCTGCAGGCTTCATGGAAAGGCACCCGACCCGAGCAAAGGCCTGAGGCGGACCATCCGAACCGGCGTACGAGCCGGTCGGCGTGCCCGTCTCGAAACGCGACCGATGGCATATGCCCGCCGTCGCAGTCCTGTGTGCACGACACAGGAGGTGGATCGCGATGGACGGGACGAAGCAGGTCGGGGTGCGGGTACGGAGCGGCGGTCCGGCCCGCGCCGTGACCGAGGGGTACCGACCATGGCGGTGATCGAGGACGTCCGGCCGCTGGGCGCCGCGTTGGAGCGCTCGTACCAGGTGTACGTGCACGGCAGGTTGAAGTTCCGCGTGAAGCAGATCGTCTACGTGGCGTTCTCCCTCGACGAGACCGTGATGGGCTTCGCGTTCCCCAAGGAGGAGCGGGCGGCGCTCGTGACGAGCGAGCCGGACAGGTTCCAGATGCCGTCGGCGTCGGACATGCGCTTCAACTGGGTCCACGCCGACCTCGCGGCACTCGACCCGACCGAGGCCCGCGAGCTCGTCGTCGACGCCTGGCGCATGGTCGTGCCCCGGAAGCTCTCCCGCGCCTACGACCTCGCCCATCCCGACGGCCCGGGGTGACGCTCGGGCCCGGCACCGTTCGGGATCAGGGTGCGGCCGTGGCGTCGCTCGTGCCCTCCTCGAGGTGCGGGTGTGCGGACGCACCGTGGGGACGACCCGCTCGAGTCGGTCCGGCGAGGGCGGAGCAGGCGCTGGTCGTCGCCGGGAGCGGTACCGTCGCCCGACCCGGAGTGAGGAGCACGACCCATGCCGGCCTCGTCCGCCCACAGCACAGCCGGCGACGGCGACACGCTGCGGCTGCTCTGCCCACAGTGGCAGGGCGCCGGCACGTCGAGCGTCCGCGAGCTCGCGTCCGAGTTCCCCTTCGACGTCGCCCGCCGCGGGTACGCGGTCGTCTCGGCGGTCCTCGACGCCGTGCTGCCGCCCCATGTCGGGCCCACCGCCACCGCCCCCGTCACCATGGGCGACGAGGGACTCGACACGGCGGACGGCATCGAGGCGAAGGCGGTCGTCGTCGACCAGCTCGTGCGCGCCCTGGAGGTGATCGGCCGGCACGCACCGGCGCGGATCGTCACCCTGGGCGGGGAGTGCGCCGTCAGCGTCGCGCCCTTCTCCTCCCTGGCCCGGCGGTACTGCGACGACCTCGCGATCCTCTGGATCGACTCGCACCCGGACATCGGCACCCCGGCCAGCCGGTACCCCGGCTTCCACGCCATGGCCGTCGCCGCCCTGACCGGCCACGCCGGCCCGGATGTCCTCGCCCTGCTGCCGGCCACCGTCGACCCCGCCCGCGTCGCACTGGTCGGGCTGCACGCGTGGACCGAGGACGACTTCCCGAACGTCGCCGAGTGGGGCATCCGCACCTTCGCCCCGGACGAGCTCCGCGCCTCGACCGAACCGCTCCTGCGCTGGCTGGCCGGCACCGGGTGCACGCACGTCGCGATCCACTTCGACGTGGACACCGTCGACAGCAACGAGATCGTGCTCGGGCTCGGAGCCGTGCCCGACGGCCTCACCAGCGGGGAGGTCCGGCGCCTCGTCGCCGACGTGACCGCGGCCTCCGACGTCGTCGGCCTCACGATCGCCGAGTTCTTCCCCCGGCAGGTCGTGCACCTGCAGCAGGTTCTGGCGGGTTTCCCCCTCCTCTCGCCCTCCTCTGCTCCCGACGCACCCTGACGTCCGTCAGATCGGGGAGCCGGCGACGGCCGGCAAATGCGTGGTGATCGCGCGAGCGGCGTGCTTGTGTGGCGGGAGTTGCATGTCGGAGGGAACTCGGGTCGTGATCCATCTGTCCGCCGGTCTCGGCGTCGTCGCGGTCGCCCTCGGCATGGTCCTCACGCCGGGGCCGAACATGATCTACCTGGTGTCCCGGGCGATCTCTCAGGGCCGGCGCGCCGGGCTGGTGTCCCTGGCCGGGACGGCGGTCGGGTTCCTGTGCTACCTCCTGGTCGCGGCGGCGGGGCTGTCCGCCCTGTTCGCGGCGGTGCCGGCGGCCTACACGACGGTGAAGATCGCCGGAGCCCTGTACCTCGCGTGGCTCGCCTGGGGCATGCTGCGGCCGGGCGGCCGCTCCCCGTTCGAGGCCCGGAGCCTGGAGCCGGCCTCGGACCGGCGGTTGTTCGGGATGGGGCTGCTCACGAACCTGCTCAACCCGAAGATCGCGCTCCTGTACGCGGCGCTGCTGCCCCAGTTCGTCGATCCGGCCGGCGGGGCGGCGTGGACACAGTTCCTCCAGCTCGGGGCGGTCCAGATCGTCGTCGCCATCACCGTCAATGCCCTGATCGTCCTCGCGGCCGCGTCGGTCGCCCGCTTCCTGGCGGCGCGCCCGCGGGCGATGACCGTCCAGCGGTGGATCGCCGGCAGCCTGCTCGGGGTGTTCGCCGTCAGGACCGCGTTCGGGAACACGCCGGCCACCTCCTGACGGGGCCCGGTTTCCGCCGGTGGGCGTCAGGACGGCGGGGGCACCGCCCCGAGCTGGACGAGGAGCCCGAGCGTGTCGGCGCAGACCCAGCGCTCGACGCACAGGCCGTCCTGGAAGTGCAGGATCGTGATGCCGGAGAGGGCGATGTCACGCCCGGTCGCGGGGATGCCCATGTAGTCGCCGTCGTGCCGGCCCGTGAGGGTGAAGCGGCAGGTCAGCCGGTCACCGGCGCTGAACGTCTCATGCAGTTCCAGGTGGTTCCGCGGGAACGCTGCGAAGAGGTTCTCGTAGGCCGCGCGCACGCCCTGCGCGTCCAGCGGCTCCGGCGACATCCCGTGCAGCCGGATGCCCTCGGCGTAGATCTCCAGGTAGCCGTCGAGATCGCCGGCGTTCCAGCGCTCGACGGCCCGGGCGAGCGCCGTCTCGTTGCGTGAGCCCGCAGCCGTCGTGGTCATCGAGGCCTCCTCGAGGGGCAACCGTGAACGGGGCGGGCACGGTACTGCGCCGGATCGCCGCCCGACTGCCGCCTTTCGGCCCTGGTCCTCGGGCGATCGAGCCCCTTCCGGCGCCGCTGCGCCCCCTCTACGTTCCTGCCATGCAGACCCGGATCATGGGCACGACGATGCCCGTCCTGGAGATCACCATGGGTCCCGGCGAGCAGGTGATCGCCGAGGGCGGGGACGTCGCCTGGCTGTCCTCCGGATTCGACCTCGAGACGTCGACCCGGTTCGGCTCGGGCGGCCGGGGCGGCTTCATGAGCGGTCTCAAGCGCGCACTCGGCGGCGGGCAGCTGTTCCTCACCGAGTACACGGCGCCGCAGAACGGCGGGTTCGTCGCCTTCGCGACCGACCTGCCGGGCACGATCCGGGAGCTGCGCGTCGACGCCGCCGACGAGTTCATGGTGCAGTCCGGCGCCTACATGGCCAGCACCGCGAAGGTCGAGGTGTCGGTCGGGCTGCAGAAGAAGCTCGGCGCCGGGATCTTCGGGGGCGCGGGCGTGGTGTTCCAGAAGCTGTCGGGCGACGGCGTCGCCTGGGTACAGCTGGCCGGCGAGATCACCGAGTACGACATCTCGGCCGGGCAGTCGATGCTGATCCACCCCGGTCACCTGGCGCTCTACCGCGCCGGTATGGAGCTGCAGTTCAGCTCGGTGCGCGGGGTGAAGAACAAGATCTTCGGGGACTCGCTGCTGCTGGCCGAGATCCACGGTCCCGGCCACGTCTGGCTCCAGTCGATGACCGCGGAGAAGCTCGCCTCTGCCATCCAGCCCTACCTACCGGAGCGCACGTCGCAGTCCGACAACGGGTGAGGTTCACGGGTGCTGGGTGAACGAGGCCGCGCGCCCCGGAGAGCTGTCGTTGGGCTGCTCAAGCCTGGCCGCTCTAGGGAGCGGCGGTCCGGCCGACCAACGACTGGCGGGCACGGTCGTCCGCCGACCCGCTCGAAGGAGGAGCGGGCCGGTCGGAGTCGGTTCGAGCGGACTCCGCCCGAAGAGCCCGCGATCACGCGCACCTCTCTCAGAACGGAGGAGGTTCGTCGAGGTCCCTGGCCGGTGGGGGTGGGGGTCGGGGCTCTTCGGGTGGGGTCGGGGGTCGCCAGACGATCAGGGGTGGGTCGGGGCGGTCCTCGCCTTTGT
>NZ_JAJTTE010000103.1 GCF_021343995.1 Pseudonocardia terrae | reverse complement strand
GCCCGAGCGCGGCGTGCTCGGCGGCAGCGTGCTGGGCGGCGCGGCCGGCTCCGACGGCGCGGCCCGGCTGGACACGCGCGCGACCTTCCAGCCCGTGGCGATCCGGAACGGTGCCCCCGCGGCCACCCCGAGCACGACCCCGCCCCCCACGAGCGCCACCCCGGCCCCGGCGAGCGAGCCGCGCACCGAGCGCTGAGCCGCGCCCGGGATGATCCCGCCCGGCTACGCGGACTTCACCGCCCGTCGGGCAGGCTGGTCCGCACCATGAGCGACGCGCAGGACCCGGCCGACGAGCGCGGGACGAGCGGGGAGAACGCCGCCGAGCCGCCCCGGGAGGACCCGCCCCGGCTGCAGCCGCGTGGCCTGGCCCGGCCCGCCGTCGACCCCGAGACCGCCGCGGTGTTCGGCCGCCCCACCGGCGTCGAGGGCGCGTTCGCCGACCGTGGCGCGACGAACGGGCACGCCCGCTCCACCTTGGCTCCTGCCCCTACCGCGGCCCTGGCCAGCGCGTTCGGCCGCCCCGCCCTCGAGACCCCCGCGCTGCAGCGTCCCCCCGGTGAGACCGACGGGCGCCCCGGGGACGACGACGCGTTCTGGCCCACCGGCGACGCCGCCGGCACGGACGGCCGCGAGGACCCGTGGCGGCGCCCGGAGAGTCCCGTGGAGCTCGGCCCGCCGCCCCCGGGCGAGGCGGAGCCGGCGCCGGAGCGGGGAGCGGGGCCCCGGCTCAGCGTCCGCGAGGTGCTGTTCGGTCGCCGGGTCGAGCCGAGGGCCCTCGCGATCCTCGGCGTGCTCGCGCTCCTGATCGGCGCGCTCGGCGGGCTGGTCGGCCGGTACACCGCGGAGGGCGCGAACTCGCTCACCGAGCCCGGCGCCACGCTCAGCTCGACCACCGAGGGCAAGGAACGCCCGCCCGGCTCGGTCGCGGACATCGCCGCCCGGGTGCTGCCGGCGGTCGTCTCGCTCGACATCAAGGTGGGTCAGCAGGGCGGCACCGGGTCCGGTGTGGTCATAGACCCGGCGGGCTACATCCTCACCAACAACCACGTCGTCGCGCCGGCCGCCGACGCCCAGGGCGCGACGATCCAGGCGGTCTTCAGCGACGGCAGCCGCACGCCCGCCGCGATCGTCGGGCGGGACCCGAAGACCGATCTCGCCGTGGTGAAGGTGCAGGTCACCAACCCGACCGTGGCCCAGTTCGGGGCCTCGGGGGCGCTGGCCGTGGGCGACGCGGTGATCGCCATCGGCTCCCCGCTGGGACTGGCCGGGACCGTCACCACCGGCATCGTCAGCGCGCTCGACCGGCCGGTCCGGCTCGACGGCGAGGGCAACGCCGTCGCCGTCATCGACGCCGTGCAGACCGACGCCGCGATCAACCCCGGCAACTCCGGCGGCGCGCTCGTGGACTCGACGGGCGCCGTCGTCGGGATCAACACGGCGATCCGCAGCCTCGGCGGGTCGTCGCAGTCCGAGGGCGGCTCGATCGGTCTCGGGTTCGCCATCCCGATCGAGACGGCGCGCACCATCGCCGAGGAGCTCATCCGGAGCGGCCGGGTCACGCACGCCGACCTCGGCGTCAACGTCCGCTCGGTGACGGACGGGCAGGCCGACGGTGCGCAGGTGCAGAACGTCGTGGCGGGCGGGGCCGCCGCCGGCGCCGGCATCGTCGAGGGGGACGTGATCGTCAAGGTCGGCGACCGGGACATCGCGGGGGCGGACGAGCTGATCGTGGCGGTGCGCGAGAAGAACCCCGGGGACGTCGTCCCGATCCAGCTCGTGCGCGACGGACGGCCGCTGACCGTCAACGCGACGCTGGCCTCCGACTGACACCGCGTAGGCTGAGCCCGTGTTCGACAGCGTCGGCTGGGGAGAGATCCTCGTCCTCGTCGTGGCCGGGCTGTTCATCCTGGGCCCCGAACGGCTGCCGTCCGCCGCGGCGTGGCTCGGCAAGACGATCCGTCAGGTGCGCGAGTACGCCACCGGCGCGCAGACGAAGCTGCGCAACGAGCTGGGCCCCGAGTTCGACGAGCTCCGCAAGCCGCTGGAGGACCTGCGCGGGCTGCGCAACTTCAACCCCCGCACCGCGGTGCGCCGCACGCTGTTCGAGGACGACCCGGACCCGCTGGGCGTGAACGCCTTCCGGCGGAACGGTGGCACCGGGACCAACGGCAACTACGGGATCAACGGAAGCACGAGCGAGACCGCCTCCGCGGCCCCGCCGGCGGCCAGGCCGATCGAGCGGCTCGCACCCGACGAGCGCCCCCCGATCGACCCCGACGCCACCTGACGCGTCGCCTCACCGGAGCAGGGTCGGGACCGCCTTGTGGTGGTCGGTGGCCTGCTCGAAGGCGTGGGCGGCGGCCAGGACCCGGCCGTCGGCGTGCCGCGGCCCGATGATCTGCAGCCCCACGGGGAGACCTTCGCCCGTGAACCCGCACGGCACGGTCGCGGCCGGCTGCTGGGTCATGTTGAACGGGTAGGTGAAGGGCGTCCAGCTCGTCCAGCGTCCCTCGCCCGACGGCGTCTCGCGGCCGCCCTCGAACGCCGGGATCGGCAGCGTCGGGGTGAGCAGCAGGTCGTAGTCGCGGTGGAAGGCGCCCATCAGTGAGCCCATGTCGTTGCGCACGGCCATCGCGCCGAGGAAGTCCGTGGCCGAGTAGGTCGCACCCAGCTCGGCGATCTCGACCAGCGCCGGGTCCATCCGCGCCCGCTGCTCGGCCGAGTACGGCTCCAGGCACTTCGCGGCGCCGGCGAACCAGAGGACGTGGAACGGCTCCACGCAGTCCGCGAACCCGGGATCCGCGCGCTCGACGGTCGCGCCGAGCCGCGCGAACACGTCGGCGGCGGCCTCGAAGGCGGACTTCACGTCCGGGTGCACGTCGACGTAGCCGAGGGTCGGGCTGACCGCGATCCGCAGCCCGGCGACGCCCTCCACCGCCTGCTCGGCGAACGAGCGTGGGGGAGCGTCGAGCAGCCAGGGGTCCCGCGCGTCGAACCCGGAGACGACGTCGAGCAGCAGCGCGGCGTCGAGCGCGGTACGGGTCATCGGCCCGACGTGGGCGAGGGTGCCGAACGGGCTGCCCGGGTGGTGCGCGACGCGGCCGTAGGTCGACTTGTGCGCGACCGTGCCGGTGAACGCCGCGGGGATCCGGACCGACCCACCCGCGTCCGTGCCGAGCGACAGCGCGCCCATCCCCAGCCCGACCGCCGCGGACGAGCCCCCGGAGGAGCCGCCCGCGGTCTTCGTGGCGTCCCAGGGGTTCGTGGTCACGCCCCAGCGCGGCGAGTCCGTGACGCCCTTCCACGCGTACTCGGGCGTGGTCACCTTGCCGAGGAGCACGGCCCCGGCCTCGCGGACCCGCGCGACGGGCGGGCCGTCGACGTCGTGGGGCTCGGGGGCCTCGGCCACCCACGAGCCCCGGGTCGTCGGCCAGCCCTTGGTGAGGAGGATGTCCTTGATCGAGGTCGGCACGCCGTCGAGCGGGCCGACGGGCGTCCCCGCCTTCCAACGCTCGGCCGACTCGCGGGCCGAGGTCAGGGCGGAGTCGGCGTCGACCAGCGTGTACGCGTTGACCTTCGCGTTGTGCTCCTCGATGCGGTCCAACGCGTCCTGCGTGGCCTGGACCGGGGAGATCTCGCCCTTCTCGTAACCCGCGAGAAGCTCGGTGGCGGAGAGATCAGCAGTACTCACGAGGAACCCTTCACATAGCCGAGGCTCTTGTCGACGACGTTGTGCAGCGGCTCGCCCGCCCGGTAGCGCGCGAGGTTGTCCAGGAACTGGTCCATCAGCATGCCCCGCCAGCCCACGACGTCGCCCGACATGTGCGGCGAGACGATCACGTTCTCCATCACCCACAGCGGCGAGTCGGCGGGCAGCGGCTCGGTCTCGAAGACGTCGAGCGCCGCGCCCGCGATCCGGCCCTCCTGCAGCGCGGCCACCAGGTCCTGCTCGACGACGAGGCCGCCGCGGCCGACGTTGACCACGCGGGCGGTGTCGGGCAGCAGGTCCAGCACGGCCTTGTCGAGCATCCCGCGGGTGGCGTCGGTGAGCGGGGCGGCGAGCACGAGGACGTCGGCGGAGGGCAGGAGGCCCGGCAGCGCGTCGAAGGGGTGGACCTCCTCCGCGGCCCGGCGTCCGACCAGCTCGGTGCGCAGGCCGACGGCGCCGAGCATGTCCGCGATCGCCCGCCCGATCGGCCCGCTGCCGACCACGACGGCGGTGCTGCCGTGCACCGTGGAGGTCTCGCGGTGCCGCCACTCCCGCCGGCCCTGCAGCCGCAGCGTGGCCGGCAGGTCCTTGGCGAGCGCCAGCACCACGCCGGTCACGTACTCCGCGATCGGCCGGTCGAACACGCCGCGGGCGTTCGTGATCTGCGCAGGGTGCTCGAGGATCTCCGGGAACGTGACCTTGTCGACCCCGGCGCTCGCCGTGTGGACCCAGCGGACGGCGCCGGTGTCGGCGGCACGCCACGCCGCGGGCACGGCGGGGGAGAGGAAGTCCCAGACGAGCAGGACGTCGGCCCCCGACAACGCCCCGGCCAGGTCGGACGGGCCGGCGAGGCGGATCTCGGCGCCCTCCGCGCGCTCGTCGAGGCCGGCCGGTGGGTCGTCTCCGGTCAGCACGGCGATGACGGGCTGACCTGCGGGAACGGACACACCGAAGATCCTTCCGGAAGCGGGGGAGGCGATTGACACGCTAGGAAGCGCTCGTATGATTGTCAACAATCCGCGTGGTGCGGAGTGGTTCTGCTGTCCTCGATGCCGTATGAGGTGTGTGCCTTGCCGAAGTACATCCGGATCAGCCTCGAGCGCCGCGGTGTGTCCTGCGTGGCCGAGCTGCTCGAGAAGGAGGCGCCGCGGACCACCGCCGCGGTCTGGGAGGCGCTGGCCGACGGGCCGCTGGGGGGCCCGGCGCAGCACGCGAAGTACGCCCGCAACGAGGTCTACTCGATCGTCCGGCGGTTCGGCCCGACCATCGGCCAGGAGAACCCGACGGTCACCCCGATCCCGGGCGACGTCTGCTACTTCGACTTCCACGGCGGGATGCTCGACGCCTCCTTCAAGGAGGACCAGGACATCGACCAGGCCGCGGGCGGCATCGACCTGGCCATCTTCTACGGCCGGAACAACCTCCTGCTCAACGGTGACGTGGGATGGGTCCCCGGCAACGTCTACGCCACGATCGTGGAGAATCTGCCGGCGATGGCGGAGGCGTGCCACGACGTGTGGCGTTCCGGCAGTGTGGGGGAGCGGCTCGTGTACGAGCGGCTGCCCGAGGGTTCCTCCGAGTAGAACGACCTACTCGGAGCGTTCGAGTGGAGTGGCACGATGCCCGCTGAACTCTCCGTCGGCCTGGTCGACCCGGACGCCGGCCCAGGCCCGGCCTCCGGCGCGGACGGATCCGCCGACGACACACCGGGCGTCGGGGTCGTCGCCCCGTTCGACTTCGCGCTGGACCGCGAGCTGTGGCGGTGGGCGCCCGACGACGTCTCGCTCTACCTGACCCGGCTGCCGTTCTTCACCACGCCGGTCACCGTCGAGATGGCGGTCGCGGTCGGCGACCGGCGGGCGGTGCGCCGCGCGACCCGCGACGTGCTCACGCCGCGTCCCGGCGTCGTGACGTTCGCCTGCACGTCCGGCAGCTTCGTCAGTGGGGTGACGGGCGAGTTCGTGCTCCGCCGCACGATGATCGAGGCGGGCGCACCCGAGGCCACCACCACCAGCGGTGCCCTGGTCGACGCCCTGCACCTGCTCGGGGTGCAGAACCTGGCGATCGCCACCCCGTACATCGCCGCGGTCACCGACCGGCTGGTGACCTTCCTCGCCGACAGCGGGGTCAGCACGGTCGCCAGCGAGGGCCTCGGCCTGCTCGGCAACATCTGGCGGGTCGGCTACGAGCAGGTCGTGTCGATCGTCAAGGCGGTCGACCGGCCGGAGGCCGACGCGCTGTTCATCAGCTGCACCAACCTGCCCACCTACGACATCATCGAGCCCCTCGAGCAGGCCCTGGGCAAGCCGGTGATCACGGCGAACCAGGTCACGATGTGGGCCTCGCTGCGCGCGATCGGCCGGCAGGCCGTGGGCGGCGGGCGGCTGCTCGAGATCCCCCTGCGGCGCTCGGTGGCGTGACCCGGCCGGGCCTGACTTGTACGATTGTCGACAACTTGCCCGGCCGACTCGCGAGGAACGCCCGTGACACCCACCGCCACACCGACCGTCGGGATCCTGTACCCGGGGTACTCCGCCGAGGACGACTATCCGCGTGCCGAGCAGCGGCTCGGTGACGGCAGCCGGCTCCCGCTGGTGCACACCCTGATGCGGGAGGACGCGCACCGCGTCGACGCCCTGCTCGACGTCGGCTCCGAGGACATCCTCGCCGACGGCGCCAAGGCGGTCGCCGCGCAGGCCGGACCGCTGGACTCGATCATCTGGGCCTGCACGTCCGGATCCTTCGTGTTCGGCTGGGACGGCGCGGCGGCGCAGGTCAAGGCGCTGCAGCAGGTGGCGCAGGTCCCCGCGTCGAGCACGTCGTTCGCGTTCGTCGACGCCTGCCGCCGGCTCGGGATCGACACCGTCGCCGTCGGCGCGACCTATCCGGGGGACGTGGCCGAGCGGTTCGTCGAGTTCCTCGGCAAGGCCGGGATCCGCGTGCTCACCCTGACCTCTCGCGGGATCGTCACCGCGGCCGAGGTCGGCACCCTGCCCGACGACGTCGTGCTGGAGTTCGCCGCGGGCGTCGCCGGCGACCCGGCCGCCGCCGAGGCGCAGGCGATCCTCATGCCCGACACGGCGCTGCACACGATCGACGTGCTCGACCGGCTCGACGAGCGGGTGGGCAAGCCGGTGCTCACCGCCAACCAGGTCAGCGTGTGGCAGGGGCTGCGGCTCGCCGGCGCCGACCGGGCGCGCTCCGGGCTCGGCGCGCTCTTCGCGGCCGGGCCGGAGGCGGGCTGAGGCGATGGCGGGCAGCAGTCCCGAGATCCGGATGGGCGAGCTGGAGCCCATCGACCGCCGGTCGACGGCCGCGATCGTCGCGGACCGGATCCGGGCGGCGATCATGCGCGGCACCTTCCCACCCGGCACCCAGCTGGGCGAGGTCGACCTGGCGGCACGGCTCGGGGTGAGCCGCGGGCCGTTGCGCGAGGCCATGCAACGGCTGGTGGCCGAGGGCCTGCTGCGCAGCGAGCGGCACCGCGGGCTCTTCGTCCGCGACCTCGACGCCGCCGACGTGCGCGACGTCTACACCGCCCGCACCGCGGTCGAGCGGGCCGCCGCGCTGCTGCTGCTCGCCGAGCCGGACCGCGGTCCGGCCGTCGCCCGACTGACCGCGGCGATCACGGCGATGGAGGCCGCGGCCGCGGCGGGGGACACCGTCGCGCTCGCCGACGCCGACCACGACTTCCACGCCGAGCTCGTGGCCGCGTCGGGCAGCCCGCGGCTGCACCGGATGTCGCGGACGCTGCTGGTGGAGACGCGGATGTGCCTGGCCGCGCTGCAGCAGACGGCCCCGCCGTCGGAGGACCTGCTCGCCGAGCACCGCACCCTGCGGGACGCGCTCGCGACCGGCGACGGCGTGCTCATGACCCGGGTCCTCGAGGCCCACATGGCCGACGCCGTCTCCCGCATCCTCGACGTGGCGCCGCCCCCGGCGCTGCCCGCCTGACCCGCGTCCGACCCCTGTGACCTGCGGCGGGCGACCTGCCGTGCGGCGCGCCGGGGTCGTAGGGTCGGCACACGTGACCGGCTTCCCCGCGCGCTCGTGACGGGCATCCTCGAAGGTTTCCTCGTCATCGGCGTGGTCATCGCCGTCGGCTACGGGATCGGCCGGGCGGGGGTGCTCGGTCCGTCGGCCACCCAGGTGCTCTCCCGCACCGCGTTCTTCGTGGCGTCGCCCGCGCTGCTGTTCGTGACGCTCGCGCGGGCGGACGTCGGCGCGGTGTTCTCCTCGGCGCTCGTCGTCACCGCCGTGACCAGCACCCTCGCCTGCCTGCTCTACCTGCCGGTCGGGTTGGCCCGGCGGCGGCCGGCGGGGGAGACCGCGATCGGGTCGATGGCCAGCGGGTACGTCAACGCCGGCAACCTCGGCCTGCCCATCGCCACCTACGCGCTGGGCAACGCCGCCGCCGTCGCCCCGGTCCTGCTGTTCCAGCTCGCCGTGCTGACCCCGGTCTACACGACCGTGCTCGACGTGGTGTCCGGCGAGCGCACGTCGTGGGCCCGGACGCTGACGGCGCCGCTTCGGAACCCGATCGCCGTGGCGACCGCGGCCGGCCTGATCGTCTCGGGGACGGGCTGGCTGCCGCCCGAGCCGGTCATGGCGCCCCTGCAGCTCATCGCCGACCTGGCGGTGCCCGGAATGCTGCTGGCGTTCGGCATCTCGCTGCGCGGGGCCGCGCGGCCGGGAGCGGGGGACGTCGGGCCCTCGCTGTGGTGCGTCGTGGCGCTGAAGAACCTGGTGCACCCGCTGCTCGCGCTCGTGCTCGGCGGGGTCGTGCTCGGGCTGTCCGGGCCCACGCTGACCGCGGTCGTGGTGTGTGCGGCACTGCCCACCGCGCAGAACGTCTTCGGCTACGCCGTGCGCTTCGACCGGGGCGTCCGGCTGGGCCGGGACGCCGCGCTGACCACCACGATCGTGAGCGTCCCGGTGCTGGTCGTGCTCGTCGGGCTGCTGTCGGGGTAGGGCCCTTGCCGGGGTGGGGTCCGGCATGGTTCCCTGAGATTGTCGACAACCCGACAATCACCGATTCGTGGAGCGGAGTTCCATGGCACAGCTGTCCCCGGTCCTCACCCAGGCCACGCCCGTCCAGGCTGCGCGCGGCGAGGGGGTCTACCTCTACGACACCGAGGGGCGGCGGTACCTGGACTTCACGGCCGGCATCGGCGTCACCTCCACCGGGCACTGCCACCCGAAGGTCGTCGCCGCGGCCCAGGATCAGGTCGCCACGCTGATCCACGGCCAGTACACGACCGTGATGCACCAGCCGCTGCTGAAGCTGGCCGACCGGCTCGGCGACGTGCTGCCGCCGGCGCTCGACAGCGTCTTCTTCCTCAACTCGGGCTCGGAGGCCGTCGAAGCCTCGGTCCGGCTGGCCCGGCACGCCACCGGCCGCCCGCTGATCCTGGCCTTCGACGGCGGCTTCCACGGCCGCACCATGGGCGCCGCCGCGCTCACGACGTCGGGCGCCAAGATCCGCTCCGGGATCGGCCCGATGATGGGCGGCACGGTGTTCGCGCCGTTCCCCTACGCCTACCGCTACGGCTGGAGCGAGGAGCAGGCCGTCGAGTTCGCGCTGGCCGAGCTCGACCGCCAGCTCGTCAGCACAGCGCCGGCCGCCGACGTCGCCGCGTTCATCATCGAGCCGGTGCTCGGCGAGGGCGGCTACGTGCCCACCCCGCCGGCCTTCCTGCGCGGCCTGCGCGAGCGCGCCGACCGGCACGGCATCCTGCTGATCGCCGACGAGGTGCAGACCGGCTACGGCCGCACCGGGAAGTTCTGGGGCCACCAGCACGTCGAGGGCCTCACGCCGGACATCCTCATCACCGCCAAGGGTCTGGCGAGCGGATTCCCGCTGTCCGGCATCGCCGCGTCACGCGAGCTGATGAGCAAGGCGCGCCCGGGATCGCAAGGCGGCACGTACGGCGGCAACGCCGTCGCCTGCGCCGCCGCGCTGGCCACCCTCGACGTCGTGCAGGAGGAGGGCCTGGTCGAGAACGCCGCCGTGCAGGGGCGCCGGCTGCTCGACGGCCTCCGCGGCGCCTCGGCCGACGTCAAGAGCGTCGGCGACGTCCGCGGCCTCGGCCTGATGGTGGCCGTCGAGTTCACCGCGCCGGACGGCTCGCCCGACGCCGCCACCGCCGTCAAGGCGCACGCGGCCGCGGCCGAGCAGGGCCTGCTGCTGCTCACCTGCGGCCCGTTCGGCAACGTCGTGCGGTTCATCCCGCCGCTGATCACCACCGCCGAGCAGGTCGACGAGGGCGTGGCGCTCTGGAGCAAGGCCCTGGCGAACGCGGTCTGACCCGTATCCGCGAGTAGTGGGCGCTCGCGGACGGTGAGAGAACGATAG
>NZ_JAJTTE010000102.1 GCF_021343995.1 Pseudonocardia terrae | reverse complement strand
TCGCGGGCGCGCGACGACATGTTCGCCGCCACCGACACCGCGTGGGCGCCGTGGTGCGTCGCCCACTCCGACGACAAGAAGCGCGCCCGGCTGAACATCATCACCCATCTGCTCGGCCGGGTGCCCTACGAGCACGTCCATCGGAAGAAGGTCAGGCTGCCCCGCCGTGAGCTTCCCGCGAATCCCATGAAGCCCTCGTCGGCGCTCCGCTACATCCCCACTCCCTTCTGACGGGCGACGTACCGAAAGGGTAGGCATAGCGATGCTGTTCATCGGACCTGAAGCAGACGAGGCGACGGACGAGCACGAGGGCTTCGTCGCCGGTCGCTACCGCAACGGGGCGTTGTCCGACATCTGGACCGACGTGGCCATCTGTACCCCGGACACGTTCGCCGCGTTCGTCCCGGCTTGCGAATGCGGCTGGCGCGGAGCACCACAACACCCGGACGAGCAGGGGCTGGACAAGTGCCGGAGCGTGTGGCTCGCCGAGCACTTCACGCGACTCGCTGTCGTCCAGCGCGCTGTCGCAGGACGTGAGCTGGAACCGCGGGACTTCTTGTCCGCGTTCTCCGGGCCGAAGGACAGTCCGGCCGCGATCACGACACGGTCGACCGTTCAGGCAGTAACTGGGCCCCCCTGGGCGCCGCTTTCGCGGCGGAACGCGTCGACCGCGGCGTCCACGGTGGGGAAGAAGTGTGCCGGGTCGATGGTGCGGGTGAGTTCGTAGCAGTCGATCTTGCGCCGGACGGGGTCCTTCATCTCGGCGAACACGAGGTGCACGCCGCGGGCGTTGAGCGCCACGTCGAGCTCGTGGAGCATGTCGGCCGAGGTGGTGTCGACGTCGGTGATCGGCTCTGCGGCGACCACGATCCACCGTGGCGCAGGGGTCGCCGCGGCCAACTCCTTCAACTGTTCCCGGAAGGTCCGCGTTCGCGAAGATCAGTGGTGCGTCGAAGCGCACGATCACGCAGCCCGGCAACCGCTCGGCCGCCGGATAGCTGCGTAGGTCGTGGAAGCCGGGCAGGTCGGGGACCCTGTGCCCAGCTCGGTCCGGTAGGGCCACCAGGCGCGGCGGAAGACGTTCAGGACGGACAGGGCGATCGCCACAGCGATGCCGCCGAGCACGCCGAGCAGCACCACCCCGAGGAGCGCGGCGACCGACAGGGCGAACTCCGTGCGGCGGACGCGGAACAGCCGCATCGTCGCGGGCAGGTCCGCGAGCGACACCGAGGCGGCGATCACGACCGCCGCCAGCGTCGGTTGCGGCAGGTCACGCAGCAGGCCGGGAGCCAGGAGCAGGATCAGCGTGATCGCTGCCGCCCCGACCAGGCCGGCGAGCTGTGTGCGGGCGCCGGCCTGCTGCGCCACGGCGGTACGGGAGCCGCTCGTGCTGACCGGGAACCCTGGAAGAAGCCGGCCGCGAGGTTCGCCGCCCCGATCCCGACCATCTCGCGGTTGCCGTCCACGGTCCGGCCCGCGCGGGCCGCGAAGGCCGAAGCCGTGGAGATGGTGTCGGCCAGCGACACGACCGCAATACCGACCGCCCCCGCCGCGAGCGCCGCCAGGTCGGACAGCGACACGTGCGGCAGGGTCAGCGGCGGGAACCCCTGCGGGAGTACCCCGACCAGGTCCACCCCGCGCCCGCCCAGCCCGAACACGGCGGCGGTGGCGATCGAGGCCACGACGACCACCAGGACCGCGGGGACCCGGGGAAGCGCCCGCTGCAGGACGAGGATCAGGACCAGCCCGGCTGCGCCGACGCCCAGCGCGGCCGGCACCACCGCGCCACCGAACAGCCCGCGGACGAAGCCCGCGACCTCGCCGCCGAACCCCTCGGCGTCGACCGAGAACCCGCACGGCTTCGGCAGCTGTCCGACGAGAATCGTCAGTGCCAGCCCGTTCAGGTAGCCGATCATTGTCGGCCGCGAGATCAGGTCCGCCACGAAGCCGAGGCGCCCCCAGCCCGGCCGCGACCGTGATCGCACCGGTCATGATCGCGAGCGCCGAGACCAGTGCGACCGCGCGTTGCGGGTCACCGCCCGCGACGACCAGCGGGAGGACCGTGGCCGCGATCATCGGGCCCAGCGAGGAGTCCGGGCCGAGCACGAGCACCGGCGAGGGACCGAAGACCGCATACCCGAGCAGGCAGAGGATCGACGTGTACAGGCCGGTGATCGCGGGCAGGCCGGCCAGCTCTGCGTAGGCCATGCCCTGCGGCACCAGCAGCGCCGTGAGCACCAGGCCGGCGACCAGTCCTTCGGCAGCCAGCCTGCCCGGTACGTCCGCAGCGCCGCCAACCCGGGTACCAGCGACGACGACGCTCCGCCGCGGTGCGTATTCGGCTCGTTTCGCGCCGACTTTCCGGGCTTCACCCCCGCATCTTTTGCGGCCCGCCGTCCCTCGGCCTCACCCGGGCCGGATGGACGAATCCGCGGCACGTCCGGAGTCTGATTCGACGGCGGGCGGCGGCGGCGAAGTCGGCCGGGCCGGGCAGGGCGCCTGATTTCACGAGGCCGGGCAGCGGAGGTACCGCCCGCCCACTGGGGAGCTCGGAATCAGGGACCAGACGCGGCCGGGGCCCTCTGGCGGTCTGCTCATGGCGCCGACGGCGTGCTTCGCCAGAAGATCGGCGACTGCTCCGGCTGCTGTCCTGTTGGGCTCCGATCTGCGGGAGCTGCTCGGACCGGCACGGTGGCCCGGTCCGAGCGATCACCACAGAGGCAGTCGCGGCCCGAGCAGCTACGGCCCGAGCAGGAAGATCCCTGCCAGGGAGAGGCCCATGACGATCAGCGTGGAGAGCGTCGCGACGATGAGGACGGGTCCGCTGCGGCGGTACAGCGCAGAGATCCGCACCCCGGCACCCATGCCGAAGAGCGCCGCACCCAGGGCCACCACCTGTACTTGTGAGATCACGTCGAGCGCGCCGGCGGGCAGGACGCCGGTGCTGCGGAAGGCGACGCATGCGAGGAATCCGAGGACGAACAGCGGGACGAGCGGTGGCCGCTTATCCGCGGCCGACCGGTGGGGGTCGGCCATCCGGCCTCGGACGCTCACCGCTGCCACGACTGGTGCCAGGAGCAGCACCCGTGTCAGCTTGACGACGACGGCGACGGCGACGACGGCGGCACCGCCCGCACCGGCTGCAGCGACCACTTGGCCGACCTCCTGGATGCTGGCACCGGCCCAGATGCCGAACTCGGCATCGCTCAGCCCGAGCGGGTGCGCCAGCAGCGGCAGAAGCACCATCGCCACCGTGCCGAAGAGGGTCACCATCGCGACGCCGACGGCGACGTCCTCCTCGTCGGCTCCCGCGGCGTCCTGCATGGCTGCGATCGCCGAGGCGCCACAGATCGCGAAGCCCGTACCGATCAGCAGGCTGCGGGCGGTGCCGAGCCGCATCCGCTGGCCCAGCCACAGGGTGAGCAGCAGTGTGATCAGCAGTGTGACGAGGACGAGGCCGATGGTCCCGAGCCCGAGACCCGCGATCGCTCCGAAGGAGACCGAGAACCCGAGGAGCACGATCCCCATCCGCAGCAGGCGTTTCGTCAGCGGGCCGAGCGCTTCTCGGGCCGGTGCGGGCAGCAGTCCCGTGTTGCCGGCGACCATCCCCAGCCCGACCGCCCAGGTGAGGACGCCGACCGCGGGGACGAAATGGTGCGCGAGCATTGCTGCACCAAGGCCCAGGGCGGCGGCGACCAGCCCGGCCCACAACGTCGGACGAGCGTTCTCGGCCATGGACTGGGCATCGGTGCCGCCCACCTCGTTGTGGTGGACGGCCTCGACAGCGGTCATGCGGATCCCACCTGCGGCGCCGCTGCTCGCACAGCCCCGTTCGGCACCTCGACACGGCTGCGGTGGCCCGGTACCAGGACGACACTCGGTGGGGTCATCGGGTCTGCACCGAAGCCCTCGCCCGGGCGAGGCTGGCAGGGTAGGCCCTGCGCCCGACCAGCAGGGCGACCAGTGAAGCGACCGCCACCAGCGGCATGATTCTCATGGCGTCGACCAGCCCGACGTGGTCGGCGAGGATGCCGACCACCAGCGGTCCGGCGGCGAGGCCGAGCAGGTTGTTCGCGAGGGTGAGGGTGCCGAGCGCGGTCGCCCGTATCGACTCGGCGGTCAGGTTGGAGACCATCGCTCCGGCCGGGCCGCTCGCGCCGGCCGCGAAGAAGACACCGATTGCCAGCAGCAGGAGCTGGACGCCGCCTGCGGGCAGTGAGAACCCGATGCCGAGCGAGACGAGCGACACGAGCGAGTACGCGATCGCCGTCGTCCACTTGCGGAGGGCGACCTGCCGACTCACCCGATCGGTGATGGTCCCGCAGACGATCATGCCGGCGCCCATGAACAGGATGGCGATTGCTGCGACACCGGCTGCCGTGTCCGCGGGCAGGTCGTAGGCGCGGTTGAGGTAGCTGGGCAGCCAGGCGAACAGCGAGCCGGCGATGAACAGTTGGAATCCGCTGCCGAGGTAGGCGCAGATGACCGAGGGCGTGGCGAACAGGGTGTTCAGCCGGGCTCGCGGCGCCGTCGCCGGCCGGGGCGCGCGGTCGGCATCATCGATCCGGTGCCGGTCCAGCTTCGCGTCGGTGACGACCAGTCGGAAGAGCACCACCAGGGCGAGACCGAGGATGGCCATCGCGGCGAACGCCCAGCGCCATCCGAGGTGGACGGCGAGGACGCCGCCGAGGGCCACCCCGATCACGGAGCCGAACGAGCCACCGGCCATGAAGGCACCGGTGAACGAGGCCCGCCGGTCGGCGGGGAACACGGCGAGGACGACGGCCAGGCCGACGCTGCCGTAGGCGGCCTCACCGAGGCCGGTGAAGATGCGGGACAGCATGAGCTCGCCGTAGTTGGCCGACAGCGCCGACCCGAGGGTGGCGAGGCTCCATACTCCCGCCATCAGGACGATGGATCGGGCCCGGCCCCAGCGGTCGCCGAGCAGGGACAGCGGAACGGCCAGCACACCCACGGTCAGGGCCACCACGCTGGTGAGCGCACCGAGCTGGGTGTCGGTGAGCGCCCATGCAGCCTTGAGGACGGGGAAGACGGCCGAAAGGACCTGTCGGGACATGTAGTCCGACAGGAGAAGTGCGAAGGTGAGGGCGAAGACCACCCAGGGGAAGACTCGGGCCCGGATGCTGCGGTCCCGATCGAGGATCGGGCCCTCGGCGACCAGTGATGCCATGGCGACGCTCCTGTGCGACGGTGCGGCTGTCGATGTCCGGTCCCTTCCTGCACAGGAGGACCGGGGGTGGTCGCCCTCGAACCCGTCGTTCGCGGTCGACCGGTGGCGCGGGAGGGCGGGCCGGGAGCCGGCCCGCATTCAGGGCGTACGGTCGGTCGGTTCAGGCGTGGTGGACGAAGCCCACCTGGCCGGGCCGGCGGTTCGGCGGGTAGCCGAGCTTCGCCAGGGCCTCGTCGGCGCTGCCGTAGTACTCGTCGAGCTTGTAGATCTCGCGCGCTTCCTTGCCGGTCGCCACGCCGCGGCCGAGCTCGGTCGCGATTCGGACCAGCTGCTCCACGCCGGCCGCCGAGGTGATCTTCTCGCCGAGTCGGCCCCAGAGGGTGTCCTCATTGCCGCAGCGGGTGTGCAGGCCCAGGGCGATCGCCATCGCGTTGATCGGCAGGACGTTGCGCATGATGCTCTCGAGGGTCAGCGAGGCGCCGTCCGGTACGCGGCGGATGAAGTCCATCATCGTGTACGGGTTGGGGCCGTCGAAGCCGCCGCCGATGGCCACCCAGGTGATGTTGAGCGGCCCGGTGTACACGCCCCGCCGGACCAGCCGCTCCACCGTCTCCAGCTGCGCCGAGTGTGCCAGCTGGAAGTGCGGTTGGATCCCCCGGGCGACCAGGCGCTCGAGGTGCTCCTCGACCCACGCGGGGTTCGCCGGCACGTCCATGTTGCGGTAGGCCTCCCACAGCTCCGGGCGCTCGAACGAGGTGCCCCGGATGTCGTCGGCGGTCATCAGCTCCACGATGTTCATCTGCGACGTGTTGATCGCGATGGTCACCTGGTCGGGCTTCGGGTCCAGCTCGGCGAGCATGTGGCGGGTGTCGTCGGAGAGCCACTTGGCGTCGTCGCCGTCGCCCTCCGGGGCGAAGGAGATCGAGCCGCCGACCTGCAGGATCATCTCGGGCACGGCCTCACGCAGCCGACGGAGCAGCTCGTTGAACTGCGACATCCGCTTCGAGCCCTTGCCGTCGAGCTCGCGCACGTGCACGTGCAGCACCGTGGCGCCGGCGTTCCAGCAGTCCACCGCCTGCTGGACGTGCTGGTCCATGGTCATCGGGATGTCCTCGGGGAAGTCGGCGGGCTCCCACTCGGGCCCGTACGGGGCCGCGGTGATGACCAGCTTCTCCTGGTTCTCCGGGAA
Organism: Pseudonocardia terrae; assembly: GCF_021343995.1. Taxonomy (GTDB): domain Bacteria; phylum Actinomycetota; class Actinomycetes; order Mycobacteriales; family Pseudonocardiaceae; genus Pseudonocardia; species Pseudonocardia terrae. Next base: position 3,855 of record NZ_JAJTTE010000102.1, on the reverse strand, counting down.
CAGCGAGTCGTCGAGGAAGTACATGGCATTCTCCTATCGGTCGAGAGGGATCAGAAGGTGGGGGTTCCGACGATTCCTGCGCGCTCCATCTTGCGGACGGCGGGCCAGTAGTCCTGAACGGCGTAGTGCTGTGTGGAACGGTTGTCCCAGAGCGCGAAGCTGTTCTTCGTCCACCGCCAGCGGACCTGGTATTCGGGAACGGAGGCCTGCCGGACCAGATAATTCAGCAGCTCGCTCGCACCTGGCGCATAGTCGTGTCCGAACCGCACGTTCTCAGGCGTGTGGAAATTGACGAAGTGCGTGGTGAAAGCGTTGACGAAGAGCACTTGCTCCCCGGTCTCGGGGTGCGTCCGCACCACAGGGTGCTCGGCGTCGGGGAAGCGCTCGTGCAGGGCGCGCCGCTGCTCGGCGGGCATCGCCGCACCGAAGCTCGCCTCGATGCTGTGCCGCGCCCGAAGGCCGGCGATCCGCTGCTTCACGTGCTCGGGCAACCGCCGGTATGCCTCGGCCATGTTCACCCAGATCGTGTCGCCGCCGACCGGCGGTGTCTCGACGCAGCGGAGCAGGGAGCCCATCGGCGGGGCCGTACGCCACGTCGCGTCGCAGTGGAACGCGTTCTCGTAGTGCTCGGGCTTGCTGGCGAGGTCCTTGTAGATCCGGACCAGGCCGGGGTGTTCCGGGTCGCTGCCGGCGACCGGGTGGTCCTCGAGGGGCCCGAACCGCTCGGCGAGCGCGACATGTTCGGCGCGAGTGATGTCCTGATCCCGGAAGAAGAGGACCTTGTACTGCAACAGCAGGTCCTTGATCTGGCTGAAGAGCGCGGCGTCCCGGGACACCCGGGCCAGGCCGACGTGGCGCAGTTCCGCGCCGATGGTCGCCGTCAGGGGAACGACCTCGATCGAGTCGGGGCCGACTCGGAGCGACGAGACGCCTTCTCGCTCGGACGTGGATGGCGCGACGGTGTGCATGGGTTTCTCCGTTTGCGTGGTGGTGGTCACGGACGAGCAGCAGGGGTGTCGGCCGCTCAGACAGGGGCCGAGTCCAGGCAGAAGACCGAGGAACCGACGCTGCGACCGGACTCGAGGTCCCGGTGGGCGGTCACCGCGTCCTCGAGGGCATAGCGCTGGTTGATCTCGACGGTGATGCGTCCGGAGCCGACGTGGTCGAAGAGCTCACCCGCGAGCGCTGCGCGCTCCGTCGGGTCGGCGATGTAGTCCGCCAGCGCTGGGCGGGTGACGAAGAGGGAGCCCTTGACCGCCAGTTGCATCGCGTCGATCGGCGGGATCGGGCCGGAGGACGTGCCGAAGCAGACGAGCAGCCCGCGTCGGCTCAGCGAGTCCAGGGACGAGGGCACGGTGGTCCGGCCGATGCTGTCGAACGCGACAGGGACACCCGCGCCGTCGGTGAGCTCGCGGACGCGCGCGGCGACGTCCTCGCGACGGTAGACGACGGTGTGGGTGCATCCGTGCGCACGGGCGATCTCCGCCTTCTCATCGGTGGAGACGGTGCCGATGACGGTGATCCCGAGCAGCGCGGCCCACTGGGTGAAGAGCAGGCCGACCCCGCCGGCGGCGGCATGCAACAGGACGGTGTCACCCGCGGTCAGGTTCGCGATGCGGCGGAGCAGGTAGGCCGTCGTCAGTCCGCGCATGGTCATGGCCGCGGCGGTCTCGAAGGGGATGGCGTCGGGCAGCCTGATCAGCGGTGCGACGTCCATGACCCGATCGGTGCTGTAGGCGCCCAGCGGGCTGCCGGTGTACGTGACGCGGTCACCCTCGGCGAAGCCGGTCACGCCGGGTCCGAGCGCCTCGATCACCCCGGCCGCCTCGACCCCCATTCCGGCGGGGAGGGCCGCGGGGTACAGGCCCGTCCGGAAATAGGTGTCGGCGAAGTTGAGGCCGACGGCCATGTGCCGGATCCGGACCTCACCGGGACCGGGCTCTCCCACGTCGACGGATTCCCACCGCAGCACGTCGGGGGCACCGACCTCGTGGAAGCGGACACCTTTCGCCATCGGCTCGTTCTCCATTCCTTATCGAGAGCTGTAAATCGACTGCAACGCTGCATGGAAGAAGATGTCGAGATTGCCCTTGCGGCGGGGTCCTCAGCTGCGCGCGGGGGTCTTTCTCGGTGTGGCGACCTCGGGCTCCTCCTGCTTTCGCCCCTGCCGGTGATGTGATAAATCGTGGCAGCAGCCGGCCCGGAAGGCTGTACCGTCTCGGACACGTCCCTTGACTTGTTCGGACAGCGTCCAGGGGGTGATGCCGTGCGTCCCTGCGTCCGCTCTGCCACGCTCGACGGTTATCTGCAGCTCGCGCGCTCGCTCGGGCTCGACCCCGTCCGGCTCGCCGAGAGTGTGGGGCTGGACATCGCGGACCTGGCCGCCCCGGAGAAGTGGATCCCGGCGGCGGATGTCGCGCAGTTGCTGGAACTCTCGGCCGACCTGTCCGCCCACGAGGACTTCGGCGTGCTGCTCGCCGGCCTGCGTCGCCTGACCACCCTGGGGCCGCTCAGCGTGGTGCTTCGCCAGGAACCCGACCTGCGCAGCGCGCTCCGGCTGTTGATCGGCTATGAACGCAGCTACAACGAGGCTCTGCACCTGCGCCTCGACGAGGCGAACGGCCTCGCCAGGATTCGACTGTGGCTCGAGTTCGCCGAGCCCGCGCCCACCCGGCAGTCTCTGGAACTGGCCACTGCGGCGCTGCTCGGCATCATCCGGGACCTGCTGGGCACGGAGTGGGCGCCGTTATCCGTATGTTTCTCGCACCCGAAGCCGGCCGCGTCCGACACCTACCGGAGCACGTTCGGGGCACGCCTTCAGTTCGACCACGCATTCACCGGCCTGGTCTTCTTCGCCGAGCAGCTCGACGCTCCGAACGCGATGTCCGATCCGCTCCTGCGGCCGTACGCGCACCAGTTCCTGGAGTCGCTGCCCTCACCGCGGAGCGGGGTGGCGTCGGGGGTGTCGGACCAGGTCAGGCAGCTGGTGGAGATGCTGCTGCCGCTGGGCCGCTGCTCGACCCTCCAGGTGGCCCGCAGCCTCGGCGTGACCCAGCGGACCTTGCACCGGCACCTGGCCGCGGAGCAGGAGACCTTCTCCTCAATCGTCAACTCCACCCGCGCCACGCTGGCCGAGCGCTACCTGGCAAACGACCGCAACTCGCTGACCGCCGTCTCCGAGCTGCTCGGGTTCACCGCACCGAGCGCCTTCTCCCGCTGGTTCCGTTCCCGGTTCGGCTCAACTCCCTCACAGTGGCGTGACGCCGCGCGGCGTCCATCAGCGGTCACCGCCGCGTCTGAGGGCAAGAAGAGCCACCTCGATAAGGGTCCGGGCGGCGGCCCCGCCGATTGAGCCGCCACGCAGTAGCCAGTGGTCTGGTCTTGGGCCCAGTTCGACCGACAGGCGGGCTTGACCCCGGCTCGTGGACACGGGGCTGGATTACGCCGCTGCCGGGACGGTAGCCGCGTGGGCCTTCTCGTAGCCCGAGCTGACGGTCCACGCCGCGGCATTTGCGGTCGAGTCTGCGAGCGCGCAACGCCACCGGCGAACGATGGGGGTCGACACGGCAGTCGAGGCCGGCCCGGCGGACGATCTCGGCGACGAGCTCGAGGTCGACCGGTGCGGAGGTGTCCGGGCTTGTCGGCTCGTCATCGTGCTGGCTGCGGCCGGTGGCGAAGAGGTTCGGGTGGGTCATGGCTAGATGGCTGTCGAGGTCGGCAGCGGGTCGGCGTGGATGTGCTCAGCCGGAACGCCAGCGGCGAGAAGCTGGCGCGTGGCCGTGTTCTGCATACGCGGTGGGCCGCAGACGACGATGTCGTGGTCTCGCCAGGTCCGGCCGCGCAGAGCGGTACCGA
>NZ_JAJTTE010000101.1 GCF_021343995.1 Pseudonocardia terrae | reverse complement strand
ACCATGATCGTCGGTCCGGGACCGAGAAGGTCGAAATCCGACCCTCCTCGTCCGCCACCAGTGTTCACGGCCCGTGGCACGCCAGCCGAGGCCGTGATCGTCAATTCTGGACAGAAGGTCGAATTCCGTCCCTCCCCGTCCACGACCAGGGATCACCGTCCGAGTGGCGCGCCAGCCAGGGCCTCGACCGTCGGCCATGAGCGACGAGGAAGGTCGATTTCCGACCCTCCCCATCCACGACCTTGATCCCTCCCCATCCACGACCTTGATCACGGCCGGAGCGCCGAGCCGGTCGAAGCCCTGATCGTCGGTCGTGGGCAAGGAAGGTCGAAATCCGACCCTCACCCCCCACGACCACTGATCACGGGCCCAGGAAGGCGGTGAGGGCGGAGAGGGTGGCGGGGAGGTTCTCCTCCACCAGGAAATGCCCTGCGTCGGGGATCGCCTGCCCCGTGACGAGGGCGGGGTCGGCGGCGAGCGGGCGCCAGACGTGCGTCGGGGGTTCGGGATTGCGCCCCACCACCCCCTTCTCCCCCCACAGCACCAGGGTCGGCGCCCGGAGCCGGGCGCCCTCGGCGTCGTGCTCGAGGTCGATTCCGGCGCCGGCCCGGTAGTCCTCGAGCATCGCGTGCCGCGCCTCGGGATCGGCGAAGGCCTTCTCGTAGGCGGCGAGGGACTCGGCGTCGTGCGCCGCGAGCCCGCTCCCCCAGCTGCCGAGCAGCCGGTGCAGGTAGTAGATCGGGTCGCCGGCGATCAGCCGCTCGGGCAGGTCGGCGGGCTGGATGAAGAAGAACCAGTGGTAGTAGGCCTGCGCGAGGGCGCGGTCGACGTGCGCGTAGACGTAGCGCGTCGGCAGGATGTCGAGCAGCGCGAGCCGCTCGACGCGCTCGGCGTGGTCGAGGGCGAGGCGGTGCGTCACCCGGGCGCCCCGGTCGTGCCCGACCACGGCGAACCGCTCGAACCCCAGCTCCGCCATCACCCCGGCCTGGTCGGCCGCCATGGCGCGGAACGAGTAGCCGGCGTGGTCCTCACCGGAGGGCGGTCGGTCTGACTCCCCGTACCCGCGCAGGTCGGTGGCGACGACCGTGTGCCGTGCCGCCAGCTCGCGCATCACCGGCCGCCACATCACGTGGCTCTGCGGGAACCCGTGGAGCAGGAGCACCGGCGGGCCCTCGCCGCCGCGCGTCCCGTGGATCCGTACCCCGTCGACCGTGACGTCGAACGACGTGAACCCCGTCATGTCCGCCATGGCCCGGACCGTAGCCGGGCTCGCGGGCGACGTCAGCAGGATCCGCGTCGTCGGACCGGCTCTCGAACACCCACGCCTTGAGCACCGCGAACCGGATCAGCCCGCCGAGCACGCTGGCGAGTGTGACCGCCGCGGTCTCCTCCAGCGGCGTCGCCCCCGGGACGATCTCGTGCAGGACGAGCAGCACCGCGGTGCTGTAGCCCGCGTAGAAGGCGACGGTCCCGGCGTCCTGGATGTAGACCCGCCACCGGTGGGCCACGGCGCCGTCGAACGTGAAGCGCCGGTTGATCTCGGTGCTCACCGCGGTGCTGAGCACCAGCGCGACGAGGTTGGCCGGCACGGCGTCGAGGACCAGCCGCATCGTCAGGTACAGCGCGGCGTTGACGGCCGTGCCCAGCCCGCCGACGACGCCGAACCGGACGAGCTGGACCAGCAGCGGGAAGCGTGCGCGAAAGGCGACGACCCCGCGCCCGAGACCCGCCACGGCACCCGCGACGAGCTCCGCGACGACGTGCGCCGGGTCCGTCCCCCCGATCGCCCTGCTCGCCGTCACCCGTCCACCTCTTCCGCCCGATCCCGTGATCGGTTCCTTTGTCGCATCCCCGGCTGGGTCCGCGCCCTCTCCCAGCTGTGCAAACGCTGTGAGAAGGGATCTTCATCCCGCGGGGCGCGATCCGTGACGAGGTCGTGATCACTCCTACCCGTCACCGCGCCGAGGCACGCGCGTTGACCGTGTGAGGTCGATCGTCACCCGTCCGGGTGGCAGACCGGATCACCGACAGGGGGACGGCCGGACATGCGTCGGACGGCATTGACACTCGCGGTCATCGCGCTCGTCGCGGCGGGTGGCGTCACGGCCGCCACGGCGGCCTCCGCGGCCCCGACGAGTGATCCGGCCGTCGCGCACGGCTACTACCTGGCGCAGAACGGCACGGCGTGGGACGGCGCGTGGTCGCCCCAGTCGGACACGCTCGTCGACCCGAAGGTGGGCCACTGCTACGACGTGACGTCGCTGCCCACCGGCCCGGGCGCGGCCTGGACGGAGTCGGTGAACCGCACCGACAAGGTCGCCCTGCTGTCGGCGAAGACCTGCGCGCAGCAGGCGGAGGACGCCGAGAACGCCAGCGCCGAGAACACCAGCGCCGAGAACACCGGCGCCGAGAACACCAGCGCCGAGAACACCGACGCCGAGAACACCGGCGGGGAGGCCGCAGTGGCCGCCCATCAGGCGGCGCACCGGACCTCCCCCGACTCGGTCTCGCCGGGCTCCGGCGAGTACACCTTCCGCTCGGTGAGCTTCGCGAACGTGCCCTGACCAGGGCCGGATACGCCACAGCCGGACACGTCACGCCCCGACGCGCCCCGATCAGAGGCGCCTCGGCCGGACTCGCCACGGCCGGGCGTGCCCCGGCTCAGACCTGCAGGAACACCGTCTCCCGGTCACCCTGCAGGTGGACGTCGAAGCGGTACTCCGCCTCGCCGACCTTCTCCGCGACCAGGGTCGCCCGCCGCTCGGCCGGTACGGCGGCGAGGAGCGGGTCCGTGTCGTTTCCGGGCTGGCCCGCGAAGTAGATCCGGGTGACGACGCGGTCGAGCAGGCCGCGCGCGAACACCGAGACGTCGAGGTGCGGGGCCTCCTCGGCGTCGTCGTCGAGTGCGGGCAGCGCGCCGGGCAGGACGGTCCGGATGCTCCACCGGCCCGTCTCGTCCGTGCAGCTGCGCCCGAACCCCAGGAAGCCGGGAACGGTCGGCTCGACGGCCCCGCGCGGGTCGTCCGGGTGGGCGAAGCGGCCGTCCGGGTCGGCCTGCCAGGTCTCGATCAGCCCGTCCGTCACGGGGACTCCGGCGCCGTCGTAGAGGATCCCGGAGATCACGACCTCGCCCGGGGTTCCGGGCGGGACGACCTCGGCCCCCTTCGGCCAGTCCAGCCCGAGCCGCAGGTACGGCCCGACGGTCTGGGAGGGGGTCAGCGGCAGCTGCTCACTCATGGGGCTCCTCGAACGGGGTCTGCTCGCGGCCGCGCAGCACGATGTCCCAGCGGTAGGCCAGCGCCCACTCGGGCTGCGTTGCGTCCATGTCGAAGGCCGAGATCATCCGCTCGCGGGCACCCTCGGGCGCCGACCGGTAGATCGGGTCGAACGCGAACAGCGGGTCCTCGGGGAAGTACATCTGCGTGACGAGCCGCTGGGTGAACGCCCGCCCGAACAGCGAGAAGTGGATGTGGGCCGGCCGCCAGGCGTTGTGGTGGTTGCCCCACGGGTAGGCGCCCGGCTTGATCGTGGTGAACGAGTACTCGCCCTTCGAGTTCGTCACCACGCGGCCGCCGCCGGAGAAGTTCGGGTCCAGCGGAGCGGGCCAGGTGTCACGCGCGTGCGCGTAGCGGCCCGCGGCGTTGGCCTGCCAGACCTCGACCAGGGTGTCGGGCACCGGTCGGCCGTCGGAGTCGAGGACCCGGCCGGACACGGTGATCCGCTGACCGAGGGGTTCGCCCTCGTGCTGGCGGGTCAGGTCGTGGTCGTTCGGCCCGATCTCGCCGACGAGCAGGGGGCCGGTGACCTCGGTCAGCCGCTGCGGGACCAGGATCGGCCGCTGCGTGGGCGCCCGGAGCCCGGTGCTCTTGTACCCCGCAAAGTCCAGCGGGGGGTGGGTGTCCCTCGGCTGCCGGTAGGGCCGGGGATGGGCCAGAGTCATCGACCGCTCCTCTCCGAGCGTCTCGGCGCGTCGGACTGCACTGTGCGGCACGGGCCCGCCACGGCTCGACCGCCCTTCCGTTGTGCGGAAGAATGGCCGCTCGTGACGGGGAGGTCGACGGTGACGGCACGGGTCCTCGACGTCCTCGGGGCCTTCACCGCCGCCACGCCGGAGCTGTCGCTCACGGAGATCAGCAGGCGCACCGGCCTGCCCCTCACCACGACCCACCGCCTGGTCGGCGAGCTCGCCACGTGGGGCGCGCTCGAGCGCGGCGAGGGCGGGCTCTACCGGGTGGGGCTGCGGCTGTGGGAGGTGGGCGCGCTCGCCCCACGCGGGCTCGGGCTGCGCGAGCGGGCGATGCCGTACCTCGAGGACCTGCACGAGGTCACCCGGGAGAACGTCCAGCTCGCGGTGCTCGACGGCGCCGAGGTCGTCTACGTCGAACGGCTGGCGGCCCGGGACGCGGTGAGCATCCGGTCGCGCGCCGGGTCCCGGCTGCCGGCGACGGCGACGGGCGTCGGGCTGGCGCTGCTCGCCCACGCCGACCCCGAGCACGTCGAGAAGGTGCTGGCGGCGCCCTTCCGGAGGTTCACCGAGAAGACGCTGACGGACCCCGACCGGGTGCGGCACGTGCTGGGCGAGGTCCGCCGGACCGGGGTGGCGATCAGCGAGCAGCAGATCGAGATGGTGTCGCAGTCCGTCGGGGCGCCGATCCGGGCGGGCCTGGGCCGCGTCGTCGCCGCCCTCTCGATCGTGGTGCCGGCCGAGGCGAACCCGCACGCGTACGTGCCGGCGGTGCTCGCCGCCGCGCGCGGCATCTCCCGGGCCCTGGGCGCGTCGGCGCTCGCCACGCAGCCGTAACGGTGCACGGGGTTGTGGCGCGCCGGGGGAAGGCGCCACGATCCCCCACATGGACGTGGTGGAGTACCGGCCGACGCGTGACCAGTACGTCTGGACCTTCGGCGGGGTGGCACCGTCGCACCGGATCACGCCGGGCACGCTGCTGCGGCTCTGGACCGAGGACGCCTTCTCCGGGCGGCTGACCTCCACGAGCGACCGCCCCAGCGCCGTGCTGAACATGGCCGAGGTCAACCCGCAGACCGGACCCTTCTTCGTCGAGGGCGCGGAGCCGGGCGACACGCTGGCCCTGCACCTCGTCGACCTGACGCCGGCACGGGACTGGGGCGCGTCGACGACCATCCCCTTCTTCGGCGCGCTGTCGACCACCGAGCGCACCGCGCTGCTGCACGACCCGCTGCCCGAGCGGACCTGGATCTACGAGCTCGACCGGGCGCGGGGCGTCGTCCGGTTCGCGGCGCAGAGCGTCGACCTGGAGCTCGAGCTGCCGTGCAACCCCATGCTGGGCACGGTCGGTGTGGCCCCGGCGGCGCGCGAGGTACGGTCGAGCCTGGTCCCCGACCTGTTCGGCGGCAACATGGACACGCCCGAGATGAAGCCGGGCGTGACCTGCTACCTGGGCGTCAACGTCGAGGGCGCGCTCTTCTCGGTCGGCGACGGGCACTACCGGCAGGGCGAGGGCGAGAGCTGCGGCACCGCCGTCGAGGGCGCCATGGACGTCACGCTGGTCGTCGAGCTGATCAAGGGCGTGCCGACGGTCTGGCCGCGGATCGAGTCGGACACCCACTACACGGTCGTCGGCTCGGCCCGGCCGCTGGAGGACGCGTGGCGGGCAAGCCAGATCGGCATGATCGCCTGGCTCGGCGAGCTGTACGGGCTGGACCGGCTCGACGCCTACCAGCTGCTCACGCAGATCTCCGAGTCGCCGCTGGCCAACGTGGTCGACACCAACTACAGCGCGGTCACCAAGATCGCGAAGAACCTCCTGCCGCCCGGGTCGGCGTACGGCGGCATGCACGCCCACCTGCGCGACACGGCGCGCACCATCTGAGGGGAGAGACGCGTGGATCTGCAGCTCAGCGGCCGGAAGGTGCTGGTCACCGGCGGCACCAAGGGGATCGGCGGCGCCGTCGTCGACCTGCTCGTGGAGGAGGGTGCGCGGGTCGCCTTCTGCGCCCGCAACGAAGTCGAGGTCAAGGCCAAGGCAGAGGCGACGGGCGCGTCCGGGCGCGCGCTCGACGTCGGCGACGCCGCGGCGCTCGCCGCCTGGGTGCGCGACGAGGGCGAGGCCGGCGGCATCGACGTCGTGGTCCCCAACGTGAGCGCCCTGGCCATCGGGCCCGGCGAGGAGAACTGGAAGAACTCGTTCGAGATCGACCTCATGCACACAGTGCGGATGGTGGAAGCGGCGATGCCGTACCTCGAGAAGAGCGAGGTGCCGGCGGTCGTGGCGGTGTCCAGCGTCTCCGGGCGCGAGGCCGACTTCGCCGGCGGCTCCTACGGGGTGATGAAGGCCGCGATCGTGCACTACATGTCCGGGCTCGCCTTCACCCTCGCCGCCAAGGGCATCCGCGCCAACAGCGTCTCCCCCGGCAACGTCTACTTCGACGGCGGCGTCTGGCAGAACATGGAGCGCACGCAGCCGGACTTCTTCGCCGAGGCCATGGCGCTCAACCCGTCGGGCCGGATGGGGACGCCCGAGGAGACGGCCTACGCGGTCGTCATGCTCGCCAGCCCGCGCGCGAGCCGGATCAGCGGGACCAACCTGGTGGCCGACGGCGCCCTCACACGGGGCGTGCAACTGTAGGGTCGTGCGCGACTTCCGGATCGACGTCCCCGAGACCGAACTCGACGACCTGCGCGACCGGCTCCGCCGCACCCGGTGGCCGGAGCCGGCGACGGTCGACGGCTGGACCCAGGGCGTGCCGCTCGACTACGCGAAGGAGCTCGTCGCGTACTGGGCCGACGAGTACGACTGGCGGCGCTGCGAGACCGAGCTGAACTCGTACCCGCAGTTCACGACCGGGCTCGACGGCGGCGGCGACGACACCGTCGAGGTGCACTTCCTGCACGTCCGGTCCCCGCACGAGGACGCGCTGCCGCTGATCCTCACGCACGGCTGGCCCGGCTCGGTGATCGAGTACGTCGGGCTGATCGACGCGCTGACCAAGCCGGAGGACCCGGCCGACGCCTTCCACGTCGTCATCCCCTCGCTGCCCGGCTTCGGGTTCAGCGGCAAGCCCGAGGTCTCGGGCTGGGGCGTGCCCCGGATCGCGACGGCGTGGGCCCAGCTGATGGACCGCCTCGGTTACGAGCGCTACGGCGCGCAGGGCGGCGACTGGGGTTCGATGGTCACGGCCGCGCTGGGCACGGGGATCCCCGAGGCGCTCGTCGGCATCCACCTCACGATGCCGCTGGCCGAGCCGCCGCCCCAGGAGGAGCGGCACCCCCTCTCCGCCGAGGAGAAGGACGCGCTGATGTTCGCCAAGCGCTTCAAGGTCACCGGCACCGGCTACTCGGCCGAGCAGTCCACCCGGCCGCAGACGCTCGGGTACGGGCTCACCGACTCCCCCGTCGGCCAGGCGTGCTGGATCGTCGAGAAGTTCTGGGACTGGACGGACTGCGCCGGCCACCCCGAGAACGTGATCTCGCGGGACCGGCTGCTGGACAACGTGATGCTCTACTGGCTCACCGCGACCGCGGCCTCCAGCGCGCGGCTGTACTGGGAGAGCTTCCGCAAGCAGCGCCTGGACACGGTCGAGGTCCCGACCGGTGCGTCGGTCTTCCCGCACGAGATGAGCCGGCTGCCGCGGCACTGGCTGGAGCGCCGGTTCACCGACCTGCGGTACTTCTCGCACCCGGTGGCGGGTGGGCACTTCGCGTCGCTGGAGCAGCCGGAGACCTTCGTCGACGAGGTGCGGACCTTCTTCCGGATGGTGCGCTGACGGAGCGTGGCCCTGCGCCTGCTCGGCTGTCACCTTTCGGGTGAGCACGCGGTCGAAACGTTGACCCTCAGAGACGGACATCACCTTTTGCGCGGTGTCCGTATCCCTGCCGAGTGACCCTCGTTGGAGTGATCGTCTGCGGATGATCAATCCATCCCGGACGAATCCCCGGAACCACGAGGTCGCGGTCCGCCCAGTAGGTCCACTGTGGCCGGACCTGCGGCGCGCCACGAAGGAGACCCCATGTCCCGCACCACGAGCACCGCCCTCCGCCTCGTCGCGGCGGGAGCCCTGGGCCTGCCGCTGACGCTGGGCGTCGCCGGCGTCGCCAACGCCGCGCCGGCCCATGGCGGGTCGAGCGGGTGTGCGGATGAGGGGCACTCGGGGGGTGGGCATTCCGATGGGGGGCAGCACGGCGGCGGGCACTCCGGCGGCGGGCACTCCGGCGGCGGGCACTCCGGCGGCGGGCACTCCGGTGGTGGGCACTCCGGTGGTGGGCACGGCGGGCACGGTTCGGACGGCGGTCGGCAGATCGCGTACCAGGGCGGGAGCCTGGTGGGCGCGCTGGCGCAGGTGAACCCCGCCCTCAACATCGGCGGCATCCTCAACTCGGGCGACGTGCACCAGGTCGCGGGTTCGGCGAACTCGGCGAACTCCGGCATCGAGCAGTCGCGCGGCTGGGGCGGCCCGGGCAGCGGCGGCCAGCAGTCGTTCCAGGCCGGGGACGTCGTCTCCGCGCTGCTCCAGGTGGACCCCGCCGTGAACGTGGGCGGCATCCTCAACTCCGGGGACGTCCGTCAGACCGCGGTCACCGGGAACTCCGCGAACTCGGGCATCGTGCAGGACGGCGGGCACGGCGGCGGGCACGGCGGCGGGCAGGACGGCGGGCACGGCGGCGGGCACGGCTCGTCCCGCAGCGGCGGCCAGCACGCGGCCCAGGGCGGCGACCTGATCGGCCTCGACCTCCAGCTCAACCCGGCGGTCAACATCGGCGGCATCCTCAACTCCGGCGACGTCCGCCAGACCGCGGTCACCGAGAACAGCGCCAACTCGGGGATCTCCCAGCACCGCTGAGCGCAGACGATCACGGGCCGACGGGCCCTGCCACCGCGGCCGGCGTGGGGACGCCGAGCGCAGGGTCGCGGACACCGGGGAGCGGGTCCGCGACCACCCTCGGGCGGGCGTCCTCCTCGGACAGGGCCGAGGCACGCGGAGCTCGCACAACCGCCCGGGACCCGGCACACCGGGCGGGGCACGGCGCCACACTCCTCGGAGTCGTCTCACAGGCCGTCGACGGGGTGTGGGCCGCACGAGAGGATGTGTGGCCCGCCCGGCGGTCACGGGCAGCCCTCGGCACGGGCTCGGACCACCACGTCCGGGGCCCAGCCCGACACGAGCCGGCCCCGACAAGCCCCGATGGGCCGACGCGCTCGCTGGAGCGCAGCACACCCCGTCGACGGTATGTGCCGGCGACCTCGGGCATGTGGGGCCGCACCACATCGGCTGTGTCGGCGATCAGAGCAACCGACCGGACCGTGGGCTCACCGCGCCACGACTCGGCCGCCCGGCACATCCGTCGGGCACCGAGGTCCATCGGGCGCGCCGCACCCGCCGGGCGCCGCACCTCCCGCCCGAAGCTCGTCACATCCGTCGGCCGCGACACTCCGCCCGACCGCGCCGCACCCCGCTGGGCGGCGCACGCCCGCCCAAGCTCGTCACATCCGTCGGCCGCGACACTTCGCCCGACCGCGCCGCATCCGCCGGGCGCCGCACTCCGCCCGAGCGGGACGCACCTGGCCGACCAGCGCAGACCCGCCCGACCACGCCGTGCCCCCGCCGGGCGCCGCACACCTCCCCGAGCGCGCCACATCCCGTCGAGCGGACCACTCCCGGCCGCCGGCCGGCTACTCGAACGCGAGCACCGAGGCCGTGAAGCTGTGCAGGTGGTTCCGCCCACCCACCGGCCCGATCTCGCCGGCGGCGAAGAACCCGGCCACCGGGACGTCGCCCAGCCCGGTCCGGACGATCCCCGGGTCGTGGTCGGCATCGGGGAACATGCCCGTCCCGCGGCCATTGCAGGAGAACAGCAACGCGCCGCGGACCTGCGGGAGCTCGTCGAGCAGGTGGGCGAGGTCCTCGCCGGCACCGACGGCGTCGCGCACCTGGAACTGCACGGTCCGCCCGACCTCGACGACGTCGCCGATCGCCACCGCGCCCGCCTCCGGGTCGATGCCCATCACGCCGCGGATGAGGAAGTCGCCGCGGCCGTGCTCGTCGGCGTACTCGTCCATCGCGACGCCGAGGTGCAGCGCCCGCGCCGCCTGCTGGCGTTCCTCCGGCGGCAGCTCCTGCACGATCGCGCCGAGCTTGGCGTACGCCTGCTCGCCGGCCAGCTCCAGCAGCAGGTTCGCCTTCGCCGCGGTCACGATCATCGGCGGCCCGATCGGGCGGCAGCCCTGGCTCACCACGGTGCGGACCCCGGCGCCGCGGCCGATGAGGACCCCGGCGGCGCCGCCGTCGAGCACCTCGCCGTCGAGGACGAGTCGGTTGCCGCCCGGCGCCCCGCCCACACTCGCGAGCCCACCCATCAGCGGCAGGCCGGGGAGCAGCTCGGCGGACCGCTCGAGGTAGCCGCCGACCGGGAACGAGAACGGGTCGGCGAGCAGGATCGCCGCCTCCGCGGCGGCCGCGGCCGCCGCCGGCGGTGTGCCCGTGACCGCGATGCCCTCGGCGCTCCGCCGCGCCCCGAGCCGGAACGTGTCGAGCGGGACACCGGGCAGCGCCGCGGCGAACACCGAGACCGACGGCTCCTGCTCGACCCCGCGTCCGTCGGCGATCACCCCGTGGGCGGTCGTGCCGACGGCGGCACGCGCGCCCGCGATCTCCATGACACGTACCGCGGCGGCGGCGGCCCCGTCCGGGTCGCCGCCGCGACCCGTCGCGACGAAGACCACCACCAGATCGGGTGTGCGTCCCGCGAAACCGGACAGCGCCTCGGCCGTCGCGACCTCCGCGGCACCGCGGAGATCGGGACCGACGCCCAGGCCGTCGCCGAAGATCCTGCCGTCGTCCACCTCGGTCCCCCTTCCCGCCACCGCGGGGAGCGCCGGTGGCGTCGGAGGGCATCGTCGCAGGCCGAGGCCGGTGCGGCCAGCGGTTCGGCTCGACTGCGAGCCAGGTGGTTCGACCCAGGTGATCCGAGCCAGCCGTTCGACCGGATCGTTCGGCTCCGGGACGAGCGAGGGGCCGGCGGACGAGCCGCCGGCCCTCGCGGCGTACGGGGTGCCGAGCTGCCAGAACGACCACCGCCGCCGGGTGTCCGCATCGGGCGGACGCGAACCACCTTATCGCATACAGTTCTGTTCTGCGAAATACTTGCAACAAGGGCTAGCGTCGGCACCGACCCACCCCGACACGGAACGGAGCACCCTCGTGGCCGAGTACACGCTGCCCGATCTGCCCTACGACTACGGCGCGCTCGCCCCGCACATCGCGCCGGAGATCATGGAGCTGCACCACTCCAAGCACCACAACACCTACGTGACCGCGCTCAACGGCGTCCTCGACACGCTCGCCGAGGCGCGTGCGGCCGGGAACTTCGACGCGATCGTCGGGCTGGAGAAGACGCTCGCCTTCAACCTCGGTGGGCACGTGAACCACTCGGCGTTCTGGCAGAACCTCTCCCCCGAGGGCGGGGACAAGCCCGACGGCGAGCTCGGCGCGGCGCTCGACGAGCACTTCGGCTCGTTCGACGCCTTCCGGGCCCACTTCACCGCGGTCGCGACGACGATCCAGGGCTCCGGCTGGGCGATCCTCGGCTGGGACCAGCTGGGGAAGCGGCTGCTGGTGCACCAGCTCTACGACCAGCAGTCCCAGCTGCCGGCCGGGCAGATCCCGATCGTGCTGCTGGACATGTGGGAGCACGCCTTCTACCTGCAGTACAGGAACGTCAAGCCGGACTACGTGAAGGCATGGTGGAACGTCGTGAACTGGGCGGACGCGCAGCAGCGCTTCGCCGCCGCCCGCGCGAGCTGAGCCGCGCCCGGGCCCGCCGCGAGCGGGCCCGGGCTCGACTCGCGGGAGCCCACAGCGCGACTCGCAGAAGCCCACAGCCCGACTCGCAGAAGCCCACAGCCCGACTCGCAGAAGCCCACAGCCCGACTCGCAGAAGCCCACAGCC
>NZ_JAJTTE010000100.1 GCF_021343995.1 Pseudonocardia terrae | reverse complement strand
GACCACACTCGAGGAACCCCGACCACCACCTCCACCGGCCACCGACCTCGACGAGGCGCCCCCGTTCTGACCGGTGTCGGGTGGAGCGGGGCGTTACCCGCGCCGCTCCGCCTCGATCAGCTTTCGCATGTCCCGGTGCCGAGCTGAGCGAGGCCGTCGAAGAAGGCGCACCGCCCGCTTCCGCGCGGCGAGCACCGCCACTCACCCCACCAGCACGTCCACCCGGTCGAAGCCTTCCCCGACCGACGGCGGGACGAGTCGGGCGCGGGTGCCCAGCACGCCGACCAGGGGCACCCGCTCCCGGCCGCTCCGCAGGCCGTTGCGCTCCAGACAGAGTTCCAGCGCTGTGGCGAGGTGGACCGCGCGCACACCGGCGCCATAGGCCCGGGCGGCGGCGATCAGGGCGGCCCGGTCCTCGAGGGTCGGGTTGGTGTTGTCGACGACCACGTCCCGTCCCGCGGCGAGCAGCTCCGCGACCACCCGGCGCTGCCGCCGCTCCCGGTGCTTCCCGTTGGGCCAGTGGTCCTTGCTGACCACGGCGTGGGTGGCGGCGAGGTGTTCACGCACCCAGGTCGATTTGCCCGCGCCCTGCAGTCCGACCATCACCACCAGCTCCACGCCGCCCGCGTACCCCGCTCAGCCCTTGAGCCAGTCCTCGAACCGGACCGCGCCGAGCCGGGCCTCGCCGGCGGGGACCAGGGCGTGATCGATCGCGGTGCCGAAGTACCGGGCCGCCGGCCCCGTCGTGACCGTGCGCGGGTCCTCGCGCGCGGCCAGGGTCTCGCGGACGAAGTCCTCCATCGTGCGGCGGTCGGGCCCGGCGAGGTCGATCGTGCCGCCGACCGGGGCACCGGTGGCGAGCTCGGCGAGGGTGGCGACGACGTCGGCCGCGGCGACGGGCTGGAACGCCCCCTCGGGCAGGGTGACCGTGCCGCTCTCGGTGGCCGAGTCGGCGATCGCGCCCAGGAACTCGAAGAACTGGGTGGCGCGCAGGATCGTGAACGGGATCCCCGAGCCGGTGATGAGCTCCTCCTGGGCGACCTTGGCGCGCAGGTAGCCCGAATCGGGCAGCCGGTCGGTGCCGACGATCGAGAGGGCGACGTGGTGGCCGACGCCCGCCTCCCGCTCGGCGGCGAGCAGCGTGGTGGTGGAGCGGGTGAAGAAGTCGAGCACCGGGCCGTCCTCGAACGAGGGCGAGTTGGTGACGTCGACGACCACCTGCGCCCCGGCCAGGGTCTCGGCGACGCCGGCTCCGGTCAGCGTGTCGACCCCCGTCGACGGCGAGGCCGGCACGGTCTCGTGGCCGTGCTCGCGCAGCGCCTGGACCAGCGCCTTCCCGATCAGGCCCGTACCCCCGACGACGACGATCCGCATGACCGTTCCCTCCCCTGAACTCGGATAGCTTCTATCCGGAATCCTACTCGGACAACTTCTGTCCGAGTCAAGTAGGCTGCGGAGGTGAAGATGTCCGGGGGGGTGGAGTGGGCGCTGCACTGCTGTGTGGTGCTGACGGGCACGAGCGACCCGGTTCCCGCCGCCAGGCTGGCCGAGTTCCACGACGTGTCGCCCACCTACCTGGCCAAGCAGCTGCAGGCGCTGTCCCGGGCCGGGCTCGTGCGCTCCGTGCAGGGGCAGGCCGGCGGCTACGTGCTGACCCGGACCTCGGAGGAGATCACGGTGCTCGACGTCGTCGAGGCGGTCGACGGCGTCGAGCCGGCCTTCGTCTGCACCGAGATCCGGCAGCGCGGACCGATGGCCGCCGCGCCGGAGGCGTGCACCGCGCCATGCCCGATCGCGCGGGTGATGATCGCGGCGGACCGGGCCTGGCGGGGGGCCCTGCGCGGGGTGTCGATCGCAGACCTCGCCGACGACGTCACCCGGACCACGGGCGTCGAGACGCTCCCCCAGGTCCGTGCCTGGCTGCACGGTCTGGCCGGCTAGGACCGCTCCCTGCGCGCACCCGGCGATCGTTGACCTTCCGCGGCGAGCCGTGTTCGACTGGGAAAAGCCCCGTTGAAAACGTTTACGTTCCCTGCCAAGGTTCCAGGAGGAGGAGGAGGTCGTCGATGCCCGCCCGGTCCCGGCGCAGCACGGTCGGCGTGGTCGACCTGGCCCGCGAGCTGGGCGTCTCCACCGCGACCGTCTCCCGGGCACTCAACGGCAGCCCCGCCGTGCGACCCGAGGTGGCCGAGCGGATCCGGGCGCACGCGGAGTCCCGCGGCTACGTGGCCAACCGGCTCGCGCGTGCGCTCTCGGCGCACACCAGCCGCGCCTTCGTGGGGTTCGTGATCCCGTACGTCGACACCCCGGCCTACTCGGCCGTCGCGGCCGAGTGCGCCCGGCTGCTCTCGGCCGACGGCACCCAGATGATCCTCACGATCACCGAGAACGACCCGGAACGCGAGCTGCGGCAGCTGCGCGAACTGGTCGCAAGCCGCATCGCCGGGCTGGTGATCTCGCCGAGCACGTACGCCCTCGACGAGACTCGCCGCCTGCTGGCCGAGCTGCCCGTCGTCGAGTTGCACCGGGCCTCGGGGATCGAGGCGCCGGGCGTCTTCTCCGACGACGAGCAGGCGATGACCGAGAGCGTGCTGCACCTGGCGGCGTTGGGGCACAGCAGGATCGCCTACCTCGGCACGCCCGAGGCGCTGTCCAACGGCGCCGTGCGGCTCCGCGGAGTGCGCCGTGGCCTCGAGCTGGCCGGCCTCGACCCGGCCGTGCCGATGCGGCTGGTCGAGCCCACCCGGGAGAACGGCCGCGACGCCGCGGCCGAGCTGCTGGCGGGCGACACGACCGCGCTGCTGGTCGGCGGCGGCTCGCTCTCGGTCGGCGCGGCAGCGGCGGCGCGGGCCAGCGGCCGGCGCATCCCCGACGAGCTCTCGCTGGTCGTCTACGGCGACCCCGCCTGGTTCGCGCTGGCGGACCCGCCGCTCACCACCGTGCAGGTCGAGTACGCCGAGCTGGCCCGCCGGGCCGCGCGGCTCCTGCTCGACTCCCTCGACGCCCGGCACGCGGGCACCCCGGCCCCGGAGCCCGGCCCGCACCTCGTGACGCCCCGGCTGCGCCCGGCGGGCTCCACGGGGCCGCCCCTACATCGATGAAGGAGCTCGGATGAGTTCGGGACCGCTGACCGGGATCCGCGTCGTCGACGCGGCGACGCTCGCCGCCGGGCCGCTCGTGGCGACCTGGCTCGGCGAGCACGGCGCGGAGGTGATCAAGGTCGAGCAGCCCGACGGCGGCGACCCCCTGCGGCAGTGGGGGGCGCAGAAGGACGGCGTCGGGCTGATGTGGAAGAGCCTGGGGCGCAACAAGAAGTCCGTCACGCTCACTCTCCGCGAGGAGGCGGGCCGCGATCTGCTGCGCCGGCTCACCGACACGGCCGACGTCGTGGTGCTGAACCTGCGGCCCTCGACACTGACGCGCTGGGGTCTCGACCACGCCTCGCTCGCGGCGACGAACCCGAGGCTGGTGATGCTGCACGTCACCGGGTTCGGTGCGGGCGGGCCCAAGTCCGACCGGCCGGGCTTCGGCACCCTGGGCGAGGCGATGAGCGGGTTCGCCCACCTCACCGGGGAGCCGGACGGCCCGCCGACGCTTCCGGCGTTCATGCTGGCCGACGGCGTGGCCGCGCTGACCGCGACCTACGCGGTGATGATGGCGCTCTACCACCGCGACGTGCACGGCGGCCCGGGCCAGCTGATCGACATCAACCTGGTCGAGCCCCTCGCGCGGCTGATCGAGCAGCCCGTGCTGACCTACGACCAGCTCGGCGAGGTGCCCGCCCGCACCGGCAACCGGTGGGACATCTCGGCGCCGCGCAACACCTATCGCACCAAGGACGGGCACTGGCTGGCGATGTCCGGCAGTGCCCCGACGATCGCGATGCGGGCCCTGCGGGCGGTGGGCCGCGAGGACCTCACCCGGGACCCCCGCTTCGCCGAGGCGCAGCAGCGGCTGCGCAACGCCGCGCTGATCGACTCCGTGATGGCCGGGTGGGTCGCCGAGCGCACGCTCGACGACGCGATGGCCGTGTTCGAGGAGGCCGAGGTCGCCGCCGCCCCCATCTACGACGCCGAGCAGCTGCTCGCGGACCCGCAGCTGCAGGCCCGCGGCGTGTTCCCGCGGATGCCGGACCCGGACCTGGGCACGATGCGGGTGCAGGCGCCGGTGCCGCGGTTCTCGGTGACGCCGGGCGGGATCGACCATCTGGGGCCCGGGATCGGGGAGCACAACGACGAGGTCTACGGCGAGCTGCTCGGGCTGTCCGCCGAGCGCCGCGCCGCGCTGCGCGAGCAGGGGGTGATCTGATGGCGCGCCCGGTCCGCCCCCGCCGCTCGGAGCTGGCCACCCCGGCCAGCAACGACCACATGTTCGCCAAGGCCGCCGGGGCCGGCGCCGACCTGGTCTTCCTCGACCTGGAGGACGCCTGCGCGCCGGCCGAGCGGGAGGCGGCCCGTGGGAAGGCGGCGCGGGCGCTGCGCGAGCTCGACTGGGGCCGCACCACCCGCGCGATCCGGATGAACGGCGTGGACACGCGCTGGGCCCACGGCGACCTGATCGAGGTGGTCACCGCCGCCCGGGAGGCGCTGCAGGTGATCATCGTGCCGAAGGTGCGCGGGGCCCGGGACGTGTGGTGGGTCGACGTGCTGCTCACCCAGCTCGAGGAGACGCTCGGCCTGCCGCGCAAGGGGGTCCGGCTCGAGGTGCTGATCGAGGAGACCGAGGGGCTGGAGAACGTCGGCGAGATCGCCCGCGCCTCCGACCGGCTCGAGGCGCTGATCTTCGGGGCCGGGGACTTCTCCGCCTCCCAGGGCGCGCGGGTGGACACCAACTTCGACCCGGTCGTCGACTATCCCGGCGACCTGTGGCACTACGCCCGCTCGAGGGTCGTCGTCGCGGCGCGCTCCGCCGGGATCGACGCGATCGACGCCCCCTTCCCCAACTACCTCACCCCGGACGCCTACCGCACGGCGTGCGACCGGGCCGCCGCCATGGGCTACGTGGGCAAGTGGGCCATCCACCCGTCGCAGGTGGAGATCGCCAACACCGCCTTCGCCCCGACCCCCGCGGAGATCGCGCACGCGCGGCGCGTCGTCGCCGCCTACCGCGAGGCCGAGGCGGGCGGGCGGGGCGCCACCCGGCTCGACGGGATGCTCGTCGACGCCGCCCACCTGCGTCACGCCGCGACCGTGGCCGCCACCGCCGACCTGCTCGGCATCGGCGAGAACAGCGAGGAGACCCCGTGACACGCCGGATGACGCTCGTCGGCTTCATGCAGGCGGGCAACGTGACCGTCTACTCCGGGTCGTGGCGCTACCCGAGCGCCGATCTCGGGTTCCTGACCATGGACTACTACACGCACATCGCGCGCACCCTCGAGCAGGGCGCGTTCGACTGTGTGTTCTTCGACGACCGGCTGGCCATGCCCGGTGTCTACGGGAACTCGGTCACCGACGCGGTCCGCTACGGCGCCCGCCCGGTCAAGCTCGACCTGACCGCGGTGCTGGGCGGGATCATCGGCGCCACGAGCCGGATCGGGGTCGGCGCGACCTACTCCACGACGTACTACGACCCGTTCCACGTGGCCCGCACCTTCGCCACCCTCGACCACCTCTCCGGCGGCCGGGCCGCGTGGAACGTCGTGACCTCGGTGAACGACTCCGAGGCGCAGAACTTCGGGCTGCAGACCCACCTCGGCCACGACGCGCGCTACGACCGCGCGCACGAGTTCCTGCAGGCCGTCACGGCGCTGTGGGACTCCTGGGAGGACGACGCGCTCGTCCTGGACCGGGAGTCGGGGGTGTTCGCCGACCCGGCGAAGGTCCACGAGGTCGACCACAAGGGCGAGTACTTCTCCGTGCGCGGCCCGTTGACCGTCCCGCGCACCCCGCAGGGCCGCCCGGCGATCCTGCAGGCCGGCTCGTCGGGGCGCGGCCGGGAGTTCGCCGCCGAGTGGGCGGACATGATCTTCACCGCCGACCCGGGACTCCCGGTGGCGCAGAAGCACTACGCCGACCAGAAGGAGCGGGTCGCGGCGGCCGGGCGGGACCCGGGGTCGGTCAAGGTCCTGCCGATGGCGTACGCGGTCGTGGGGGAGACGCAGACGATCGCGGAGGAGAAGGAACGCCTGTTCCTCGACGCCTACGTCCATCCCGTCGCGTCGCTGGCCCTGCTCTCGGAGGTGCTCAACTACGACTTCGCCAAGCACGACCTCGACGACCCGGTCACCGAGGAGATGACGGCCACGAGCTCCGGCATCCGCGGGCTGGCCGACGGTGTGCGGCAGCACCTCGGGCGCGAGGTCACGGTGCGGGACCTGGCCGCGCACCGCGCCACCCTGCTCCAGGGCCCACGGTTCGTCGGCACGCCCGAGCGGGTCGCGGACCTCATGGAGGAGTGGTTCACCACGCGCGGCTGCGACGGCTTCGTGCTCGCCGCGACCCACCTCCCCGGCGCGTTCGAGGAGTTCGTCCGGATGGTCGTGCCGGTCCTGCAGGAGCGTGGGCTGTTCCGCCACGGGAACACCGGGACCACGCTGCGCGACCACCTCGGCGTCGCCCGCCCGGCGGGCTCCGCGGCCGGCTGATCCGCCAGGGTCCATCGACCCGGGAAGGACCCCTCACACCCCGGGACCCCACGGCCCCCACGGGGTCGTCCGCCCCTGCCTGCGCCGCCTCCCCGTACGGCACCGTGTCCGGTGGGGACGGAACACGGGACCGTGGCGGGAACGAGGGGGGCTGCGGGGTGGTTCGGGCCGGGGGGCGCGCGGGAACGCGCGTGGGGTACGGAAGGCGCCGCCGCTGGTGGCTGTGGGTGGCGTGGCCGCTGGTCGTGACCGCCGTGCTCGCGGTCGAGTGGTCGCTGCTGCACGAGCGGATCGAGGCCGACGTCGCGCTCCTGCTCTCCAGCGGGCGGGACGTCGCGGCCGCACCGGCGCCGGGCCCGGTGCTGCCGCCGTTGCCGGCCGCGCCGGCCCCCGGCGCCGCGGGCGCGATCGGGACCGTGGACCTGCGCACCGTGCGGACCTGCGGGGCCGGGCAGGACTGCCTCCTCCGGATCCACCTCGGGCTGCGTCCCGCGGCCGGGCCGACGACCGTCGACTGGACCGTGCGGCTCGACGACCTGTGCGCGGGCACCGGTGGCACCCTCGCCGGTGGCACCGTGGACGTGCCGGCGGACGCGGACCGCACCGACGTCGTGGCGACCGTCCGGGTGCCCGACGCCGCGGCCACCGCCCTCACCGCCCTCACCGCGGTGACCGGCGGTCCCGGCCCGGCGGCCAGCCCGCCGGTCCGCGTCCCGCCGACGGGCGGGTGCACGCCGTGACCGGGCGAGACGTGATGACGGGCCGGGGGCTCCGATGAGGCCCGGGCGGCGGCTGCGCCGGCTCCTGCCCGGCAGGCGCCGGGTCTCCACCTGGGCGCGCGGCGAGCGGCCGCCACGCCCGCCCCGGCCGCGCCGGAACCGCGGGATGGCGTTCGACGTCGTCGCGGTGCTGGCCACGCTCGTGCTGGTCGTCGCCGGGCTGGCCAACCTCGCCGTGGTCGACGGTGTCGACACCGCCGTGCGGCAGGCGATCATCGCGGGTGGCGGGCTGGTGCTGCTCGCGCTGTTCTGGCGGGTTCGGGTCGGTCTGCTCGGCGTGCTCGGCGTCGTCTCCTACTGCCTGGCCGTCGTGCTGCTCGCCGCGGTGCCGCTGGTCGGCCTGAGCGCGAACGGTGCGACGCGGTGGATCGCCGTCGGGGGCTTCACCTTCCAACCCTCGGAGCTGGCCAAGGTGGGGATGCTCCTGGTGGTCGCGGGGGTCCTCGGGTCGGGCCGGCCGGCCTGGCAGCGGTTCATGGGTGCGCTCCTCCTGGCCGCGGTGCCGATCGTGCTGACCGTGCTCCAGCCGGACCTGAGCACCACGACGCTGCTGGTCGTCGTCGCCGTGGCGCTGCTGGTGATCGGGCGCGTGCCGGCGCGGTTCGTGCTGCCCGTGTTCGCCGGGGCCGCGGTGGCGGCGCCGCTGGCCGTCGGGCTGTTGCGGCCCTACCAGGTCGAGCGGCTCGGCAGCTTCCTGGCGGGGTCCGCGGAGTCGCCGGCCGGGTCCGGCTGGGCGGTCGCGCAGGCGCGGATCGCGCTGGCCTCCGGCGGCCCGTTCGGGCGGGCGGGGAACCCGCTGACGGACATCCTGGAGCGGTACCTGCCGGAGCGGGACACCGACCTGGCGCCGGCCAGCCTCGTACTGCAGTTCGGGATGATCGCCGGGGTGCTGGTGCTGCTGGCCGCCGTCGTCCTGGTGTGGCGGCTCGCGGTCGCCTCGCGCACCTCGCGCACCGCGCACGGGGCCCTGCTGGCCGGTGGGCTGGCCGTGTTGTTCGGCGCGGAGGTCGTGGTCTCGGTCGGCGGCAACCTCGGCCTGCTGCCGCTCGCCGGGGTGCCGTTCCCGCTGGTCAGCTACGGCGGCACCGCCGTGGTGGTGCACCTCGCGGCGATCGGTGTGGTGCTCGGCGTCCGGCGCGACGGGGCGCGGCGGGTGCTCTGGGCGGCGCCCGAACGGCTGCGCCCGCGGCTGGTCCGGGTCGCCGCGCTCGGTGTGACCGCACTGCTGGTCACCTTCGGCGCCTTCGGCTACCGGCTCGAGGCCGTCCAGGGGCCGGCGCTCATGGCCGCCGGGCAGGAGCAGATGACGCGCTGCGTCCGGACGCTCGCGCCGCGCGGCGAGATCACCGACCGCAACGGCGCCGTGCTCGCGATGGACGCGGCCGGGACCGACGCCGGCACGGCGAAGATCGAGGCGGTCCCCGCCCTGGTGCGGCCGAACGAGGTCGACCGGCTGGCGGGCCTGCTCGGCAGGCCGGCCGCGGACGTGCGCGCGGCGCTCGACGCCGCGCCCGACACGACGCTCTCGCTCGAGCTGGGCGACCTCCCCCTTGCACAGGCGCGCGCGTTCACCGGGATCGTCGGGGTGCGGGTCGAGGCCGACCCGCGCCGCAGCTACCCCACCGGCGACCTGCTCGGCCCGCTGCTGGGCTACACCGGGATCGCGACCGAGGCGCAGACCCAGCAGAACCCGACGCTCGCGCCGGGCGCGGTCGTCGGACGGGCGGGGCTGGAGGCGAGCTACGACGCCGTGCTCCGCGGCATCGACGGCGAGCAGTGCTACTGGGTGAGCCCCGCCGGTGTCCCGATCGCCGTCGGGACCCACCGCGACCCGGTGCCGGGCGCGAACCTGCGCACCGCGCTCGACCTCCCGTTGCAGCGCAAGCTCACCGACTCGGTCCGCGCCTCGCTCTCGGCGCAGCACAACCCGAACGCGGTCGGCGCCGCGGTCGCCATGGACCCGCGCGACGGCCAGGTCCTGGCGATGGCGAGCCTGCCCTCCTACGACAACAACCTGTACGGCCCACCGGTCGACGGCGCGGCGCTGCAGGCCGCGGAGGCGCAGCCGGGTCACCCGACGCTGGAGCACGCCAGCCAGGTCGCGGTGCCGCCCGGCTCGACGTTCAAGCTGGTCGTGGCGTCCGCGAACGTCGTGCACGGCGCGATCCCGCCGAACCAGGTGGTCCCGACCGGCGCGAGCTTCACCCTCGCCGGGCACACGTTCGACAACTGGAAGCCCATGGGGCCCATGGACATGCCACAGGCCATCGCCTGGTCGAACGACGTGTACTTCTACCGGCTCGCCGCCCTGCTGGGCCCCGACCCGATCATCGAGGCCGCACACGCGCTCGGCGTCGGGTCCGCGACGGGCATCGACCTGCCGGGCGAGTCCGCGGGCTACCTCGGCACCCCGGACACGATCGCCGGCGACGGCGGGCACTGGTACGGCGGCACCACGGTGATCCTCGGCATCGGGCAGGGCCCGCTGCAGGTCACGCCGCTGCAGAACGCCCGGTGGACGGCCGCGGTCGCGACCGGGCAGCTCGTCACGCCCCGGCTGGGGCTCGCGGTCGGCACCCCCGAGGGCGGGTTCACCGCGCTGCCCGTGCCGCCGCCCGTCCCGGTCCCCTTCGCCGACAAGCTCGGGCCGATCCGGGACGGGATGCGTGCCGCGGTGCACGGGGGCACCGCCGCCTCCTTGTCCACGGTGCCGCTGGACCCGGGCGCGAAGACCGGCACGGCGCAGGACGGCAGCCTGTCGGGCGACGAGTACGACAACTGGACCTCCGCGGCCGCGCCGCTCGGTGCGCCGACCGTGGTGATGACCGGCCTGGTCCAGGGGCCCGGCAAGGGCGGGAACAGCGCGAGCCGGATCGTGATCGACGGGTTGCAGCAGTATCAGGCCGCGCCGCCCGCGCCCTGACGAAGTGCCGCCGGCGCCCCGTCAGGGCGCCGGCGGCACTCGGGCTCGGAATCCGCTCCGAAGCGGCTCAGCCCCGGGCGTAGGTCTCGAGCACGCCGGGCAGGGTGAAGGCCCGGGCGGCCCCCTCGGCCACGCACGTCGACGGGTTCTCGGCCTGCTTGACCGGCAGGCCCAGCCCGGCCTCGAGGGCCGCGCGCAGCCCGCGGGTGGGGGAGGCGCCCCCGACGAGCAGGACGCCGTCGGCGGCGAGGTCGTCGAGCGCGCGGGCGGGCAGGTCGTCGAGGCATCCGATGAGGGAGGTCGCGAGCTCGGCCACGCGCGGGGCGACGACGCCGTGCAGCTCGGCCGCGGGCACCTTCAGCGAGCGGGGCCGGCCGTTGTCGCCCTCGCGCCCGGCGACCATGACCTCGGCGCCGTCGGGGACGGCCCCGACCCGGATCGTCAGCTCCTCGGCCGAGTCCCGGCTCAGCGAGAGGTGGTGCTGCTCGCGCAGGTGCCGCTGCACCGCGGTCGCGATCGCGTCCCCGGCGATGCGCCGCGAGCGCACGGCCAGCACCTCGCCGAAGCACATGGCGACGATCTCCGCGGTCCCGGCGCCGACGTCGGCGACCATGTGCACCCGGCGGTCGAGCGGGTCGACGCCGCAGCCGATCGCGCCCGCGACGGGACCGGCGAGGGCGAGCACGCGGACGATGCCGGCCTCCTCCGCCGCCTCCACCAGGGCGCGGCGTTCCAGCGGGCTGGCGCCGGCGGGCACGGTGAGGGCCGCGGCGAGTCGGGTCCGCTGCCAGGGCCGGGGGAGCACCCGGCGGACGACGGCGCGCAGGTAGCGGCGGGCCGTGTCGAGATCGGTGATCACGCCGTCGCGTATCGGCCGGACGGCGTGCGTCCCGGACGGGATCCGGTCGATCAGGTCCGCGGCCTCGCGGCCCACGCTCACGCCGCGGCCGCCGGACCTGGCGAGCAGGACGGACGGCTCGTCGTACTGGAACCCGCCTTCGGCGTCGTAGAGCACCGTGGTGCCGGTGCCGACGTCCATGCCGAAACGCGCCATGCTCCACCCCCGGATCCCCGGCACGGTGCCCCCCGTGCCGCCCCTTACCACCCTGGCCTTTCGCGGCCGCCCCCGGCAGGGCCGAAGGACGGTAGTCCTGCTCGCCTCTCCTGCCTTCCTGCTCGTGGATCCCCCGTCGTCAGGCGCCTGCGGGCTCGGCCGCCGCCGTGGTCCGCACCACGACCACCGGGCACGGCCCGCGGTGCACGGCGAGCCGGGCCGGCTCGTCCCAGCGCCCGGTCCCCTCGGGCCTGCCCAGGACCAGGGCCGCGGCGCCCGCCGCCCGCTCCAGCACGTGCTCCACGAACGGGCTCCGCACCCCGACCGTCTCCACCCGGACCTCGGGGAACCGGGTGGTCCACGGGGCCAGCGCGGTGTCCAGCGCGGCCGCGGCGAGGAGGTCGGCGTCCGGGTCGCCGGTCTCGGGGACCTCGACGACGAGCGGGACGCCGCGACCCGCCGCGAGCGGGAAGGCGGCGGCCAGCAGGGGCGCGTCCCGCGCGGGGTCGGTGACGGCGGCGACGACCACCGAGCGGTGCCGGCGGTGCGGTGCGCGGACGACCGCGACGGGGCAGCGGGCCCGGCCGACCAGGTCGAGGGCGACGGAGTCGTCGGCGGCCTCCGGCGGGTCGTCGCGCCCGCTCATGCCCACGACCAGCAACGACGCTGTGCGGGCCGCCTCGAGCAGCGCGGGCCCCGGCGCCCAGTGCGAGACCCGGCGCAACACCTCGACCTCGGGTGCGACGGCCAGGGCGCGGGCCGTGGCCCGCTCCAGCAGCGCCTCGGCCCGGTGCGCCGACTCGTCCGGCCGCACGGCGTGGACGAGCACGAGGGGGACACCGAGCGCGCGGGCCTCGCCCACGGCGAACGCGACGGCGAGC